>CADAZN010000017.1 GCA_902792435.1 uncultured Bacteroidales bacterium
ACCGGTATGATAATAGCGGATAAAGAAACCGCCAGCTGCTCTCTCCACAACGTGGCAAATGTATGAACTGTTTATGTCATAAGTAACGAATTGGTCCTCTTCAAAATATCCGTTGGCTGCTCTGTTATAAATCACAATCTTGTCAGATGAGACTTGTACAAAACACCAAAGGAAATTGTCTTCGGTTGATGCCGTGGGAGTCAATTTAATCTGATCGAAAATATCCGCGTTTGGGTCAAAATAAACATACTTGCCGTTAATTATCAGCTGATACCAGTGGATGGGAAGAGTGGTGGGGCTGGGTGTTGTCACAAATGGCAATGCCCGTACTGCAAACGCCACCATCAGCAATGAGACAATGAGTAAGATTTTTTTCATACACTATAAGTTTATGAAGTTAATAATAGAGTTATTTTGAGTTTACATGTGTACAAGCATGCGACAGGTCTACGCAGATGTCCCATTTTTGATGTATGTCACTCTACGATGCGGATGATAGCATTGCCGTGCGGCGAATGCTCAACCAGGAACTCCCGATCAAACACTTTAGACGTGACGATACCCCAACCTACGCCCAAAAACATCTTCTCCTCGCACCAGTTGTCGCGCTCAACGACGATGCGCGATTCCAGTTGATTCCACCCCACCAGCTCAGTCAGTGGCACCAGCGAGGGGTCTTCCAGTTCTGACTCACGACGGAAGATCAGCACGTCGGACTTGGTTTCTCGGATGTTGTTATAGGCTTCTTCAAGACAATGAAGAGTGTAACTGTCGTCTGCGTCCAGAAAACCAAGGTATGGCGCTGTGGCAAACTGCATGCCATAGTTCCGGGGCGATGATGGCGTGTGGACGTCATTGTCAAGCCCACGCACGATGACGTTGTCGTGCTTACCCATCATCTCTTGCAGGGCAGGTAAATAGTGAGGTTCACAGTTGTGCGCGATGACAATCCATTGGATGTTTTCAAAACCGATGGTTTGAGATTTCATCGATTGATAAGCTTTTTCGAAAATACCTAGCTCAACATTGTGGAATGGAGTGACGACAGATACCTTATACATAATATTTATTAATTCCAAATGATGATTTAACGCTACTAGAAAACGTTTTTTTGCCCATTACTTTTGCCCCAAATAATAATGGCGATTTAATTTAATGTGCCATATTATAACTCATTGTTAGTTAGTTTCTTGATATCTTCAAGAAGGGATTTTGTGGTTTCGGCTGCCTCTTTGGGGTTGGCTGTGTATTGTAGCATTTTATTGCGTGCTACGAGCCACTTGGGCATGGCGTCTGCCACTTTCTTGGTAGCATCGGTAATACCTTTAGAAAAATTGTTGTAATATTCGGCTTGAGTTTTCTTGAAATCATCGTCGACCGACTCCATTAGTTTTTTAGCGTTTTTTTCCATGTTCTGGATGATAGTTGTTGCAATATCCATGTCACCCAGCGATTCCTTTGATGCTGTTGCTTTTGTGCCTATTCTTAACAGTTCGCCAAAGTCGTTATAACGAATTTGTGAAAGTGTCCATCCACTGCCTGAGGCTCCTAGAAGAGCCATTGATCCTCCATAGCTCTCGAGATAACTGGCATTGGAACAATAGTCTTGCAGCGCATTCTGTAACGATATCCATGTGTCAATTTCGCTTTCAATTGCCTTGCGTGCTTCGCTTGATGATGCTTTGCTGAGCATCTGGTCATAAGTGTCGAAAGTGAAGTAGCTATTCGACATCTTGTGAATGTAACCTGCATCGGCCATGTCAAAGTTGGAAGACTGTTCTAGCACTTGTGCCGCATATTCGTCGAGTTGTGACAATACAGCCTTGGTCTTTTGTGCCTTGGTGACAGCATTCTTATCCATCGACTTTTGGAAGCATGGCACTGCCACAGCTTCGATTTTGCTTTTTAAAGCCTTGCAGTCATCATAAGAGGATAGGGGAATGGTCTCTAGATTTTTGATTTTTTGCACTATGGATTTTACTGGCTTAACCTTGTTGCTACGTTTCTTGGCGTTGGCATCAAAAACTGTTCCTACAATCAAAACAGCAACAGACGCTATTGCAATGAATCGAATAATCTTGGTGTTCATCGTTTTGTAATTTTTAGATTTATAATATTAAAAGTATAATTCGGTTATTACTTAAAATGATTTACAAAAATAAGTATTTTCATTTATATATCCAACAAAAGATAAAATAATCACTTTCTTAACATGATTTTTTGCATCTTTATTCTGAATTCAATGCGGCATAAAAAACTCCATAATTCTGCGTTGTATACAAAATTATGGAGTTGTGAAAAAACTAAACTGTATTACCAATTGAGCGGTTCTTGAAGGATTGTGCCATCAACCATTGGGTTGTCTTTCTCGGTGAAAGGAGTGCCATTGTATTGAACACAAAGCATGGTCAGGTTCTCGCTGCCTGTGTTCTTCAATGCACGCTTACCTTCGGGTGAAACTCTAATCACGCTGCCTTCGGTCACTGGGATTATCTCACCATCAACTTGGTATTGGCCTTCACCATGCAGGATAAAATACAGCTCCTCGTGAGTCTTGTGGGTGTGCAGGAAGCCACTGTCCTGACCGGGGACTAGGGTTTGGAACGAGAACTCACCAGCTGCAGCGCCTACGGCCTGTCCACCGAAAACCTTGCCTTGAAGCGTGAAATCGGGGCCCATGGGCAGTTCGTGTTCAATAATCTCACTGAGTTTGCCAAAGTTGGCTGCGGCAAAATTCTTGCCTTGTGCAATAGTTTCAATCTTTTTCATTTTAAATAGCTGTTTAATGTTTTTTATTTAATGAATAGTTTTTTCTGTCATTAAGAATGTCGGCGAGATTTTCCAATGCCCATCCAACAAGGCTATTGATATGAGGCATCAACGTTTTAGCCCTTTCAGTTATGTTGTATTCAACGCGTGGTGGTATTTCGGCATAAGCATGACGCTGCACCAGTCCATCGGCTTCAAGATTCTTTAGTGCCACCGTCAGCATCTTCTGGGAGATGTCAGGGATTGCAGCGAGTATGTCGGAATAGCGCATAGGCTCTTGCTTGCCGTCAAGCGTGAGTAGAATGAGCATTGACCATCGGTCGCTGATACGTGAAAGGATGTTGCGTATGGGGCAGTCGGGATAATGAGGATCTACTATGATATCTCGTAACATCTTATCTTTTGATTTATAGTGTTAGTAACTTTTCGTTTGTTTCGGTTGCAAAGTTACTATCATCACCGCAAACAACAAAGAACGTGACAAAAAGTTTGTCACGCACCTTGATGTTAGTAATGAGATAGTCAATGGTTTATAAAAGTAAGATTTATGCTTTATTAAGGGTTGCCATAGTAAAAGACTTGTACTTGTGGCTCAAAATTTTAATAAATACTCTTGATGAACTTTGTGGGATTTCAACCAACGACATCAATATAGAGTCACAAATGATTCATTTGGTAATTACATGATAATTAAGTTAAGATTTGCAAGTTCTACCAAAAACTACTATCTTTGCGCTTATCAGAAACAAAAACATATTATTATGAAAAAGTTATTATCTATTTTCTTGATGCTCATGTGCATCAGTCTTGGCGCAAGTGCTGCCGTTAATAGTAAAGCTGCCGTCTATGGCGATGTGGACGGTGACGGACACGTCACAATTAATGACGTCACAGTACTTTACAACTACATTCTCAATGAAGACATGACTTTTTTCTCTACTAGTGATGTCGACGGAGATGGTTATGTCACAAGTGGTGACGTGACGGTGGTATACAACATCTTGTTAGGCCTTATCCCACCAGAAGACACCCATGAATATGTCGACTTAGGATTGCCAAGCGGCACGCTGTGGGCAACGATGAACATTGGAGCCAATGCTCCCGAAGAGTTCGGCGACCACTTTGCATGGGGCGAGACCACTCCCAAGGAAGTCTATGACTGGAGCACCTACCAGTGGTGCAACGGCCGATGGAATAAGATGACCAAATACTGCACAATCAGCACCCATGGCAACAATGGCTTTACCGATGGCAAGACCGAACTTGACCCTGAAGACGATGCCGCCTCAGTCAACTGGAGCTCGCAGTGGCGCATGCCATCTAAAGAGCAGCTAGATGAGTTGCGCACCAAGTGCACTTGGACGTGGACTACAAGCAACGGCGTGAAAGGTTACAGGGTGAGCAAGAATGGAAAATCTATATTTTTGCCTGCCGCTGAAGCTTACTCAGGCAGCATTCTCTCAAGTGGCAATCTTGGCTACTATTGGTCACGCACCCTAGGCGACACAAAATCTTACTATGCCAACTACCTCTACTTCTATTCGACCAGTGTGACTGCTGAAGCCTTCGAACGTTCAAGTGGTTGTGCCGTGCGTGCCGTGCGCGTGTCTCAGAAATAACCTGGCTTACACAGTAGTATTATAGATAAAGTTTTCCCCGAAACAACTGCGTTTCGGGGAAATTTTTATTTATAGATCTATTTGTAAGAGTTGGCGAAATATATAAACAAGCTTCAAGTTATTCTTGGGTATAGTTGAACGTAATTAGGTCTATGACTTTTCTTGCGGCATCGGTTACGTCTTCACATTCGTAGAGTTTTGTATTCTCGTTAGTCTGTTGGCAGAAGATTAGCGGATACCAGCATGGTGTGTGTAGGTCGCTCTCGGTTTCATCATCATCTTCATGCTTCACATAAAACAGATGAATGGCTTTCTGCAGCGAGTTTGCGTACATGATTTCAGCAATGGTGCCAGGACACGCCGCATCGTCGAGAACAAAAACGGCATCGGTGCAATTTTCTATCATCTCTTTCTCGCACATAATAATGTCCTCGGCCTTTCGGCTTTCGGCTTCGAAATAGAAAGGACCTATGTAGAAAACATTATCATTAATGCTAACGCCACTCATGTCCTTAGGCTTAAGCAAAGCTTGCACACTACCTAGAATTTGCGACCTGTAGTCTTCGGCGGCAGCAATTTCGTAATCTTCATCACGGGAGTCGAAGGCAAAAGCTCCCCCAAAAAATAATTTATATTGAGTGTCCATAAGTGTGTTAAGTTTTTGTTTTTGTGTTAATGCGTTCTATGTCATTGATATTATAGGCCAAAAGCATATCATACTTTTGTTGGAATTGCAAATATACAACAATTCTTTTAAAAAAATGAACAAAAACAAACCATTTCTAGTAACAACTAAGGCCAAAATCCCAATATTTTGGTATTGTCGAGCCAATCAGGCAAATGTACTTTTGTAGTCGATTAACAAACTAAATCTATTACAAAATGGGACTATTGAAATCATTATTTACTAATTGCGCCAATCCGCAAGGAACTATGGGGCGCGCCATGTTGCGGTTTATGAATTGTTGTCACGCACCGCTTACTAACTGGGGACTTGATCTTATTGATTTTCAAGATGGATGGAAAATGCTAGACATTGGCTGTGGTGGAGGGGCCACATTGAAGCGGCTCCTTAACAGGAGTGAAAACAGCAAGGTGTATGGCATTGATATATCGCAGGAGAGCGTCGAGAAGGCTCGTAAGTTCAATGCTGAATGGCTCGACAAACGGGTGTATGTGACACAAGGTTCAGCCGAAAATTTGCCTTATGACAACGAGACGTTCGACCTTGTTACAGCTGTTGAGACTGTCTATTTTTGGCCTAATTTGCCTGATTGTTTCCAAGAGGTTCGCCGTGTGCTGAAGTCAGGTGGACTATTTGCCATCTTGGTTGAGGTGGTTGATAGCAACTCTAAATGGACCGAACTTTGCGAGGGCATGACTGCTTATCCTCCTGAGCAATTGAAGATAATACTCAACGAGGCAGGCTTTATTAAAACCGAAATACATCGCGGGAAGCCTTCTAATGCCACGATTATCGGAGTAAAGCCTTGACTTTGCTTAGTAATGACATCTCTTTATCACTACAATAATGACTACATTGATTATAGGATTACTTGTTCCCTTACTGGGCACGATGCTCGGCTCGGCATTCGTTTTCATGATGAAGGGCGAGATGTCATCGAGGCTTCAGAAAGCTCTTCTTGGATTTGCGTCAGGTGTGATGGTGGCAGCGTCGGTATGGTCACTGCTAATTCCAGCTATGGAGATGAGAGTGGGGGAGGGCGCTTGGGTTGTGGTTCCAGCAGCCTTTGGTTTCTTGTTGGGCATTGGTTTCTTGTTGATGATTGACGTGATAACCCCACATTTACATTTGGATAGCGACAAACCCGAGGGAATGCGCTCGCACTTGTCACGCACAGCGATGCTGGCCTTGGCGG
Source organism: uncultured Bacteroidales bacterium (assembly GCA_902792435.1). Taxonomy (GTDB): domain Bacteria; phylum Bacteroidota; class Bacteroidia; order Bacteroidales; family Muribaculaceae; genus Sodaliphilus. The sequence continues at coordinate 6,269 of CADAZN010000017.1, forward strand.
TTACAATACACAATTTGCCTGAGGGCATGGCGGTAGGAGTGGTGTTTGCTGGTGCCGACAGTGGGTATGCTAATATTTCTGTTACCAGTGCTATTGCCGTGTCGCTTGGTATCGCAATTCAGAATATACCCAAAGGTGCTATTATATCCATGCCTATGAGAGCTGCAGGCAACAGCCGTTGGAGGTCGTTTGTCATCGGGGCGTTAAGTGGTGCCGTAGAGCCTTTAGGTGCTTTGGTGGTAGTGTTGTTGGCATCGGCTGTGTTGCACGTGTTGCCTTACATGCTCGCATTTGCTGCAGGTGCAATGTTCTATGTGGTTGTTGAAGAACTAATCCCTGAAGCATCTAGTGGTCAGCACTCTAATGTGAGCACCATTGGTTTCGCTATGGGCTTTGTTTTAATGATGATCCTCGACGTAGTGATGGGGTAGAATGCCTCGGAGGGTTGCAAAAAGATTTTTAGTGATTTCTTGCGAAAAACTATCTTTATTGGTTGTTTTTGTTGGCAATGGCTTGTTTTATTCCAGCCATATTGCTTCGCGAGACGGGAAGATAGTCGTTGCTGTGCTTGACGAGTAACTGCATAGCTCCTGCCTTAGATATGATTTTCTCCACTTGTTGCAAGTTCACAAGAAACGCTCTATGGCATCTAACTATAGTTGGATAGCAGCTCAGAGATTCCTCAATTTGTTTAGATGTTGCGCGAAGCATGTGAGTGGCCACTTTGCCTTCATGAAGTTGTACAACTTTCACATAGTTGCCCACCGATTCAATGTAGAGCAGATTGGGAATGTGCAGAGTCACTGTCTCACTTGTGGTGCCAGCAAGGTCGATAGTATCGGGGTGTGTCGCCTGTGGTTGTGACTCTTTTTCAGGTTCATTGTCGAGCATAGACTTAGATGGCGATTTTTGCTGCATTAGTTGCAACTGCTCATTCATCTGCTTCAGTTCCTCGAGTTCGGCTGCAAGATACTTGCCACGGAACTTGAAACGCCAATAGAGACCAATGAGAAACGAACAGAATGCCATAATCACTAGCGTTTCAAAGAAATTACCCCACGAGAGGAGGTTGCCATCCACCTTGTCGCTAAGCACAAAATGACGGTAAAGGCATATCATGAGCGAAACGAGTGGCGTGTTGATGAGCTGGAACCACAAGTTGCGGCGAATGATATAATCCACTCCATGGTCGAGAGAACCAGGTTTTTTGAGGATGTATACCAATAAAGCCTCGGTAATGAAGCATGAAATAATGCCCAAACCTCCCACAGCAATCAAGTGGGCATAGGCTTGCCACTGCCAAGCTTCAAGGCCGAAGGGCTTGAAAATGGCGAGCACTACTACTGCAAAGCATACGCTGACAATGCGAATCGTGATAGTTTGTTTCTTTTCTCCACTCATAACACTGGCAAAGGTACAACAAAACTACCTTACCACAAAACCATAGGCCTAAAGATTTAGAATTATCGGTCTTGTTGGTCAAGGATGTTGCGCACTTGGTCGAGGGTTTTGCCGTTGCCAGGGGAGACAATTTCTTCCATTGTCTCGGCGTTGTAGGCTCCTAGACTGTCGCCGTCGCCAGCGATGAGATACATGCCTTTGGGCGTGAAGTAGGTGTTGATGTAGGAATAACCAGGTTGGATGAGCACATCACCACTGTCGGCATCCATGACACCCATTCTTCCGTCAACCGTAAATTTTGCCAAGACACCGCGATTTGACGGACTGCGGTCAATCAGCTCAATGCGGTCGCACGCGCAAGGGATGGTCCGATTGTCTCCGCTAACGATTGCCCCATTGATTAAGCCATGACGCAGCATTCCCAACCCATCGCGTAAAGTCACATCGTAGAACTCCCTTGATTCGCCGTCTTGTTGAGCGACAAGCACTTTAACGCTTTCATATGCAGGTTCTACTATAGCATAACCACCAGCATTGTAAACGCCCCACTTGCCATTGAGGTCTCTTACTAAAAACACATCTAATCCAGAAGGCACTGGAGTTGATTCTATCTTCGAGAATTGTCCTACCTCATTGCCGTCCTGGTCATATAGCACCCATAGCTCCTGACCGTTTGGGAAAGTTTTTCCGTAGGCAGTTGCCCAAGAGCCATAACCGATTTTCTTGTCATAGCCATTCTTGAGGTCAACACTCGAAAGGTGCTGATATTCGGCAGGGGCGGGAGAAATGCTTTGTTGCGTGGTTGTTTGGGCTTGTTGTTGCGCCTTTTCCCTTTCTTTTTGCGCCTTCTCTTCTTGTTTCTTTTTATAATTATATTCTCTTAAAGATTGCTCATAAGAAGCAAGTAAGTTATCTTCACAAACATGGAAATAGATTATCGCATCTTTACGTTCTTGCAGTGTGGTTGCGGCTAATGCTTTGGCCTTCGCTTCATTGGCCATCTTCTGCAACATGGCATAACCGCACCATCCCTCATGAACCACGCAACCGCATTGAGGACACATTATATTAAAACCTCTCACTCCAACCTTGTATAGCATTCCATATTTTTCTCGGCTTATATCCAGCCTGCTTTTTACTTCGGGAAGAGGTTCAGAAGCCTCTTTAGTGTAATTGAGGTCAATAAATAACTTCAAATTGTCAACCATGCGTTTATAGTCCCACAAGGCTTGCTTGCGAACTGCTTCAGACGAGGCTGCTTCAGCTTTAGCCCAATACTGCTTGGCCCATTTTTGCATATTTATAATCTCACACCATGGCTGGTGAATCAGGCTTCGACAATGGCTACATGGCTTTTTCCCATTAACGCCAACCTCATAGATTAATGTTCGCTCGATTGATGACATCCCGGGCACAGGTGTATAATCCTTCAGATGTGTTGAACTTGAAGAGGACGATTCTTCTTTTGGCGCCTCATAATAGCGACAAGTGCTCTTGTGAGCTTCACCCTTTTTCAGGTTCACGCCGCAATAGGCGCAATGCGGGTCAGAAACTTGTGGAATTTGTGCGTAGGCTGCTACTGCAAGCAATCCCAACGATAGAATTAGATATATTCGTTTCATGCGCTATAATTTTTTTTGTGTATGTGCAAAGATAAAACAAAAGATGGCAATTATGCAATGATTCAGTGATTTATCTTGAGATTTCAGCTATTTATTTACCCTTACAGGTAAACCCAACTGCACATTATTTTAGTCTTTTCATCTTTATCCATAATAAAAGCGGTTATCTTACAGTAAGTACGATAACCGCTTCTACAAGTAAAAGTCAAGATTTTATCTATTTACTTCCCAACAGGATGTTGTAAATGACAGTAATATCGGCAGCAGTGATGAAGCCGTCGCCATTAACATCGCTTGTAGCTATATAGGTATCATCTTCGTTGAGCAGGAAGTTGTATATGGCAGTGATATCAGCAGTGGTGACTTCACCATCGCAGTCAACATCACCCAACATTCTAGCGAATGTTGCATTGACTGTCACTGGGGCAGCCGGCATCTTGAAGTTGTAGGTGCCAGGCTCGTCGCCAGGAGTGAGCTGGATAGTGCCACCTTGTCCATCCCCACTGGCGATGGTGACTGTGGGCGCTTCCAGCACATAGCCTTGGTCGGGTGTGAAGGTGATCGTCACAATCTCGTTAGTGTAAGCCCAGTCTTTCTCACATGTGACTGTGCCATGCTCAATATTGTCATCGATGGTCACGTCCCACTGACCGGTGAAGTAGCCTGTGACGGGATTTGCCATGCTGGCATCCTGATAATTGCTGTTGTAATGCACGGCCCCCACGAGTTTCGTGTCGTAGGTGAACATGGATGAGCTATTAGCAACGTTCCACGTGTTGTTGCAGTAAATAGTAGTGAGAGCATAGCAATCAAAGAACATATAGCTGACGTCGGTCACATTGGTCATGTCGAAGTTATTGACGTTAATCGTTTTCAACGACCCACAGTCGCGGAACATCCAAACCATGGTAGTCACCTCGGATGTGTTGAGGTATTCCAATCCCTCTATCTCCTCCAAATCGGAACAGCCATAGAACCAGTAGGCGCAACCATTAGGACGCACGTTGGCAAAAGCTGGTGAGAACACCACCTTTTTGGCTTCAGAAGTATGCCAATAAGGGTAGTAAATGCTAGTTGCCGTTACCTGCTCGCCGCTCCAAACCGAAGTCACCGAATGGCCATTGTAGGTGTCGCCCACATGTGGTTTCAAACTGCAATCGAAATATAATGTCTTGCTGTCGTCACACCACACCACAAAGGGCTCGTTGGCCAATTGGAACAACGCGCTGACAGTGACTGCCTCGGCCGGCATCACAAACGTGCAAGTGGTGTCGTTGGCCATGGTGACCTCAACCTCATTACCTGTCCTGTCGCCCTTCACGACGCAACCATACAGGGCATAACCTTCATCGGGTGAGAAGGAGACGGTAACAGTGTCGTTGGTATAGGCCCATGACTGGGCGAGTTCAATGGTTCCGTAATCATGGTCACCGACGTTCAAGTTCCACTTGCCGGTGAAGTAACCGTCGGCGGGGTTAGCCATTGCTCCGTTAACCTTGGTATCATTATAGGCAACAGCACCTTTAAGTGACGTGCAGCCCAGGAACATGTTGTTGGCGTTGGGGTTGTTCCACGTGTTGTTGCAATAGATGGTGGTGAGACTTGTGCATTCTCGGAACATCGAAATGGTAGAGGGGAGTTTTCTGACATCAAAGCCACTGACATCAAGACTGGTGAGTTTCGCACAACCGAAGAACATGCTGCTCATGTTGGTTGTCTCACTGGTATTCAGGTTTTCAATGCCCTCAATCGTCTCCAATTCTGACATATTCCAGAACCAATAATAAAGGCTTTTGGGTCGCACCGTGCTGAAAGCGGTTTGGAACACGACTTTCTTAGCGTCTTTTGCGTAACCTCTCCATCCAGGAACGTTCCATTCGGTGTTGGTAACCCGGTCATCAGTCCACAATTTTGTGACTATCTGTCCCTCATAGATGCTACCTAGGGACGGGGCATAGTCATAATCGAAGTAAAGCGTATGGTTGCCTTCACACCAGATGGCATTTGCCGTAGGACAGAAAAATTCCACACCCAGGGTAATGTCTTCGGGTGGCATGATGAACGTGTAAGTTCCGTCGCCATTGTCGCTGAAATAATAGTTGAATCCGCTTGAGTTGCCAGTGAGCGTGAAATTCTTCACGCGGTAGTGAGCATCGGGCGTCAGGGTTATTGTCACCAACTCGTTGGTAAAGGGCGTGGCTTCGCTGAGGCGAACAGTTCCGTGTTCTATATTGCCCACATGCAAAGTCCACTGCTTGGTGAAGTAACCTGTATCGGGATTGGCCAATGCGCCATTGATCCAGGTGTTATCGTAGGCAATGGCACCTTTAAGACTGGTGCAGCCCAGGAACATGTTGGCCGAGATGATTGAGGGGATGTTCCATGCCTTGTCGCAATAGATGGTGGTGAGCGCCTCACAACCTTGGAACATGCCAGTGGTGTTGGCGCCGCTCATGACTTCAAAGCTGTTGAGGTCAATGGTCTGGATCAACTTGCAGTTGGCAAACATGTGGCTCATGTTCTCAGCCTGGCTGGTGTTCAGAAATTCTATGCCCTCAATCTCACTCAGATTGGTCATATCTCGTAACCAATTGCCGAGACTCTCAGGTTTAACATATATGAAGTCGTGTTTAAAAACAACCTTTGTGACATTGGAGCTGTAGTCACTCCATCCAGGAGCTCCCGTTCCTGAATTGGTCACGGCATCACCGTTCCACACAGCCGTCACCTCCTGGCCTTCAAAGGTGTCGCCCACTTGATACTGATGCATGGGATTGGTGAAGAAGAGCGTTGAGTTGCCGCTGCACCAAACGACTTGTGGCGTAGCGGCAGCGAACCAAGCATCCACTGTAACCTCTTCGGCTGGCATCGTGAATGTGTAGGTGCCATTGCCATTATTGGTGTGTGGAATCACCACATCGTGCATGGTGCCTCTGGTCACCAAGATGTCAAATAGCGCGTAGCCATCATCGGGGACAGGGGCCAGTGTCACGGTCTGATTGGTGTAGGGATTATCGTCGCTTGCCACTACGGTGCCATTGCCAATGGGGTTGAAGTTGATGGGCCAGCGTTTGGTGAAATAGCCCGTTACAGGATTTGCCATGGCACTGGTGACATGATCCTCAGTATTGCTGTAACTAACAGCCCCCTTGAGTTTGTAGCAATTGCGGAAAATATATTGTTCTTCCTGAAACATCTCACTCCAGTCGTTGTCGCAATATATAGTGACAAGGTTCTCGCAACTTCCAAACATAGCCAATGCCACAGTCACTTTACGAAGGTCAAAAGAATTGACATCGAGCGTGGTAAGCGACTTGCAGTTGTAGAACATTGACAACGTTCTTTTCACCTCACTGGTGTTAAGATACTCAAGGCCTTCAACCGAAGCAAGGTATCGGCAATCTTCAAACCACGATTCGGTGCTTACTGGTCTCACGTCGCTGAAAGAAGGGTCAAAACGAACTTCCCGGAGACTGTTACTAACCACATCCACCCACAACGGCCGCCTTAAAGTGGTGCCAATGGCATTGGTGACGTCAACACCGCTCCACACATTGGTAACGGTCTCACCGTCGTAGGTGTCACCAGGAGCATACACCGTCTCGTCATTTGTGAAATACATGGTTTTGTTGTTCCGGCACCAGATGGCCTGAGGCGTCTTCTCGGCCCATGCGCTCATCACTACACCCATTAGCAAGACAAGCATGAGTAGAATTCTTTTCATCTTCAGTTAATTTATAGAAGTAATATAAAAGATTTTAATGCACAAAAATACAACAAAATCTTTAATCTACAATCATTTCTGTTATAATCTTTTTCAAGACACGACCATGAGGGCACCCACAACCGTTCATCACATTTTGCTCAATTAATCCCAATTTCATGTCATTCATCACAAACCCGTGCAGAATATCCCAAAACCTTGCAACGACTGTAATTTTACTGCAATTTTGCAGTCGAAATAACGCAGGCAATTCAGCACTGCACGCAAAAAAAGTACAATTATGACACGCCGAAAAATTATTGGAATCATCTTTATTGTTGCCGCCATGATGAAACTGGTGAGCATGTTGGGAATTTTTCATCTCAACTGGTTTGACTGGGTATGGAATCATCCTTGGACCGAGTTTTTGGGACCCATTCTATTGCTTATAATAGGTGTGGAGCTCATCGTGACCAGCTATCAGCGCAACCCCGAGCAGTGGCTCCAGCGTCCAGTGCCTCAGGGCGAGGACGGCAAGCGCATCAACTGCGCCGTGAGGTTTGGCGGCGACGAGTACATCTACCACGGCGAGCCGTTCCATGGAGCCTGCCTCGACGCTTTCTTTGGCGGTCTGCGTCTCGATCTGCGCCAAGCAGTTATTGCCGAGGATGAGGAAATCGATATCCACACCTTTGCCGGTGGCGTTGAGTTGCTGGTGCCAGCTGGTGTCAACATTGAGGTGAAGAGCCGCAGCTTCATTGGCGGAGTGGGCAACGAGACCGTGGGCAGGAACATTCCTGGCGCTACCACCCTTCACATCATCGCCAGCAACATCCTTGGGGGAGTGAGCATAAAAGAATGAAAATTAAGGATTAGTGAAACATTTAAAATAATTACAGCAATGAAAAACAGCATTATTATTACAACTGTTGCAGCTATTCTTCTATCAATAGCTTTGAGTGTGAGTTTAAATAGTTGCGTTGCTACGCGCGACACAGTGAAAATCAACAAAGTTGAGATGGGCATGACTAAGAGCGATATCCAGAACCTGCTAGGAACGCCACTGTTCAAGAACGCCAACGAGACTGGCGAGGAATGGGGCTACCGCAAGCTTGTGGGCGAGATTGCCGGACCTGAGCAGATGATTTTTGTCGTTACTTTCAACAACGACGGCAAGGTTGTGGCCTACAACTCGGTCAAGGAGCATCCCTACTATCACCATTATTGAAACAATGAAGACTGAGATTAATCCACAAGACAGCAATCGCCAAGAAGCATTCAATCTCTGGATGTCATCACCCGTGCCCATGGTGACTCTTGTGAAGACGATGGAGGTGACAAAGCTTCTGAGATATTGCAAAAAACATGGCATGAGTTTCAACATGCTGCTCTGCTGGTGCATCGGTAAGGCGGCAAGTCAAGTTGAGGAGTTCTATGCGTTGCCCGAGCATGGCAAGTTATATAAATATGACTGCTTGGCTGTCAATGTGATTGTGAAAAACAAAAAAGGAGGCATCAGCTCATGCGATATCTCATACACACATGACTTGAGCCGTTTCAATCACGATTACATGGCCCTGACACAATCGGTGATCCAAAACTGTGAAAGCAGATTCCAAGAGGAGGCAATGATAATAGGTACATCGGCAATGATTGAAACAGAATTAGATTGCATTGTTAACCAATATTCCAAGGATTTTAACAACCCTATGGTCATGTGGGGGAAATATCGCAAAGGGTGGTTCAAGACCACGTTGCCCATCAGTTTTCAGTTTCATCATGTGCAGATGGATGGTGCCCATGCCGGGCGATTTTTGGCTAATTTGCAAGACGTAATTGGTAAACTGTAAAACTCCAGGACTTAACCCCAAAGGTTTATAAACATGACGGCCAACATTATAACAGGAGTCAGGGTTTTGTGTAGCATTGTGCTGCTTTTTTGTACAGCACTGTCACCAGCTTTTTACGCTTGGTATATCATGGCAGGAGCATCTGATGTGCTTGATGGATGGATTGCCCGACGAACGAATTCAGCAAGTGATTTAGGCGCGAAATTAGACACTGCCGCCGATTGCTTCTTTGTGGTGGCGTGCTTGATAAAACTACTCCCAACACTCGCTATTCCTCTATGGATATATTTATGGACAGGTATCATTGTGGCAATCAAACTCTTTAATATTCTCTATGGCTTTACTCGGCAAAAACAATTTGTGGCCGTTCATTCTATATCAAACAAGCTCACGGGTGCTATGCTGTTTGCAATACCTCTCACTTTGCCATTAATAGAATTAAAATATTCTGCCACCTTCGTTTGCCTCTTAGCAACTTTTGCCGCTCTCGAAGAGGGACATATAATTAGAACAAAGAAAACAATAAAAAAATGGAAGGATCATCCCCGCTATCACCGTTATTAATAATGCCTGCCAAATGGGTGTTGAAAAATTGTTCATAGTAGTGGGGAAATAGAATAAATATAGTATTTTTGTATAATAAAAAAGATTATAAATATGGAACTAAAATTTTGTCAAAGCTGCGGAATGCCGCTCACCGAGGAACTGCTCGGCACCAATGCCGATGGAAGCAAAAATGAGGAGTATTGCATTTATTGCTACAAGGATGGCAAGTTCCTGCAGGACTGCACAATGGACGAGATGATTGAGCATTGCGCCCAGTTCGTTGGCGAGGTCAACAAGGGTCTGCCGCAGCCCATCACTAGGGAGGAATACATCGGTCAAATGAAGATGTACTTCCCTCACTTGAAGCGCTGGCGCAAAGAGATTAACATCAATGAGGCGGCTCCCAAGAATCCAGCTCTGGCTGGAGTAAAAGAACTGATTGCCAAGATGGCCGACACTCTGACCGTCACCTATATTTCATCGGTGGATGAAGAGGGATTTCCTTGCACTAAAGCCATGCTGTCACCGCGCGTGCGTGAAGGTATCAAGACATTCTATTTCACTACCAACACCTTCTCTCTGCGTGTGGCGCATTACAAAGCTAACCCCAAGGCCAGCATCTATTTCTGCGATGCCGAAGGCTTCATGGGTATGATGCTGCGAGGCACGATGGAGGTGCTGACTGATGCCAAGAGCAAAGAGATGATTTGGCGGGATGGAGACACGCAGTACTACCCAGGCGGCGTGACCGATCCCAACTACTGCGTGCTGAAGTTCACGGCAATCGACGGTCGCTTTTATAGTGATTTCTATCCCCGTAGTTTTGTGATTGGATAATGGGAAATGAGGTCATTGAGCATCTCTACTATCACCCTTAATAACAATGCCTCCTATATGGGTTCTGAAAAATTATTTAAGTAAGGATATATAATAAATAATAGTAATTTTGTATCACAAAAACGATTATAAATATGGAACTAAAATTTTGTCAAAGCTGCGGCATGCCGCTCACCGATGAACTGCTCGGCACCAATGCCGATGGCAGCAAGAATGAGGAGTATTGCATCTATTGCTACAAGGATGGAGCTTTCACGGGCGACTTCACGATGGAGGAAATGGTGGAATTCTGCTCGCAGTATGTAGACGAGTACAACAAAAACACTGGAGAATCTCTCAATCGCGAGGAGTATAAGAACGTGCTTCGCCAGTTTTATCCTAGCCTGAAACGTTGGCAATTGCCAGCCGACCAGCTTCCTCATGCCACATCTCCTATCAAGCAGAAACTCATTGAGGAAATTAACGCACTAGGAATCAATGGTTTGCCCGAGATTAACAACCTCTTTGTGCTACAGGGCTCTTATGTCAATATGGAGTATGAGATAAACGGCAACAAAGTGAAGTTGCTCGATGAGAACGCCACCTACTGGTGCAACCAAGTGGAGCGCCTTGACTCACCAGGCCGCTGCTTCGGCATTGCTTGCGATGAGCACCACATCTTCGTGAGTGAGTATGGCAAAGACGGCGTTGACGCCGAAATTGTGATCCTCAAGAGAAGATAGTATCAAAACCCTAAAAGTTGGTGAAGTTATCGTAATTTAGTATTTTTGCAGCGCCTAAACAGTAATTGAATTTATTTTTGCAATGAATATCCAACCAGAAGAGTTAGAGAGTTTAGACCTTGAGGAAACCGACGTTCAAGATGCCGAGGCGACCATCGAATTGGTGACTGAAGAGTCTGACGCGCAGGTATCTGATGTGCCCGTTATGGAGGTGCTTGAAGTGCCCAGCGTGCATGTCCCTGAGGTGCCTGACCAAGAGCTCGTGGTGACTCCTCCCATTCCTGTAGTTGAGGAGCCTTCAACTCAAGAAGTTGAGGACGTCGAGATGTTGGATATTGAGAGTGATGAGAGTTTGGCAGTTGAGAATCGAAACAAACAAAGCAAAACAAAGAAGGTTCTCAATTACTTGACAACCCAAAAGAAGAGAGCTGTTCTGAAGCGCGCCTTCCACGTGTGGCAACTCAAGCCCCACGTGGTGGCCCCACTGTCGGAGTCGACCCATGAGTGTGCTGCGTGTGGCACTGAGTATCAAGGGAATTATTGCCCCAGGTGCGGCCAGTCGGCAAGCATTAGCAGATTCTCGTTCAAGAAGGCAGCCCTGCTTTTCCTTGATGTGTGGGGCATGGGCAACCGCAGCATGTTCCGTAGCCTTCGCGACTTGGTGCTTCGCCCAGGCTATATGATTCGTGACTATTTGAGTGGCATGCAGTCGGCCTATTTTCCACCATTCAAAATGTTTTTCATACTGTTTACTTTATCGCTCATTATCAAGCAAGGCATAACATTTAACACCGATGCAACGGCACCTGAACCAACAGGCAACCAAACCGAGATGGTTAAACAGGAGAAAGACGAAGCTAAGAAAGATATTAGCAACAATGCCAACAAAAAGTTCAATATCAAAGATTCGAAAATGTATTCTCTGGGTGTGAGATTTGCCAATTTATTGGACGCGATGTTGGAAAAGTACCCAGCCATTTTCTCCCTTGTGACGATACTACTGTTTTTCTGGCCAATGTACTTTTTCCTGCGCCATTCACCAAAGATTCTGGACCTGCGGTTCTCGGAATTTATAGTGGCGATGATCTACACCTCCAACACGTTCACCATATTCTTGATATTGGGAAATTTGTTCAATTCCGACATTCTCAAATTCTTCGCCGCTTTTATGATTTTAGTGGCTATTAGCCAATTCTCAGGATACAAAAAGTGGCGAATATTGGGCTATATGGTACTCACTTCTATTCTTTCAATAATCATTTTAATGATTGTTGCATCGGCTGGCATAGGTGTTTTGGCATTATTTGCAAACAAATAGTTTTTTAAGATAGGTCTGTATCACACTTTGTCGATTGACATAGAATTGTTTCGCATCAATTCAGGATTTTAGAAAACCTTAGTTGACTCTTGTAGACAGGGAATTTGAAACATAGAATTACACCGCTCTCAAAGGTGGCATAAACGTCTTCATTGATAACTTCTTGTGTGGCGTCATACCATGAGCCAGTAAAGTTGTCGGTGAAGATGGTTTTTGTCATTTCACCTTTTTTCATGCCTAAGTGCCATTGTGACTTTTTTACCTGAGCTCCATCGATATAAATCACGTCATATCCTGTTGACGTCTCGACAAGTGCAATAGTGTAACGGCCTCCCATTTTCAGCCAAATGTCCTCCATGTCTCGGTCAAGATAGGTCCAATAACCCTCGTAAGGGTTCTTAGATTCAGCAAAATGTCGGTCTAGAGCCTCCTTGGTCCATGCTGTCTCAAGATTAGGTGATACATCAGGTTTGTTGTTGTATGATAGAACTGTCCGTTCAATGGAGATATAGGCGCCGGGAGTTGCTACGCATCCCACTCTCATTTCGGAGTGACCTTTTGTCAACTCAAGTTCCTCTTTGGTCATTTGGTGGGTGAGAATCTCGGTTAGTTGTTTTTCTCCTCCAATAACTTTAATCACATTACTTTCGATTTGCACACCCAGGTAATTGAATCCATCATACAGGTCCATTCCTTTGTCGAGTGTGACTTTTTCTATCAATGCTTTTTTGCAATCGACAACTTTAGTCAGTTCTATAGTCATGGTCCTGTTGTCGACACATTCGTTATAAAGGCTGGAGTTGGAGCATCTTGCAGTAACCATCCAGTAGGAAGAAGGAGCTATTATGTTAAAGACTATGCCACCCATTGTTTCTGTGACCATTTTCTTCTTGCCTTGCTTGTCGGTCACTTTGTAGGATTTGCCTTCATTGTTGTGTTTGTTGGCAAAATGGATGTAGAATTTATAGTCCTCAAATGGGTCGATGCTGGTGGTGTCGGTAATAAAGATATTACTTGATGTGGAGTTGTCGATTTGCAAGTAATCGCCATTAATAACGGCTTTGCCATTAAGCATCAAGCATGCAAAACCATTGTGACGGGAGTTGTAGACAGTGCTACTATTAATTGCTTGACTTGCAAGGAGCATCAGTAGTAATGTGACGAGGGATTTTTTTATCATGGTTTTTGGGAAATTTTTCTCAAAATTAGATTATTTTTGTGAAATGGAGAAGGCGAAAATGATTTTTTTGGTCAAAATACCTTAAAATATAAGTATTTTTAGTAACTTTGTCGCTGTTTTTGAAGTATGGGCACAATAATATCCATAATAGTAGGTTGCTTGTCGGTTGGCATTATTTTGTCAGCTCCGATGGGTCCTATCGGTATTCTTGTAGTTCAGCGAACAATGGAGAAAGGAAGGAAGAGTGGTCTTTACACAGGGCTAGGAGCAGCTGTGTCGGACCTTTTCTATTGTCTCCTCGCAGGCTTGGGACTTTCTTTTGTTACCGATTTTATCACTAATCATCAGGATCTGTTCCAGATTGGTGGTAGCATTGTGCTTATTATCTTTGCTCTTTTCATGATATTGCGAAGCCCAGTCAAGGGGTTGAAACATGACGATGAGATTAAAGTGAATTACACACATGATGCCATAACTGGATTTGCGTTCACTTTATCTAATCCCTTGATTATCTTCCTTATATTTCCACTCTTTGCGCGTTTTAATTTTCCGTCTTCGGAGTATGAGTTTTATCACTATATTATAGGTTATGTATTTATAGTGATAGGAGCGCTCTTGTGGTGGACTGTCATTACTTATTTGGTTGATAAGTTGCGTGCAAAATTCAACATCAACAGCATGTGGCTGATTAACAAGATTATGGGTGGCATAATTCTGATATTGGCTGTTTATGGTCTAGTGTCAGGCCTTTTAACCTATTTTGGAGTAATCTGATGGAGTGTGAAATAAAGCAGCTTCCACAGCTCGACCGAATGCCTTTACAGCACGTGGGAGCATATCTCGATGCCAATGTGGAGCATCAGCAAATAGAATGTGTTAATTGGAAAGATGATTTCCCTTATAAGCCTAGCACTAGCTTTGTAATAGCTGTGTCATCAACTCGCTTGTATGTCTTTTTCTCGGTTATTAGCAAGGATTTGCGTGCTGTGAATGCCGAAGATTTAAGCCCTGTAGCCCAAGATAGTTGTGTCGAGTTTTTTATGCAAGTACCAGGCAGTGAGGAATACTGGAATTTTGAGTTTAACTGCATTGGCACATTGAATGGTAGTCATCGTGTAGAACGTCCTGCGCCTACAAGACTTTTGCCTGAAGAGTTGTCTTCGATAAAACGGTATGCCTCATGTGGCAATGAGCCTTTTAAAGAGCAAGAAGGCACATTCTGCTGGGATTTAACAGTCTCGATTCCACTAGAACTGGTAGGCTTGGATGCCGACAACTTACCCGAGTTTATCAAAGGGAATTTCTATAAGTGTGGGTCCAAAACAGCACACCCACATTATGTGTCGTGGAATGCTATTGAAAGCACAAACCCCGATTTTCATCGTCCCGATTGCTTTGGAAAACTGTGGTTTCGCAAGCCCGAACCAATAATTGAAGAACAGGCCATAAAGCAAAATCTTCAACCCAAAGGGCTGAAGAAATTACTTAGTAAGATTTTTGGAAAGTAGTGACTTCCCTTAGTGGTTGATTAGATATTGCGAGCTAATCGACTCGTGGTCATTGATACGTTGGATAGTCTCGGCGATAAGTCCTGCAACCGAAACCCTTTTGACCTTTTCGCTGCGGCTTGTGTCATAGTTGATAGAATCGGAGATGACAACCTCGGTGAGAGGACTCTTATTGATGCGCTCGGTAGCAGGATCGCTCATCACACCATGTGAAGCAATAGCTCTAACCGATTTTGCGCCATTGTCCATCATTACCTTAGCTGCAGTGCAAATGGTTCCTGCGGTATCGATCATGTCATCGACGAGTATCACGTTCTTGTCTTTGACATCACCAATAATGGTCATTTTCTCAACCACATTGGCACGAGCACGTTGTTTGTGACACAAGGCCATAGGAACCTTATAGTGCTTGGCATACTCCAACACTCGCTTAGCACCACCTACGTCGGGCGAAGCAAATACCATGTCTTTGAGTTTCAGCTTGTTGATGTAGGGGACAAACACCGACGATGCATACAGGTGATTGAGCGGCAGGTTGAAGAAACCCTGAATCTGGTCGGCATGCAGGTCCATGGTGATGATGCTGTCGACACCAGCACTAGTAAGCATTCCAGCAACCAGCTTGGCGGCAATCGACACGCGTGGACGGTCTTTGCGGTCTTGACGTGCCCAACCAAAATAGGGTATTACTGCAGTTACCGATTTGGCCGAGGCTCGTTTGGCCGCATCAATCATGAGCAGTAGCTCCATAAGGTTGTCGGTTGGGGGGAACATAGATTGGACGAGATATATCTCATCGCCTCTTACAGATTCCTCGTATGACACTTGAAACTCTCCATCGGCAAACTCATTGACCAGCATTTCACCAACTTCAATACCGAGTTTCTTTGCTATCTCATCGGCAAGATATCTGGAATATCTGCCTGAAAAAATTTTGAATGGTTTCTTGCTCATAATAACGAAGGTCTAAAATCTAAGTGCAAAAGTACAATATAATTTTCTTTATTCCTATTATTAAGTGTTTAATTTTTTAAGTTTTTTTTATAAGTTTGATAATCATTGCATTGCGCTTTGGAATCGTGAGCTCGATAGGTGTGTGTGGGTTGATTGTGAGCTTCATCTTGTTCTTGGTGAGTAAGTCACATGCTTCATAGGCGCCAGATGTTAAATGCATGATGTCAAAAGCATGTTGTGGTGTGTAGACATTAACATGCTCCTCATTGTCGCTGAAGTTAGCGAGAATGAGTAAATGCTCACCATTGTAATGGCGGTAATAGGCATATACTTTCTCGCAGTTGATAGTGTCACGGTTTGCATATAGGAGATCATAGAATTCACCACGTGCTATAGCTTTCTCACTGTTGCACAACTGCAATATCTTTTTGTAGTATCGTCTCAGCTCTCTTTCTTCTTTCGTGAGTTTTGTTGTGTCACATTTGCCGTTATTATACCATCTTCTAACGCTTGGAATGCTCCAGTAGTCGAAGATTGTAGTGCGTCCATCTTGCCCGCTGAATCCCTCGGCATCGTTTGCTGGCTCTCCTAGCTCTTGTCCTTGATAAATCATGAACGCAGCTCGTGATATTGTGGCCGAGACAACTAAAGCATGGAGAGCTTTGTTAGCATCGGCGGCAAACTGACTTGAGGCTATTCTCTGCTCGTCGTGATTTTCGAGGAAGTTGAGCATGTGATGGCTCATGCCTTCCACTGCGTGCCAGCATTGCGTGATGGCGTCGGCCCTTGCCATGCCACAGGTCGTTGCTCGCAAGGTGTCGTAGAGCGATACTTTGTCATATAGGAAGTCAAAGTGGCCCTCATTGATATATAGGCCATAAAGACCGGTGTCGTAAAGCTCGGCTATGAAAATGACATGAGGGAATTCCTCCTTGACTATTTGTAGAGCCCAGTTCCAGAATTCCACTGGCACCATATGGGCCATGTCGCATCTAAATCCGTCAATGCCTTTGCTAGCCCAGTAGAGCAGAATGTCAAGCATCTTTTGCCATGTTGAAGGAATAGGGGAGAAGTGTTTCTCACCTGTGGCATAGTCCACGCCATAGTTTAGCTTGACTGTTTCATACCAGTCGTTTATGCCTGGATATGGATGGAAACAGTCATTGCCGGTTGCCATTGCTGGTTTCTCATAGTAGAATTCATCGCCTTGGCCCAAATCGATGCCAGGAGCAAATTGCTGGTCGGGCATATAGTAAAAATTATTGTTGGGAGAGAATGCCAAGTTTTTATCGTCATTTTCACCCAGGTCTTTGATGCCTTCAGGCTTTGTTATGCTGTGGTACTGCCTAGCAACATGATTTGGCACAAAATCAATGATGGCTTTCATGCCAGCTTCATGAGTCCTTTTTATAAGTTGCTCAAACTCTTTAATGCGATGCGTGGTCTTTACAGCTATGTCGGGATCAATGTCATAATAGTCGGTTATGGCATATGGTGAGCCAGCATTTCCTTTCACGATATAAGGATTGCAGTCGGGGATGTTTCTGTAATGTGTCTTAGTTGCATGACGTATGACGCCAGTATACCACACATGTGTCACGCCCAAGTTACGTAATTTGTTGAGCACAGGGGCAGTGATATCGTTCATTTTTCCTGTGCCATTCTGCTTGATGGAGCCATTTGGCACGCAGTGGTCACAGGTGTTGGTAAACAATCGAGGAAAGAGTTGGTAAATAATGGGCTTGTTATGGGTCATTTGGTTAGGTCTTTTATCAACTGTGAGTTTTTGAGTATTTTCATTGTCTCAAAGTATCCTTTCTGGGCTATCTTGTTGGCGGCACTGGTGTCAAATGTGCTATGGCCTTGAATGGAGATGATATCAACTAGCAGGTCGCACAATTGCTTGTCGGCAACAACATTGCGCATTGTCATGAGTTTGTAAGTGCGGTAGGCTAGTGAGCGCACGTTTAGCTTGATGGGCCCTAGCTTCATGGGGCTAACGTTGACGCCAATCACTGTGTTGCACAGGGGCCTTAGGTAGAACGAGGGCAGGTTGTGAAGCACACCGCCGTCAACGCAGTAGCTGCCATCAATCTTCACGGGCCTAAACACTAGCGGGATGCTGCAAGAAGCGACTACTCTTTCGGCTATATTGCCCGACGTAAACGGCATCTCGTGTTGTTGCTCGATATCGGTGGCTGCAATAATAGTTGGGATTAATAATTCTTCAATATTTTTAATTGGCAAGTTGGTTTCTAGGAATCTTTTGAATTTGTCGAGCTTAAGGAACCCGCTTTTTGTGATGTCAACTTGCAAGAATTTGCTCATGTCGATGCTCCCAAATAGGTTGAAGATTTCATCGGCGCTCATGCCAGCAGCATAGAATGATGCCACAATGCTTCCGGCGCTAACGCCAGCTATGACATCGGGTTTAATGCCCACATCCTCAAGAGCTCTTAGGGCTCCTATGTGTGCGAAGCCTCTTACACCGCCTCCACTGAGTGCTAAACCTATGTTATATTGCTTTGTTTCCATGATAATTATGATAATTATTTATTAATAATTTTTCTTGTCACATTGTTCTAGATGCTTGGTGCAGCTGTCTTTTAGTTTGCAGTCAGAACAAGGGTTCAATGCCGATTTCTTGTTGTTTATAGCTCGCCATAAACTCCTTAGTGATAATGCAAAAGCAGCAGCTACAACACATCCCACAATTATATATTGCCAATAATCACTCATTTTTGAATGATTTTTTAATCATATTATTGAGTTTCGATGGGGTGAGGTCAGCGGGATAGCTGTCAAAAGGCAGGCGCATGTCGCAGTTGTGATAATCGCTGCAGCCATAGGCTGTTTTCCCCTTGATGATATGGCCCTTGCCGCACTTGGGGCATGGTATCTCTTCTATTGATTTCAAGCGTGGCTTGCGTGGCTTTTTCTCCGTGCTGCTATTGCCCCCTTTTGTCCCTTTTTTCTTCTCAGTCTCTTGAACTTCAATTGTTGTACTTGAGTTATCTTTCAGCACATTAAGCACAATGTCATTTACAAGAACTTTAAGCTCATCAATGAATTGTTGGGCACTGAATTCTCCTCGTTCAATTTTTCTCAATTTGTTCTCCCACAGTCCTGTGAGTTTGGCCGATTTGAGAAGTTCCTCTTTGATGGTGTCGATAAGTTGAATGCCGGCGGGAGTGGCCATCAGGCTCTTGCGTTGTTTTGCAATGTAATGGCGCTTGTGCAGGGTCTCGATGATTGCCGCACGGGTTGATGGCCGTCCAATGCCGTTCTCCTTCATGGCGTCGCGCAACTCATCATCGTCAACAAATTTTCCCGCTGTTTCCATTGCACGCAGCAATGTTCCCTCGGTGTAGTACTTTGGAGGCTGTGTTGTTTTTTTGAGGAGTGATGGCTGATGAGGGCCGCTCTCACCTTCAACAAATGTGGGCATTATGCCATTGTCGTCATCATCCTTATCCTTGTCTTTATCCTCGTTTTGAGCCTTGTCTTTGTTGTAAATAACTCTCCATCCATCTTTGAGTATTTCTTTTCCGGTGGCCTTAAAATCAAATTCATTCACGCGAGCCATAACGGTGGTTGTCGAGAACTCGCAATCAGGATAGAATGCTGCAATAAAGCGCTTTGCTATAATGTCATATACGAGTTTTTCCTCACGGGTGAGCAGTACCGATGAAGGGTCTACATTGGTGGGAATGATTGCATGGTGGTCGGTAACCTTGGAGTTGTCAAACACCTTCTTGCTCTTAGGCAATTTGCTTGCTAGGAGTGGTTGGATAATTTGAGCGTATGGTTTCATTGCCTCCATTATGCCTGGTATCTTGGGGTAGATGTCATCGCTCAGGTAGGTGGTGTCGACACGAGGGTAGGTAGTCACTTTTTTCTCATATAGCGACTGGATGAGGCGAAGGGTTTCGTCGGCACTATAGCCAAACTTTTTGTTGCATTCAACCTGAAGACTTGTTAGGTCAAACAAGCGAGGTGGTGCCTCTTTACCTTTCTTCTTGGAGACCGATGTCACGGTGAGTGGGAAAGCTTTTATGCTCTCAACTATTTCACTGGCAGCGCCTTCGGTCTTGAATTTCCCTTTTGTGGAATTGAAAATTGTTTCGCGGTATTTGGTTTTTATCTCCCAATAGTCTTCGGGAACAAAATTCTCAATCTCACGTTGGCGACTTACAATAAGTGCTAATGTTGGTGTCTGTACTCGACCTATGGAAAGCACGTTTTTGGAGCCTCCAACACGATACTTTAATGTATATAGTCGCGTGGCATTCATGCCCAGAATCCAATCGCCAATCGCTCTTGAAAGACCGGCATAATAAAGGTTGTCGAAGTGTGAAGCATCTTGCAATTGTTGAAAGCCCTCTTTGATGCTCTCGTCGGTTAGTGATGATATCCATAATCGCTTAACGGGCTTATCACATTTCGCTTTCTGGTACACCCATCGCTGAATCAGTTCTCCTTCTTGTCCAGCATCACCACAGTTTATCACCTCGTCGGCTCCGGCAATCAGGCTTGATATAACATTAAATTGTTTCTTGATACCTTCGTCTTCAATCAGTTTGATACCAAAACGAGGGGGGATCATTGGAAGGGAGCTCAATGCCCACCATTTCCATCTCTCGAGATAGTCATGCGGTTCTTTAAGGCAACACAAGTGCCCGAAGGTCCATGTGACTTGGTAGCCATTACCCTCGAAGTAGCCTTCATGCTGGTCATTTGCGCCTAGCAGTCGAGCTATATCTCTGGCCACACTGGGTTTCTCGGTCACACAAACTCTCATTCTCCTAACTTTAAGTGTTTAGCTTCATTCCATAGTTGGTCCATCTCGGCCAGGGTCATTTCGTTCAGTCGCTTGCCTTGTTCCTTGGCACGAGCTTCAACATGGTTAAATCGAGCAATAAACTTGAGATTTGTTTTCTCAAGGGCATTATCTGGCCTTACGTTATAGAGCCTGGCAGCATTTACAATGGAGAAGAACAGGTCGCCAAATTCTTTCTCTACATTAATTTCATTGCCCGATTTCAGTTCGGCCTCTACCTCGCTGATTTCTTCCTTGACCTTGGTCCAAACGTCTTCTTTGTTCTCCCAGTCAAAGCCCACATTTGCTGCCTTTTCTTGCACTCTTTCGGCTTTGATGAGCGAAGGCAATGTCGACGGAACTCCTCCAAGCACCGTCTTGTTTCCGCCTTTCTCTTTCATTTTGATAACTTCCCAGTGATTGAGCAGTTCCTTGACGTCATTTACCTTGTCATTGCCATAGATGTGAGGATGGCGGAAGATAAGCTTCTGCCTCAACGAGTCACACACCTCGGCGATATCATAGTCACCGGTCTCTTCGCCTATCCGGGCATATAGGAGCACGTGAAGCAGTACGTCACCAAGCTCTTTCTTGATGGTGTTCTTGTCGTCACCAAGCAATGCTTCGGCAAGTTCCATGGCCTCTTCAATGGTGTTTGGGCGCATGCTCTCGTTAGTTTGCACCGAGTCCCACGGGCATTGCTCTCTCAACGTGTCGATTACATCAAGAAGTTTTCCAAAAGCCTCTAATTTTTGTTGTCTATTATTTTTGCTCTTCATATTTTTTCTTACCACGGTTCAAGAAGTTTAAGAACCCTTGCACATCTTCTTTGTAGACAAATGGTCCCGACATTAGTTTGCCGTTGGAGTCAAGAACCACATAGTAAGGTTGTGAATTAGAATTGAATTTTATTTCTTGGAGATAGCTCCACTTGTCGCCAATAGTTCTGAGCTCCATCTTATTGCCATTTCTCTCGATGGTGATAGGCTTAGCGAGATCGGTCTTATCGTCAACCATGAGCCTGATGTGTACGAAGTTGTCTTTGAGGTTGCCCTTAACTTCGGGGAGGTCCATAACCGCTGTTTCCATCTTGCGGCAGTTCACACATCCAAAGCCGGAGAATTCCAGGAATATGGGCTTGCCGTTTTGAGCTGCTACAGCAACACCCTTCTCAAAGTCATCATATTCTTGAATAGTTTCAGGATTGGTTGTGTAATCTTGGGTGTAGAGTGGTGGAACAAACGCGCTGGTAACCCTGAGTGGAGCGCCCCATAGTCCAGGCAGGAGATAGGCAGTGAATGCCAGCGAAATAATGCCAAGCATTAGTCTGACAACGCCAATAGGTTTCTTGTCGCCGTCGCCCTTGAGCCAAATGCCGCCAATAAGGTAGACGCCAAGGAGGCCGAAAATAGCAATCCATAGCGATAGGAAGGTCTCACGATCGAGAATGTGCCAGCCATAGGCCAAATCGGCTACCGAGAGGAACTTGAGTGACAGTGCCAGCTCGAGGAATCCTAGCACAACCTTGACGGTGTTGAGCCAACTTCCTGACTTTGGCAACTTCTTGAGTACCGATGGGAAAAGGGCAAAGAGGGTGAATGGTATGGCAAGTGCAAGTGCAAAGGCAAACATGCCCACAATGGGACCTAACAGGCTGCCGCTACTGGCGGTCTCAACAAGGAGGGTGCCAATGATGGGGCCGGTGCACGAGAACGAAACAATCACCAGAGTGAATGCCATGAAGAAGATGCTCAGTAGGCCAGTGGTCTTCTCGGCACGATTGTCCATCTTGCTCGACCATGAGTCGGGGAGCTTTATCTCAAAAGCGCCAAGGAACGAGATGGCAAAGAGCACAAGCAGCAAGAAGAAGATGATGTTGCACACGGCATTGGTGGCGAGGGCGTTCAGCCCATTGGCTCCAAATATCGCTGTTACGAGAACGCCAAGCAACACATATATTACAATAATCGACAGGCCGTAAGTGATAGCACTGGATAATGACTTGCTCTTGCTGTTGCCCTTCTTCAAGAAGAAACTAACGGTAAGTGGAATGATAGGCCACACGCATGGAGTGAGCAATGCCAATAAACCGCCTAGGAAACAAGCCCAGAATAGGAACCAAAGCGACTTGCTGTTGCCCTCGGTGCCCTCGGCTGCGGCGTCGGTAAACTGAACGGGAGCCCATAGTCCAGCGTTACCTTTGGCTGAAGTTGTGGGTGCTAATGCTGCACTGTCGGCTAATGAACTTGTGGTGTCGGTCGCCATAAGCAACTCTTCAGGAACAGTTTCTTCAATATTCTGAGGTGTCTCCTCTGGATTATCTTGTGCTTGTGGTTGTTCTGCGGCCGCTTCTTGCTCTTGTGCTGGTGGCTCGTTAACTTTGCCAGTAAAGCTGAATGACTCTCGGGATGGTGGGGTACAAGTTTGGTCATTGCAGCTCATGAACTCTATGTCGCCATCAATGGTATAGTTTGGCGCTGTAGTAGTGAATTTTTGGCTTAGAGTTACTTTACCTTCCCACTGGCGCACTTTCATCATGAAGTTCTCGTCATCGATGGTCTTTGGTGACGAACTAGCAGTAAGGCCACCAACGAGTTTGACGCCATTGGTTGTCTTGAACTTGATGCTCAGGGGAGTTGGTCCGTCGCCGGGTGAATCGTTGGAATACATGTGCCATCCATGGTCGATGTTGGCAGTGAAAGTAATTACTCCATTGTGACTGTCGGTCCATTTAATGGCCTTTGTCCATTTTACTGGTGTTAGAATTTGGGCCTGCACGGTCATGAACACCGTCATGATTGCAAGTAGCGAAAGAAAATACTTTTTGTTTCTCATATTTCTGGTATAAATTGTTTTCAAGTTGCAAAGATAAGCACTGCTTTTCTTTTTTCCAATTTTATAACTCTAAAAAAAACATAACACGATACTATTATATAAAATTATTTCCTACCTTTGTGGTCTTATTAGAAATTTCTATGATGATTGATATAATCGATAAGGTTGAGATTGGCAAATTTCAAAAGTTGCTGAATAATGTGAATCGCATTGTGATCACATGCCACAAGACTGCCGATGGTGATGCCATTGGGTCTTCGTTGGCATTATGCTTGTTACTTCGCAACATGGGAAAGAACGCCACAGTGATTATCCCTGACCAATTGCCTTGGTCACTCAACTTTATAGCGCAGGGTAAAGATTATGTTACCTTCAGTCATCAAGAGATAATGGCTAAGAACATCGTTCGAAACACTCAGCTCTTGATCTCACTCGACTACAATGATTTTAACCGTGTGGGCGCAATGAAGACTTGTCTTGAAGAGGCACAAGTTCCCAAAGTGCTCATCGACCATCATCTGAATCCTGTATCGCAGCAGTGGGATGTTAAGTTCTCTCATCCCGAAATGTCATCTACTTGTGAGTTGATTTATAGGATAATAGAACAGTGCGGTTGGAATTCTTTTGTCGATAAAGACATAGCTTCTTGCATCTTTGTGGGTATTATGACCGATACAGGAAACTTGGCATTCAGCTCTTCTTATCCCGAGGTTTACGAGGTTATGGCGAGGCTCATGGAACGTGGCATCGACAAGCCTTACCTTTACAAGATGGCTATGGATACCGTGCCCTTAAATAGCCTGAAACTTCAAAGCTATGCAATCTTGAACAAGATGACTGTCATTGATGATAAGTTTGCGTTGATTGTTCTAGACAAAGATGACCTTGATAAGTTTGACTACAAACCTGGTGACACCGAGCGCCTTGTCAATAGGCCCCTGTCGGTAAGTGGCATTTACTGGTCCACATTCATGCGTGAAGATGCTAAATACATAAAAGTGTCGATGCGAAGCGAAGGGGACTTGGCTGTCGATGGCCTTTGTGCTAAATATTACAATGGCGGCGGTCACATGCATGCGGCGGCAGGAGAACATTATGGGACCCTTCAAGAGGCTATCGAGATTTATTATAAAATTGTGGAAGAAATAAAAAAGACAAAATTTAATAACTGATAAAAATATGAAAGTTAAAGCTATTTTATTCGTTTTATCGTGTGTGTTGGCTGGTACCCTTTGCTCTTGTCGTGATAGTGAGAGCTATGCCGACCTTCTGAATGACGAGCGACACTCGATTAATGCTTACCTTGCAAACTGCCGAGTGGTGAACGGCGTTCCTGCCGACACTGTTTTTGAGGTTGGTAAGGACGCCCCTTTTTATCGACTCGACAACGAGGGCAACGTGTATATGCAAGTTATTAGAGCTGGCGACCGTAAGACCGACAAGGCTAAGAACTCTG
Source organism: uncultured Bacteroidales bacterium (assembly GCA_902792435.1). Taxonomy (GTDB): domain Bacteria; phylum Bacteroidota; class Bacteroidia; order Bacteroidales; family Muribaculaceae; genus Sodaliphilus. The sequence goes on from CADAZN010000017.1 coordinate 31,020, forward strand.
AAAGAATCTATTTCCGCTATATGCGATATAACCTCAACTATTGGCACAAGTATGGTGAGATGCTGGGTGATGGAAATGAGAACGATATGAATATTGCTCCCACCTATTTCCAGTATGGCAACTACACTTTGGCAACTTCGGCTCAGTGGGGTTATGGCATTCAAATGCCTCTCAATTTTTTGGGTGTTGACAGTGAAGTCAATCTTATCATTAAGTCGCAATATGGTTGGGCTAGCGAGATATCGAGTGTAGTGCCTTTCTTATATCATGTGAGATATTTCCGCAACCAGATTTAAACTATTAACTTGTAAAATTATCACTTCTCTTATCATGTCATTAATAAAATCTATCTCAGGCATTCGTGGCACTATCGGAGGCAAAGCTGGCGATGGCCTGTCACCTCTTGATATTGTAAAGTTTACAACGGCCTATGCCACTTTTATTCGCCGCAACTCGAAGTGTGACTCTAATGTTATTGTTGTGGGCCGTGACGCTCGCATGTCGGGAAGAATGGTTCTCAACATCGTGGTGGGCACCCTCACGGGAATGGGCTTTGATGTAGTTAATATAGGTCTTGCCACAACTCCCACAACCGAACTCGCAGTAGTGTGGGAAAAAGCTTGTGGAGGAATTATTATTACTGCTTCTCACAACCCTAAGCAGTGGAATGCTCTCAAGCTTCTCAACGACAGGGGCGAGTTCCTCGATGATGCTCAGGGCAAAGAGGTGCTGCGCATTGCCGAAGCCGAGGATTTCGACTATGCTAGTGTTGACAATCTGGGACGTGAGCAAAAGAATTACACCTACCTGCGTCGTCACATCGATGCAGTGAAACAGCTCAAGCTGGTTGATGTGGAGGCCATTAAGAATGCGAATTTCACTGTCGCTGTTGATGCTGTGAACTCGGTGGGCGGTGTAGCCATTCCCAAGCTTCTTGAGCAGTTGGGTGTGAACAGCGAGAATATTGTCAAGCTGTTCTGTGACCCTACTGGCAATTTTGGCCACACTCCTGAACCTATTCCTGAGAACTTGACAGCAATTCAGGAGCTGATGAAGCAAGGCAAGGCCGATGTGGGCTTTGTGGTTGACCCCGATGTTGATCGCTTGGCTATTGTTATGGAGAACGGTGAGTTCTTTGTTGAAGAATACACTCTCGTGGCTGTCGCCGACTATGTGCTCAGCCACACTCCTGGTGCAACAGTTTCTAACTTGTCTTCTTCGAGGGCCCTGCGCGACGTGACTAATGCTCATGGCTGCAACTACACTGCAGCAGCGGTGGGAGAGGTGAATGTCACAACCGAGATGCGACGCACAGGTGCTGTGATTGGCGGCGAGGGTAATGGCGGTGTAATTTATCCTGAGCTGCACTATGGGCGTGATGCACTGGTGGGAGTTGCATTGTTCTTGACATTGCTTGCCAGGAGTGGCAAAAAGGTGAGTGAGCTCAAAGCTACTTATCCTCAGTACAGTATTGCTAAAACCAAACTTCAGCTCACTCCCGGCATGGACGTGGACAAGATTCTCAAGGCAGTTGAGGAGCACTACAAGGGTGAGAAGCTCACTACCATCGATGGTGTGAAAATTGACTTTGAGGATGGCTGGGCACATCTGCGCAAGAGCAACACCGAGCCCATTATCCGCATCTACAGCGAAGCTCACACCATGGAGAAGGCGCAGCAACTGGGCGAGGACGTCAAGAGGATTGTTCAATCCCTGATTTAATGCTTCAATACAATACATAATTAAGCCAGCGTCAATTCAGGCATTGGCTCAATTATTTTTTTATAGATTTCACTATTCACTGTAACTGTTATCCTGGCTATGTGAGAATCGCTTTGGAATCAAGTGGTGAGGTCTTCTGTTTTTTTCTTTTTATTGTCTTTCTTCTTTTTATTGTCTTTCTTCTTGGCATATAGTGGGTTGGGCTTATGGAGCACATACTCGCTGTAATAGCTAATGATCAAGGTGGTGAGAGGGAGGGCGATAATCAGGCCAACAAACCCCAGAACGTAGCCCCAAATCGAGAGCGAGAGGAAGACGATTGCTGGATTGAGGCCCATCTGTTGCTTCATGATGCTGGGGATGAGGATGAGGTCCTGGATGACCTGGCAAATGCAATAGGCGGCAAAGGTCCAGCCAAAGAGATACCAGAAACTCTGCCCAGTGTCGACCGACGCCACCAGGCAAAGGAATGCGGCGATAGGGAAGGAAATGAGTTGCAGGTAGGGCACCATGTTAAGCACCCCGATGAAGAGGCCGAAAACTATAGCCATTGGCAGCCCTATGATATAGAACTCTATCGCAAATATTATGCCCACAAACAGGGAAACCATGGCTTGACCACGAAAATATCGGCTCATAGTTTGCTCCACGTCGCGCATAACTTTGAAACTGATGCGGCGGTAGCGTGGAGGTATTGCGGCCTTGAAACCGTGAGTAATCTTGTCGTAGTCGAGGAGAATGAAGAACATGTACATTAGCACCAGTAAGATAGTGACAACGCCCAATAACACGCTCACTGTGCCTCCCAGAACGCTCCATGTGCCACTTGCAACTTGGTTTATCAAGTTCATCCACTGCTCTTTAGTGAGTAGCTTTTGCCATTGGTTGGGGTTGAAGTTCTGCCTGAAGAAATCTTGCACGGCATCGGGAATGTGCGGAATCTTGAATGATGCCTTGGCATAGTTGGTAAGCATTTTTGTCATGTCGCTCACCTCGTTGCCAATGTAGGGTATCAGCCACCAGAAAACCAATGTGAGAACAGCCACTGCTAAAATGATTGCCAAGATTGATGGCAAGGCCCTTCCTTTAACGTGCAGCACCCGCATGAGCCATTCTACAAGAGGGTTGAGCATATAGGCAAGCAAGCCGCCAATCACAAATGGCAACAAAATGCCACTCAGGTAATTGATGACATAGATTGCGGCAACAATGGATATTATCGCTATCACAATGCGGGCGATTCTATCCAAGTCATATCTCTTGCGAGTTTCAGTATTTTCCATTTCGATGTGAGAGTTTCGTTTTTACTTTTGCAAAATTAATGTAACTAGAAATAATATACAAATAATTTTAGCGAGAAGGTTGTTAGCTTAAATAAATATTAATAACTTTGTGCTTGTCTTTCGCATTTATTAGGTTTTATGACGGGTGATTCTCTTTCTATAAAGATTTTGGGTAGTGGCACTAGCACAGGTGTCCCTCAAATTGGCTGCCGGTGTGAGGTGTGCCAGTCGACCGATCCTCGAGACAAGCGGTTGCGGCAGTCGGCATTAGTGAGCTATCGAGGCAAGAACATTCTAATTGATTGTGGCCCTGATTTCCGACGGCAAATGCTTTTGTCGGGATCACCACATCTTGACGCACTGCTGATAACACATATTCATTATGATCATGTTGCAGGCCTCGAAGACTTGAGAGGATTTAGCGACTTGCCTATCTATGCACGAGGTGATGTTATTGCAGCCTTGCATCAGCGTCTTGCCTATTGCTTTGCCGAGCATCCTTATCCTGGGGTGCCACAATTCAAGATTGTTGAGATTGACGATAGCACACCATTCAACTGTGATGGCATCATGATTGAGCCCATTCCTGTCATGCATTATCGTCTTCCCATTCTTGGCTTCCGCATAGGGCCATTAGCTTATATCACCGATTGCAAGTCGATTGATGAAGAGCAATTGGCAAGGCTACATGGAGTGCCCTTGCTAGTATTAAATGCGTTAAGGATTCAGGAGCATCTTTCTCACATTTCTCTGAGTCAAGCTCTTGCTATAATTGAAAAGGTTCAGCCCGGGAGGGTGGTTCTAGTTCACATGTCACATGGCATAGGTCTGCATGCCGAAGTCTCAAAGACTCTGCCGCCAAATGTGGAACTAGCCTATGATGGTATGGTAGTCAATGTGAGTTAAGGTTCTCTCGTTGGCGCACTGCCTCAAAAAGAAGAATTGCGGCACTCACCGACACGTTCAGCGAGTCGAGCTCGCCCTTCATAGGGATGAGTATGTGTTCGTCGGCAGCTTCACGCCAAGCGTTTGACAGACCAGTTGACTCGGTGCCCATGACAATAGCGGTTGGACCAGTCATGCAGGCGTGATAATAAAGCTGGCTGTCCTGCAATTGAGCTGTGAGTATCTTGATGTTATTTTGTTTTAGGAATGTGATGCATTCATCGGTCGAGCATGCCACGCATGGAACAGTGAAAATTGCACCTATTGAGCTGCGGATTATATTGGGATTGAATAGGTCGGTCAACGGGTCACACACTACAACTGCGGTGGCTTGGGCTGCATCGGCGCTACGCAAGATGGCTCCAATGTTTCCAGGCTTCTCCACCCCTTCTATCACTATTATGAGAGGATTTTCTTCTAAACGCAAGTCGTTAAGAGTGATGTGCTTGGGCTTGACAATTGCTATTAGGCCCTCGGTGGTTGAGCGGTAGGCAATCTTGCTATACACTTCGGGGGAAACATCTATCAGCTCCCCGACATCGCTGAGGGCAAGTTCACTGTAACCCGACAGTTGTGGGCAGCAAAACACGGTTTCTATTGTGTGGCCAGCCTTGCTGCAATGCAGAATTTCCCTTACTCCCTCAACCACGATTCTGTCTTCGGCACGGCGTTGCTGAGCCTTTTGCTGTAGCATTACCACATGCTTGATTCGGGGATTTTGAGCGCTAGTGATTATTTGTTTTGACATGATGATGTTTCTTTTTTGCAAAAATAGAATTTTTTTTTGATAAAAAGTAGGGAATAACCAAAAATAGTGTAACTTTGTCCATTATTAACAACAAATTCTTTTGTGATATGAAAAGGCTATCATTTTTATCTTTTGCGCTTATTTGTAGCATTATCATGGGAATGTCGTTAACTTCTTGTGGCGACGATGAACCTGTAATCTCCAACAATGTAGAAAAATCAGAGTTGACTTCTCCACTTTTCTTGTATGAAAAGCCAAGCACCGACCTGGCAAGTACTATTATTAATGGATTCACTTTCTGGTCATTCACCGAGAGCAAGGCGGCCGATTGCTCTATTGTTCTGATGAACACTAAGCCTTATCTGCGTTGCAATCGTTATGAGGAAAGTTGGAATATTGCTGATGGAAAACTCACACTTGGAAGTAGTAATTATACGATTACAAAAATTGATCTTAAAAAAGATTTTGGTGTAATGGCATTTTTATTTGGAAAGAAAACTTATTTTGCATCCAATATGAATGTTTTAGGTATTAAGGCCGAAGACATTTTCACCAAAGGCTTTACCAAAGAGCGTCTTTGGAATGTTATCGAGAAAGCAAAGGCAGCAGGTCAGCCAGTGCCCCTCAATGAGGAGTAATCAGTACGACTGCACTTAAAAAAACAATCCGCTGGAGATCTATGTCTCTAGCGGATTATTATTTGTGTTCTTATTTATAAAAGGCTTTTCCTAATGAGTGAAGCTCTTATTGTTTGTACAACAACCACTCTCAATGCTGCTGGCACTCAGGGTGCGCGGCACTGTTGTGGTTATTGACGTCTTCTTAAAGTTGCTTTAGCTACATGAGCTATTCCACTTTAAAAGAGGCGTACCTCAATAATGAGGATTTTTAAGAGTTCAATGCCTCGGCATCCGATACTCCTGCGATTGCTGGATCGATGAGAATGCGTCCGCAGTACTCGCAAACGATGATTTTCTTTCTCATCTTAATCTCCATTTGGCGCTGGGCAGGAATTCGGTTGAAGCAGCCACCGCAAGCGTTACGCTGAACATATACTACACCAAGACCATTGCGGGCATTCTTGCGAATGCGCTTGAATGCGCTAAGAAGACGTGGGTCGGCATTGTTGATCTTGTTCTCAAGCTTCTTGGCTTTCTCACGTTGCTTCTCTTCTTCTTGTTTTGTCTCGGCGATGATAGTGTCGAGCTCGCTCTTTTTCTCCGACAAAGCTTGTTCGTTGTCGGCAAGCTGATCTTTAGCAATCTGAATCTTCTCGTTAACGGCTTCAATCTTTTTAGAGGCCTCATCGATTTGTTTCGTGGACGATTGAATGGTTAACTGTTGGAATTCGATTTCTTTGGTCAAGTAATCATACTCGCGGTTGTTTCTCACGTTGTCTTGATCTTTCTCATATTTTGAGATAAGACTCTCGGCACGCTCAATCGAACTCTTTTGGTTGCTGATTACAGTACTGAGCTTTTCAATGTCGTTGTTCAAGTTGCCAATTTTGGTCTGAAGACCTTCAATCTCGTCTTCAAGGTCTTGTACTTCGAGTGGCAACTCGCCGCGTTCAGTTTTGATGCGGTCTACTTCCGACAGAGTTTTTTGTAAATCATAAAGCGATTTAAGGCGCTCTTCTACTGTAAGTTCTTTTTCTTGTTTAGCCATAAAAATTATAAATAATTTACTTGATTTATTTCGCTTCGTGCAAAATCAACTGCAAAGGTAGGATTTTTTTTCTGAATAATATCATAAAAAATCTCTTTTGTGTAATGTTCGCTCTCATAATGGCCTATATCGGCAAGAATAATGCGCTCTTCATTGCCTTGAAAATCGTGATACTTCATATCACCGGTGATATAGATATCGGCACCTTGCGACAGTGCCAAGCCTGTGAATTCAGCTCCTGCACCGCCACACATTGCCACGCGGCTCACTTTGCGGTTTAAATCGCCACTATATCTTATCGTCTTGACCTCAAAAGCGTTCTTTACTTTCTCAAGGAACTCACTGGCATCTTGGGGCTCGATGTTGCCAATAACTCCCAAACCAGCATATTTGTCTTCGTTGTCGAGAGCAATTATGTCAAAAGCGGGTTCCTCATAAGGGTGAGCTTTTAGCATTGCTGCAATCACTTTACCGCACAGAGCTTTGTTCACAAGAACCTCGAGGCGAATCTCCGGCTCTTGGTGTATTTCATCTACGCTGCCGGCCCATGGATTAGCGCCGTCGAGTGGGCGATAATGGCCTTCGCCATGCATGCTGTAGCTGCAGTGGTCATAGTTGCCCAGACGTCCAGCACCAGCATCACACATTGCAGCCTCAACTTGGGAGGCAGCAACGTTTGGAACAAACACCACGATTTTGCACATTGTGCCTCGTTGTGGCGATAGCACTTTCACATCGGTCATTCCAAGTTTCTCGGCCATCTTGAAGTTAACACCGCCTTGCGAGCTATCCATATTGGTGTGAGCGCAATAGATAGTGATGTCGTGCTTTATGGCACGTGCAACAATGCGTTCTTGATAGGTTCTGCCCACAATCTTTTTCAGACCTCGGAATAGAAGTGGGTGGTGAGATATAATCAAGTTGGCTCCACGCTCGATTGCCTCGTCGAGTATCTCTTCGCGAACGTCGGTGCACAGCACCACTCCAGTCACTTCGCTATTGAGGTCGCCAACCTGCATTCCTGAGTTGTCCCAGTTCTCTTGAAGCCACAGTGGCGCATATTCCTCAATGGCAGTAGTGATGTCTTTAACTCTCATGTGTGTCTTTGAATTATGATGTTACAGTTCGATGGCATCTTTCACCTTGTCGGGAAGGAGGGCAAAGTCGATGACTTCCTTGATGGAGTTCACAAAGTGGAACGTCAACCCCTTGAGGTAGATGTCATTAATCTCGTCAATGTCTTTCTTGTTGTCACGGCACAGGATGATATCGGTTATGCCGGCACGCTTGGCCGCTAGAATCTTCTCCTTTATGCCGCCCACGGGCAGAACTTTGCCTCGCAGCGTTATCTCACCTGTCATTGCCACATGGTCGCGTACTTTGCGCTGAGTGAACGATGACACAAGCGATGTTACCATTGTAATGCCTGCCGATGGCCCATCCTTAGGAATGGCACCCTCGGGAACGTGTATGTGCACATTGTATTTGTCAAAGAGTTCATAGTCGATGTCAAACAATTGACTATGGCTCTTGAGGTATTGCAGTGCAATCATTGCGCTCTCTTTCATCACGTCACCCAAGTTGCCAGTAAGGGTCAGTTTCTCGCCCTTGCCGCGCGACAAGGCGCTCTCGATATAGAGTATCTCACCGCCAACAGCAGTCCAAGCCAGCCCTGTCACCACGCCGGCAAAATCGTTGCCTTCGTAGCGGTCACTGCTGAAGTCGCGTGCTCCAAGGAACTCCTTGAGGCTTGCCACGTCGATGCTTGTGGGATACTCATCGCCGCTAGCCTTCTTGCGTGCCACTTTGCGCAGCACTTTGGCGATCTTCTTTTCCAGCTCGCGCACACCGCTCTCGCGGGTATATCCGTCAATGATTTTAGCGATTGTTGCTTTGGGGAAGGTGATTTCTTTCTTCTCAAATCCGTTCTCTTTTAGCTGTTTTGGAACGAGGTGCTTGCGAGCAATCTCTATTTTCTCCTCGGGGATGTAGCTGTTGATTTCTATCACCTCCATGCGGTCGAGCAAGGGCTTTGAGATTGTGCCCAAGTTGTTGGCAGTGGCGATAAACAGCACCTTTGAGAGGTCATAGTCTACATCAAGGTAGTTGTCGTGGAAATGCCCGTTCTGTTCTGGGTCCAAAACCTCGAGCAGAGCCGATGCTGGGTCTCCCTTGAAGTCTTGGCCCACCTTGTCGATCTCGTCGAGGACAATCACTGGGTTGCAGCTGTTGCACTTCATCATTGCCTCGACAATGCGACCAGGCATGGCACCTATATAGGTGCGGCGATGACCTCGAATCTCGGCCTCGTCATGGAGTCCGCCAAGTGAGATGCGCTCATACTTGCGGTGAAGAGCTTCGGCGATGGAGCGGCCTAATGAGGTCTTTCCAACTCCAGGAGGGCCATAGAGGCAGATGATTGGAGCCTTGAGATCGCCACGTAGCTTGAGAACCGATAGGTGCTCAAGTATGCGGTCTTTCACATTTTCCAGCCCATAGTGGTCGCGGTTGAGCTTGGCTTCAACCTTCTTGAGGTTGAAGTTGTCGTTGGTGTACTCATTCCACGGCAGGTTTAGCATGGTGTCGAGGTAGGCATATTGTGTAGAGTAGTCGGGCGATTGAGGGTTCAATCGCTCAAGCTTCTTGAGTTCCTTGTCAAAATGCTTCTGTGTGTCTTCGCTCCATTTCTTTTGCTTTGAGCGATTCTCGAGCTCGGGAATGTCGTCATCGTTGGTTCCAAGTTCTTCCTGAATGGTGCGGATTTGCTGTTGCAGGAAGTGCTCGCGCTGTTGTTGCGACAGGTCCTCACGAGTGCGAAGCTGGATACTTGCCTTCAAGTCGATGAGTTGGGCTTCCTTGCTCAATATTCCAAAGAGGTGGTAAGCACGTTTCTTGATATCGCTCTCTTGAAGCAGCATTTGTTTGTCTCGTGCCTCAAAGGGTATGTTGGTGGCGAGGAAGTGGATAAGGTAGACAGGGTCATCGATATTGCTGATGGCAAACTTGAGTTCGCGTCCAGCATCGCCCATCTTGTTGAGCATGTCAAATGTCAACTCCTTGATAGAGCTTATAATAGCTTCAAACTCGCCGTCATTTTTCTTGGGGTGTTTCTCCTTGTAAAGTGAGATGTTGCCACGCAGGTAAGGCTCACGGCTTGTAATCTCGTCGAGCACAAAGCTTGAGCGTCCGTGAAGGATTACGTTGGTTGAATCATCGGGCAGTTTCAGTACCTTGATGACTTCGGCAACGGTGCCCACGGGGTAAAGGTCATTTTTGTCGGGTTCTTCAACTTCGCTGTCAATTTGGCAAACTACTGCCAAAGGTTCACCAGTTCGTTGAGATTCTTTTATGGCATTTAGCGACTTTGTCCGTCCTACCATCACTGGCATTGTCATGCCTGGAAAGAGCACCATGTTGCGAAGAGCCAGCACTGGCACGTCGCTCAATTGCTTTTCTTTCAGTAGCTTGTCGTCGCTATTGGCATGTATCTCGGCAAAGATGGGGATAGCATGGGCTCCGCCATCGTTCATATCGTAATCTTTATCTCTATTAAAATCTATCATGTGTTTTCTTCTGTTTTGTTCTGCAAAATTACTCAAAAAAGTTCTTATAGCAAAACCAGTGCCAACTTTCTACAGCTTCCCATCTCAGCTAAAGTAATGTGCTCCTTGCAAATCGCAAGAAGCACATATCTCTTATCTCTAATCACTCATCCCTAATCCCTCATCCTAATTATAAATCATCGGGCTGATTGATCGACTTGTTTTCGTCATCTTTCGACTTGGGAAGCGCCAAATTAAGGATGATACCAACTATAGCAGCAAGGCCTATGCCCGAAAGGCTGAATGTGCCTGCGGTAAGTTCGGCACCGCCCACTCCGGTGGTGAGCATAATGCTGGCGATGATGATGTTGCGGGTCTTAGAAAAGTCAACCTTGTTGCGCACCAGGTTCTGAATTCCCACAGTGGCGATAGTGCCGAATAGCATCAGCATGATGCCGCCAAGCACGGCCTGAGGTATGCTCTGCAAAAACGCGTTGAGCTTGCCGAATACTGAAAACGCTATTGCGGCAACAGCGGTGATGCGAATCACGGCGGGAGAAGTGATTTTTGTGATTTGCATAGCACCCGTAACCTCGCTATAGGTGGTTACGGGAGGGCCGCCCATGAAGGCTGCCGCTAGGCAGGCGAGTCCGTCGCCAAGCATTGTGCGGTGAAGGCCAGGATCTTTTACGAAGTCTTTGCCAGCTACATTGCTCACCACATACACATCTCCCACATGCTCTATGAGGGTAGCGAGGGCAATTGGCATCAGGCATACAAATGGTTGCCAGTCGAAGGCTGGTAAAATGGGATGTGCAATGTTTTGAGGTAAGGCAAACCATGGGGCATCGATAATGCCTTTGAAATCAACAAGCCCCATCGCTATGGCTACAATGTATCCAACTGCGATGCCACCCACTACAGGGATTAGCCTGAACATGCCTCGCGCATAGGTGAGGATTGTTATCGACACTACTAGCGATATTATCGCAAGAAGCCAGTTGTTCTTCGACATGTCGACGGCGGTGCCCGATAGCGACAGACCAATCAAAATGATGACAGGACCAACCACTACGGGAGGGAACAGGCGGCTCAGGAAATTGGTACCACGCCATTTGATTAGCGCCGAGGCGATGAAATACACCAAAGCCACACCGGCAAATCCCGACAGGGTGCCTTCGAGTCCCCATTGCTTCGAGGCGAGTAGGATAGGTGCTATAAAAGCAAAACTAGACCCGAGAAAGATTGGTACTTTTCCTCGGGTCACAAGATGAAAAATAAGGGTGCCGATTCCTGCCGAAAATAGGGCGGTGGCAGGATCAAGTCCCACAAGAAGAGGCATCAAAACCGTGGCACCAAATGCCACAAAAAGGAATTGTACGCCAACTACGGTCTTGCGTACAGGAGATAATTGTTTGCTGTCCATCTTAGATTTTTGCTAAAGTTTTACAAAAATACTTCCTTTTCACGAAATCCTCGCAACAAAAACAAAAAAGTTATCCACAATCCCTTGCCTTACTAATGGGTATTAATCAGACAATTAAAGACAATGCGCTAAGTTTAAAGCCGTTCGGCTTGGGGTTATTATGGACAATTGACTCGGAGTTCTTACACAAATTACCATTAATTGACCGTGAATTATCATTTAATTATCAGTTTTTGAGTTGGGCCGCGCTGTGCGCGGATGCTTTATTAATCTCACAAAGCTGCGAGCAGAGCTCGTCACAAAGCCGGCTTACACCGGAAATAAAAAACTCCTCGCTTGCGAGGCTTTGCGACACCAGATAGGTGTAACTTTGCGAGAGAACATGGAATCGGTGGAATCACTGGAATCACCTGGTTCACCTGACTCACCTGGTTCACCTGACTCAGTTTTTCAAACAACGAGAACAACTGAATAACAAACATAACAACAGTTGCGTTGACGCTCCTTGCTATAATTCTATTTTGTATTCTTTGTTTCATGGTTATACTCTTTAATAATGTGCGTGTGTGCGCAAAGGTAATGGATGGTGGGGTGGCGAGGCAACATTAAAAAAACACCGCAAGAGGATTTTTTCTTGTAGTGTTTTTATACTATGGTATTCTCTTCAATAGACTGTACCTTAGATGAATCTACTCTTGTCCAACATACACAGCACGAACGCTTGCACCGAAATGACGACTGTAATAGTATCCCGTTAATCCGCCCTGACTCTGGAAAGCCAAGATATAACCAAGGTCCGGTCTAACATCGTAGTCATACATGCAAGACAAATAACGGCCGTCACTACCAACATCCTGAACCCCATTATAGGGGTAACCGGCAGCTGGGAGGAAAATAGCTTTGCCGTTAGTGTTGCTCTTGAAAAGAAAACCTCCCATGCCATTCACACTAGTCCACTTAGTTGTGCAGTTGTTCTTCAGCTCGTAAAGCTGGCTCAATGAAGGTGTACGCCACTCTGGTCCCCAATTCACGTATGCCGCATCGTCTTCTGGTTCGAGTTCTGTCCTGTTATCGACAGTGCCAAAATTACTGTTACAACAGTACTTCGTGATGTTATGGTCGTCACCTGCGAGAAACCACTTATAGTTATATTTTGTATATGATGACTTGGGGGCGGTTTCGCCCCAGGCGAAATAATTTCCACATTCTGTAGGTATATTGGCGCCAACATTACAGCAAGCCCATTTTGTCCCTGATGGCAAGCCCAAGTCAATAATGTGCGGATGATTTCCATCTGGGCAGAACTCATTAGAGAAATACAGGTTTGAGCCGTCCCAGTTAACCTCCATGTAATAGGCATTGCCACGTGCTTGAGTCTTATATGATATCATTGCGTCGACGGTAGTTGCATCCTTTCCATTGACAACAGCTTTGAGCTTGGCATTGTCGATTGTCACATCAGCTACAATGGTAATTGGAATATACCATGAAACTATCGTGCCCGTGCCTCTAGCGGGAATTGTGATTTCATCACTCTCGGCGTCATTTTTCACATCTTGCTCACCTACTATAGAACCATCGGAGAGCAATATGGAGGCACTATAAATGTACCACCGAGAAAGCGCCTTAAATCCTGAGTGCTTGAACGTGATGCTGGCATCCGACACATTGTTGACATTGAGGACCTCGTAGGTGCACAGGTGACGAAACTTCGCTTGTGTGCTGCCCTTCTTGGCCATGAACCACATGGGCAACATTTCATTAAATCTCTCTGTGCCCACTCGCTTCATGGTACACAAGGCAACCACATTTGATACATCTATTTGCGCCTCTACTCCAGTCACACCTATAATTTCATAGTCCTTATCACGATTGACCGACTTTGGTAGCGTGACCATGAATGAGCATGTCTTGCCGTCACTGCTTATGTTATAGATAATGGCAGGACTCTCTAACTGAAACACTTTGCCGTCTTGACAGACAAAAACCTGTATCTTGTCGCCGTCTTTCCATTGGGCATTCAGATTAAAGCCGTCAGCCGCTGGCACTCCATTTATAATGCAGCCAAGCCTAGAGGATGACAAGTCATCGCTGGGCATTGTGGCGGTGAAGGTCACCTGGCGCTTTTCAAAGTCTTCTTCACATGATGGAAGCAGCGCCACACACGCCAATAAGGCAATTAGAGAGAATAATATTTTTTTCATAACCATAATGCTTTAGGTATTATTATTTCTTTGTAATCTTCTTGGTTGCGTGGATGAGCTCGCCCGATTGGGTGACTCCCTCCACGGTGATGGTATAGCTGGTGTTGGCAACGTCGTTGGTGTAAAAATTGAAGTGGGCCTGCTTGTTGCCGTCGATGGCGATGCTGGGGTTCCAGTAAAGTGTCTCGCGCAAGTCGGTGCCCTCGCCAATGCCGCCGTTACCAGTGTCGTAGCGTGGCGCGTAGAACTCGGCAGGTTTCTGGTAGCCGAGTGGCGAAACAACCTTTAAGGTGAAGTCTGTTTTTTTTGTAACTTTTTCGCTACCATCTTTAGTGGTGATACATATCACACCGCCCTTATATCGTCCTCCGCCTATTGCTATTGAAGCATATCCTGGGATATAATCAATCTGCTTTACAACATCAAAAGGATACATCTGAATAAGATAGTTGAATGTGTTGTCAAAGGAAGATTCCATAACAGTTGATGTTGTTGGAAATCTCGCAGCAGTTCTTCTTGAATTTGGATTCATTATGACACCACCGACATCTCCGTCACTAGTCTCTAATGGAACACCGTCAACAAGAATACCTATAGGTTGGCCCCTGTCCCTCATGCTTGATAAACCTTTCTGAGTACTGACAATTCCAGCAAAATATCGTATGGCAGTTTCATAGGAACTGACACCTCGTTTTTCGAAGAACTGATAGTCATAACTTCTCACAGCGAGAACCTCATATATGTTTTCTGGATTCTTTACTTTTCTCTTGGTGACCACTACTTCGTCAAGCAAAATTGTTGCAAAACCGTCAATATAAGTCAATCGATTCTTCTCATTGCTGATGTAACTGATTTCTTGTTCGTCAAGGATAGCTCTATTTGGTGTTTTTTTAGTGAAAGTGACCCCTGTAATAAATGGGAACTTGTCATCGTCAATTCTGAGGTTGCTCAGTGTAGAACCTTTAGGACTTTCGGCTTGAACCAAAAACTTCACACTATCGGGGAAGGACATGTTGTCGATAAACCATTTCCCATTTGCGTCGCTTAGCGTGGTCTCGGCATAGCGTATGTCAGGAGCAATCACCTTGATTGTGGCATTTTCCATCAGTTTGTTGCGCCACTCGGTGCGGATTGTTCCACTCAAAGCTTGCCCCTGCTCTATGGGGAATTGAGGCGCCACAGCCTTTCCTGCCAGGGCATGTGGCACGTCGTAGCGGCGCCAGCCTTAGGTCATCATGAGCATGTCAAGCTCTTTGCCGCGGTCGCTGCCCACGAAGTACCAGGCGGGATTGCTGACGCGGCCTTGCAGGTCGCTCTGTAGCAGTAGGTCGGTAAGGATTGAGGTTGTGCTGTCGGGGGCGATGGTGCGGTCGTCGGTGACGCTCACGGCGAAGTTGCTAGCTATGGTGTTGGAAAAAGCAAAATCACTTAGGTCAACACTTGCTTGAACCAAATCACGACTATCGTAATTTTGCTTGTCAATATTCAACTTTGCCTTTGGTGCTTGCTTGCCAGTGACGAAGAAAAGCCGCTCGCTGAGCATCCTGCTATTTTCATTCATCAGCAGGGCTTGCACCACGCCAGCCGGCAGTGTGTCGGTCGCTATCGTTACACTGCCATAACCTGTGGCGAGCAGGGTGCCACGCTGCTGAACGGCTATCAGTGCCGTGCTCTGCTGGTAGCCTTTGGCCTCAATCTTTACTTTCTTGCCTTCGTTGCTCACTTGCAGCACTGTCGCATCGTTTCTCACTTGCGGCAGGTTGAATGTCTTTTCTTCAAGGTCATCATTCTTGCATACTGCCTGATAGACCATTCCTGCCTGTGGGGTGAATGTGGCAAGTCCCATGCCGTCGTGAGTGGTGGTGATGTTTGCCACCTTGTTGCCGCTGCCGTCCACTATTTCGCCAGTGATGCCGATAGATTTGCCGTTGCTATCCATAGCCTTGAAAGTCAAGCGGTTCTCAAAGCCTGGCACCAAGTAGCCGCCTTCGGGGTAGAAGCTCACATCGTAAGTTGTAGTGCTGCCCTGCGGGAAGGTGATGTACTTGCCGTAATTGCCATATTGCACAAACAATGCACCGTCTCTCAAATGCTTGTGGTCAACCTCAATGCTCAAGTTGCGGTCACCGCCTTCCCAGTCAGCGGCCTTACCATTAGGAAGAATGTAACTGAAAGAGTTATAGGGGCAAGTCTCGTTGGTCTCGGCATCAAGGTATCGCAGGTTGATTCTCAGGCTCTCGTTGTCCTTGCCCTGGTTTTTCCATTCAAACTCATAGTCAATCTTGCGCTTGATGGCAAACGAACTGGTAATCTTCAGCTTCTTCTTGAAAAAGTACTGCTCTCCCTGGTTTTGCATGAACATGGTGTAGGCTGTGAGGGTATATTCGCCCTCGGCGACTTTGGTCGGGTCGAGAGGTAGATAGCCTTTGAACACACCGTCGCGCTCCTTGATTTTGATGCGCATGTCCACGGTATTCATCGGGCTTATGAGCTCCACATAGACAAACTTGCTGGCATCAACTGGCTTATGAGTCAATGCGTCTACCACAAAGGCACGAAGCCATATAGTGTCGCCAGTGATGTAATAAGGCTTATCGGTCATCACATGGATTTTCTCCTGCGGGTAGTTATAAACCTGCCAGTCGAGATTCTGCTTATACTGCGCAAAATCCTGAGCATGACCGCATAAGGATGTCAATAAAATGGCAAACAGAGAAAGTAGATATCTTTTCATAGTAACAATGGTATTGAAATATAGTTTGATTGTGAGAACGATTTTATATTTAAACACAAAATAACACAAAATGCTGCATAATCATTTAAAAAACTTAACATTTTTTCAATTTACCCCCCCCCATTTGTTAAATTGCGTTAAACCAATTGCTTTGTCAATAATAAAAACGGCGGATGTGACTAATCCTAAAAAAGGTTGACAATATTAGAGCTGTTAAGTTTACAATAACACTAAAATAGTTGTCATCTTCGCAGAAAAGGTTGACTGGAGTTTT
>CADAZN010000018.1 GCA_902792435.1 uncultured Bacteroidales bacterium
CTGAAAGATTAACTAATTGTTCTGCAAAAGCTTTTAAATCTGCCATTTTTGTATGATTTAATTGATTTGTTATTAATTTTCTTTATTTGATAATGTTTCGAGAATTCCGTGCAGCTTGCCACCACCACTCTGGAGAGCACTGATAACGTTCTTAGCTGGCGATTGCAGCAATGCAACAACGTCGGCGATAAGCTCGTTCTTGCTCTTGATGGTTGCGAGAGCGTCGAGTTGATCGGCGCCAACATAGGCGGTCTCCTCAACAAACGCAGCCTTCAAAGCGGGTAATTTCTCTTTCTTCTGGCGGAAACTCTTGATAAGTTTTGCAGGTGCATTACCTGTGTTGCTAAGCATCAAGGTAGTTGGGCCTGCAAGTGAGTCATAAAGGCCACTGTAGTCAACATCCGACTGCTCCATAGCCTTCTTCAACAGCGTGTTCTTGACAACGAGCATCTTAACGTCGTTCTTGAAAGCAGCACGACGCAGTTCCACTGTCTTCTCAGCGTTGAGAGCAGTAGTCTCGGTCAAATAAACGCAGCTATATTCAGCAAGTATATTCTTTATTGCCTCAATCTGTTTTGCTTTATCTTCCTTTCTCATTTTCTTTTCCGTTTTTAAAATTAAGCATCAATTGATTTAACATCAATCTTGATACCTGGACTCATTGTACTTGAAAGATAAATACTCTTCAGATAGGTACCCTTCGCGGTGTTAGGTTTGAGCTTGATAAGGGTGTTGATGAACGCCTGAGCGTTCTCCTTGATCTGCTCTGGGGTAAACGACATGCGACCAATAGAGGTGTGCACAATACCCTTCTTGTCTACCTTGAAGTCAATCTTACCTTGCTTAACCTCCTTAACGGCCTTAGCCACGTCGGGGGTTACAGTGCCACTCTTGGGGTTAGGCATCAGGCCACGGGGACCCAGGATGCGTCCAAGAGGACCAAGCTTGCCCATGCACTGTGGCTGAGTGATGATAACATCAACATCGGTCCAGCCACCTTTAATCTTGTCGATATATTCGTCAAGACCTACATAGTCGGCTCCAGCCTCTTTGGCTGCTGCCTCAGCGTCGGCAGTACACATAACGAGTACGCGAACGGTCTTGCCAGTGCCATTAGGCAGCGACACAACGCCACGCACGTTCTGGTCAGCCTTGCGAGGGTCAACACCAAGACGTACATCGATATCGGCCGAGGCATTGAACTTTGTGTAGGTGATTTCCTTCAACAAAGCAGCTGCCTCTAAAAGGGTGTAACTCTTCCCGGCTTCAATCTTCTCTTTTGCTAACTTGTGATTTTTTGTAAGTTTACTCATAGTTCAATTGAAGTTTTAAACGTTTTCAGGGAATTCGCCCTTTACAGTGATACCCATACTTCTTGCTGTACCAGCAACCATTCTCATAGCCGAAGCCAGAGTAAAGCAGTTCAAATCAGGCATTTTGTCCTGAGCAATTGCTTGAATCTGCTCCCAAGTGACGCTAGCCACCTTCTTGCGGTTAGGCTCGCCCGAACCGCCCTTAATCTTGGCGGCCTCGAGAAGCTGTACTGCAGCAGGCGAAGTTTTGACGATGAAGTCAAAGCTCTTGTCGGCATAGTAGGTAATTACCACTGGCAACACCTTACCGGCGCTAGCTTGAGTGCGGGCATTGAATTGCTTGCAAAACTCCATGATATTGATACCCTTAGCACCAAGTGCAGGTCCTACTGGGGGTGAAGGATTGGCTGCTCCACCTTTAATCTGTAATTTGATCTGTCCAGCAATTTCTTTAGCCATTGTTCTCTAAATTTCTAAAATGTTTATATAATTGATAAACAAGTTGCGATACGTGCCCTCTCACGTAACATTAAGAGGCTCACTCTCGCGTTACCTGCGAATTGTCCAACTCGAGAGGTGTGGGTCGCCCAAACACCTTCACCATAACCTTGAGAGTACGTTTCTCTCGGTTGACCACCTCGATCTCACCAGTGAAACCGCTGAAAGGTCCGTCGTTGACCTTGACAATCTCGCCCACGATATAATCGTTGGGAGACGAATCGTCGCCCACCGACTCACCCTCGGCCGCATTAAGCATGCGAGCGATATCGCTCTCACGAATGGGCTCGGGCTTACGATCGGTGTCACGGCTACGCACAAAGTCGATGACATTGGTAGTGTTGCGCAAGTAATCCTCAACATCACCTCGCAGAATGGCTTGAACAAACACATATCCCGAGAACAAGTTGCGCTCTTTGAGCACCTTCTTGCCTCCACGGGTGGTGTATACTTTCTCGGTAGGCACCATCACTTGAACAACATATTTGCCCAAGTCGGTGTTCTTGCAAGCTGCGTCAAGCATTTCCTTGACCTTAGCCTCTTTTCCCGAGATGGCACGCAGAACGTACCACTGAAGTTTTTTGTTTTCAGCCATTGTGTTTTCTACTTAGCAATGTTGAATTGATTTATTCACGCTCTCTCACTAGAGTAACTTGTTACAACAGTAGTGTATCGATTCTCTTACTACTCTCCTATTATTAAATAGCGAGTCCGTAGATAATCTCCATCACGTTGTTGATAACCCAGTCAACGAGCCAGATAATTAGAGCGGCAATGATGGAAGCAACCATTACCACGATTGTGCTGCTGACCAGTTCACTCCTTGTTGGCCAAGAAACCTTATGAACCAACTCGTTATAAGATTCCTCTAAGTCCGTAAGTAACTTGTATTTCTTCATTTTCTATTTGAGATAATTAGCACGGGAAGTAAGACTCGAACTCACGACCTACGGTTTTGGAGACCGTCGTTCTACCAACTGAACTATTCCCGTGTAAAAGACATGCTGCCATTGTCAAAGCAGCCGGCTGTCAAGATTAAGTTATGTTACCTCATGGAGTCGTCAGGCTTTGACGCCCCTCGCTCCACAAAGCTCGACCGTGATAATTAGTCGTCGATGATCTTGGTTATCTGACCAGAACCAACGGTGCGTCCACCCTCGCGGATAGCGAAACGAAGACCTTCGCTGCATGCTACTGGAGTGATGAGCTTAACGTTGATCTCAACGTGATCGCCAGGCATTACCATCTCTACACCCTCGGGCAAGGTGATCTCGCCAGTCACATCAAGTGTGCGGATGTAGAACTGTGGACGATACTTGTTGTGGAATGGTGTGTGACGGCCACCCTCTTCCTTCTTCAGTACGTAAACCGAAGCAGTGAAGTGATCGTGTGGCTTAACAAGTCCGGGATGGCAGATAACCATACCGCGCTTGATCTCTTTGTAGTCAATACCACGGAGCAACAGACCTACGTTGTCGCCAGCCTCGCCCTGATCGAGCAGCTTGCGGAACATCTCAACGCCGGTAACAACCGACTTGAGGTCAGCGCCAAGACCCATGATTTGAACAGCGTCACCAACCTTGATGATACCAGTCTCGATACGACCAGTTGCTACAGTACCACGGCCAGTGATAGAGAATACGTCCTCGATAGGCATAAGGAATGGTTTGTCGATGTCGCGTGGGGGCAGTGGAATCCACTCGTCAACAGCCTTCATAAGCTCAAGAACTGTCTCCTCCCACTTGGGCTCACCATTCAATGCGCCGAGAGCCGAACCCTTGATAACTGGGGTGTTCTCGCCATCATACTCATACTCACTCAGGAGGTCACGTACGTCCATCTCAACGAGCTCGATCATCTCCTCGTCAACGTCGGGAGAGTCGCACTTGTTCAAGAAGATAACCAGACGTGGAACGTTCACCTGACGGGCGAGAAGGATGTGCTCGCGAGTCTGTGGCATAACACCGTCGGTAGCAGCGATAACTACGATAGCACCGTCCATCTGAGCAGCACCAGTTACCATGTTCTTAACGTAGTCGGCGTGTCCAGGGCAGTCAACGTGGTGAGCATAGTGACGATTTTCAGTCTCATACTCAACGTGTGCAGTGTTGATTGTGATACCACGCTCCTTCTCCTCGGGTGCGTTGTCGATAGAGTCAAATGAGCGAACTTCCTGCTCAGAAAAACCCTGCTTCGAGAGCACGAGAGTGATAGCAGCGGTCAAAGTAGTTTTACCGTGGTCAACGTGACCAATAGTACCGATGTTAACATGCGGTTTCGTTCTTACGAATTTCTCTTTTGCCATAACTTTTTAACATGCGGTTTCGTTCTTACGAATTTCTCTTTTGCCATAACTTTAGATGTTACTTAAATTATAAATGATTAACTTAATATTTTCAGCTTATAATTACACATTTCACTTCGCCCCCATGACGAGCGCCCTTGTTCAACGCACCGCGACTAGAGAAGCGAAGCTAATGAGTATTTATTTGAGCCGATGGCGGGAATTGAACCCGCGACCTCATCCTTACCAAGGATGCGCTCTACCCCTGAGCTACATTGGCAATCCATTTTCCTAGAGCGGAAGACGGGGCTCAAACCCGCGGCCCTCAGCTTGGAAGGCTGATGCTCTATCGACTGAGCTACTTCCGCAACATTGCAGTGGGAAGAGGTGGACTCGAACCACCGAACCCGAAGGAGCGGATTTACAGTCCGCCGCAATTGCCACTATGCGATCTTCCCAAAGAAGAGTATCAAAGATCTCGTCTTGAGCCTCTTGTCGGATTCGAACCAACGACCCCGAGATTACAAATCACGTGCTCTGGCCAACTGAGCTAAAGAGGCATTATTTGACTTAAAAACCCCACTCGGGGGCTTTAAAGCGGTTGCAAAGTTAGACATTATTTTTAAACTGGCAAAACTTTCTTGACTTTTTTTTCAAAAAAATCTTTTTCATTGTCATCTCAAAAAGCGCCAATTTAGCATATCTTACTGAGTATAAACAAGATAGAAATTGTCAGGGTTTTACTCCACTTTAAACCACACTTTTTCATTGAAGTCCACACTGGGACTCACACCTTATTTATATATACAAAAATCCCGACCAATTCCTCGCGTCAGCGTTTTACCTCAAACGACTTCAAACCCTGCTCTTCCTTCTTGATGATTACGGGCATGCCCAGGCGAGCATATTGCTCCTTGAGGGTGACGATGTCAACGTCGCGCATGCGTATGCACCCCTCGCTATCGCGGCCAGGAACAGTGTTCTCGTTGCCGGTGCTGCCGTGAATGCCTATGCCCTTGTGACCGGTTTTGAGCCTAATGAACCAGTCGCCATAGGCAAGAATGGCACCGCGACCATCGCCAAAGTCATGAGTCCAGTCGCTAGCAGGCTGTATCTGCTCTATTGTGAATGGAGCCCCTGGCTCACTCTCGGGAGTGCGCATGTCGCCCTCTTTCTCTTTTTGCCCTTTGTTCCTACTCAAGCACACGGGAAACTGAGCCACAGGCACAGTGTCGCTATCAACAGGCGCATACACAGTAAGCCTCAAGTCTTTCTTTGAGATGACAATAAAAGTCTTGGACTTATCGAAAGCTCCAACATATATGTCCTTGTACTGCTCCACTGCCGTCTTGGTGCTGTCGGCACTAGAATCACCACTGCTGTCCTTAGTGCTATTGCTGCCGCAACCTGCCAGGAACAGCAAAGTGCCAGCAAGAAAGAAAATAGCTTTTCTCATTGTAATACTGATTATTATTAATCACTAACTGGTACAGCCTTCTTGTGAGCATCTATCTCCCACTCCCAGGGACCATCATCTTCGCCCTTGACGTGAACTGGCATCTTAAGGTAGGCAAATTTCTCCTTAAGAGTGATGATGTCGTTGTCGCGCAAGCGAATGCACCCCTCGCTAGCACGTCCAGGGACACTGGCCTCATTGTTGGTGCTTCCGTGAATGCCAATACCCGAGTGTCCGGGAGTGACAAGACGCAAGAACCAATGCCCATATGCCTTGATGTTACCTCTTCCGTCCTTGAAATCATGACGCCATGTGGATGCATCCTGAATCATCGAGATAGAGAAAGGCTTGTCTTTAGGCGACGATGGGGTTTTCATGTCGCCCTTGCGTTGCTTCTGTCCCTTGTTCTTGCTAAGGCACGCAGGGAATTTTGCCAAAAGATAGCAGTCTCCATCTGAACTTTTGCCATAGACATAGAGTCGCTGCTCCTTCTTGGAGATAACGATGAAAGTGTTAGCTTTGTCAATTTTAACTGGGCATTGGTAGAGCACAGCCTTATCCTTGGCAGTAGTAGCCAGTTTTTCGTCAACAATCTGCGCTTGTGCGACACCAAATATTAAGCTGCAGAGCAGCATAGAAAATAATAATTTCTTCATTTCTTCAGTTTTTTGTTTTTATCAGGCCACAAAGATAAATAATTTTCATTTAATAGCAAAACTCACCATCAACCTACGAGTCAAACTTGGCCACTCCACTCATAATTGCACATACTGTTCATTTATTTTCAAGCAATGCGTGTTTTTATTTCTTTTTTTATTAATTTTGTAGGTTAAAATAAAAACAATTAGCATATAACACATTATGAAGTGCCTTCTTAGACCATTCATACTTGCTGCTTTAACTCTGGCCTTATTGATGCCAGCCACAGCTTTTGCACAAGAAGAAGAAAGTGAGAAACTGAACACATTCACTATAGATGCCGAGCTCTTGACACGTGGAGAGATCAGGCAAGGAGGACTGCCCGACTCAGAAGAAGACAACGACAACAAAGCTCAATTCATCCTTGAACGCACCAGGCTGGGGCTCGACTTTGAGCGCACGTTCCTCAAGGCGCATATCACGGGCCAGCACTCGGCTGTGTGGGGCCAGGCAGGAAAGGGCTCGTTCAACCTCTATGAGGCTTGGGCACAGCTCACTGCACGCAATGGTCTCTTTGCCAAGATTGGTCGCCAAGTGCTCAGCTACGACGACGAGCGCATCATTGGCTCCAACGATTGGGCAATGGCAGCGCTATCGCACGACATGTTAAAAGTGGGTTTCGAAAATGACCAACACAAGTTACACCTGATGTTTGCCTATAACCAAAACAGCGAGAGCGTGAACGGTGGATCAGTGTATCGCGACGGCGACAAGCCTTATAAGACGATGGCTAACGTATGGTATCACTACCAGCACCCTCGTGTGCCATTTGGCGCATCACTACTATTCATGAACATAGGTATGCAAAGCGAGTTAGATGCATACAATAATAAATCTCACTATCAACAGCTTATTGGCACGTACCTCTCTTATAAGCCAAGCAACTGGAGTGCCGAGGGCTCGTTCTACTACCAATTTGGCAGGAATGAGTATGACATGAACATCTCGGCATGGATGGCAAGCGTGAAAGGCACCTATTCACCAAGCGATCAATGGATGCTTACTGCCGGTTACGACATCCTCAGTGGTGATGAATTCTTTGCTGTCCCCCCAGGAGGCAACATAGGTTTAGGGCTTATCCAGCACAAGACCATCAAGGGTTTCAGCCCAGTGTATGGTTCTCATCACAAGTTCTATGGCGCTATGGATTTCTTTTATCTCTCGACCTATTATCACGGCTTCACTCCAGGACTGCAGAACTACTATGCTGGAGTTTGCTACAAACCCATCAGCAAGGTGAGTTTAGATGCCGCTTACCACTATCTTGCCATAGCGACCAACACCGACAACCTCGACAAGCCCCTTGGTCATGAACTTGAGCTCTCGGTCTCTTACACACCCGTCAAGGAGGTGAGCCTGTCGCTGGGTTACAGCTATATGCACGGCAGCAAAACCATGGAGGCCCTTAAACGTGTTGACAACAAGAAGAACCTCCACTGGGCATGGCTTAATATTATAGTTCGCCCACGATTCCTACAAGTTAAGTTTTAGATTCTCTCACTCTCCCCTCTCACTCTCCCCTCTCACTCTCCCCTAAAAACTATGAAAAAGTTGTTGGCCAAGATAAAGAAACACCTGAACAGGCGCACATGGATCACTTTGATTATCGTGTTTGCCGCACTGCTGATTGAGTTGTTCTCGTGGGCACAATATTACTATACCAAGCAGCTTCTTGAATACGAGCTTGAAAAGAAGGCTTCAATCGAGATGACCATGAAGGCCATCCTCGTCAAGAGCATGCTCAACACCACCGAACAGGTGCTCAACAGCCATGTGACCGAAATCACTAAACTGGCCAAAGACCCCGACGACATAAACGACGCCCTGCACACGATAGTCGAAGCCAACGACTATTTCACTGGAGTGGGGCTAGCTTTCGTGCCAGGTTATTACGAGGGAAATGACGAGCTCTATGAACCCTGGGCATTCAACACCAAAGACGGTGTGATGGTGAGAGATAATATCGCCATGAGAGGTGGGCACGACTACACTAAGTTCAAGTTCTACAGCGAACCCATAAAGACTGGAAAGCCCTATTGGAGCGACCCTTACATCGACAGTGTGGAAACCCATTCATTTATCACCACCTACTCTGTGCCTATTATTGATAAAAATGGGCAAAAAGCGGGTGTTGCGGGCATCGATCTTTCGCTTGAATGGCTCAGCGACAGCCTCAACAACCGTCACATGTATCCATCATCCTACTGCCTGCTGCTTACCAATGATGCCAAGCTGATTTCTCAACCAGCCAAAAGTCACGCTCGCTATAAAGATTTTGACGATGCCATTAAGCTTATCAACGACTCTACACGCAGAGCACGCGTTGTGGCCAAAAGCAAAATCAAAGTGATAGAGTTCGACACCGAAGACGGCAAGGAAGCCCGCGTCTTTTTCCACCACATGAAAGGCAATCCTCACTGGATGATTGCTGTGGTGTGCTATGACGACGAGGTATACGCTGGACTAAACGCCATACGCCTGAGGACGGGCCTGCTCATGCTACTAGGATTCCTTTTGCTAGGCTATATCATCTACCGATTCCTAAGGAACAACAGGAAAATGGCTCAAAACGAACTCGAGCACGAGCGCCTCAACACCGAGTTGCAGGTGGCTAAGCGCATACAGAGCGAGATGCTGCCACACGACGATGTCACTCACGACAATTTCGACATTGCAGCATCGCTGCTCTCGGCACGCGAAGTGGGAGGCGACATCTACGACTACTTCCTGCGCGACGACAAGCTGTTCTTCTGCATAGGCGACGCCAGTGGCAAGGGTGTGGCATCGGCTCTCATAATGTCGGTGACCCACTCCATGTTCCGCTCATTTGGTTCGCGCGAGAGCCATCCGGCACGCATCATGCAGAAGATTAATCAGGCTGTGTGCCACGGCAACGACTCGAGCATGTTTGTCACCTTCTTCATTGGTGTGCTCGACCTGCCCACAGGACGTCTGCAATATTGCAACGCTGGCCACGACACACCACAGCTCATTGACAATAAGGCTCGCGACCTTGATGTGAAATCAAATATTCCTCTTGGTGTTGATATCGACTGGTTCTATGAGGGACAACTAGCTGAGCTCAATCCAGGCAACACACTATTGCTTTACACCGACGGCCTGACTGAGGCTATGGATGCCAAGCACGACCAGTTTGGCTTGCAACGGGTGAAGGACACAATAGAGCAACATTTAAGCGATGCGCCACAGCAACTTCTTGATGCACTTCATGCTGCCTGCAACGAATTTGTGAGTGGAGCCGAGCAGAGCGATGATCTCACAATGCTGGCTGTGAAGTTCACACCCAAAGAAGAGGAAACTGTCATGCACCGCGAGCTCACTATCGACAACTCGTTAAGCCATGTGCCCGAGGTGAATGACTTTGTCAAGAACGTTGGTGATGAGCTGAAACTGTCGAAAAACGACTCGCAGAATCTCAAACTCGCCATCGAGGAAGCCGTGGTCAACGTAATTAACTACGCCTATCCCACAGGCGAGAAAGGTGATATCAACATCGAGGCAACCGCAACTGCAACCTCTCTTAAATTCAAAATCATTGATACCGGCGTGGCATTTGCTCCCACCGACGCCCCCGATGTCGACACATCGCTCACCGCCGAGGAGCGACAGATAGGCGGCCTGGGCATCTTCCTCGTGCGACAGCTCATGGACACCATCAACTACGAACGCATCGAGGGCAAGAACGTGCTCACGTTGACAAAGAAATATTGACTTTTATAATATTAATGTTTAAACAATTACTTTTACCGATATGAGACTAATACTATCTTTTTTGATTTGCTCAATAGCATTATCCCTTTCGGCAGCCACTAGAGCCCGACTGGTGGCCAATAGCAGGAGATGTCGACGGTGACTGCATGGTAACCAGTGCCGATGTGACATCGCTCTATAACTGGCTGCTCAACGGTGACGACACCAACCTTGTGAACGGCGACGTGAACGGCGACGGAGTGATAACCAGTGCCGATGTAACCACCATCTACAACCATATTCTTGGACAATAACTCAGTGATAACAGTTTTAGACGCCTAAAAAAGGCTATTTATCGCAGTTTAGATAAAACAAAAACGTCTATTTATTGCATTTTAGATAAAAAAACAGTTACTTTGCTTTTTAATTTTGGGAAGTGTTTTCCATCGAATAATTAGCAAAACACAAAACATACTTAATATGAAGACTACAATTAATGAAATTGAAGGAAAGCTGGTTGCCACGTTTGAGGGCGAGCTCGACACTGCCGCCGCTATCGAGGTAGAGAAGGAAATGAAGCCCCTCTACGACAACGAGGACAAGGACATCGTTATTGACTGCGAGAAGCTTGAGTATATTGCTTCGAGTGGATTGCGCATTTTGCTCGGCATCCTCAAGAAAGCCAAGTCACACGGCCACACCGTCACCCTCAAGGGCCTGAACGACGACATCAAGAACGTGTTTAAAATGACAGGCTTTATTAATCTTTTTACTTTTGAGTAATCTATAAACGAGCAACTAAAGTTGGCAATTTTTGCGGGCAACAACCTCAAAGATGTCAAAAAGCTTAGCCAACGAAAGAAAAGCGGTTGATTTACCTTATCGTGTAAACCAACCGCTTGTGGTTTTAGATTATTTTTTTAAGCTATAAAGCGGTTGAAGTACTTATACCAAAACTATAAAACTCATAAAACAATAGCACAGGACGATTACCGGGACAGATTGCGTAGGCTCTGGAATAATCTCGAAAAGCTGCACCTCTCGGTGTCAAAAAGCCTCGCAAGCTCGGAATTTATTTTTTTCCTGCGTTAGCAGGCTTTTCGACGAACTCTGTTCGCAACTTTTTGAATGAACCATGAGGCTAGAGACTGATGAATAATAAAAGTCCAAAAAACAAGCGCAAGTAAGCCTACTGAATATAATAATTTTTAATTTTCAGTTGTCGAAGCAATTTTTGAAGATTACGTTACGTTATTGTTTATGAAAATTCAAAAATTAGAAAATGAGATATGAAAATTCAAAAATTAGAAAATGAGAAATTAAAGTTTTTAGGCGTTATCCTGCTATTGTTCACATTGCTCTCTCTCGCATCTTGCAGCAACGAAGACGATGTTGTGAAGCAGTTGACTGGCAAACAAAAGGAAACCTATGCGCAGAACATTTCGGGCGAATACCCTGGCCGGTATGTCATTATCTACAAAAGCAAAGATTGTGTCGAAGGGACTGACGAGGCAGGTCGACCTATAACGGTAGCCCATAGTGAAACCTTCAATGGCGTACGGGTTGATGTGTCTGACAACAATATGCTGCATGTTTTCTTTCAAGACTTCCCCATATCGCTGATTTCAAAGGTGGTGGATGCAGACGAAGGACTCAGCCATGCACTTGCCGAGTATTCTCAGCAGGCTATCACTGCCCGCTATGGCTTCGACTACGACACAGACTACTCTCACGTAATATGGGCTTTCATCCCTAATGTCATGCCACTGAACTTGAACTACGACGGCACTGAGCACCACATCCGCATAGTGTTTAATAACAACAGCCAGTATTACAAGTTTACGCAGGACGAGCTGAAACAGCCGAAAGCGTTCTGTTCACTTGCCGAAAACGGCATAACCCTGCAGCTGGAGGCTATCTACGACGGTTCAACTCTCATACAACGCTTCGGCTATGAGAATGGGAACTATATGCATATCATGTTCAAAGCTAATCAATAAAAACAGATTGATTGGATTTTACAAGTAATAAAAAATATCTTTAAGTTATGAGAATGTTTAAGTATCTTTATTTCATCGTTTTATCAATTACACTTCTCGCAACAACAGCATGCGGCGATGATGATGTCAAGAGTTTTGACTCAAGCAAACTTGAGGGCATTTGGACACAAATGTTCGATAGTAGAATACAAGACGTGAGTGTCGTTAAATACGTATTCTATCCCGAAACTTCTTATTCTGGGCGAATTGAGCTTTATGAATCAAATTGGCCTGATGAAGGATGGACGGTTACTGACCTTCATTATCGAGTTGGTGAAACAGCACACATGAACATCTTCACTGGCAAGGAACATGATGGGCAAACCAAGATATTTATTGAGTGTGATATCCATAAACTCACAAAGTCCGAAATGGTTTGGTATAAGACCGATTCTAAAGAGGAAATGGCCCGTTTCAAGAAAGATAGCAAAATAGACAATAACTGATAAATATCGTCTTTTATAGCTACAAGCGGTTGATTTACCTTAGTGTGTAAACCAACCGCTTGTGGTTTTTAGATGATGTGGGATTAGCCATGAGTTACAAAAAGCCATAAAAAACAACAACAGATGACTAAAAACTGATAATGGGAAACTGAAAACTGAAAACTTTTTATTAATTTTGCAGCTTGAATTGAAAATTTAATCTACAATTTAATATATTTATGAACACTTTGGCTACTAAGTACGACCCTAAAGCGGTCGAGGACAAATGGTATAAGTACTGGATTGACAACGACTTGTTCAAGTCTGTTCCCGATGAGCGTGAACCCTACACTATCGTGATTCCACCACCCAACGTCACCGGTGTGCTTCACATGGGGCACATGCTAAACAACACCATCCAGGATATCCTCATGCGCCGCGCGCGCCAGGAGGGCAAGAACGCCCTGTGGGTGCCAGGCACCGACCACGCCAGCATCGCTACCGAGGCCAAAGTGGTGAAACGCCTCGCCGAGCAGGGCATCAAGAAGACCGACCTCACACGCGAAGAGTTTCTCAAGCATGCTTGGGACTGGACTCACGAGCACGGAGGCATCATCCTGCAGCAGCTGCGCAAACTTGGTGCTTCGTGCGACTGGAGTCGCACCGCCTTCACTATGGACGAGATTCGCAGTGAGAGCGTGTTGCGCGTCTTTGTCGACCTCTATGAAAAGGGACTTATCTACCGCGGTCTGCGCATGGTGAACTGGGATCCCAAAGCCCAGACGGCGCTGAGCAACGAGGAGGTTATCTACCGCGAGGAGAAGAGCAAGCTCTACTATCTCAAGTATTATGTTGCCGACGACGACATGAGCGGCGAGACTGGTGCCGAAGGTGAAATCGTGCATCGCGATGCTCAGGGCCGCCGCTATGCAGTGGTAGCCACCACCCGTCCCGAGACCATCATGGGCGACACCGCGATGTGTATCAACCCCAAGGACCCCAAGAATCAGTGGTTGCGTGGCAAGAAAGTGATTGTGCCTCTCGTGAACCGTGTTGTTCCCGTGATTGAGGACCGCTATGTCGACATTGAGTTCGGTACTGGTTGCCTCAAGGTGACCCCTGCTCACGACGTCAACGACTTTATGCTTGGCAAGAACCATAACCTCGAGACCATCGATATTTTCAACGCCGATGCCACCATCAGCGAGCAGTCGCCACTCTATGTGGGCATGACTCGCGATGAGGTGCGCAAGGTGATTGTTGTCGACCTCGAAAACGCAGGCTTGATGGAGAAGGTTGAGGACTATGACAACAAGGTGGGCTACAGCGAGCGCAACAGCGACACCGCAGTCGAGCCACGTCTGTGCATGCAATGGTTTATCGACATGAAGCACTTTGCCGACATCGCTCTTCCACCAGTAATGAACGATGAAATCAAATTCTTCCCTCCCAAATATAAAACAACCTATCGCAACTGGCTCGAGAACATCCAGGACTGGTGTATCAGCCGCCAGCTGTGGTGGGGACATCGCATCCCAGCCTACTTCTTGCCATCGACCGATGAGCAGGATGAGAAGTTTGTGGTTGCTCTCACCAAGGAAGAGGCCCTCGAGAAGGCACACAAGATGCCTGGCTATGAGAACATCACCATCGATGACCTGCGTCAGGATGAAGATGCCCTCGACACCTGGTTCAGCTCATGGTTGTGGCCCATCTCCCTCTTTGACGGCATACGCAATCCCGGCAACGAGGAAATCAAGTACTACTACCCCACCAGCGACCTTGTAACCGCTCCCGATATCATCTTCTTCTGGGTAACACGCATGATTATGGCGGGCTATGAGTTTGTTGGCGACATGCCTTTCCGCAACGTTTACTACACCGGTATCGTGCGCGACAAGCTTGGCCGCAAGATGTCGAAGTCGCTGGGCAACAGCCCCGACCCAATCGAGCTGATGGACAAGTTTGGTGCCGACGGCGTGCGCATGGGCATGATGCTCAGCGCTCCTGCCGGTAACGACATCCTCTTTGATGAGGCACTGTGCGAACAAGGCCGTAACTTCAACAACAAAATTTGGAACGCATTCCGCCTTGTCAAGGGATGGGAAGTAGCCGATATCGAGCAGCCCGAGCACAGCCGCCTGGCCATCGAGTGGTTTAACGCCCAGCTCAACAGCACTCTCGCCGAGGTTAAGGATCTCTTCTCGAAGTTCCGCATCAGCGACGCATTGATGGCAGTTTACCGCTTGTTCTGGGAGGACTTCTCGGCCCTCTACCTCGAGATTGTGAAACCTGCCTATCAGCAGCCAATCGACCGTGCCACTCTCGAAGCGACACTCGGATTCTTTGACATTCTGCTACGTCTTATCCATCCATTCATGCCATTCATCAGCGAGGAGCTGTGGCAACACATCAGCGACCGAGCTGAGGGTGAGAGCATCATGTATGCCATCCTTCCAGAGCCCAAGCCTGTAAACGAAGCAGTGATTAAGGCGATGAACGAAGCACATGAGATTGTTTCGGCAGTGCGCAACGTTCGCGCAAGCAAGAACATCCCCAACAAGACAATGCTCGAGCTGCAGGTGGCAAATAAAGAATGGACCAATGACTTCCAGCCTGTAATCCTCAAGCTTGCCGGCCTCAACACCATTACCGTTGTGGAAAGCAAAGACCCAACAGCAGCTTCGTTCCTCGTAGGAACAACCGAGTTTGCAGTTCCTCTGCACGACAACATCAACGTTGCCGAGGAGATTGAAAAGCTCGAGAAGGAGTTGGAATATGCCAAGGGCTTCCTTGCCAGCGTAGAGAAGAAACTCAGCAATGAGCGCTTCGTAGCCAATGCTCCCGAGGCAGTTGTTGCCGCCGAGCGCAAGAAGCAGGCCGACGCACAAAGCAAAATCGCCACTCTGCAAGAAACCCTTGCAGCACTCAAAGGCTAAGTTGTATTATATATATAACATTGCGCCTCAATCAGTTGAGATTGAGGCGCAATTAATTTTTATACCTAAAGCATCGTTATGCTCCGCACATGCCTTCCAGTACAACTTTCTTGCCGTTGAGCGTTCCTTTCAACTGATTGCCACCACGATACATCTTGCCTGTGAAGATGACTTTGCCTGCATCGTCACATATGGTAATCAAGCCAGTCTTCTCATCGACAGTGCAAGGGTAGTCTTTCGACTCGCTATAGTCGGCCTTGCCAATGGTTGCCTTACTCTCACCCTGGAAGTGATCAATCATGATGTAGGTTTCCCCGTTTGAGAAGTTATACGTGCCGCTGATGTGTGTCCACACCTGTTCGGTAGCAGCACGACGGCGGCCTCTCTTCTTCTTGCTCTTGGCATCAAGGCTTGCTGGCACACTAGCCACCAGCAGAGCCACAAGAATCAATAAAAAAAATGACTTTTTCATAAATAATTAATGAGTTAAAGGAATTAAAAAACTTCACTCTCGACAGCGGCTTCACTTACCACCTGCCACTTATTACTTATTACTTATTACTTTTTACTTCTACTCTTTCTCCAGGTAGGTGTAGCCGTAAAGGCCTGAGCGGTAGTTGCGAACGAACTCGTTGCCCTCTTCGGCTGTAATCTTCTTGGTACGAATCGACTCAGCCACCCACGACTCAACGTTGCGCACCAATTCCTTGGGACTGAACTGCACGTAGTCGAGCACCTCGGCAACTTTTTCGCCATCAATCACCTGGTCAATCTCGTAGTGGTCTTTATAGACATCGATGTGCACAGCATTAGTGTCGCCAAACAGGTTGTGAAGGTCGCCCAAAATCTCCTGATAAGCACCCACGAGGAACACACCCAAGTAGTAGTGCTCGCCCTCCTTAAGTCCGTGCACAGGCAAGAAATGCGAGAATCCCTGATTAGAGATAAAGTTGCCTATCTTACCATCGCTGTCGCAAGTGATATCCTGCAAGGTGGCGAAACGGTCGGGGCGCTCGTTAAGGCGACCTAGAGGAACCACAGGGAACACCTGGTCGATAGCCCACGAGTCGGGAAGCGACTGGAACAAGGAGAAATTGCAGAAGTACTTCTCAGGAAGCATCTTAGCAACACTGCGCAACTCTTGTGGCGCATGTTTCATATCACTAACGAGCATATTAACCTCGCGTGCTACGCTCCAGAATAGCTTCTCTACCATAGCTCGTGTGCGCAAGTCAAGCAAGCCGAGGCAGAATCGGTCAAGAGCCTCTTCCCTGATTTGCAACGCATCGTGCCAGTCCTCAAGAAGCCTAGCCATATTAATCTTGTCGTAGATTTCGTATAGGTCACGCACGAGCTCGTTCTCATCTTCACGCAGTTGGTCCTTGTCGTCATCCCACTTGGGGAGTCCTGCCGTCTCTAGTACCTCCAACACGAGAACAGAGTGATGAGCTGTTAGACTTCGTCCACTCTCGGTGATGATGTTAGGATGCTTAATACCGTTTTTGTTGCACGCATCCACAAGCTGATATACCGAGTCGTTGACATACTCTTGAATTGAATAGTTCATACTATTCTCACTAGCGCTGTTGCGAGTGCCGTCATAGTCAACACCGAGTCCTCCACCAATGTCGATGAAGTCGATGTCGAAACCCAACTGCGACAACTGCACATAGAACTGACAGGCTTCGCGCAAGGCATTCTTGATGCGACGAATTTTTGTCACCTGGCTTCCAATGTGGAAATGGATGAGCTTGAGGCAGTCAACCATTTTCTTGTCTTGGAGATATTCCATGGCGCTTTGCAACTCGCTGGTGTTAAGGCCAAACTTGCTGCGGTCGCCACCGCTCTCCTCCCACTTGCCGCTGCCACTGCTCGACAGCTTGATGCGAATGCCAACGTTGGGGCGAACGTTCAAGCGCTTGGCAACCGATGTGATGAGCTTGAGCTCATTAAGTTTCTCCACAACGAGGAAAATGCGACGTCCCATCTTCTGTGCCAGCAAAGCGAGCTCGATATAGTTTTCGTCCTTATAGCCGTTACAAATTATGAGCGAGTTCTCGGTAATCTTGCCCATATTCATTGCCAGAACGGCGTGAAGCTCGGGCTTGGAACCTGCTTCCAGACCTATGTTGAACTTTCGTCCGTGGCTCACAATCTCCTCTACCACGGGCTGCATTTGGTTAACCTTGATGGGATAGATGATAAAGTTCTTTGCCTGATAATCATATTCCTTGGCTGCTTTCTTAAAGCAGCTCGAAATTTTCTCGATACGATTGTCAAGGATATCAGGGAATCGCAACAGCACGGGTGCGCTGATATTGCGCTGCCTGAGTTCGTCCATCACTTCCACTAGGTCGACACCAGTATAGGTTTGCTTAGGAGTCACTGTCATGTGCCCTTTATCATTGATTGAGAAATATTTGAGGCCCCAACCATTGATATTATACATCTCGGCGCTGTCCTCTATACGCCACTTGCTAATGCTGCTCGTAGTTGTAGGGTTTTAAGAGGTGAATAAAAGCTTTTTTAATAATCACGTAGGTTTGAGACAGTGCTACCATCCCATTTTACTTGCAAAAATACAATTAAAAACTTAAAAACAAGAATTTTTCATGAGAAAATACCTACCTTTGCACCCAAAATAGAAAAATCAACTCTCTATAATGTCAACTTTCAAAGAATTAGGCGTGCGCGACGACCTGCTGCGCGCTATCGAACTGATGGGCTATGAGAAGCCAATGCCCATCCAGGAAATGGTAATCCCACATTTGCTCAACGAAGAGACCGACGTCGTTGGTCTGGCACAGACCGGCACGGGCAAAACAGCAGCGTTTGGCCTCCCCATGCTGCAACGCATCGACACCTCGTCACGAGCCACCCAGGCACTAATCCTCGACCCTACCCGCGAACTGTGTCTGCAGACTAAAGCAGACCTGGAGGACTACTCTCGCTTTGTTGATGGGCTAGAGGTACTTGCTGTGTATGGCGGAGCAAGCATTGAGCCGCAAATTAAGGCAGTGAAGCGTGGGGTTCAAGTGATTGTCGCTACTCCAGGCCGCCTGCAGGACCTTATCAGGCGTGGTGTAGTGAAACTCGACGACGTGCGCACGGTAATCCTTGACGAGGCCGACGAGATGCTCAACATGGGCTTCGTCGACGATATCAACGAAATCTTGAGCCATGTGCCCGACGAGCGCAAAATGCTGCTTTTCAGCGCCACGATGCCCAAAGAGATTGCCGACATCGCCAAGAACTATATGCACGAGCCAGTAGAGTTTGTGGCTGGCACTCGCAACGAGGGTTCGGCCAATGTGCGCCACCTATACTACATGGTCAACGCTCGCGACAAATATCTCGCACTCAAGCGCATTGTGGATTACTTGCCACGCATTTATGGCATCGTCTTTTGCCGCACTCGTGCCAGTGCCCAAGAGGTTGCGTCGCAGCTTATCCAGGACGGCTATGATGCCGATGCCCTACATGGAGACCTGTCACAGGCTCAGCGCGACGCAGTAATGAAAAAGTTCCGTGAACGCAATCTGCAACTGCTGGTGGCCACCGACGTGGCGGCCAGAGGCCTTGATGTTAACGACCTCACTCACATCATCAGCTATAGCCTACCCGATGACAATGACATCTACAACCATCGCAGTGGTCGTACTGGGCGTGCTGGCAAGACTGGCATCTCTATTGCCATCATCCACAGCCGGGAGCGCAGCAAGCTACGTCAAATTGAGAAGCACATTGGAAAGGCTTTTGAGCGCCGCGAAGTGCCAAAGGCCGAGGAAATCATCGAGAAACAGCTTTTCAACCTCGCCGACCGTCTCGAGAACGTGGAGGTGCGTGAGGAAGAGATTGCTCCCTACCTGCCTAACGTGCTCAAAAAACTCTCGTGGCTCAGCGGTGAGGACGTCATAAAGCGCCTGCTCTCGCTTGAGTTCAACCGAATGCTCGACTACTACAAGAAAGCTCCAGTGCTTGACATCGTGCCCGAAAAGAAAGAGCGCAAACGTGGCGAGAAACAGCCGCGCAACGAGCGCAACCGCAAGCCCAACGGCGAGAAGGACCGTCGCACTGGCGAGGAAGGCTATGACCGCGTGTTCATTAATGTGGGCAAGGCCCATGGTTTCTATGCCCCCGACCTTATTCGCCTCATTAACACAAACGCATCGGGCCAGCACATTGGCATTGGGCGCATCGACTTGTTAACCAACTATTCGCTATTTGACGTGCAACAGGGAGAAGCCCATAAGGTCATCAACGCATTGCGCAACAGCGAGTTTTACGGCAAGCGACTCTATCTTGAGATTGCCGATGCTCACAAAGACTATGCCGCCATCAGCTTAGAGGGAGAGGTGACGAAAAATCGCGCCGAGCGCAGGCGATTGAAATTTGAGGCAATGGGACGCGAGCAGCATCGACGCAACGAGCGCCGCACCCGTCGCGATGCCGAGCGTGGCTTCAAGGGCCGTGGCAAGAAGAATGAGGAACCTGCCGGCAACTACGACAAGTTCATGAAAAAATCACGCAGAAAGAAATAAGATTGACTTTGAGTGAAAAAGAATAGCTAGGCGCGCCTAGCTATTCTTTTTTATTCCTAGTTTTCGCCCTAAATGGCGTAGGGTAAATTTCAGGTGCCGCAGCATTGTGGGCACAGTGCCGTAGTAGTGGCACATGATGCGGTAGCGCTCCTTGAGTGAGCGTTTGTGATTCTTGGCGGTGAGACCGTCGGTAAGGAAACTGATGATTGGTGTGTCGCCCACATAGGCATTGTTGCCACTCTTGCGCAGCACCTTAATGCACCAGTCATAGTCGGCGCTGAAGCGGTAGTTCATATCGTAATGAGGGCACAACTCACGGCGTGCGATAAACGCCTGATGGCACACAAGCATTCCATTTTTAAAGCTCTCCCAATCGAGGTGCTCGGGAGCGGTGAGATGGCGCATCCCAACCACTTTTCGGGTCGCATCAACGAGCTGCGTCTGACCATAAATAACATCGGGCTTGTATTGCGCTTTCAAAGCGATGTGCGCCAATGTCTCAGCACTAGCAAAAGCATCGCCAGCATTCAAGAAAATGAGGTAATCTCCCTTGGCGCGGTCTATAGCTTTGTTCATCGCATCATAGAGCCCCTTGTCGGGCTCACTCCATACCACAGTTCCCGCTATTGCTGCCTTGCCAACAAGCTGTAGCGTGTCATCGCTCGAGGCACCATCGATGATGAGATATTCAAAATCACGGAACGATTGCTCTGCCACACTCTTGAGCGTTGGGGGCAGCACTTCGGCCGCATTATAGGTTACTGTTATAATTGAGAAAAGCACGAGAGAACAAATTTATGGATGAATTAACAAGTAAAAGTGAATTACTACCAACCAAAGATATTTCTAAAAACCACCCAAGCGACTACTACCACTATCAGAATGGCAATACTAATAGGATGATTGAGAGCATTATCAAAGCCAGGCCACCGTTTCTTGAAAATATCGGCAATAAAGTATAGGCCTATCAATGGTAGGGCAACTAGCAACAAAGCATTGTAATGGGCTGCTCTTGCAAAGTCGGCATTGAGCATGGCATGGATGGCGCGTTGAGTGCCACATCCTGGACACTTGAGGCCAAACAGAGAGTAGAAAGGGCATTTGGGAAAGAACTTGCTCAGTTCAGGGTTAGATGGATCGTAATAGAAATAGACCCACACTCCCACCAGTACAACAAATGCTGCAAGTACAGTCAGGACTACCCTTTTGGTGCTCATGCAATTAAGCTATGTTGCTGTTAAAAAAGATAGGGTCACACTCCCATTTTTACAAAGCTCATGGCGCACGAAAGCGGCATTGAAATTATACCGAGCATGATGGAAATAATAACCGCCCATGCTCCATAGTCGCTCATTCGTTGAGCTTTCTTATAATTGCCTTCGCGGTAGTACTTTTTAGTCATGAAAGCAAATACAATACCCACAATGCCTGGTATTGAACAGCATAACAATGTCGCAATAATGGCCCAAACCAAATTGGTTGGCGGACAATCAGGAACTTGCTCTGCCTCAACAGGCATAGCTTGCTGAGTAGCATAGGCCTGAGGTCCAGCATAGGGTTCTGCCATTACAGGGCCATTAGCATCATGAATAACATTATCTAGTTCTGGAACCTCATCGGGAATAGAGGCACCATTGGTATCTTGCATTGATGAAGGCAATGTTGCGTCTGGATTGACTACAACTTCTGATTCCTCGTTATCATCCTGAGGCAACTCTGGCACTATTTCGTCAATAACATTGTTGCCATTGAGCATATCGTTAAGCTCAGGGACTGAAGTGATTTTAACCCAGTCGGGGAGGCCGCTATGCCACACATAAGCCGAGTCGTCAAGACCCAACTTTGACAATTCTTCTAACGACATGGGGCCTTGTTGTGTACCTTTAAAATTTATCCAATATTGCCGCATATTATCAATTATTTATAAAACTATTGCAAAGGTAGTAAATAGTTTTTATTTCTCACTAAAAAGTTGATTGTTTTTTTAAAACTACCATGTAAATGATAGAACATAATGTCATTTCAAAAAAGTTTTGTAAATTTGCAACATGATGAAACGCTTAATAATATTATCTTTATTATTGGCCACCTTAGCATTAACACTTGATGCTCGCGTGGTTAGGCCCATAAGACCCAGGCCTGGCCAAGAAGTACCCGGCAAGCCACAAAAGCTTCACAGCGACAACACCCTCATCATCTTTTATGACAGCAAGAGTGGGAAAAAGACGCTCATGAAGGCTATAAAAAAATATGGCGCCACCGTTATTTATGATTATAAAAACATTAGTTCCATTTCCATAAAGCTGCCCGAAGGCAAGAATGTAGACGAGGCAAAGGCTCACTTCGAAAAAGTGAAAGGCGTGATCCAAGTCGACTATGACAAAATAATGCGAATCATGTAAAAAAGTAACAAGTAACAAGTGAGAAGTAACAAGTAACAAGTGAGAAGTGAGAAGTAACAAGTGAGAAGTAACAAGTGAGAAGTAACAAGTAAATTATAGATGGAAGGTGAAGACATTAAAGTGATAAAGACAAGACAATTCGGCAAAAGAATTATAAGTCTTTATAAGTTTTTATCTAACAAAAAGATAGATGTTATAAGTAGGCAAATTTTGCGTAGTGGAACATCTATTGGCGCTAATGTTTCCGAGTCCGTATTCTCAGAGAGCAGAATTGATTTTAGGCATAAAATAGCTATTGCTTTAAAGGAGACGAACGAAACATTATATTGGTTAGACTTGCTTAATCATGGCGATTATATCACCAATGAACAATATAACTCTTTAAGGGATGATTGTTCTGAAATATTAAAAATTCTTCAAGCAATAATTAAATCATCAAAAAGTAACGATTAAATCTATAATTTCTTTATTACTTTTTACTTGTTACTTAATATACTTAAAAAATGATGAAAACAAAGATAATATTCATTTGCTTGGGTAACATTTGCAGGTCACCGGCTGCTCAGGGAGTGATGCAGCGATTGGTCGAGGAACGTGGAATGGACGACAAGTTTGAGATTGACTCTGCGGGGACCTATAGTGGTCATCATGGCCAACTACCCGACCCGCGCATGCGCCGTCATGCGAGCCGCCGCGGCTATAACCTCACCCATCGCGCGCGCCCAATCACAAGCGATGACCTTGACTACTTTGACATTATCGTGGCTATGGATGAGAGCAACCGTCGCAGCATCGCCAGCATGTGCGCCACGCTCGAGCAGGAGAGAAAAATTGTGATGATGGGTGACTACATCGTAAAGATGCGCGCACACTACGACTATGTGCCAGACCCATATTACGAGGGAGCCGAAGGCTTTGAACTGGCCCTTGACTTACTCGAAGACGCCTGTGGAAATCTACTTAATGACATTATCAACAATAAAATATAATTGCAATGAAGTTAAACAGAATAAACTCATTACTCGCAACATTAGTACTGGCTGCAACAGCATTTATAGCAAATGCCCAATCGCCCATCACCGTACGTTGGGACATGGGCACAAACGATGCTAAGCCATGCTACTATAGTTCAAAGTTTGTAATCAAGAACGTGAGCGGCAAGTCATTAGACAGCAACTGGATGTTCTTCTTCAACCAGTTTTCACGTCAACTTGAGTTGTCGCCTACATGCCCACTTGATATTAAGGAAGTGTCTACAACCTACTATCAAGTTAAGCCCAACGAGCGTTATGCCACACTCGCTGCTGGCGACTCGATTGTCGTTGACATGATGATGAAGGGAAAATTCGTGAATCTTTGGTATGCCCCCAACGGTGGCCATGTTGTGCTCGATGGCGACACTAAACATCCCATCCCTGTGGCCATAGAAAGAAGTGAACTAAAAAAGCCTGGACAGTGGAGCGCCACAACCGATTATCCCGATGGTGCTAAGGTATATGCTTTCAACGAGCTAGTAAACAAGGGAGTGGCAAGTTCTTCTCCTTTTGACATCATTCCTTCTCCAAAACAAGTATTGCTCAATGACAAAGGCGGTGAGGTAAGACTTCCCAACCTAGTGTCGTTCAAAGCTCCCCCTTTCATGATGGCACGCAAGCAAGACTTTGGAAAAGTGAAGAATTTCCTCTCTAACAACCTGCAGTATTACGGCATCCATGTGATGGACGACTGCCCATTTGTGATTGAGGCATGGGTTGACCAGAACATGAGCAACAATAAAGAATACTACGAGATGCTTGTTACCGATAGCTGCATTGTGATTAACGGCACTACCGATGTTGCTGTGCTCAACGGTGCCAAGACGCTGGTTGCAGCATTAGGCCACACCAAGCGCAACACCTTGCCCTTGTGCAAAGTAGTTGATGAGCCCGACTTTGCCTATCGTGGGTTCATGGTCGACATTGCACGCAATTTTTATGGAGTTGACGAGATCAAGAATCTTATTGATTTGCTCGCACTTTACAAGATAAACACTATTCAATTCCATTTTGCCGATGACGAAGCATGGAGATTAGAGATTCCTGGACTACCCGAACTCACGCAAGTGGCATCTCGTCGAGGATGTACTCTGGATGAGGTAAAAGACGGATTCCTTGCGCAAATATTTGATGGGAACGGCAATCCTAATGACTTGAGTCAGAGCGCAAATGGTTATCTAACAAAAGAACAATTTGTTGACTTATTGCGCTATGCACACGCTCGAGGCATCAAAATCATACCTGAGATTGACACTCCTGGACACTCACGCGCTGCAATTGTGGCAATGAAATATCGCTATAACAAAGTTGCCGAGTCATCACCTAAAAAAGCGCAAGAATACATTCTTTGGGACCCTGATGACAAAGGTGGATATAAATCTGTTCAGGCCTATGCCAACAACGTGCTCAATCCTGCTCAAGAAGGGACCTACCGTTTTCTTGAAAAAGTAGTGAATGAGCTCTCAAAAATGTATCGCCAAGCCAACCTCACACTCGATATTGTCCACCTGGGAGGTGATGAGGTGGCTAGTGGCTGCTGGGACAACAGTCCTGCCGTTAAAGCCCTGATGACAAAGGAGAAAATGAGTGACACCCACGCCATGATGGAATATTACATCGATCGTGTTTCGGCGATGCTTGAACGCAAAAGCATCAAAATTGAAGGATGGCAAGAGGTAGCTCTAAATCATAGCAACGAATTCAACAAACGCGTGGCACCACGCTTTGCAGGCGTGAACGCTTGGAGCACCATTGGCAATCGCATCGAGGTGCCATATAAAGTAGCCAATGCCGGATATCCCACTATCCTGTCAAATGTAGACAACTTCTACATGGACATGGGATACAGCTGGCACCAATATGAGCAGGGGCTGCACTGGGGCGGTGCTGTCAACGAATTTGACTCTTGGAAAGCTCAACCTTGGAATCTCTATGGCGACAACTCCGAAGGCAAAACACATCTCGCTAAGCGCGAGAACATAATCGGTGTGCAAGCACAGCTATGGGGTGAAACTCTGCGCAACTATAGCGAAGTAGAGAAGCTAGTTGTCCCCAAAATTTTCGGACTCGTGGAACGAGGATGGAACTCCACACCCGATTGGGCCGGCAACGATGAAGATATGGCTCAATCTCGTGCCAAGTATAACATGAACATTGCTACTTGGGAACTGCCTATGCTACACAAACGAGGCTATAATTTCCATGTAGCACAACCTGGCATCATCGTAAAAGAAGGAAAACTGTTAGCCAACGCTCAATATCCTCAGGCACAAATAAGATACACACTAGATGGCAGCGAGCCCACTCTCGCCTCACCACTGTGGACTGCGCCAGTCAAGGTTGATTCAAAATGCACCTTAATTAAAGCCAAGGCATTCTATTTAGGAAAACAAAGCGTGACAACTTATCTTTTTCTTAAATAGGAAGTAGGAAGTGAGAAGTGTGCAGGAATTAGTTTTTTCCTTCACACTTCTTATTTAATACTTTAATTTTGTATTTATTTGCATTTTTTTTGATAAAAATTTTGTGAATTAATAAATAAAATTTATTTTTGTGAGTTGAATTGTAATTTTAATAAACCATAGAATTGGATATTATAATCAGCGATTTTAAATAACGTTATTTACTAATCAATTTTTGTTATCATGAAGAAATTTTTACTTCTTGCAGCTTTCTTTGCTGTATTGTCGGTAAGTGCACAAGAGTTCACACTTACTGAGGTAACTAGCACTGCTAATGTTCCTGCCGACCGCATGAACAACCGTCAAGGCTTCGGTTATAGTGGGGCATTTATAGTAATGGACAAGGTGCTTGGTCAAATCAACTCCTACAACCCCGAGGATGGCTCTTTAATTGGCACCCTTGAGACTGGCGCCACCGCTTCTTGGCCTGCAGTGACTCGCGACGATGCTGGCAACATCATCGCTCGCGTTGACAACAGCTGGCCTGGCAATTTCATGGCCGACACTGTAATTATGAAGATTTTCCCAGTTGGCAGTGAAGAGCCCATTGATGTTGTGGGCAACATCTTCGCCGACTTTGAGGCCGAGAATGGCCGCTGCGACTTCTTCAGCTTCATCGAGGGCAATGTGATGGACGAGGAAGAGGGCGGTATCCTCTGGCTCGTTACTGCCAAGTCTACCGGCATCCTCAAGGTTCCATTCCTGGGTGGCGAGATTGATCACGACCACATCGCTCTGTTCCCAGTTGAGGGTGCTACTCTTGCTCCAACCAGCTCTACCGTAGTTAACCCCTACGTTGCTGCCGATGGCACCAAGCACTACATGCTGTGGACCCGCAATGCTAACGCTGTTGACCTGGTGATGAACGAGACTGAGGACGGCTTCATTGGCACTACCTTTACTCTTCCTAACAAGGGCGCTACCAACGGCTGCTTCCCATTTACCTTCGGTGGCAAAGACCTGGTTATCTACACCACTCTGCCTAACTACGGCAACGCTTGGGCTATCGCCGAGAAGAACGCCGAGGAGCCCATCGCAGTGGTTCCTGAAGAGCCTGGCTATGTTACCAATGGCTTCCAGTGCAACTGGCTCAACGCCGAGCTTGTTAACGAGCACAAGGCTATCATCTATCAATACTTCCCCGGCAACTACTTCAAGACCTATGAGTTGACTATCCCAGGTGGCGAAGAGCACACTTATGCAGTTTGCGGTGCTCCTGCAGCTTTGTTTGGCATGGAGAACGATTGGGATCCAGCAGCTGCTCCCGAGATGGCTCTCAACGAGGAAAGCGGTCTCTACTGGTGGACAAGCGAGCCAACTTATCTCAGTGGCAATGTTGAGTTCAAGGTTGTTCAAGACCATGCTTGGGACGTATGCTATCCCGAGAACAATTATGTAGTTAATGTTGAGGCTCCAGGTGAGTACATTCTCTATGTAACTTACAACCCAGAGAACAACGAGGTTAACGCATATCTTACCGGGGAAACACAGCAACCTAAGGTTTACATCATTGGTGAGGTTAACGGCAACTCTTGGGCTACTAACGTAGGCGTTGAGATGGAAACTGAGGATGACAACATTTTCACCTCTATTGTAACTCTTGATCGTCCTGACAGGGATGATGTTCAGTACTGCTACTTCAGCTTCGCTACTAAGCTGATGGAAGCTGCCGACGACTGGAACGGTCTTGCACCTTACCGCTTCGGCGCTGTTTCAGAGGCAACTGCCGACAATCCTAACGGCGACTTCCAGTTCTTCCCCGAAATGGATGGACAGCCTCTGCAACTCACATTCAACAACGGCCATGCATTTATGGTTCCCGAAGGCGAGTACAAGCTCACTGTTAACATGGAGGACATGACCCTGATTATCGAAAATCAAGCTACAGGAATCGAGACTCTGAACTCCGATGTTAAGGTCGACAACACATGGTACAATATGGCTGGCCAGAAGTTCAACGGCATGCCAAG
Organism: uncultured Bacteroidales bacterium; assembly: GCA_902792435.1. Taxonomy (GTDB): domain Bacteria; phylum Bacteroidota; class Bacteroidia; order Bacteroidales; family Muribaculaceae; genus Sodaliphilus. The sequence goes on from CADAZN010000018.1 coordinate 27,774, forward strand.
TGTTCCTGGTATCTACATCAACAATGGCAAGAAGGTTATCATTAAGTAATCTACTGCCATAATCAATCTAAAAGTGGGCTCACCTCGAGTCCACTTTTTTTATACTTAAATACTATTACACTCTTTTTCTCGTTATAATAAATAATGAGAAATATAACTATCAAGATAGCCATGTTGCTGGTTGCGCTGGTGGCCACATCAATGGCGATGCAAGGACAGATTAAGATAAGTGGCACGGTGGTCGACGAACAAGACCAACCGGTTGAGTTTGCTGCTGTGCGCATCAGTGGCACCATGCTGGGTGTGAACACCGACCTGAACGGAAGATATGAAATTTCGGTACCCGAGAAAGACACTATCGAGGTTGTGTTCTCGTGCATGGGCTACAGCGAAGTGAAACGCCGCCTAATAAAACCAGTAAGTCCTGTTGTCCTTAGCCCCAAGCTCTACAAAAAGAGTGTTGAACTGCAAGAGATTCAAGTAACTGAATACAAAAAGCAGACCAACACCATGCAGGACATCGACATTGAAGTGGCCAAGATGACTCCAAGCGCCAGCGGTAATACCGTTGAAAACGTGATTACGACGCAGGCTGGTGTGAGCAGCAAGAATGAGATGAGTGCCCAGTACATGGTGCGAGGTGGCACCTATGACGAGAATAGTGTCTACATTAACGGTATTGAGGTTTACCGCCCACAGTTGATTACCAATGGCCAACAGGAGGGATTGAGTATCATCAATGGTGACATGGTGCAAAAGGTAAACTTCTCGACTGGTGGATTCAATGCTGAGTATAGCGACAAGATGTCGAGTGTGCTCGATATCACCTACAAGGAGCCACAATCCTTTGAGGGCAGCATCAGCGCCAGCCTGCAAGGTGGCACACTAACTCTGGGCCATAGCACTAGCAAGTTCTCGCAAATGCATGGCGTGCGCTACAAACGCAACTCGTCGATGCTTGGCTCACTGGAATCGAAAGGAGAGTATGACCCACAGTTCTTCGACTATCAAACTCACATTGTTTTCAAGCCTAGCAAGAAATTCAAGGTGTCGCTGCTTGGCAATGTGTCGCTCAACGACTACCGATTCACCCCCGCCAACCGCGAGACGAGCTTTGGTACTTCGACTAACGCAAAATCATTCCTCGTCTATTTCGACGGACAGGAGAAAGATAAATTCCACACCTACTTCGGAGCTTTGCAGTTTAACTACAAGTTTAACGACAAGGGCACCGACCTCACGCTCACTGGCTCGGCTTACCGAACCGATGAGCTGGTAGCCTATGACATCCACGGCGAGTACTGGCTCGACCAAGCTGGAACTAGCGGTGAGGGAAGTGTAGGAGGTGAGCTGGGTGTAGGCAAATATCACGAGCACGCACGCAACCGCTTGAAAATAAACGTTTACAGCGCATCTATCAAGGGAAATATTGGTCTCAACAAGAATAATATCAGCTACGGCATACAGCTGCGCCACGATGTGTTCTACGAGCGTTCACGCGAGTGGCAGTGGCGTGACTCGGCAGGTTACTCGTTGCCTCACATTCCCGACGAGGTGAATGTTATCTACAACATGAGTTCTAAGAATGACCTGAGCACCAACCGCATCTCGGCATTCGTTCAAGACACTTATCGTGCCTACACTGGGGCTGGTGCATTCACCTTCAACGTGGGCGTGCGCTACAGCTATTGGGATTTCAACAAGGAATCGCTCATCTCTCCTCGTTTCAGCATTGGCTACGTGCCTGAGCGAAACAATCGCTTCGCATTGCGATTGGCAGGAGGTCTCTACTACCAGGCACCATTCTACAAGGAATATCGCATTCAGTCAATTGATGAAAACGGAAACGCGATAATCACGCTTAACCGTGACATCAAGTCGCAACGAAGCATCCATGTGATTCTAGGCGGCGACTACTCATTCCGAGCTCTAAACCGCCCATTCAAGCTCACGTCCGAGATTTACTACAAGAATCTGAGCAACATGATTCCATATGAGGTCGACAACTTGAAGATGAACTATAGCGGCGTGAACTCGTCAAAAGGCTACATCGCCGGTATCGACTTCAAAATCTTTGGACAGTTTGTTGAGGGAACCGACTCATGGATAAGCTTCTCGCTGATGAAAACTCAGGAGGAGCTCAATGGCGTGAAAGTGCCACTACCAACCGACCAGCGATATAGCGTGGCAATTTTCTTCACCGACTACTTCCCCAAGTTCCCACGCATCAAGTTCAGCCTCAAGGGCATCATAAGCGATGGACTTCCTACTACAGCCCCACTGCGCACACGCGACGAGGGATACTTCCGTCAGCCAGCCTACAAGCGTGTTGACGTTGGCGTTTCTTATTTGCTCTTAGGCGAAGGTCACAAACCAGCCTCTGGCTTCTTCAGCCATTTCAAGAGCATTTGGCTCGGGCTTGACGTGTTCAACCTGCTTGACATCAGCAACGTGAGCAGCTACTATTGGGTAACCGACGTGAACCGCATCCAGTATGCCGTGCCCAACTACCTCACCCGCCGACAGTTCAATGTGCGCTTGCAGGTGAACTTCTAAAAAAACGTGCATAAAATGCCGTTTTTTCATACAAAATCACTAACTTTGTGCAAAATAAAAAACAAAACATAAAAACATTAACACGTTAAATCTAGAAACATTATGAAACCCTATGTAATTGGTATCGACATGGGCGGCACCAACACCGCTTTTGGAATCGTGGACGCGCGCGGCACAGTTATCGCCAGCAGCTCCATCAAGACTGGTAAGCACTCGAAGATTGAAGACTATATCGACGAGCTCTACACCGAAATCAGCCGTATTATAGCAGCTAATGATGCCGAAGGTAAAATCAACGGCATCGGTATTGGCGCCCCTAACGCCAACTACTTCACTGGCGTGATAGAAGACGGTGTTAACCTGCCTTGGCCCACTCCAATACCCCTTGCCGACCTCATCAGCAAGAAGTTTGGCATTCCTTGCCTTATCACCAACGACGCCAACGCAGCAGCCATCGGCGAGATGACCTATGGCGCAGCACGTGGCCTCAAGGATTTCATCATGATCACCTTGGGCACTGGTGTTGGTAGCGGCATCGTGGTTAACGGACAAATGGTGTATGGCCACGACGGTTTTGCAGGTGAGCTTGGTCACGTAATTATGAAGCGCAACAATGGTCGCGTGTGCGGCTGTGGACGCACTGGCTGCCTCGAGGCTTATTGCTCGGCAACAGGTGTGGCACGCACAGCACGTGAGTTCCTTGAGATTCGCGACGACAAGTCTCTGCTTAGGGAATACGACATCGAGAACATCACATCTAAGGACGTGTATGACTGCGCTGTCAAGGGCGACAAGCTGGCACTCGACATCTTCAATTACACTGGAACAATACTGGGTGAAGCACTTGCCGACTTCGTTACCTTCTCGAGCCCAGAGGCATTCGTTATCTTTGGCGGCTTGACCAAGAGTGGCGACTACATCATGAACCCAATTCGCGAAGCCTTCGACAAGAACATCATGAAGGTTTTCAAGGGCAAGGTGAAGATTCTCATCAGCGAGCTCAAAGAGAGCGACGCCGCCGTGCTTGGCGCTTCGGCCCTCGGCTGGGAAATCAAGGAAGATTGAATTCGTAAGTGTTTTTTAAAATGCTAAGCGCACGCGCTTAGGAATCAACAATTGGGGTTGCAATTTATATGTAACCCCAATTTTTATCGTTTTTATTAGTATCACATCCTATTGTATATAAATATAATAATTAAGAGACTCACGAGCAACTCAATGTCAACAAAAAAGAACATTCACAACATTCTCTCAACAAACAATTGCACTATTATAGAAAAAGCATTACTTTTGCATGCTGTAACTAACGACTGAGATATAATTCACGCTCTAATGACGACAACAATAGTTTCCATCGCACCAAGCTATAACACATTATTGAATCGACCGATGGTTGCATTAATAACTACCCAATGAAACGCTATTATAAATATTTCGACATATTCAAGTTCATTTGTTGCATGTTGGTTCCTATTTTCCACCTGCTTGTAAACGATACAGTTAAATACGGAGATTGGCTGGTACATGTAAGAGAAATGATTTTACCTATGTTTATCACCATCTCGTCCTTGCTCTTCTGGAGTCGTTTTCAATGGCACGATAAGGAAAAATCAAGAAAGCAGCTACGACATTATATTGGACGACTATTGGTGCTGATAATAGCATGGTCAATAGTCTTGTTGCCGTTTTGGTTACATCAGTTCATTGAGCAAAACCCCAACAAGTGGCTCACTTATATTGTACCCAAACTAATGCTCTATGGTGGTTGTCGTGGAGGATTTTTCATTATGTCGCTCATTTATGGCAGCGCTATAATCTATCTACTCCATCGCTACTTAGGCAAGATAATTCCTTTCCTGCTCACATTAATTGTCCAAACCTATTATAACCTTGCTGCCGAAGGTATTATTGATGATTATCTCGGCGCTTGCATCAAGATAGGCATTTTCGACACCAACTACTTGTGCTTCAAATTCCTATTCTACATAGAAGCGTGCGTTTGGTTTATTCCATGGGTTGCCAGCAAGCTGAAAAAAGTCAACGCCGAGTGGGGACTATGGATATCGCTTGCAGCGTTTGTGGCGATATGTGCCGTGCCTGGCGACCTGGTGAGCTATATATCGACATCATGCTTTGTTATTCTCCTGTGCGCTTTCATGCTTAACTTGCAAGTGAAGCAGTTACCATCGTGGTCAATAATGTTGCGCAACATGAGCATATGCATTTTCTTCATCCATTTTGTGGTTATCGATTATGGCGAGCGTATATTAAGGCATTTCACTGGCATTAAACTTGCTGACTATGGACCTTTCATGGAGTATGTCATCGTAATGTCAATTACAGTTCCACTGGCTTACCTAATCGCCGGTCCTTTAGCGCAACGCATCCAATTAATCAAGAAATGGCTATTGTAGAAGTAGTCACCAGCGAACTCTAAATATAGGGATAAGTAACGTTATACAGATACAATGCATGGGCGGGCATTGAGGTGCCGGCTGCGCAGCGGTCTTTTTTCTCGATAATGCGGCAGAAGTCTTCTACCGAGATTTTGTGCATCCCCACGTCAACGAGCGTGCCCACGATAGCGCGCACCATGTTGCGCAGGAAACGGTCGGCAGTGATGGTAAACACCCACTGCTCCACATTGGTGTCGATGCTCTGGCAGCGTTGCCAATGCGCTTCGGTGATGTGACAATTGTTGGTCTTCACATCGGTGTGGAGTTTGCTGAATGATGTGAAATCCTCATAATCAAGCAATCGCTTTGCCGCCTTGTTCATCAGCTCAAAATCAAGTTTGGGATTACATTGCCAACTAGTGGCGCGCAACAAAGGCGACTTGCCTGTGTGAGCCAGATAATGATAGGTGCGACTAGTGGCATCAAATCGAGCATGGGCATCATCATGCACAGGTATCACCTTGTAAATAGCGATATCCTGAGGCAAGATGCCGTTGAGGCTACGCATTAGCGAGTTCACATCAGCCACGGGCTGCTCAGTGTCGAAATGGGCATACATTGTGGTGGCATTCACACCAGCATCGGTGCGCCCAGCGCCAGTTATGGGCGTGTCGCGTCGCAGCACCATAGCAAGCGCCTTCTCTATGGTCTCTTGCACGCTCACATCATGCGGCTGAATCTGCCACCCATGATAAGCCGCCCCCTGATAAGATAACTTCAAGAAATAACGCATTGTTCTATTTCTTCAAGAGGAACATAAATGGCACATCGAGGCGCTCGGCCCAGAACGTTTCCATGTGTTTGTGTCCCTCATAGAGGTAATAAACGAAGTGAGCACTATCCCACCCCAAGCCGCTTATTACTGCATTCAACTTGTTTTGATAAGGGCGGTAAGTATCATCGAGTTCAACTGTTCCGCCGTCAAAATATAGCAAGCAACTATTGGCCTTAGGCAGATGTTCCTTCACATACTCGCGAAGTCCCTCCGACCAATATTCGCTCTTGAACTTGGGATCAAAGAAGTTCATTGACAAGTGGGTCGACATACAAACTGCGCCACCAAACACCTCAGGATAGTTGCACAAGGCATAGAGCGATATAAGTCCACCCATGCTTGAACCCATCACGAAGGTGTGTTCGCGCGAGGTAAGAGGTTTGTAATGGTTATCGATAAAAGGTTTAACTTCTTCAACTAGGAAACGTAGATATTCATCACCCTTGTATACACTAACATCAACGCCTTTGCGCTGATTTTCAGGCACCTTCTCATAGCAACGAGTCGGGAAATAATCGTTGAGGCGATTACTGGTATTGTCGATGCCCACCACGATGCATCGTCTCACCTTGCCCTCGGCGATGAGGCGTCCCATCACTTCATCAACCTGCCATTCTTGCTTGTTCCAGGTGGTTGTGGCATCAAAGAGCATCTGCCCGTCGTGCATATATAGCACATCGCAAGGCTCGCCCATGGTGTAACCATCGGGCAGCCACACTGTTACATTGCGGCTTGTTATATACTGAGACTTAAAGTCGGGATAAAACTCCAAGCTGCCTGAGCTCACTTTTTGAGTTGGTTGAGATGGTGCTTGAGCTGGCAACTGAGCCATGGCAACCAAAGCACTCATCATCATCGCCACAACAGCTAAAATCTTCGTTTTCATAGTTTTTATATTTATTTCTTGCAAAAATAGTAAAATTCTATTATTTTTGCACTATCTACTAAATAAAAAGGTTTGAATAATTATGAAAGACAATCAGTCACGCCGAGATTTCATAAAGCGACTTGCAGCTCTAGTAGCAGCTGGAGTGGTGTCGCCATCGCTATTCTTTGGAGCAAAAGAAGGTTTTGAGGCAAATGCAACCCCATCGGGATTAGGAGCTTGCTCTTCATCTTATACCTGCACTGGAGGCAGTGGCAAGTGTGGCTCATCTTACAGCTGCTCAGGGCAAGGTGCCAATGGCAGCGGCAAATGCGGCGCTTCCTACGAATGCTCGGGTGGAGGCGGCAAATGTGGCTCGTCATATAGCTGCTCAGGACAAGGCGCTAGCGGCCAAGGAAAGTGCGGAGCATCCTACGAATGCTCGGGCGGTGGAGGCAAGTGTGGTTCCTCCTATAGCTGCTCAGGACAAGGCAGTGGCCAAGGCAACAGCTATGGTAGCAGCAAGTGCGGCGGGTCCTATGAGTGCTCGGGTGGTGGCGGCAAATGTGGCAGCAGCTACAGCTGCGCTGGCCAAGGTGCTGGCGGCCAAGGCAAATGTGGAGGCTCATACGAATGTGCCGGTGGAGGTGGCAAGTGCGGCAGTAGCTACAGCTGCGCCGGCCAGGGCGCTGGCGGCCAAGGCAAGTGCGGTGCCTCCTATGAATGTGCTGGTGGTGGCGGCAAGTGCGGTTCATCTTACAACTGCAGCGGACAATGAGCCCCATCCCACACTGCTTGCCAGCCGATGTCCAAGTTATAGAGCGCAACGGCAAGTATATCTTTATTAACCCTCAACTTCCTGCCTGGATAGTCACTAACGACCTGGGCAATATGGTTATGTCGCTTTTTGATGGCACCAATAGTGTCGACGACATTATAAACACATGTGTCGATGCTCTAGGCGAGGATAAACGTGGCCAGTTGAGTGCATTCTGCGACTATGTGCTAAAATCGGGTGTAATGGGCAACATCAAGCCTCAGGAGCATTATCGCGACACCAGCCTTCACAGCGTGCATCTATCGCTCTCAAGCAGCTGCAACCTGCATTGCAAGTATTGCTATGCTGCCGAGCGGGTAGAGGGCAAGCATGGGCGCCTATCTCTCACACAATATGAAAGCATTATTGACGAACTGTGTGGCATCTCTAATGATATCACATTCACTATCACAGGCGGTGAGCCATTGCTCAACCCGCTGTGGCAGCCCATAGCCCAACACATAAAATCAAGGGGCTGCACACTGTTCCTGCTTTCAAATGGCTTATTGATAAATGAAAAAAACATTGATTTCATAAAGCAGAATTTCGACCTTGTGACACTGAGCATCGACGGCCCCACCCGCGAGAGCCACATGCTCACACGAGGCGACAACTATGACGCAGTGATGCGTGCGGTTGACCTGCTAGAGAAGCATGAGGTGAACTTCACACTCTCAATGACAGTCACTCGACTCAATATCGACCAAGTGGAGCCTATGGCAAAAAGATTTGGCTCAAGGCTCAATTTTGCTCCGCTTTTTCCAGTGTCAGACCTTGCCAATGACGAGTTGTCGATAACAGGTGAGCAATACTATCAAGCTTTATCACAAGCATTTGGAGTGGAGCCACTGAGTTATTGCGAGTCGTCGCTCGACATGTCGAAGCAGTTAAAAAACCGCAAGTGCGCCATTGGCGATAACGAAATCAGCATCTCGGCCACAGGAGATGTTTATCCCTGCCAACTATTGCACATGGAACAGTTCTTAGCCGGCAATGTGCATGAGCACAGCATTGTCGACATTTATCGCAACAGCGAAGCCTTGAAACGCTGTGCAAGCCTTGACGTTGACAACATTGAGAAATGCCGTGATTGCGTTATCCGCTACATATGCGGAGGAGCCTGCCGCGCCCGAGGATTCTACGAGACTGGCGACATTGCCAGCACGGGCGACTTTTGCCACTACGAGAAAGAAGCCTTCCTTGATGGCATCACCAAAATCTATTCCAGCAACGCCCTGTGATGCGCGCTTCAAGCATTTGGGCAATTCAGTTTTTTTCATTAATTTTGCACTGATGATAATCTATAATACTACATATCATGTAGATTGCGACGTGAGCGGTGAATTCCTAGACTGGATGCGTGAGTATTATGTGCCGCAAGCTGTGAAAAGCGGCATGGTCGAGGAGCCTTGTCTCATGCGCTTGATGGGCCACAACGAGGGCGGCGCCTGCTTTGCGCTGCAACTCAAGGCACCATCTCTTTCCACGTTGCAACGATGGAACCAGGAGGTGGGCAAGCACCTTCACGAACAGCTGACCAAGCATTTTGGCAACAAAGTGGCCGGTTTCACCACTTTTATGGAAAATATCGACTTATAGCAATGGACAACAAGGACTTCGACAAGATAATAATAGGTATTGACCCAGGCACCAATGTGATGGGCTATGGCTTGCTAGGGATTAAGGACAATAAGCCCTCGCTCATCGCTATGGGCGTGATTCAGCTCAGCAAGATAGAAGACCATTACATGCGGTTGCGACGCATCTATGACCGTGTGCTTAGCCTTGTTGAAGAGTTCCTACCCGATGAGATGGCAATTGAGGCCCCGTTCTATGGAAAAAACGTCCAATCAATGCTCAAACTTGGCCGTGCCCAAGGTGTTGCCATGGCAGCCGCATTAGGTCGTCAGGTGCCCATTGCTGAGTATGAGCCTCGCAAAATCAAGATGGCAATCACCGGCAACGGAGCCGCCAGCAAGGAGCAGGTGGCTATGATGCTTCAACGCCAACTCAATATCGACTCCGACGACATGCCCCGATTGCTCGATGCCACCGATGCACTGGCAGCAGCATTGTGCCATTATTACGAGAGTAAAAAGCCCTTTGCCGCCACGGGAGCCAAATCATGGAAAGACTTCATTAACAAGCATCCCGACAGAGTGATTGGCGAGCATTAAGAAAACGTGCCATTAACAACCCTAAGATTACTTGGTTTTTATTGACAATAAAGACCAAACAGGTCATTGTGAGAATATTTTTTATAAAAATGAAGAAAATAATGTAGTTTTTGTACCTTTACTGCGTCTAACAGATGTAACAAAAAAGAAAATGGAAAAAACAGAGGCAAATTTTAAAAAAATCTTGCACGACCACAAGAGCACTATCTACTCAGTGTGCTACATGTTCTCACAGGAACATGACGAGGTGGAGGACCTGTTTCAGGAAACTCTCATCAACTTGTGGAATGGTCTTGACACGTTTGAGGAGCGAAGCGGCATTGGCACATGGGTGTGGCGCATAGCTCTTAACACATGTATTACAAGCGAGCGCAAGAAGAAACGCCGTGTTGACACTGTGCCACTGTCTATCGACCGCGATTTCCTAGATGATAACAACGCCGAATCGCGTCAAACCAAACTCTTGCACAAGCGCATCAGCCGACTTCAGCCATTTGACCGCGCCATTGTCCTGCTGTGGCTCGAGAACATGAGCTATGACGACATCGCCGCCATTGTGGGTATTACAACCAAGGCTGTTGGCGTTAGACTGGTGAGAATACGCGAGCAACTTAAACAAATGAATGACAACACAACTAATTAATCAGAAAATATGGAAACTAACAATAATAACATGACTGAGCTTGAGCAGATGCGAGAACAAATGAGCATCTTCAAGAGCCAACTCGACAAACAGCAAATTATCAACGAGCAACTCGTGCGCAATACCATGGGCAACAAAATGTCATGGATCAAGAAGTTTATTTGGGCAGAGATTATCCTTGTCCCCATTATTCTTATCATCATGGCTTCGTTTCATGCTAGCGAAGGACTATCGTGGTGGCTCTTTGCATTCCTCGCAATTGGACTCATTGCCGACACTACTGGTGACTTTATCATAAACCGCATTCCCAAAGGCCAAATGCTGAGCGGTGATCTTGTAGAAACAAGCCAACGACTGATAAAGATGAAAAAACAACGCACCTCATGGTTCATTGCTGGATCGATATTTTTGACAATATGGCTAGTGTGGTTTATTATTGAGATTGTAATGAAACTCAATGTGATTGGCTGCAATGAGCCAAGCCACAACCTTGTTGTGACTATCATGGTAACCGCACTGATAATAGGTTGCCTAATAGGATTTCTTATAGCCTGGCTCATCTTCCGCAAGATGCAGAAAACCAACAACCAAATCATTGAGCAGATTAACCAGGTTACCCAAGAAGACTGATATGAAAAAGGTATTATCCATCCTGATATCGCTTGCCATAGGGGCAGCATTGGGAATTGCCCTTAGCTCGTTGATAAACAACATCTACAGCAGCGAGATCAATACCACGAGCAAAATCGTTGAGATGGTCTTGCTGCTTGTGGCATTGTTTTTGGGTGCCTATTTGCAGATTATCCTTCATGAAGCAGGGCACCTGGTGTGTGGACTTCTCACAGGATACCGTTTTGTGTCATTCCGCGTTGGTTCTTTCACCCTCATCAAGGACGCAAACGGCAAACTACGCTTCAAGCTATTCAAACTTGCTGGCGTTTCTGGACAATGCTTGATGTCGCCCCCTGCTGGTGTCACTGCCGACAAACTTCCCACAGCGCTTTACAATGCAGGCGGTGTGCTGATGAACCTGTTGTGTGCCACCGTGTCACTGCTATTGCTCATTTACTGCGACAATATGCACTCTTTTATAAACTGTTTCCTTGTCACAACGGTTTTCGTAGGCTACATATTTGCTCTGCTTAACGGAATTCCGTTGAAACTTAGCGGTGTTTCCAACGATGGTTACAACTTGATGTACCTCAAGCGCAACAAGCAGTCGGTTAAGGGCTTCCAATCACAACTAATCATTAACGAGAAGCTACAAAACGGCACCCGCCTGTCGCAGATGCCCGACGAGTTGTTTGACTTGGGTGGTGAAATTGACTACAGTGACCCACTTCAGTCAAACGTGGAAATAATGCGAATCTCCAGAGTGCTAGACCAGGGTGATGTTGAACAAGCTCATAGCCTATTCAAAGAGTTACTAAACCAACACCAATACGAGTTGCTGCCACTGCTGCGCATTGAAGCTGAGAGCGAAATGCTTTTTACCAACCTCGCTACAAATAATAAGGAGATGGCTCAAATTCTCAGCAACGACAAGCCGCTGATGAATTACATCACCAAGCATGCGCGAGTGATGTCAACCAAGCAACGCACACTGATGGCAAAAACACTAATCCTGGATGGTGACCGCGCCACTGCCCAGCACATGCTCGACACGGTAAAAGCCAACCGTGAGAGCTACTTGATGCAAGGCGAGGTTAAGAGTGACATAATCTTAATGGAAAGACTTCTTGAGGACAAAAAAGATGACTCAAATCAAGCAAATACAACAAATTAACAATTAATAATAATATAAACTCTCTTATTTTAACAATTAATCACTACTTTTGTAGGTTTAAAACACCGGAACATAAAAAATACTTATACATTAACATTCTATTCAACTATTTCAAAACTATGAAATTGAGAAAAATCTTTGCAGTAGCCATGATGCTGGTAGCACTTGGCTCAATGGCGCAACAGATGCCACCTATCGAGAACGACCCATCGGTGCGCACAGGCAAATTGGCTAACGGCTTGACTTACTACATCAAGCAGAACAACTGGCCCGAGCACCGTGTAAACTTCTACATCGCTCAGAATGTGGGTTCATTGCAAGAGGATGAGAGCCAGCGTGGTCTCGCTCACTTCCTCGAGCACATGGCCTTCAACGGCACTGAGCACTATCCTGGCAACGGCGTTATCGACTACACCCGCTCACTTGGCGTGGAGTTTGGTCGTGACCTTAATGCCTACACCAGTGTAGACCAAACAGTTTACAACATCAACGACGTGCCTAGCACTCGCGTGAGCGCTATCGACTCCTGCTTGCTCATCTTGAAGGACTGGTCTAACGGCCTGCTTCTCGAGGGTGACGAGATTGACAAGGAGCGTGGCGTCATTCACGAGGAGTGGCGTGTTCGCTCAAGCGCAAGCCAGCGCATGTTTGAGCGCAACCTTGAGACCCTCTATCCCAACTCGAAGTACGGTCTGCGCATGCCTATCGGCTTGATGAGCGTTATCGACAACTTCAAGTATGATGAGATTCGCAACTACTACCACAAGTGGTATCGTCCCGACAACCAGGCTATCGTAGTGGTTGGTGACATCGATGTTGACCGCACCGAGGCTAAAATCAAGGAGATGTTTGGTTCAATTCCTGCACCTGCAGCCGATGCAGCTAAGGTAGTTGAAGTGGAAGTTCCCGACAACGAACAGCCCATCTTCGTAATCGACAAGGATAAGGAGCAACAGTACAACCTTATCCAAATTATGTACAAGACCGACCCAATGCCAAATGAGATCAAGGGCGACATGACCTATCTCGTTATGAAATATATCATCGACATGTCTTGTGACATGCTCAACAAGCGCCTTGAAGAGAAAGCTCTTGAGCCCGATTGTCCTTACATTCAGGCTGGTGCTATGTATGGCAACTACATCTTCGCTAAGACAAAAGACGCTTTCACCCTTATTGTACTCCCCAAAGAGGGTAAATCAACCGAGGCAATCAAAGTCGTTACCGAGGAGGCCCTGCGCGCAGCGCAACACGGCTTCACTGCAACAGAGTACATTCGCGTGAAAGACGAATATACTAGTGGACTTGAGAAGCAATACAACAACCGCAACCAAATCAACAATGATCACTTTGGTCGTGAGTATTGCGCCAACTATCTGAACAATGAGCCTTATCCCTCTATCGAGTGGAAATATCAGATGATGAACATGATTGCTCCTAACATCCCAGTTGATGCAATCAACCAGACCTTTGCTCAAATGATGCCTAACGACGACAAGAACTTGGTTGTCATGAACTTCAACCCCGACAAGGAAGGCGTAACCCTTATCACTGCCGACGAAATTAAGAAGTCGATCGACGAAGCACAGGCTGCCAAACTTGAGGCCTATGTTGACAATGTTAAGGACGAGCCCCTCATCACCGAGATGCCCACTCCTGGCAAGATTGTCAGCGAGACTGAGAACACCACTTTAGGCTTCAAAACTCTCACTCTGAGCAACGGTGCTAAGGTTATCCTTAAGTCAACCAACTTCAAGGATGACGAGATTCGTTACTTTGCCGAGTCCAGGGGTGGTAACACACTCTATGGTCCAAAGGACTGGGCTAACTGTCAAATGTTTGACATCTTCACTCAAACTTGCGGTCTTGGCAACTTCACCAACAATGAGCTTGAGAAGGCTCTTGCTGGCAAGAACGCCAACGTTGACATCTCTCTTTCTGAAAACTACGAGCGCCTCAATGGTAATTCAACCAAGAAGGACCTTGAGACCCTGTTCCAACTCAACTACCTCTACTTCACCGCCCTCAAAAAGGACGAGAAGGCAGCTGGAACTATCATGTCGTTCCTTGAGACTCAGCTCAAGAACAAGAGCAGCATGCCCGAGGCAGCTTTGAGCGACAGTATCAAAACAACAACCTACAACCATGACTGGCGCCAGATGCCTTTCAACGTTGAGAACCTCAAGGACGTGAACCTCGACCGCATTGTTGAGATTGCTAAGGAGCGCACTGCCAACGCTGCCGACTTCACATTCTACTTCGTGGGTAGCTTCGACGAGGCAACTATCAAGCCTCTCATCGAGCAATACATCGCTTCGCTGCCATCACAACCTGGCGTGAAGGAGAACTTCAAGGAAGGCGCTAAACTTGTCACTGGTGACGTCAAGAACGAGTTCTCACGTGCTATGGAGACACCTCAGTCCACTTCATTTGTGATGTGGCACAGCTACGACGCTCCTTACACTATGGAGAACGACATCAAGGCCGACATCGCTGGTCAAGTGCTTGATGTTATCCTTCTCAAGAAGGTTCGTGAGGATGAGGGCGCTGCCTACTCACCTCATGGAAGTGCAGGAATGACTATCAAGGGCGACAAGCCTTTCATTCAGGCTCTCACCTATGTCAACATGAAGCCCGAGAAGAAAGACCTCGTTGTCAAGATTATGCGTGAATCGCTCAGCGACATCGCCAATGGTCAAATCGAGGCCGACGCTCTCCAGAAGATTAAAGAGAAAATGATCAAGGACTATGACACTAACACTAAGAGCAATGGCCATTGGATCAGCGTGCTGAACATGTACAACTCGTTCAACATCGACACCCAGAATGGCTACAAAGAGGCTGTTAACAAAGTTACAGCTGCCGATGTTAGCAAGTTTGTCAAAGAAACTCTCGTGAAGAGCGGTAACTGCATTGAGGTTACTATGAACCCAACAGATGCTGCAACTACTGCAGCTACTGTTACCAAAGAGGCTCCAGCTCCCGCTAAAGAAGCTAAGCCAGCTGCCAAGAAAGCTACAAAGAAGGCAGCCAAAAAAGGTGGCAAACGCAAATAATAATCGGGTCTAAGCGTTCAACTTTTGAACCTCAACAATAGAGACTGCGCTCCGAGAAATCGGGGCGCATCTTTTTTATTTTAAAACATAACCATGATTATTCTTTTCTTTTTACTTCACAACAACAAAAAAAATCACACATTTAATGGTAAATGAGATTTTATCTGTAACTTTGCAAAAGCATTATAGAACCACACATCACCATGGATGAAGTACAAATACAAACCCTAATATACGACCTAGCGCTGATATTAACTCTGGGAGCTGCAGCAACAATAATCTTCAAGTTACTGAAGCAGCCTGTGGTGCTTGGCTATATTGTAGCAGGCTTCATCGCTAGCCCACATTTCTCACTGCTGCCATCGGTAGGCAATGAGGCCAACATCGAGTTCTGGGCTCAAATAGGTATCATTGTGCTATTGTTCTCGCTAGGATTAGAGTTTAGTTTCAAGAAACTCATCAATGCCGGTGGCTCGGCAATTTCCACTGCTTTGATTATTGTCTTGGGAATGATGGGCACAGGATTCATCATGGGTAAGAGTATGGGCTTTTCATCGGTCAACAGCATCTTCCTTGGAGCAATGTTATCGATGTCATCAACCACCATCATTCTCAAAGCCCTGACCGACCTAAATCTTCGTCACAAGCGCTTTGTGCCTGGAGTGTTTGCAGTGCTCATTGTCGAAGACCTTTTTGCTGTGGTGATGATGGTGATTCTATCATCCATCGCTATCAACAAAACTGTGTCGGGTGGGGAGATGGTAAAGAGCATTCTGCAATTGTCATTCTTCCTGATAATATGGTTTGTAGTGGGAGTATTCCTTATCCCAACTATCTTCCGCAAGTTCCGCAAGGTTATCAGCGATGAGATGATGCTCATCATTGCCATGGGCCTGTGTTTCTTGATGGCGATATTCTCGGTGGAGAGCGGATTTTCGCTGGCCCTGGGCGCATTTGTCATGGGCTCGATACTTGCCGGCACCCCCGAAGCCGAGCGCATTGAGCGCATCGTCAACCCCGTGAAAGACTTGTTTGGAGCAGTGTTCTTTATCTCGGTTGGTATGATGGTCGACCCCAACGTCATTGTGCAGTATGCCGGCACTATAACGCTATTGTCGGTAGTAGTGATTGTGGGAATGATAATATTTGGAACTACAGGAATGCTTGCCACTGGCCAACCACTGAAGATTGCCATGGAAAGCGGTTTCAGCTTGACTCAGATTGGAGAGTTCTCATTCATCATCGCCACACTGGGAACCACTCTTGGCGTGCTCGACGAGAGCATCTACCCCATCATAGTAACAGTGAGTGTTATAACCACATTCACCACCCCATTCTTCATCAAGAGCTCTATACCCTGCTACAACTTTGTTGAGAAACACATTCCCAAGAAATTGAGCACACTCCTTGAGGGATATAGTAAAACCGCTAGTGCCGATGTCAAGGAATCACATCGCAACATCTGGGTGAAAATCGTTAAGCGACACGCCATTCGATTGGTGTTATACTCGGCAGTGATTGTGGCATGCATTTTCCTGCTTCGCTCCTACCTGATTCCCATTGTTGTTAGCATGCTAGAGAATGTGATGAGTCACAATCTAGCCGTGCTTATCTCGGTTGTTGGATCGTTGCTTGCTCTCTCGCCATTCTTCTATGCCATCATCACGCCAAGCTTCGACCGCAAAGAGCGCAGAATTCTCATGAATGCTCAAGCCAATGGCCTAGTGGTTATGCCACGCGTGGTAATGCTGCTGGTGGGAGGAATGCTCACCTTAGCTTTCATCAACTCGCTGCTCTTTGGGTTTTATTCCAGCCTCACGACAATAATTATCTCACTTATCTATATTATCGCACTAGTGCTGCTTCTAGCCCCGATGGCACGCAAGCAACTTGAAAACGTTGAGAAACGTTTCTTGAGCAATGTAAACGAGCGTGAGAACCGCCGCACTGGCAAGGAGAACAACCTGGTGAGCGACATGCACTTGGCCTACATGACAGTGGGGCACGACTGCCCCTTTGTAGGAGAAAGGCTTAAAAACGCTGACTTGCGTCGCAAATACGGCATCAACGTGGTAGCAATTCTTAGAAACTCGGTGCGCTACACCATTCCCACTGGCAACATGCGCATCTTCCCAGGAGACCAAATTGGTGTGATTGGAACCGACGAACAAATCCAGGCCATGCTGCCTATTCTTGAGTCATCATCTACTCCACCAACCGAAACTAGCGGTGAAGTGAAGTTTACACACTTTGCACTAAGTGAGAAATCGCCACTAATTGGTAAACGCTTAGGCGACACCAGCCTTCGTGAAGACTACAAGTCGATGATTGTGTCGGTTGAACGAGGAGAAGACAACTTCCTGTCCCCCACCCCCGACTTGGTATTTCAAGAGGGTGACATTGTGTGGATTGTAGGCGACACAAAACTCATGAAAGGCCTGAAATAAAACCTATTAGCTCCACTTGCTACGGTATCAAGTTCCATCTCAACCATTCGTGCATCTCGTGTTTTTCTAATGTTGTTCCTTTTCAGCAACCAACACTATATTTGCACTCGTGTATCATTACGCACGAGAGCTCTTTTACTTATTGTTTATTAGTTGTTTAGCTATTCCTCACCAGGTGAGTCAGGTGAGTCAGGTGAGTCAGGTGAGTCAGGTGAGTCAGGTGATTCCACTGATTCCACTGATTCCACTGATTCCACTGATTCCAGTGATTCCAGTGATTCCACCGAGGCGACTGATTCCCCATTCTCAATCTTTGCACCTCGTTCATTCTTATTCTTTCCCCTTTTGTGAAGTTCGTCATGGATTCCTTGGCTAACTTTTGAAATGTGTTTCTTGCCCGACTCAAAGCCCTTTCCAATGTGGCTGTCGATTGTCTCCTCAAGCTTCTTGTTGAACTTGAACGGCATGAGCGAAATCAAGGCCGAAAAAAAGGCAAAAATAGTGAATATTAAACTCAGTTTATATCCAATACCCACTCCAATGATAGGCATACCCTCACTTATCTTGACGTTGTCGGTAACCTCTGGTTCATGCACGAGAGAAAAACCATGGAACATCGATGTCATATAAAACAAATAGTAAAGCACACCACAAATGAGCAGAGCCACAAGAATTCCCCAGTATCTGTTTTTCAAACAGTTGAATGCTATGGCAAGAAAAATAGTGATGAATGGTGTGAGTGAAAATAAGGTGTACCACACCCCCAGGTTTGCTATGCTTGCTGTGAACTGCAATCCTGACATACTTCCAACCAATGAAATCTCAAACAATGGCAAGAACACATAGCACACGAGTGTGATTATCAATAAAATATTAGTTATAGGTTTCATGTCATTTACTCTTTTAAGGATTAAGACCCTTCACAAGCCTTAGAAATAATTCAAGTGCGAAATTAGCAATTTTGGCGCAAATCATAGTAATTTATTTACAAAATTAATGTTAAGAAAGTTCTTCTTGCTTGTTTATTAATTATTTATTATATTTGTAACCTAAAATTCTGAACACTAACTAAACCTTCATAATTATGAAAAAGATTACTTCATTTATTTGCGTCTTTTTAATGACATTGATTTCATTCAGTGCCATGGCAATCACCACCAGCGATTATGTAATTGATGAGGGCATATTAATGGGTGATGTCAACGGCGATGGCTCAGTAACAGCTGCCGACGTCACCGCGCTATACGATGTTTTGCTCAACAATAACTACTCTAACGTAGTCAATGGCGACCAGACCGGCGACAACATCATCACTGCCGCCGACATCACAAAGGTTTATGACGTACTTCTCGGTAGTAGTGGTGGCTCCACGGGAGGCTCTGTGATAACTATGAGCGAGTTTGCGCCCAACTCGGGCTCCACCTCGGGCGAGAATCTGCACCAGTGGGCCGAGGGCGACGTTATCTTCATTGCTGTTGACCCCGACTATAGCAGTTCTAGTGCTTGCCAGAACGTATATGCCATGGTGCGCACCGGCGGCAAGTGGGTGCTGCAGGATGTGAACGGCAGCAACAAGCAAGGTTTCAAGACAATTGGCGGCACGCTGTGTGCAGCCTATGTGCAACACGCCGATCTGTCAAATTCCTACTATGACTACATCCCCCTCACTGGCGATGTGGCATGTGTGAACCGTGCCGCCAACTACACGGTAATCCCAAAAAACGGCAAGTTCTATATCAAAATAAACGACATCATCCTTTACCATTTTGTGTCGAGAATTGATGTGAATGCAGCCTACGAGGGTGACTACTTCTACGAGAGTGTGACACACCTCGATGCTCTCACCAAGATTACGTGGCTGCCATTCTATTCCTATGGCGTTTTTGAGACAAGCCACCGCGCACCAGTTATTGACATCGACAGCCAGCACCGTGGCCATGCCTATGGCGTGTGGCAAAAAGGAACTCGCCTTGACAACTGGCTAACGCTCTACTACAACACCACTGGCAATGGGTATGCCTACTTCTGGAACTACACCCAGGACGAGCTCAAGCAAGGGTGTTACCTGAGCAGCATATACTCGCCACGGCAAAATGCCTGGAACCGTGATCTCTATATGCAATATTACAACTACGACGATCGCCAGTCCTACAGGCTCAATGCATCAAGCACCAGTGCTCAGCAGGTCAACATAAACGTGGGCACCAACATCATCTTCCGCCCCCACAATGGAAATACTTCCGACTCGCAAGGCACCATGACTAGCGTTACTTCTTCCAACTCTGGCATCATCGACGTCAACTACAGCAACGACCAAGTGAGTGTCGTTGCACACAAAGTGGGCACCACCACTCTCACCATCAAGTTCAAGACAAAGGACAATATCAACACTGTTTATACCTACAATGTCAAGGTCGCTCCCACCGTGTGGACCGCTGGCAAGACAGCCGACAACAAGCCCATCTTGTGGCGAAACTGGGAAGACAAGAGCATGTATTTGAGCGGACGAGCAAGCTACACCAGTGCCAACGAAGTGATTGTGCATGGCAGCACTGCCTTTGTGATGATGCGCAAAGACGTGTCAAATTCCTATACAGAATATGCCTCGGGCACTGCTGTTATCCTCAAGGGAACGGGTGTTCACGGTGGCGGATACCTCAATACCTATAAAGACGGCCTTACCGGTGCTTCAAAAAAATATTGCGTGTTTCCGAAATCTGGTACCACCCGCTACATAGCCGGTATTCCTCACATGTGGGTCGACAAAAACAACAATGTGTACTACACTTCGGCCTTTAGGGATAATAATACCGATAACTGCGACAACTGGGTGAGCACCAATGTCTATAAGAACAAGACTCTGTTGAGAACCGATGCTGGTCTCATCATCAATGACCTCGCCACCGACGACAGCGGCAACCTCTATTATGTGGGTACTAATTCCAACTTTGGAGTATATGATGAAATACTCTCAGTTCCTTATATTTATCTCGGCGATGCTACCGGTTATCTTGCCAAACTCACAACCAGCAATAGTTTCTCGCTTTACCCATGGTCTCGCTATTTGTTCAACCGATTGTTTGTCAAGGATGGGGTTGTATATGTTGATGCTTTTGGATTCTATGAACAAGACAGTAATTATAATACTTATTACTGGTCATTTGGAAAGAATGTGTTCCTGAAATACACAGCATCAGCAGGACTGCAGCTCTACACTGGCGCAGTGAGTCAAAATGGGTTAAGCATGAGTGGATATAACTACAATTCCAGTGGAACTTTAGTTAATCCAGGTGATTTTATTCTCGAAGGCAACAAGTTCTATTATTCAGGCTATCCCATCAAAACCTATCAGCTTGGCGCAAGCCAGACGGCATCCTATACCGCCTATCCATCAGAGACACCTCCAAGTAGATACTTTGATATAAAAAACGGCTACATTGCCATGGTGCTCAGCGCTGAAACCAATGCACCTAAAGGAGCTGTGGCGTGCCAACTCAACAACACCAATTTCAACTTCGACATACCACCCATGGAGAATTCGGCAGGTGCACTCATCTACGATGTCTTTCTCCAGACCAGCCTTGACGACTAAAACAATGAATAATTCATTATAACAAGGAGCGTCTCGTGGTTCACGAGGCGCTTATGCTTTTCTCATAACCTTAAAAATGCGTTAAAAGTATATATATATTATAGCTGATATCTGAATTTTGACTAATTTTGCACATTAATTATAAAACAACTATATGCAGATAATAGACGGAAAGAAAATATCGGCCGAAATCAAAGAGGAAATCGCAGCCGAAGTTAAAGAGATAGTGGCCGCAGGAGGCCGTCGTCCTAATCTGGTGGGTGTGCTCGTGGGCCACGACGGTGGCAGCGAGAGCTATATGGCATCGAAGACCAAAGCTTGCGAGCAGTGTGGCTTTGAGTCGTCACTCATCCGCATGGACGAAACAGTAACTCAAGAAGAACTCATTGCAAAGATTAAAGAACTAAATGAAGATAAGGGCGTTGATGGCTTTATCGTGCAACTGCCATTGCCCAAGCACATCGATGAGGAGGCTGTAATCGAGGCTATCGATTATCGCAAGGACGTCGACGGCTTCCACCCTGTGAATGTGGGCCGCATGACAATTGGTCTGCCATGTTTCAAGCCTGCTACCCCATCGGGAATCGTGATGCTGCTTGAGCGTTACGGCATTGAGACACGCGGCAAGCACTGCGTGGTGCTGGGTCGCAGCAACATCGTGGGCAAGCCCATCGCCAACATGCTCATGCAGAAGGCCACACCAGGCAACTGCACCGTGACAGTGTGCCACAGCGCCACTCCAAACATCAAGGAGATGTGCCTCCAGGCCGACATCCTGATTGCAGCCCTTGGCAGCCCTGAGTTTGTGAAGGAAGACATGGTTAAGGAAGGCGCCGTGGTAATTGACGTGGGCACTACCCGTGTTGAGGACCCAACTCGCGAGCGCGGATGGCGCTTGTGTGGCGACGTGGACTTTGAGCACGTGGCTCCCAAGTGCAGCTACATCACCCCCGTGCCCGGTGGCGTAGGTCCCATGACCATCGTCTCGCTCATGCACAACACCCTGCTAGCAGCTACTGGAAGAGCCTACTAACAAGGCACAATCTAGTTTATCTAGAACTTCTAGAGCCTCTAGTCCATCTAGAAAAATCAAAAACAATTAACAATAAAACAACCTAAAAAACAACATGAACCGACTTATTGAATGCGTGCCCAA
>CADAZN010000019.1 GCA_902792435.1 uncultured Bacteroidales bacterium
AGCGTGAGGGTCCCACCTCTTCCCATTCCGAACAGAGAAGTTAAGCCTCACCACGCCGATGGTACTGCGAAAGTGGGAGAGTAGGTAATCGCCCCCTAATGGAGAGCTCGAGGAGAAATCCCCGGGCTCTCTTTTTTGTATATAATAGTTAAAAAGGACTATGGAAAATATAAAACCACCCAAGGCACGCCTCGGGTGATTTTACGTTTTGATTTGGTATAATTTATATATTTCTATATAAATCAAGTTAATTGCGATAAGGCAATATTTTTTACAAAAATAATGCTTTTTTGATTATAGAAAAGTTTTTTGTCAAAAAAGTTATTAACAATCCAATTCTGTCTAGTCGTTCAGTGATTTAACTAAAGAAAGAAACCTCTCAAGCCGAAAATACTGCTTGAGAGGTTTTACGCCTAGAAAAATGGCGATGCCTTGTTATTTAATTACGCCAAGTTTCTTGCCCACCTTGATGAAGGCGTCGATGGCCTTGTCGAGATGCTCGCGCTCGTGACCAGCTGAGAGCTGTACGCGGATGCGTGCTTCGCCCTTGGGAACTACTGGATAGTAGAAGCCAGTAACGTAAATGCCCTCTTCCTGCATTGCTGCAGCGAAATCTTGTGACAGTTTAGCGTCATAAAGCATTACGGCGCAAATGGCACTCTGTGTTGGCTTGATATCGAAACCTGCAGCCATCATCTTGTCGCGGAAGTAATTGACATTGTCGATGAGTTTGTCGTGAATCTCATTGCTCTCCTTGAGCATCTTGAACATCTCAAGGCTGGCGCCCACGATAACGGGAGCAACTGAGTTAGAGAACAGATAGGGGCGAGAACGCTGACGAAGCATAGCGATAATCTCCTTGCGACCTGTTGTGAAGCCACCCATAGCACCGCCAAAGGCTTTGCCAAGTGTGCCAGTAAACACGTCAATCTTGCCATAGAGGTTAAACTGCTCGGCTACACCGTGACCGGTAGGACCAACTACACCTGCTGAGTGAGACTCGTCAACCATTACCATTGCGTCATATTTCTCGGCGAGCTCAACAATCTTGTCAACTGGAGCTACATTGCCGTCCATCGAGAACACACCATCGGTGGCGATGATGCGGAAGCGTTGCTCCTGAGCCTGCTTGAGGCACTCCTCAAGCTCTTCCATGTTGGCATTGGCATAGCGATAGCGTTTAGCCTTGCACAGACGCACGCCGTCGATAATTGAGGCGTGGTTCAAGGCGTCGCTGATGATTGCATCTTCTGGGCCAAGAAGGGCCTCAAAGAGACCGCCATTGGCGTCGAAGCATGATCCGTAAAGGATTGTGTCCTCGGTGTGGAAATAGTCGCTGATAGCTGCCTCAAGCTCTTTGTGAATGTCCTGAGTGCCGCATATGAAACGTACGCTCGACATTCCGAATCCGCGTTTTGCCATCATCTCTTGAGCTGCATTAATCAAGCGGCTGTTGTCGCTAAGTCCAAGGTAATTGTTAGCGCAGAAGTTGAGAACATCGGTCTCAGGTTTCACTTTGATAGCTGCTTTCTGAGCAGTGGTGATTAGTCTTTCTTCTTTGTACAAGCCAGCCTCTCTGATAGCTGCCAGCTCATTGCTAAGGTGTTCTTGAAATTTGCCGTACATAGTTAGTGTTTTGTAAGATTAAATAGTTGTTTTTGTTATGTTATTTTGGTCTTTAGCTCTTCGATACCCACAAAGTTCTAAAAAAAATGCGACATAGAACAATTTTTTTGCCGAAATTTTATTATTTTTGATTGTTAGTGATTAATTTTGCACTGCTAAACTTTAAAACAACTATTTTTATTGCAATATGAAGAACGTTTTAGTAATTGGGTCAACAGGGCAGATTGGCTCTGAACTCACCATGAAGCTAAGAAGCATTTATGGCAACGATGCTGTAGTAGCCGGATATATTCCAGGCGCAGAACCTAAAGGCGAGCTTGCTGAGTCGGGACCTAAAGAGGTTGTCGACATTACCAATGCACAGCAGATTGCCGATGCTGTGAAGAAATATAACATCGACACAATCTACAATCTTGCAGCGTTGCTCTCGGCTGTCGCCGAAAGCAAGCCATTGCTGGCATGGAAGATTGGTATTGGTGGCCTTATGAATACCCTCGAAGTTGCTCGTGAGTGCAAGTGCGCAGTGTTCACTCCAAGCTCTATTGGCTCCTTTGGTCCCAACGCTCCCAAGGACGGTACTCCTCAAGACACCATCCAGCAGCCACGCACAATGTATGGCGTCACCAAGGTTAGTGGCGAGTTGCTTAGCAACTACTATTTCACCCGCTTTGGCGTTGACACCCGTTCGGTACGTTTCCCTGGCCTGATCTCTTATGTTACACCTCCGGGTGGCGGTACCACCGACTATGCAGTCGACATTTACTACAGCGCTGTAAAAGGCGAGAAGTTCAAATGCCCCATCAAGGCTGGAACATTCATGGACATGATGTATATGCCCGACGCATTGCGTGCAGCTATTGAAATCATGGAAGCCGATCCTGAGCGATTGGTTCATCGCAACTCATTCAACATTGCATCCATGAGCTTTGATCCTGAAATCATCTACAACTGCATCAAGAAGTATATTCCTAGCTTTGAGATGGAATATGAGAATGACCCATTGCGCCAAGGCATTGCCGACTCTTGGCCCAACAGACTTGATGACACTTGTGCTCGCGTAGAGTGGGATTGGGAACCAGAGTATGACCTCGACACCATGACCCAGGATATGATTGAGAAGCTGAAAGTGAAATTCGGTAAATAGAAACAATCCATATAAAAGTTATCAAGGCGGGGACATCATCGTCTCCGCCTTGATAATTTCAAGTTTTTCTTGAAGCCTAAAATTTACTAAACCCAAAAAAAGTGTTTTTCATGGACAAACAACAAATGTATAAAAATACAACAAATGTATAAAAATAAACAAGCCTAAAACAATTTTACCTTTATGCCTATGAATTATGTTGCAAAAATATATTATAATTATAGTTATTGCAAGAGAATATATACAAACAGGCAAATTTTATAGATAAAACGGCTTGTCAAAAGATTTTTTAACGTTTGTGAGAGATTATTTAACCTTAAACCCTATTATTATTAATAATCTTTATTAAAAAGTCAACTCCAAAATAAGACAGGAGACAGGCTATTTTATTTTTTAGGCGCACCTTGGAGTCTTTTATGCATAAAAAACGCATATTTTTTATATAGTCCCAACAACGTTCTTTAGTTGCTTGCCACTTGGGATCGTCAACTGGCATAAGCCGTAGCATATTGAAACATGCGCTTAGGTGTCTGCTTCGCACTGCCGGCAGATATTGTGGGGCTTCATCGGTCACTTGTTCTTCGATTCGTTCAATGTGGTCTAACACATGAGTACGCCTGAGCGACATAGTAGTTATAATACTTCCTTGTCGATGCATGTAGTAATACATGGGAGTGTTGATTAATGCCACCTTTTCAACCTTGCAAAGAAGAGGGTAGATGATGGCAAGGTCCTCATATAGCATCCCTTCGGGAAATCTAAGGTTGTTAAAAAGTTGTGTTTCAAAAATGCGACTACATGCCGAGTGGTTGAGCTTTTTCTGGTAAAAGATGCTGCTAATTGCTTCTTCCTGTGTGAGGATGGTGCAACGAGGCCGCTTAGTTTTCACTTTACGAGGCTTGTCTCCATCTTTGAGTTCTTGCCACGTCGAAACTGCAATTTGTGCACCTGTTTCATTAATGGTCTTTAAAAGCAGCTCCACAAAACTTGGATGCACATAATCGTCGGCATCGATAAAGGCGACATAGTTGCCTCGTGCCACATCTAGGCCTGCGTTGCGTGCATCGCTCAGTCCTCCATTTTCCTTGTGTATCACCCTTACTCTTGCATCATGTAGGGCATATTCGTCGCAAATGTCTCCACTGATGTCAATGCTACCGTCATCAACAAGAATTATTTCAAGGTCGGTATATGTTTGAGTTAAGACCGAGCCAACACAACGTGCAAGGTAATCTTGCACGTTGTAGACTGGTATGATGATACTCACCATTAGCTCATAGTTTATAGTTCACAGTTAAGAGTATAGAGTTCTTTGATTTCCGGTGGAAGCCGGTAATCTCTCTCCTCTTTTCTCTTTGCTCTCTACTGAATTTATCGCACTTTCCACTCGAAGCCATCTTTGGTGTCTTTAACGTCAAAGCCAGCTTCGTTAAGGCGGTCGCGAATAAGGTCGCTTGTCGCCCAATCCTTATTAGCTTTAGCAGCCTTGCGCATCTCGAGTAGCAAATCAACGGCCTTGCGGTAAGGCTCCAAATTAACGCTGTCGCCACCAGATGCGTCGTCTCTTACGCCCAGCACGTCAAATAGATAGGTTTGGAACGTTGCTTTGAGCGCGTCGATATCGTCTTGCGAGAGCGTTGCGTTGCCGTCGTTCACTTGATTTATCACCTTGCATGCATCGAAGAGAGTGGCAATAACTTGTGCGGTGTTGAGGTCGTCGTTCATTGCCTCGGCACAGCGTGTTGCATAGTCGTCGATAGTGATGCTCGAGGCGTTGGCGGCCTTGAGTTCGTTCAGGCGATGCCATCCGTCCATTATTCGCTCATAGGCTTTCTCGGCGGCTTTCAGGGCGTCGTTTGAGAAGTCGACTGTGCCGCGGTAGTGCGCCTGAAGAATAAAGAAGCGAATTGTCATGGGAGTGTAGGCCTGTTCAAGCATCTTGTGGTTTCCGGTGAAGAACTCTTCCAGTGTGATGAAGTTGCCTAGTGATTTTCCCATCTTCTGACCGTTGATGGTAATCATGTTGTTGTGCATCCAGTAGTGCACCATATCATCACCTTGGCTTGCTACAGCTTGAGCAATCTCACACTCATGGTGTGGGAACACGAGGTCCATTCCACCACCATGGATGTCGAAGTGTGAGCCCAGATATTTGCGACCCATGGCGGTGCACTCGCAGTGCCAGCCAGGAAAACCATCGCTCCATGGTGATGGCCATCGCATGATGTGCTCGGGCTGAGCTTTCTTCCATAGTGCGAAGTCGGCCTGGTTGCGTTTCTCGCCCACGCCGTCTAGTTCGCGGCTGTTGTTGATCACATCTTCAAGGTTGCGGCCACTGAGCACACCGTAATGGTGGTCTTTGTTATATTTCTCTACGTCGAAATATACACTGCCGTTGCTCTCGTAGGCGTAGCCGTTGGCGAGGATTTCTTTCACTAGTTCCTCTTGCTCAATAATGTGGCCAGTGGCGTGTGGCTCGATGCTGGGTGGCAATACGTTAAGCGCTTGCATGGCTGCATGGTAGCGGTTGGTGTAGTACTGAGCTACCTCCATGGGTTCGAGCTGCTCAAGACGTGCCTTCTTTGCAATCTTGTCTTCGCCAGCGTCGGCGTCATGTTCAAGATGCCCCACATCGGTGATGTTGCGCACATAGCGCACCTTGTAACCAAGATGCTTCAGGTAACGGAACAGCACGTCGAAGGTAATTGATGGGCGTGCATGTCCTAAATGTGGATCACCATAGACTGTGGGACCGCACACATACATGCCCACATTGGGCTCTTGTAAAGGTTTGAAAAGTTCTTTGCGCCTTGTTAATGTGTTGTATATAAAAAGTTGATGTTTCATTAAAGAATCGTTTAATTGCTTTGTGTTTCTGAAATCTCCAGATTGACCAGATATTCTAGAATGAGTGCATTTATGCTAAAAATTAGGCCTGTCCCTTAGGCAGTGGGAAGTCCATAATGCCATTGTTTTGATTATTGACCTGGCGTGGCTTTATCTCACCAAAGTGCGCCTCATACTTGTCAACGTTCTCCTTCAGTGCGTAGAGCAGCTGTTTAGCGTTCTCAGGGGTCATGATCACACGTGCCTGAACGCGAGCCTTGGGAGTGTTGGGGGCTACAAATATCATATCCAAGACAAAGTCGTTGGGTGAGTGAGAGATAACGGCAAGGTTAGCATAACGTCCTTGCATTTCGTCGTTAGGAACTTCAATTTGAATTTGATTCTGTTTCTTGTTTTCGTTAGCCATTTTTACTGTATATTTAAGTTGTTAATAATCATTTGAGAGTACAAAGATAGTGAATAGTTTCCACTTTCTTGTTATCATAAGATAGTTTTTTCTTACTCGAAGCGAAAAGAGGATTGATAATCAGAACAAGAATTTTGTGTCCTTATTCTTATCATGCACTGCTTGTAGGCAAGTGTCAAAATTGGATTTAAGCCAAGCTCAATTATTTAAACGTGAGGATAGAGCAGCGATCAATTGTGATTTGCTGTGCGGCTTGTTGTAGTTGAGAAGGTGTTACGCTAAGAATACAATCAATATTTTCTTGCAGAGTGCTAACAGAGTTGTAGTAGAGAAGACCTCTTCCAGCCGCCATGGCTGCCACTTCGGCACTATCACTGGCAATAAGCATTTGACCGCAGTATTGACGCTTGTAGCTATCAAGACGTCGCTCGCTCATGGGTGTTTGAGCTAATGAATCAATAGTATTCTCGATAAGCTTTAGAGCCTTCTTGAGCTTCTCATGGTCGCATCCAAGATAGATTTGTATCATTCCACAGTCGGTGAATGATACCATTGATGATTCCACAGTGTAGACTAGCCCGCGTTTCTCACGCAGGCTCACGTTGAGCAGTGAATTCATGCCTGGTCCTCCCAGGATGTTGTTGAGCAGAGACATGGCAAATCGGTCATTGTCATACATTCCCGGCACTCTTGCTCCCACAATGGTGTGAGACTGGTGTAGCCCAAGTTCCATAATCTTGCGCTGTGGAGTGACAAGGCTTGGGGCTTTTCGTTTGCCACCTTTCTTGTGGTGAGACAGAATCCCAAAATATTTTTCGGCAAGTTTGAAAACCTTGTCAGGAGATGTGTTTCCAAGTGAAAAGAACACCATGTTGCTTGGTACGTAGAGCCTTTTGAGCCAGTCGAGACAATGACCTGCAGTTAAAAGTCTCAATTGTCTTTCCTCACCCAAAATATTGTGCCCTAATTGACTGCCTGCTAGTAGCATGTCCTCAAAGTCATCGTATACTGCCTCGCTTGGTGTGTCGCGGTAGCTGGCCACCTCCTCGAGCACCACTTCAAGCTCGGTGGCAAGTTCATGCTCAGGAAAGATAGAGTTTTCCACTAAGTCGGCAATGAGTTCGATAGCTCTCTCAATATGCTCTCCTGGGAAGATGCAATAGAGCATAGTGCTCTCCTTGGTGGTATAGGCATTGAGTTCACCTCCCACCTGTTCCATGCGGTTGTTAATGCGTGTTGAAGAGCGCCGCTTAGTTCCTTTAAAGATAGTGTGTTCCACAAAGTGGGCTAAACCGTAGTGTCCATCAATCTCGTCACGGCTGCCGGCATTTACCGCCAGCCCGCACCATGCCACAGGTGAGTTGCGCATGACATGTACCATGCGCAACCCATTGTCAAGAGTGTGTAGTGTGATATTCTCTTTATTTAGCATTTAGAATACTATATTTCACACCATGAGGTTATCATTGCAGTTGTTTTAGTGCTTCGCTCACGAGTTTGCCGTTGGCAGCGGGGCATTGTGCCTGGACGTGTGTGAGGATAGCTCGCATATTTTTCATCTGTGGCTCAATTCCCGAATCTTTAATCATTGCAACAATGTCGCCGAGTTCGGGCTCCTTAGGCAAGAATTCCTGGAGAATGGCAAGGCGGTTCTTGAGCTCGCTAGTGTCGCGTCCGGCCTGATTAAAGAGCTCGGCCTCTTCTTTCCACGATTTCTCCATCTTTTGAATGATGGAGATTTCTTTGGCATCGTTGAAATCGGCCTCGTTGTAGCCTTTGCTAGTTTGGAACTCAAGAAACTTTGCTTTTATCATCTTGAGCACATAGAGGCGGTCGGCGTCACGGTTCTTCATCGCAGCAGCGATGTGTTTGTTGATTTCGTTGTGTAACATTTTATTAGTTTATAGTTTACAGTTTATAGTTCATAGTTGAGAAGCCCGTTAATGATTTCCAATCCTGCACTCCGCACGAAATGTTAATAGGCTTGCAAGTATTGGTAGTCGTCTTGGATTTGAATCCATTGTGAGTCTATCTCTCTCCAAATGGAGTAGTGCATTCCCTCAAGTGAGTTCCAACGAACATAGAGTTCCAAGCCTTCGGGCGTAGCCACCATTGCCATAATCTGTGGGGCGTGAAAGAATAGCTCCTTGCTGTATTCCTCGCCAACATCAGTGATTGTATTGTCATTAGAGAGCTTATACCATTCATTGTGAGTCGAAACCACTGCTCCCTCAGCCATGCAGACCATTGACATTAGACCAATATTGTCTTTAGGTTCAAAGAGAACCATATAGAATTCCCGCTCGTTGGTGGGGCAGCTGGCGATCCATTTAGTGGCTTTGACCTTGCGGCCTTCAAAGAAGTGGTTAATGATGTCCAGCTCATCGCGTGAGGCTGACTTTTCTTTCTCGCCATTCAGCCAACGGGTGTAGTTGAGCACATCGTGGTCTTTTAGCCACGCCTGTGGCACGATAAACGGTGTGGCCTGATAGTCGCTGTAGCCACGGAACATCTTTTTAGTCATAGCAGCGTCGGTCAGAGCAAAAGTGAAAAGTCCGTTTTTGCCAGTGGCTTTCTCGCTCACGAATTTGGCATTGCCAATGTGAGGCTTGAAGATGATGCGGTTGTAAGTGCGTTTCATCTTGCCCACGTCCACGCCCTCAGTGAGCCAAGTAGCGTTGTCGGTAGTGAAACGGTTTTTGGCGATTTGAATCTTATTGAGGAACAATGGGCGATGCTTGAGGGTGACATCAAGGTTGGCGTTGCGACCCTCGGTGCTGTAGATGTAGAACAAGGGTTGCCAGTTGACGTTGCCGCTGGGGATGGTTCTGATGCGCTCAAGTTTCTCACCGTTTATCTTGAAGGTGCTTGTAAACTGCTTCTCAAAGTCGGCAATGGCAAACTCGTTGAATCCATCGCTGTCGACATCGGTGAGAACATACCAGTAGGCGTGATTGAGAAATGGTTTCTCGTGGTTAAACTGCTCAATCACGGTGGGCAACTGACGCTGCACGGTGGCAGGCATCTGAGCCTGAGCTATGACCGCGAGGGCCATAGCCATGATAATAATTAATGATAATCGTTTCATAACAGTTAGGGTGTTGTTTATAAATGTCGCAAGCGTCTTGCTTATTACTTACTTATTCACTTTGTCTTGGAAGGGAACTGGGGTACCATTGAGGATTGCCTCAAGATAGGGTTTGAGCTTTTGAGCATAGTAGTAGAAGCCTAGGTCGGTGAGGTGGATGCCGTCGACCGAGCCTTCGCAGTCGGGACCATAGAGGTTCTCGCGGTCAATGTAGTAGAGATTGCGAGGATTCTCGGCCTTGAGTTTCAGGTAGTTCTTGTGGAACTCATAGTTCTTCTCGGGAAGATATTTGCTGTAGAAGCCACTGAAACGCTCGTAGCTGTACTCTTGCCCTTCGACCATGAAGATAGGCACTTCGGGGCGCAAATCGCGCAGAATCTTCACGAAGCCATAGGTTACTGTGTCGCACATTAGTTTGGTGCAGTTGGGGATGGGGTCAAGGATGTAGGCATCGACGTGCGGAATCGCCGCCATGGCGCGCGCCATGCAGCTGTCCATCTTTCCTTCGCCGCTCACGCCAATGTTGACACACTCCACGTCAAGGTCGCGCTGCAAGATGCTCGTTGCCACCATTCCAGTGCGTGAGGCGCATCCACCATGCAAGATGCTGGTGCCGTAAAAAACAAACTTCTTTTCCTTGCGTGGACTATTAACCTTGGGTTGTGTGATTTCGGCACTTGGCTCCACGCCAATCTCCAACCAGTTGATGCCGTCGTAAAGTGGCAGATAAATCATATATTCATGCCACTGTCCGTCGAGCTTATCGATGTATACCTTGCTTTGGATAGAATCTTTGCGAGGTCCTTCACCTTTGTAATTGTAGTCGCGGTAAGGACGATTACAGTTCACGAAACGCCACACCCCTTTTTCGTCAAGGATATAAAGGTCGGTGCCCTTGATGCCAGTGTCGGCCATGTGAGCCATGTGGAAATTGCTCATGAGGTTGTATCGCACTGCCACGCAGTGGCTGTTAGTGGCGAAGCGGATGCCTATTCCCGCTGAATTCTTGGCGCGGTCCCACAACGTCTCGCGCACGCTGTCTTTGAGTGTCGCTGGAATGCGAGTATAGGGGGTGAACGTGTTGTCCCATCCCTTGTTAATCATGCGGAAGCGCAGTGCGTCATAGAACTTAAGCGTGTCGAGGCTCGTGAAATCTTGGGCGCATGCAGTTGCTGCCGCCAGGGTGAGTAGTAGTGCTAGAAGAGCTTGTTTTATTCTCATGGCTATAATTTTAAAAAACCACGGTCGGCCGCCTTATTAGGTTGCCGACCGTATTTTAAGCGAATCTAAATGTTGTTACTCGTCAATTATTTGAGAGTACCAGCTTCAGCTTGCTGAATCATAGTTTCGTCGGCGGTGATATAAACCTCTACGCGACGGTTCTGAGCGCGACCTTCGGGAGTGTCGTTGCTAGCAACTGGATAGTCGTAAGCAAGACCTTGGGTCTCCATGCGGTTGCCCGAAACACCACTGTTCATGAGATAGTTCTTTACTGCATTTGCGCGGTTGAGCGAGAGTTTCTCGTTAGTAGCACGCGAGCCAGTGTTGTCGGTGTGACCAAAGATTTGAACGTTGGTGTTAGGATCGTTGATGAGCGAAGTAGCGAAACGACTCAAAGCGTTCTTAGCTGGGGTCTTGAGAGCATACTTGCCAGTGTCGAAGAGGATACCCTCGTCAAATGTAACCTGGATACCAGTGTAGCCATTGTTGTCGGTAACAGTAGAAACCGAAGCACCCTGGATAGCAGCGAGCTCGTCGGCTTTCTTCTGCATGTGCTTGCCAATGAGAGTACCAGCAACACCACCAGCAACAGCGCCAATAGCGCCACCAATAGCAGCACCCTTGCCCTTGCCAATCAATGCGCCA
Organism: uncultured Bacteroidales bacterium; assembly: GCA_902792435.1. Taxonomy (GTDB): domain Bacteria; phylum Bacteroidota; class Bacteroidia; order Bacteroidales; family Muribaculaceae; genus Sodaliphilus. Next base: position 10,978 of record CADAZN010000019.1, read on the forward strand.
ATACCAGCACCAACAGCTGCACCGCCGCCGCCACCGATAAGACCGCCTTGCAAAGTCTTGCTCAATGAATTACAACCACTGAAAGAAATGAGCAGAACTGCGCTCATGAAAAGACTCATAAATTTCTTCATAATAGTACTATTTTAATGAATTAATAATAAAATGTATGTTTCTTTCTCATTCTTTTATTTCCGTTACAAAAGTAAGCAGATTTATTGTAAATCACAAATAAAGTGAAAAAAAACACAACATTTGTGCGCCAAATTACATCAACCTTTACCAAAACACAACCATTTCGGGTAAATGGAAGACTGAATAACTTGCCTCACATCATAATAAACGCACTTTAAGCTAATATACTGCATTTAAAAAATGCTAAAAAGCGAGTCAATTTGGGTCGTTTTATTAAAATGCATAATAATTAAATTGAAGTAACGGCCTAATTATGAGTAATTAGAATTAAAGTTGATTGGTTAGGGTTTTTAGGCATTCGTCGGGAGTGCACCACGAGATGGCGGTGTCGCGTTGTAGCCAACGCAGTTGTTTCTTGGCATAGACTCGGGTGTTTTTCTTGATGCGCTCGATGGCGGTGGTTCGGTCCATAGTACCGTCGAAGTAGGCAAACATCTCCTTGTAACCCACTGTGTTGAGAGAGTTTAGGTGTCGCAGGTGATAAACGCTGCGTGCTTCTTGCTCCAGGCCTTGCTCAATCATGGCGTCGACTCGGCGGTTGATGCGGTCGAAGAGGGCAGGGCGGTCGATGATGAGACCCACCTTGATGATGTTGAATGGGCGTTGCTTGGCCTTGCCAGTGCGTAACGAGGAGTAGGGAACGCCTGCCTGGCGGCATATCTCGACAGCATGGATTACGCGCACGGGATTGAGCTTGTCGACTTGGGCATAATAAATGGGGTCAAGGCGCTTAAGTTCGGCTAGTAGTGGCTCCAACCCATTCTCCTGCCATTGTTTCTTGACAGCAGCACGCACTTCGTTACTGATGTCGGGGATGTAATCGATGCCCTTGCACACAGCGTCGACATACATCATTGAGCCACCGCTCATGACCGCATAGTCGCCTTGTTGCCACAGTGATGGCAATAGTGCCATGACATCGGTCTCAAATTGGGCTACGCTATAATATTCATCAAGTTCCTTGAATTGGACAAAATGGTGTGGAACAAGTGCTTGTTCTTGTGGAGTGGGAGCTGCTGTGCCTATTGGGATGCCTCGGAAAACTTGTCGCGAGTCGGCATTGATGATGTGGCAACCCAAGTGCTGAGCAACCGCGATGGCCGCCGCTGTTTTTCCCACCCCTGTTGGACCGACTATTACGATAAGGTTCTTCATGGTTTATTTTATGAAACGGCTAACGAATGATACTACACGTTGGGTATATTCCTCGGGGTGGTCGGTGTAGGAGCGGGCATGCTCGGTACCGTGAGCAATGTACTTCTCCTTGTAGCCTTTGGTCTTGGCATTAAAAAGGCGGTCGAGCATAGCATAGGGGACAAAGGTGTCGGCATCGCCGTGGATGAAAAGCATGGGCAGGGTCGATTTTTTGAGTTGGTCGATAGCCGATGCTTCGCCAAATGTCCATCCGTAGCGTATCTTGCACAGAAGGCTGGTGGTGTGCATTAAAGGGAATGCTGGAAGATTGAACTCGTTTCGCATCTCGCCGGCAAACTCATCCCACACACTTGTGTAACCACAATCTTCGACGAAGCACTTGACGCATGGAGGGCACTTCTCGCCGCTGATGCACATGGTGGTAAAGCCTCCCATCGAGATGCCGTGCACCACCACTTGCGTTGAGGTGGAGTCGCCATGGAACATGTTATTGGCAACTTCAATCCAACGAATCATGTCAAAACGGTCGAGCCATCCCATGTCGATGTGATCCCCCTCACTCTCACCATGAGCGTAGAAATAGGGTAGCAGCACGTTGAAACCCATGTCGTGGTTGTAGATGTGAGCTATGTGCAGCATCGACTCGGCGCGGTCGTTGTAGCCATGAAGCAGTAGCGCCACGCGATTGGTGGGCCGAGAGGCCTGCAAGTATATTGCTGCCATTTTGCCCCTACCGTCGATGGTTATTGCTGTGTCGAGCAAGGCGTGGCATCGTTCAAGCGAGTCGACCCATGCTTTGAGGGTTGCCGGTTCACGCTTGTAGAATCGCTCCATTGCCTCGTTGTGCGAACGCTTGTAAGGGCCTAATGCATAGTTTATAAAGTAGAATGATGCAGCAATCAAGGCTATCACCACAGCTAGGATGATAGCGATGATAGAGCGCAGCAATATTTTCTTTTTGTGTGATTTCATCTAACGTTATAATTGTAGCGGTGCAGACGGGGCTTGCAGTAGGTGGTGTGGTCGCGTTTCACCTCAACCTGCTCGGTGCGTGTCTCGTAGCCAGGAGCATCATAGATAAGCGTGTACTTGCCTGGCTTTAGGTAGAAGAAACCAAAGAAACCATTGTACTCGTTGTCGACACGATAGTGGCGGATGCGCACATTGTGATTGTCGAGAAGATAGACGATAGCGCCGTTGATGGGTAGCCATTGGTCGTCGGTTCCCTCCTTGTAGTTGTAGAGTGGGTTGTTGATAGTTTCGTCGGCACTCTTGATGGTGCCAGCGATATAACCGCACTTCTCGGGTTTGCCACCAAACCAAGCATTGATGCCACGGAAGTGGCGAATTCCCTCCATGCGGCAGTAGTCGCGGTTCATGAGTCGCTGGCGCTCGGGCTGATAGCTATGGAACGATCCCTCAACAAGGAAGCTGGGCACTTTGTGCTTGAGAACTGCTAGCCACCCTGTGTAGCCTAGTGCGTTGGGGGTGCCCGGTGGGGTGCCGCCCATCCAGGTGAGGTCGCCGGCGATATATCGGCTTGTGTCGGGCGAGGTCCACACTGTGAGAGGGTTGTCGTAGGCATAGGGGAATGCCACCCTTGCACGGTCGATGCTGCCCTTGGCATAATCGTTTCCTGTCTCCCCGCGATACATATAGAGCAAATAGTTGACCTTCTTGCCATCGCCACCGCCTGTTGCATTGCTGTGTAGAGCGATGAAATAATCAGGATTTAGTGAGTCAACTTGGCTGGCAATTTTGAAAAGGGTGATTAGCTGTTGCTGTCCAGTGCCATCATCATAGGTCTCATAGCGGTCGTTGTTAGTGATGTTCTTGTCGCCTTCCGACACCCATCCGTTAGTGGTTCTTGACATGATAACCTTAGCTCCGGCATTCTTGAGTCGGTCGCGCAGCTCTAAAGCTTTCCATAGGCATGTTTTTGACTCAAAAAAGCTCATTGTGTCCATCTCCTCATAGTTGATGGTGGCGTGTGGACGGTCGTTGACAGTCCAGCCTCCATGACCAGGATTCACATAAATGACCTTGCCCTTGAGTCCTTTGGCGATTGCCGTGGTGGCAGTTAATGTCAATATTATGACAAGTAATAGTGATTTTTTCATGATGATGGCGTAGGGATGTTATTGATTAGCAAACAAGTGTGCTCAAGGTGTTGCTTGGGCACACTTGTTGATGTTGAGACCACAATAGGTTATTTCTTCTTGCTTGACTTCTTAGACGTAGACTTCTTGGTGGTTGTGGTCTTTGTAGTACTTGTAGTGGTTGTTGTAGCTGGTTTTATGTAAGCACCATACTGTTGCTTTACCATAGGAATCTGCTTTTGCAGGTTGGCGATGCGAGTGGCATCACTTGGGTGGGTGCTTAAGAATTCTAGCTTATTGTTGCCACTGTTGGAACTCATTTTCTGCCAGAATGTCATTGCACAGTCGGGATTGTATCCAGCCATAGTCATGAGTACAAGACCGATGTTGTCGGCTTCGGTCTCGTGCTTGCGTGAGAAAGGAAGCATGACGCCATAGTTGGCACCAAGACCAAACACTTGAGCTGCTAGGTTTTGAGTTTGCTGGCTTTGTCCTTGAATAACGGCACCCAAAATTGCACCTCCATATTCCAAAGCCTTCTGCTGGCTTAGGCGCTCGTTACTGTGCTTGGCTACTGCGTGAGCCACTTCATGTCCCATTACCACAGCTAGCTCGTCGTCACTAGCAATAATGTTCATAATGCCCTCGTAAACTACGATTTTTCCGCCAGGCATACAGAAAGCGTTGAGCTGAGAGTCTTTCACCAAGTTGAACTCCCAAGCGAAGTTCTTGACTTGGTCACTCATTCCGTTAGCGTTGAGATAAGCCTCGGTGGCGGCAGCGATTTTCTGTCCTACGCGAGTAACTTGAGCGCTCTTCACAGTTTCGGTCGACTTGGTTGCTTTGCCCATATATTCCTTGTAGGAAGCGAGACTGGCTTGCAGCACTTCGCTGTCGGAAACGAGGTTCAACTGGTTACGTCCCGAGATGGGCACCTTGTTGCAGGCGGTAAGGAGCACTGCAACCATTGCTGAAAATAAAAAGATCTTTTTCATAAATGTGTTGTTTTTTTATGGTTGTTAATGAGTTATTACACGCTTGGTGGGAGGTAGTGTTGCATTTCGCTGGTCGATAGCTTCGGCCACAGCGGTGGCGAGCTTGAGGAACGCTACTCCCGAAACTGAATTCTCGAGGATTACTGGCACTCCATCGTCGCCACCCTTGCATATGGTAGCCACAAGTGGAATTTGACCAAGTAGTTTTACATTGAGAGCCTCGGCTAGGTTCTTGCCTCCGTCACGCCCAAAGATGTAGTATTTCTCATCGGGGTGGGCGGCAGGAGTGAACCACGACATGTTCTCGACAATGCCTAGCACAGGAACGTTGACGTGCTCGCCCATGAACATCGACACGCCCTTGCGTGCGTCGGCGAGAGCCACTTCCTGAGGAGTGGTTACCACAACAGCACCTGTGATGGCGAGAGTCTGCACCAGAGTGAGATGAATGTCGCTAGTGCCTGGAGGCATGTCGATGATGAAGTAGTCGAGCTCGCCCCAGTTGGCCTCGGTGATGAGTTGCTTGAGGGCGTTGCTTGCCATAGCGCCTCGCCACAGCACTGCTTGGTCCTTGCTCACCACGAAACCTATTGAAAGGACTTTAACTCCATATTTCTCGGCTGGGACAATAAATTTTTGTCCATCAATTTCTTCCATATATAGTTGCTCGTCCTCAATGCCCAGCATCTTGGGGATAGAGGGACCGAAGATATCGGCATCGAGCAGTCCCACGCGATAGCCTTGCTGAGCGAGAGCCACAGCGAGGTTGCAGGCCACGGTCGACTTGCCCACGCCTCCCTTGCCGCTCGACACGCCAATGATGTTTTTCACGCCAGGCAATGGCTCGCTAGCCTTTGGCTTTGCTTCGGGTTCAGGAGTCTTGACGGCTATGTTGCCTTGTATTTCTACTTCGGGGCCAATATATGTGTTGATAGCCACTTCGCTAGCTTTCACTATCGACTTGATGAAGGGGTCGGTCTTCTTTGGGAAGATGAGCGAGAACGACACTTTGTTGCCGTTGATGCGAATGTCGTCCTCAACCATTCCCATGGTAACGATGTCCTTGCCGGTGCCAGGATAACGCACTGTGCGCAGGGCATCAAGTATCAGTGATGGATAAAGTTCTGTCATAATGTTGTTTTAGGTTTATTATTTTTGTTCTCTTGTTCTCTTGTCTTCTCGTTCTCTTGTCTTCTCGTCTTCTTGTCCTCTTGTCCTCTTGTCCTCTTGTCCTCTTGTTCTCTTGTCCTCTCGTTTTCTTGTTCTCTTGTCTTCTCGTCCTCTCGTTCTCTTGTCTTCTCGTCAAATATTTGTGGCATCTGGATCTCACCGCGCCCGTAGCTGCGGTAGGTGTCACGCTCGATGTCGATATCGGGTTCTTGTAGCTCTCCTTCTTGTGGCAGATGGAAGCTAATGTACTTGATAGTGAGTCCACGTTGCAGCCATTGCATCTCATAGTGTGTCTTGATCTCGAGGATGTCGTCGGCAAGACCACTGCTGTAGAGGTCGCTGGTGTCGACCTCGGTGTCGAGGTTGTTGAGCCTGGTGAGCTCGTGAGTGTAGGCATATAGGAACGGGCTGTCGGTCTTGAGGTGAATGAGCCCATTGGGAACCAGAATCTTGCGGTAGTTGTTGAGGAAGCGTGTGCCGGTGAGGCGCTTGTTGGCGTTCTTCATCTGTGGATCGGGGAATGTGATCCATATCTCGGCAACTTCGCCAGGCTCGAAAAAGTGGTAGATTAGCTCGATGCTGGTGCGCAAGAATGCCACATTCTTGAGGCCTTCTTGCTCCACACGTTTGGCTCCAGTCCACATGCGGGCTCCCTTGATATCGACCCCGATGTAGTTTTTGCCAGGAAACTTTTTGCCAAGACCAACGGCATACTCTCCCTTGCCGCATCCCAGTTCCAGCACTATGGGGTTGGAGTTGTGGAAATATTGCTCATTCCACTTTCCTTTCAAAGGGAAAGAAGCCTCCTGTAGCTTGGCAAAAGGATACTGGAAGACGCAAGAGAACGTCTCCATATCGGCAAACTTCTTTAGTTTATTCTTACCCATTGTTTTTTAATAAACGTGAGGATGAATAAAAAACGAATAGTGTGAATTGTTCACAATATCTTTGTGTTGAGACTTTTCATTTTGTTTCAACTTGCAAATGTAATAATAAAACTTTAGATATTAAAATTAATTTTCATTACTATACTAAGGCCTCGGTTTAGTGAAGTTGTTGAAATAACATTAGAACAACTTATAATAAATGATAAAAATAACTTTTTTGGCATTTTTCTTGCAGTGGTGACAAAAAATGTATATTTTCGTGACGTTTTTTCAAAACTATAGAACCTATTAACTTAAAAATACACACATTATGGAAGAAGTAAAAACTTATCTTGATGCAGCCGAGAAGAAGATGAACGAGGCTGTAGCCTATCTCGACGAGACATTGTCGCGCGTGCGTGCCGGCAAGGCCAACCCCAAAATCCTTGACCCCGTTAAGGTGGAATACTATGGATCGATGATGCCCATTGCCAACGTGGCCAACGTGGCTGTGCCCGATGCTCGTAGCATCACCATCACTCCATGGGAGAAACCCATGATCAAGGTTATTGAGAAAGCCATCCTTGACTCAAACATTGGCATCACGCCTGAGAATAACGGTGAGATTATTCGCCTCAACTTCCCTCCATTGACCGAGGACCGTCGCAAGCAGCTGGTGAAGGACGCCAAGGCCGAGACCGAGAAGGCCAAAGTGAGCGTTCGCAACGCTCGTCGCGAGATGATTGAGGGCTTGAAGAAAGCTGTGAAGAATGGCATGCCCGAGGATTCTCAGAAAGACGGTGAGGAGAAAGTTCAGAAACTCCATGACAAGTACCTTAAGAAAATCGACGAGGTGTTTGCCGCCAAGGAGAAAGAGATTCTCACAGTATAAAATTGGAGATATTGAGAGCAATATCGCAATTTAAATCTAAGTCACTATCACAAGAATGCTCACAAACGCCGCGCGCGTGTGAGCATTCTTATTTTTTTAAATTGAGCTTAACTCAAAACTCTTAACTCTTAACTTACCTGACAATCACCTTCTTGTTGCCCACGATGTAAATTCCAGCGGGCAGACCTTGTGTGGCCTCACTTGCGGGTATGTTCTGCCTTAGCAGTTGGCCTTGAGTGTTGTAGACGTTAACTGGGAGGTCGCTGTCGTCGTTGGTTATGTTTTCGATAGCGGTGTTTCCTATCAGGTTGATAGATTTCTCATGACGTCGGTAAACTTTTTCGTCTTGGTCGACGAAGTTTATTTCTTTGAGGCTGATAATGTCGTCATCGCTCACCTTCTTGGTGCTCGAGATGTCGAGAGTGAGCAGAATGCCACTGTAGCCTTCGATGTCGTCGCCAACTGGCGAGAAGCAATAGATAGAGTAGTTGTTGGGTTCTTTCTCTATGAAATAAAGGTCATGACCAATGCATCGGCCTGATAGCTTGGCACTGTTAACTGACAGGTGACTAGGAGTGACGATGTCAAGCTGGAAAGCGGTGTAGTTGATAGTGTTTTCGAGCAAAATGTCGAGAGTGACCGATGTGTTGCTCTTTGCCACGCCATTGCCATCAATAAGGTCTTGGAAGTAGGTGCGATAGGGCTTGTAGAAAGGCTCAGTGCCATTGATGATGTTGTAGATGGAAACAATGTCGGCAACGTTTACTTCGCCATCACCGCTGACGTCGGTAAGATCGATGTTTATCCCTTGTGTATAGTTCTCGATTATGTAGCGTCTCTCGGCCTGAGCATCTTTGGCATTGACAAAACCGTCGCTGTTGACATCGCCTCGCAGCTGTGCGTTGCTTATGAGGAAGTTCATCCATTGATTGGCTGCAAGGTAGTCGTTGTAGCTAGCTTTGCTCACATAAAGATTGACTTCGCTCTGCTTTATTCCTGCCCAAACGTCATCGCCCAGCTCGGGAACCTCGATGGGCTTGCTGGTGATTTCGGTGAGTCCAATCATTCCTGCCATTGCCTTAGTGCCAATGTAGTAAACGTTGTTGGGCACAGTTATTGAGGAGTGCTGAGCTTGATTATAGAGAGCATAGTCACCAATGTTTCCCAAATTCCTAGTCATGAACTGAGTGCCGCGCAGGTTGCTACATCCAGCAAGCATGTAGTCGGGCAAGTAGGTCAACGTTCTAGGCAACTCTAATTTATATAGGTAATTGTTGTAGAAGAATGTTCCCTCGTCGAGTTGCTTGACGTGAGCTGGCAGTTCCACTTCCATGAGGTGAGTTTTAGCCAGAGCCCATGCCCCTAGATGCTTGAGATGTGGCAACTTGTTGAAGTTGATTTCCTTTATCCTTGACTCATAGAAAGCTTTATCGCCTATGCTCTCGATTTGTGAGCCGTCCATGAAATTAATAGAACGCAGCATTTTGCAGTAGCTGAAAGCTCCGTCGCCAATTGCGTTGACTTTTGGCCCAATAGTCACCGACGAGAGATTGACGCAGTCGGCAAACGCCTCATTGCCAATGCTGATGGGCACTGAAGTGTTGATAGTGATAGATGCTAGATAGGTGCAATGTGCAAAAGCTTTTGCACCCAAGTAGGAGATGTTTCCAGTGATTGAAACACTTTTGAGTTCACTGCAGCTATTAAAAGCGTCGTCGCCAATGCGTTGCAATGTTGATGGGAATGAAATGGCTTGGAGCCTTTTACAACCAGCCAGGGCAGCATAGTCGATAGCGACAATGTTGCTAGGCAGCACCACGTGCTTAAGCTTTATCATGCCCATCAGGGCCGCATAGGGTAGAGTGTTGGCGGCATAATGGTAGCTGCCTGTTATAAGGCCATCTTCGACAGTGCTTTTGTATTCGGCAATGGTGGCGTTGGACAAGTCCAGGTTTTTGAGGAGCAAGAGTTCATCGTTGATGAACTTGAAGTCTCGTGCATCTATTGAACCAGTAATCGTTAAATCGGTGATGTAGTTATTATAGATGCGCGTGCTGAGCTTTCCAGCCGTGCTTTTAACAGTCACAGCGTGAATGTTAAATGCGGCTAAAAGTAGCAGGCCCAAAAGATATATCCTCTTGCCCATGTGGAGGGAACGTGTTTATTTTACAATAACCTTCTTGCCGCCCACGATGTAGATTCCAGCGGGCAATCCTTGTGTGGCCTCGTTGCGCTCAACTTGCTTGCGCAGCAACTGACCGTTCAAGTTATAAACATCGACTGGCCCGTCATTGATGCTGGCGTTGATGTCGCTCACACCAGTTGTAGTTCCCACAGCCACCGAGATTTCGTTGATGAGGTGTGTTCTCTCGCTAGGCTCAACGGCGATGATGTTGTTGATTGTGATAAACTCATTGCCACCGAAGTCGTCGCCAGCTTTCACAATGATGTTGAGAATGTCACCTTCGTTGTCCTTCATTGCATTGCCGCTATGGATGAGAACTCTCCACTTGCCAGGCTCTATCTCGTTGAATCCCATTACCATGCCACTGGTGCGGCTAGTGGTAGTGACATTGTCAATCGAGAGACCTTGTGGCATTAACAAGTCGAGCTGCATTGCCGAGATCTCGGCAGAACTGTTGAGCTGCAGTTCCATGTTGTGAGTCTCGCCAGTTTCAATGATGAAGTCTTGAGCATTCACCTTGTCGTTGCTGTCGTTGACCACTTGATTGCGGCCAGGAGCATTTCTGTTGCCAAGTAAGACGTTGTAGACTGCGGTGATGTCGGATGCAGTAATTTCACCGTCACCAGTCACGTCAGCAGTTTCCATATAGTCGGTTGACATGCCCAAGAGTATGTTATAGATAGCAGTAATGTCGGCTGCAGTAACAAATCCATCCTGGTTCACGTCGCCAAAGACGGGTTCTGGTCCATCCTCCCACTGAATGAGGAAGCGTGTCCACTGCAGAGCATTCATATAGGCTTCATGACTCTCTCTGGGAACGGTGAGAGGAATCGCGGGCTGCTTCACGCCAATCCACACCTCGTCGCCAAGCTCGGGCACCTCGGTTGCATCGCAAGAGAGCTCAAGAAGATTTATCATACCTGCCATTGCTCTATCGCCAATGAAGGTGAGAGTAGCTGGCAGTGATAATTTGGATGGCAGAGAGTTGTAGAATGCATATCGTCCTATGTAGCTCACTTGAGTGTTGCTTGTCACATCATTGCCAACAGCAGTGCCAGCGAGCAACAGGTCGGCGATTGAGTCGGTTGCCTGGTTAGCAACAAAAGAAGTGAGGTCGGTAGCATAGTAGAATGCGCCTTTCTTCACTTGTGGGGTTGCCGCTAAGTTGGCGCTAACCTGCTTGGACTGTGCAAAAGCCCACTCGTCAACTTTTTGTAGACCAGATGCTTGCTCAAAATTGAAATCAGCCAACGCCGATCCCACAAAAGCTTCCTTTCCAATGTAAGTCAAGTTGTTGTTGCCGCTTGTGAAGTTGAGGCTGTTCAGTTGTGTTGTGCCTTTGAATGCTCTTTCACCAATTGAATTTACGTTGCCAAGGTTGACTGTGTTAAGATTGGAGCAATATTCAAAGGCGCTCTCAGGAATGTCAATGTTGTTAGTGGTAACGATAGTGGCACTTGTGAGGCTGGGAATATTGTAAAAGACTCCTTTTCCCAGATGCTTCAAGCCCTCGGGCAGCACAACTGTGCTCAGTTGCGTGTCGGAGAATGCATAGGCAGCAATAGAGTCGAGAGTCTCGGGGAAATTGAATTCAGCCAACGACTCACATCCAGCAAATGCAGCCATGCCTATCGACTTGAGGTTGGATGGAAGTGTCACTTGTGTTATTTTCTTGCCAAAGAAAGCCATGGCTGGTATAGAGTTCTCGGGGAACCTTACCTCATTGTTTAGCAAAGGCTTGTTGTTGCTGTAGACCACAATCTCCACACCGCTCAGGTTGATGCTTGTGAGTAGCTCGAGCTTATCGGCGATAAACTTGAAATCTCGTGCATCCATTTGACCGGTGATAGTTAATGCTTCCACACGAGGGTTGTCAACGAGATTGCTGAGGTTGCCAGGTGTGCATTCCACAACATCTGCCCAACTTATTAATGCGCTAGCCATTAGGGCTATAGAGAGCAAGAATTTCTTCATGACTTTATATTTTCAGTTCTTTTATTTTTCGTGGTTAATATAAGGGCATAATTTGCCTTATAGAATTAAACGTATGGCATAGTTATTTTATTATATATAATATAAAAATAATTACACGTGATTAGTAAAAACAAATATTTTAAAGTGGTTGGCACGGTTTTTGCTGGCTTTCTTGTGATGTTAATTAAATTCAAGTGCTATGAAAAAATCAAAGACAACCAAGAGCAACGCGATGGACAAGATTATCAAGATGATATCGCGCGATGAGCAGATGGAGCGCAATGGAGGCGGCCAGTGGGTGGCCACGCACCGCGTCCACAAGTCAAAGAAGCAATACTCCCGCAAGCGCTTCAAGCAAGAAACCAAGCGAGAGATTGATTAATGAATGCATAATGCTTAATGCATAATTAGTTTGCGTCAGCTTGGTATTGTCCCTCGCAGGTTTTCTGCTTCGTAAGCAGACACACCCTCATAAGTTTTTATTGGTGTCAATTTTCAGCAGAAAGCCAAAAGACTATGAATTCTTATTTAAAAGATGCCAGAGGCAATGCAGTTTGCCTAGCCCATGCAAACATCAAGCACCGTGATGAGTTAATCACGGTGCTTGATGTAATTATTCCATAAAGTAATCATAAAATTACTTACTGCCTATAATAGACATAAGTGTCGTCTTGAGTGAATGAATTACCAGTGAATACTAAGATGTGAATAGCATGAGCATCATAAACTTTTATCTTGTTTTTGCCCAAATAATACACACCTAAGCTTTCCCATGCCATGCCAGAGCCGTTTCTGAACCAGCCGTTGCCATTGCTATCAAACTTGAATTGAGTGTAGGAGTTACGACAAGTCCATACACCGGCAAAGTTGCGCATTGTCTCATTATAAACTTGTCGATTTTGTTCCCTCTCTTTTTGATGATATTCCTCCCAATATTTTGCATCTTCTATTGCTTCAGCAACCTCTTTATTTTTATACTTAGCCTCAACATCTCCTGTGTTGGCTGCTTTTTTGTACCAAATTTGCGCCTCATTGAGATCTCCTTTTGATTCATAATATTTGGCTAATAAGAACATTGATTTCATGTTTCCTTTATTAGCGTCTTTTTCAACAAGGGATAAAGCGAATTCTCCATTTAAGTCCATACACTTAAATGCCTTATTAGGATCAATATTTATGGCTTTTTGATACCAATTAGCTGCTTCTTCCAAATCTTTCCTAACAGTATAACCACGTTCATACATGCGCCCCAAACCAACCATTGCATGAACGTTATTGCTATCAATATATTTAAGATAGGTGTTTAACGACCCCATGCCATCTTTATAATCAGCATTTTCATCGGCTTCGTTTAGCTCTTTTTCTATAGCAATAGCATTTTGGGCTTCTTTGGTGCAACCAGGACTGGTTTCCTCAGCTTTCTTTAGCCAAGAATCAGCAAGAGATTGATTGTCTTTGGATCTATAATATTGGGCGAGTTCAATCATTGCCTGTGGATCGCCATTATATGCCCGTTGCCTTATAGACTGTAAATTTTCGGTTTGAGAAAACAGGTTAAAACTTGTCATCAAAAGCATTAAGCAAGTGATAATGGCAGTAATATTTTTATTCAAAATCATATTATTTGAGTTTTTCAGGATTAATGAAGCATCCTATGTTCATATATCTCTATCGCTTCTTCTATGCCTGCTTCAGTTTGAGCCTTTAATAAAGAAGAGTCAACGTCAGTACCTAAGTGACCTCCAATACAGTAACGTGAATCTTGTATTGCGACATCTTTATAGTGCTGAAACTCTAAAAGAATAGTGGATTCTACTAGATTAGCATAAAAAGGATGATCTCTAAAAGTACAATTTAATTCGAGCCCGTTTTGCCCAATAGGGAGCCAATTTAATAGTTCATTTAATTTTATTTCTCTTTCGCTTAGCAAGTAAATTGTCTCATCTTTATCGGTAAATTCATACCTGATAATTTTATTTATATCGTACCAAATGGTTCTCTTATAATCTTCATCGACTGGCACATCAACCCATTTGCCTTTTGAATACCGTAACGCATAATGTTCATCGTCAAAGCAGATTTCTTCATATCTCATATTATCATCTTCACCAGGTCCATATTTATAATTATAAATACTAGTGCAATAAAGTGGATTTCCAGCCAAATCGGTTATTATTTGCGAACCCATATCTAATTGATTAACTTTATTTATTTCCTTTTGATATTTCTTTTTTAATATCTTATGTTGTTCTGCATATTTATATTCGGGATGTTCAGTAATAATTTTCATAACGCTTGATGTGCTGTTTCTGCCAGCAAATCTTAATTCCATTGCCTTTTGGCCTGCTTCTTCATACCCCATTACCCATGCCAAGCAATAATATTGAAAAGCTCTTGTAAGATGCAAATCTTTCAGAAAGGTTTCGGCAGCCTTATAATATATGTAGCCATCGTAACTCCAAATTGCGTGATAACCTATCCAGCCATTGCCATTCAAAAATTCAAAATAAGCTTTTGCATAAGGATTGTTCTTGACTTGAGTTAAAAGTTGCATTGCTTTTATTTTGTTTTTTTCAACACCAATTCCTTCGGCATAACAGCGACCCAAAAGAGCTATGCCGTCCTCATTACCAATTTCGGCGAGCTTTTCTGCCAACTGGAAAGCCATATCTGGGTCCTTTTGAACGCCGCCAATGCCATCGGCTGCAAAACGAGCTATATGAAACATCGCTTCAGGATCGTCATTTTTCAACTCTGCAAGATAATAATCAATACCCTTAGAAAGTGAGCCGCCCTTGAGAGGATTGTATTCATCTCTTAAATAGCTTGAATAAGAAGGTTTTTTATGTGATGTGCTCTCAGCCACTAAATCGTCAGAATCATTGGAGATGTTCTCGTTTTCGGTAAGTGTAAATGTAAATGGCAGAGTGTACCATACTCGCACTGGATCACCATTTTCATTACGACCAGGAGAGAATTTAGGCAGAGACTTGCAGACGCGCATTGCCTCATTGTCAAGATTCTTGTCTGCACCACGTACAATCTGAATCTCACCAATTCTACCATCTTTCTCAATAACGAATTTAACGACAACCTGACCCTGGATATTGTTGTCGGCTGCACGTTGGGGATATCTCATATTTCGTCCACAATATTCATATAGCGCCTTTTCACCACCTGGAAACGATGGCATTTGAGCCGCAGTAGTAAACACCTCATCACCTCTTGGGATAGATTCAGCTATATTAGATTCATAATTCTCATGCGCTATTGTTTTTATTGATGTTATTTGTAACATCACGACAAATAGTAGCAATAATTGTTTGATTTTCATTTTCATTTTGTTTATGTTTTAGATTAATATTATGATTTTTGCTATGTTGTTTATGCTAATTATGCAAATATATAATAAGGCGTTAAAAAGGTTGGATTTCATCTTATTTCTTGTTTTTGATAGAACATTTCATAATATTTCATTTAATGTATATTAAGAAAATTCATTATGAATTTTAGGTATGTTAACAGTTTGCCATGGAAAAGGATGGAGTGTTTTAGTTACATTTGCAATAAAAATCAAGAATAAATGGCAGGCAACGGAAAAGATGTAATAGTGACGCTGCGTCGGGCTGTTGAGCATCGCCTAGGACATGGCGTGAGCAGTCCCAACCAATTCAAGGAATTGGGCACGGAGATAGAGCGTTGCACGGGTCGCTCAGTGAGCGTGAGCACGCTGATGCGCCTGTGGGGTTACGTGAACAGTGATGTAAATCCCAACGTGACAACCCTCGACACGCTGGCAGCTTATGCTGGCTTTCGCGACTATGCGTCAATTACGACCGGTTTTGATGATGAGAATGGAAGCGACGATGTGATGACGGGTCACATTAACGTTGACGAGGAACTGAAAGCGCGCGACCATGTGATGTTGCGGTGGCAGCCAGGCAGGGAGTGCCTGGTGCGCTACATGGGTGGCGGCCAGTGGGTGGTAGAGCGCAGTGAGCGCACAAAGCTTGTCGTGGGCGACACGTTCACGTGCCACCTGATGGTTCAGGGGCATCCGCTCTACCTCGACAATCTGGTGCACTGCTCGCAGGACCCTCGCTGCTATGTGTGCGGCACGAACCATGGTGTGCACTATGAGGTCATCAAAGCCGACGAGGTTTGCGATACTCAAGATTAATCACTACCTTTGCCAATTCAACGCACAATTCATTATAGACATAATGCACAATTGGGTTGCGCATCCCTAAATTTCTAGGGAATATAACAAGAATCACTGATAGATTATGGACAATGCAAGCTCATCGGGCTTTGTGGTTGATTCGTTTGAGGGCGTTAACGACCACTTCACCTCGCTTAAGATACTAGAGAGTCACGGTCACAACGTGCTGGCTCGTGCCAAGCGTTTTGGACGGTGGTATCTGCTCAAAGGACTTGCTCCCAAGGAGTCGCAACAGGCGTCATATCACGAGATGCTGGTTAAGGAATTTGACATTATGATGCGATTGCAACACCTTGGTATTGTGCAGACTGTGGGTTTAGAAGACGTAGATGGAATGGGCAAGTGCATAGTGATGGAATGGGTCGAAGGCATAACACTTGCCGAGTGGCTCAAAGGTCAGCACACGCGAGAAGAGCGTCAACAGGTGGCAAGTCAGCTGATGGATGCTCTGGCTCACATCCATCAGCATGGTGTGGTGCACCGTGATATCAAACCTAGCAATATCATGATTACCACCAACGGACAGCAAGTGAAGATTATTGACTTTGGGCTCGCCGACACCGATGTGCATGCCACACTCAAGCAACCCGCAGGCACCCATAGCTACATGGCACCCGAGCAGGCACAGGCAGATGCGCCCGATGTGCGCAACGATATTTACAGCTTGGGACTGGTGCTAGAACAATTGCAACTCGGCCAACTCTACAAGAACCCTATAGCTCGTTGCCTTATGCCCATCGATAAGCGATATCAGAGTATTGCTCAACTCAAGGAAGATATTGAGCGCAGCAAGCATCGCCGACGAATGATGAAGCTGGTTGGTTTTGCCATTGGAGTCTCGCTAGTGATTGCTGGCATCATGTTAGGATTGGGATATGCTGGGCGTAAGAAACTTGAAGAACCCTCTGGGAGATTTGAGTTTAAGGATGCTTTAGGATTTGTCTATACTAATTGGGATAATGGCTACACACTCAATGTGTCAGTACAATATACTGGTCGTGGTATTAAGAATGTTACATTGCAGCAAGAGCAGCGATTCGTTAATCGCAGTTGGAACGTTAGTGAGCTGGGCTTCGGCTGTTTCCGAAATCATTCTGAAATACAGAATATCACAATTTATAGTACAAGTTTTGGCATTCAAAAAAACTCTTTTAAAGGCTGCACAAATTTGAGGAGCATAACGATGCCAAATCTTATGGCTGTACCCGATATGGGCAGTGGCGGCTGGCAAACGGTTATTGACTCCATCTTTGAACCAGAACATTTTGAGAATGTGACGCTCTATGTCCCCATTGTGGAGGAGATGAAGCGCGACTCATCGTGGTGTAAGTTCAAGCACATTGAGCCTTTATCAAAATAACGTTATTTAGGAAGAAATTAATATCTCGCGATGAGCAGATGGAGCGCAATGGTGGCGGCCAGTGGGTATCGACTCACCGCGTCCACAAGTCTAAGAAGCAATACTCCCGCAAGCGCTTCAAGAGTGACACAAAACGAGCCATCAATGATGAATGATGGCTCGCTTTGTTTTTGTGAAAGGAATGTAGTTATTGGAGTTGTTGATTTTCGTTAGTTGCTGCTTGTCTTGGTGTTCTTGCGTCGTGAACACTGCCAGTTAGAAGGATTGCTGTAGCCAATGCGGAAAGGCAGTGGTTTTACTTTGTCGGCATTCTCGATGTAGGCTCTGTCAAGCTCGGGCTGCTTCTCCATGTGGAAAATGTTTTGAGGACGGACATAGGTGCCATAAAGCGTCACGTCAAAGTTTTCGGTAAGATATTTGTAGGGTACTCCCGAATCGTCGCCCACAATATATTGAGAGTTGTTTAAAACAATGTCGAGCATTTCGGAGAAACCTTTCCAGTGCAACAGGTAGGAGGCGGCTTTGAAATAGCTTGCCACAGTGTGGCCTGACAGCGCCTTGTTGAAATACTTCTTCACATTCTCTTCAAATTTTTTGTTTACCACGTTAGCCGAGATGTAGTATAGCGTCTGCTCGTGGTTTGACCCTTGCTTGAAGAACTTATACATCATGACATTGCCATTTCCTCCTCCGTCGATGAGCTCACCTTCGTCGTTGATGGCCTTGTTCTCAATAGAGATTATGTCATAACCAGCTGTTGCCATGAGCATTGAGAGAACGGGGCAGGTGCCGTCGAGCTCGTTGTTGTCAAGGTCTTTGGCCATGTCTTTAGTGATAAAGTAGCTGATTTGCAAGAATGTTGATAGAGCCTTGCGGTAGGACTGATAGTGTGCATAGTTGGTCTTGATGTCGGTGCTGATGGGTGAGCCTGGATTCTCGAGTCCGCACAGGATGTAGGTGTCGGCATCGGGGAAGATAGTGGTGGGGAAGAGGAAATCGGCTCCGCTGAAGGGGTAGAACACAAGATCCACTTTATCTCTGAAGTCCTTGAAGTCATTTCTTACAAGCGAGTCGAGCATGGAGCGAGACTTGCTGCCAAGGTTAAGGAGTCGGTTGATTTCCTTGCTATATTTTTGCCAGCTTTGTGCGTCTTCTTCGCTCATGGTGATGCCATCTTTAGAGATGCCTGCATAGAAGCGGGTAGCGCGATTGATGTTGTCATCACCCTTGAGTTTAGGTAAACTGTCGTTTTGAGTAATTGCTGTAGAATCGTTTCCTGTAGAGTCTTTTCCTGCAGTGTTTTTCTCTCCTTGTTGAGAGCATGATGATAGAAACGCTACTGTGGTTAGTAATGCGATTAGTGCTTTAGTGAGTTGTTTTGTTCTCATGAAGTTTTAATTATTTTGTTGTTAAATTTTCTCTTGCTTGTGATTGCTTTTTTCATTGAACCAATACTAGTTTTGTTTGGCGATAAATCGTGTAATTAATAGCATCATTTTCGTTACAACATATAAGTCGTGAAATAATACACCTTAAGCGTGAGGGTGCCAAATTTTAGAGATTTGTCAACTAGTCTACAAAAGTACACATTTTTTTAACATGTAATGATGTCTTATGGATGTTTTTTACATAATAATAGTGTTTTATAATTGCTGTTGAATGTGTGTGAAATGGCAAAAAAATAAATCATCGACCACCTGTGATGGTGACCGATGATTAAGTGATAGTGTCTCGGTAGGGGTTTGTGGCCCCATGAGATGATGTCTTAGTTTTCTTCGCTTTGTTGGGGAGCAGCCACTACGTTAATGTAGGTGTGGCCAGCTCTGTGCTGGAACTCTACTGTTCCGTCAACGAGAGCATAGAGAGTGTGATCTTTACCCATGCCAACGTTTTCACCTGGACGGTGAACAGTACCGCGCTGACGGCGGATGATGTTACCGGCCTTTGCGAATTGCCCTCCAAAAAGTTTCACTCCGAGTCGCTTGCTGTGCGACTCACGTCCGTTCTTCGAACTACCTACACCTTTTTTATGTGCCATAATGAAGTCGTTTTTTTAGGGGTTAAGCAATTACATCTTTAATCACGAGTTCGGTGAAGTACTGACGATGACCGTTCAAACGGCGATAGCCTTTGCGGCGTTTCTTCTTGAAGACGATCACGTGCTCTCCCTTAACGAGAGGCTGCTTAACTTCACACACTACTTTTGCACCCTCAACGGTGGGCGCGCCAACTGTAATGGCACCGTCGGCATCCACGAGGAGGACCTTGCTGAATTCTACTGCATCGCCCTCGTTCTTCTCGTCGCCGAGATAGTGAACAAACAATTTCTTGCCAGCCTCGGCTTTGAACTGTTGTCCCTGAATTTCTACAATTGCGTACATTTAAATAATTGTATTGTAAGGGTTTCCCCTTAGTTAACCCGTTCGGCGGCCCCAAAAAAAAGAGGCACTTAGTCGAGCCTATCGGAAAATCGGTGCAAAGGTACTACAAAGTTTTGTAACTACCAAGAGAGTCAAACAAAAAACTTTATTTTTTTATATTTTAACTGATGATTTCAAAGAATCGTAGGAATCGCTAGAATCGCTGGAATCAGTGGAATCACTGGAATCATTAAAAAGTGTTAAAGGGAGGCAGCTAGGAGTGAGTGGGAATGGGTGGGGAAAGCCAGGGATTACTTGGTGGTGGCATTATGTCAAAGAGCTCTTGCAGAGGTGTTCTGCAAGAGCAAAGGTATGTGATTCGAGTGACTCGGAGCAACGTTAAATCCAAAAGGATTGTCATGTTATTGGTATTGTGGGTCGTCGGCGATGACAAGAGTTCTGATTGGCGTGCTGCCATAGTTCTGCCCGTCGTTGTACTTACCGTAGAACTTGTATACACCTGGTGGCAATTTTTTGTTCCCAACCTTGAGGTTCCAGTCAAAGGGGAAAGATTGTTGTGTTTTGTGCCACCTCATAACGCCGTTATAATCAAATAGTTTGATTTCAACTTCGGGTGTGGATTCTAGAATTGAAGAGAAATTGAAAGTTGCAACTCTAGTTGCTGGTTCTTGTTCTACTGTGAGTGCTGCGTGTTGTACTGATCCCACTAAGAAAAAGATGTTTTTAGTAGTTTTGTTACCTGCGACATCATAGAGTGTGCATTGCAGAGAATGCTCACCTGGAGTTAGGTCCATGGGCAGGTGTAAAAACAGGTCCTTGCCATTATTGCTAACTGAAGTGTAAGACTGCACGTTAGGAATACTCATCTTGCCATTGTCGATTGTGATCTCCATTCCGTTTCCTATGGCTGAAGTCTGACTGTTGATGGCAATATCGTCGGTTGCTTTGATAAACAGCGTGGATGAAGGTGATGCCTGACTGTACATGTCAAATAATTCCTCGTCGTCAAAATAGATGGCGTCGATAGATGGGGGAGTGTTGTCTCTCACTGTGTTAGAGCTGTTCTCATTATAGGAATTAATAATGAGATTGTCGTAACTGCCGTTAACCATTTCATCGCTATTGTCGCGGTGTGCATAAACAGTTACCAGACCTTTGGCTCCTGGGCTAAGAATGAATCGTGGAATTATTGCTTTAGCAACGAACTTGCCATTGACAACCCTGCCATTGATTTGCGTGAGAATTTGTCTCGGGAAGAAGATGTCTCGGTTATTTTCGGTCACTTCTTTCTTTTGATAGTCGTAGATGGTGAGGGTGGCATCGCCATTGAATGTTTTGTCAATTTCAGTTGAATTTGGGAGAAGAACGTTGGCCTCGACTGTTGTTTCCTGCATTGCTGTGGCAACTATATAGTCGGGATTTGGCGTTTGGTTGTTGATTTTAGTGATAGAGAAGAGTGGTTTAGGATAATTAACCTTTATGGCTGGGTCTCCCAAGAGTGAGAACATCATCTTGTTGTAGTTGGATGTGGTCCCAAATGATTGTTTAGCAAGCTTGTAGGCTTCGCCAATAGTTGGCAGGTATCCTTTTGTGTCATAGCAGAACATTGCTCTCACGAAGGCCTTGTTAAGTGCGTCGTTACCGTTGGCATAGGCTGCACGAGTCGAAGCCATCATGGCAATAGCTCCTCCGTTTGGATTATGGAACAAAACTTCCATCAAGCCACGTTGGTTGCCATCATATCGAGCTACATCGCAGCAAGCTGTTGTGACGATGGGCAGATGCTGATTGTTAGCATTTTTAGAGTCGATGGTGGTCCAGAGGTTAGCGGTTTTAGTGAGAGTTGTTCCGTTGGCATGTCCTACGTAGGTCATAAAGTATTGTCCAGCCTGAAGTTCTAAATTAAGGCTTCTTCGTCCTTCAACACAATGGTTGGAAATTGGGTCTCTAGGAAATTGTGAAATGAAAACTTTGTTTCTTGCAAACTTAGCATTTAGCTCGTCGTAGATGACATTTCCTACGCCTTCGGCTTGATAGGCGTGCATGTTTGAGTCACTAGCGAGATAGTCGGCTATTAAAAGGATGTTATTTCTCCATGGTCCATAGTCGGGATTGTTGACATAGTTGATGATTTTGTCAACATCGCTCTCGGCTTCGGTGAGCGTTGTACAAGGGATGCGTCCAATCTCCAGCCTTAGCATGTCGGATGCTGGACTTTTTCCAGAGTTGTCATCTAGTAGCCCGAAAAAGTCGTCGCATACATAGCTGCTGTTTTCATCGTTACTAGCGGTAGACTCATAGGTTAGGATAGCGTAGTCGTTCTTGGCAAGTATTTGCCTGTTGTCATAACTGCCGGCACCAAACATGATAAGGTACTTAAACTTGGAATTGTTGTCTCGGTCATAGAACATCTTGTTCATGAGCCTTATGGCCATAGCGTCGGGGGTTCCGCTAGAGAATTCGTTGAAGATTTTCTGTTGGTCGAGAACGTGTACCGTCATTTTCTCTTTGTCTCGATGCAATTGCGCTAATCTCTGTGCCTGAGCCATGAGTTTGTCGCAAGTGACAATCACCATGTCAGGAATAGGTAATGCATGAATGTTCTGGTTTGCGACAGGCTCAAATCCATCGATAGATTTCAGCTCCTTAGCAGGGTCAAATGCTATGAACTGAGTCCAACTGGCAAGGTAGAGAGGGGTGAATGCACCATAGTTTTCCCTATAGTTTAACGTGTAGTTCTTTGGCGTTTGTGGGTTGTCGATATTCCACAACTCAGTGGTCGTAGTAGGGCTATTTATGGCAATGATGTCGGTCGATGAGACATTGTCAAATCCCATCCTCATTTGGTTGAAAGGAATATCCTTGATATTGTTGTAGTGGTGGTAGGTGAGCATAATATAGTCAAGCTTTGCCCACTTGACAGGCTCATTGGGAGTGTCGAGCCCGATAGTAAGGGTGCCATTTTCGGGGAAAGCCGAATTGTTCTCAGGGTCCACCTTGATGCTGGGTGAAGTTGAGTTGTAGAACACATATTCCGAAGTAGCTTTTTCTATATAATGAAGAACGCCGCTCAGGTCGATAGTGTTATTGTTTAATTTTAAAGATACATAAGAATTGCTTTTACCCTTAGCCGCCACACAAGGGTTGATAATCATTGCGGAGTCGACACAAGGTTTCACGAGTGAGTAGTTGATGTCGAGGGTGTTGTTTATCAAATCCTCACCCAGCATGTCTTTACCCGATTGTGATTTGGAAGTCAAATCTTGCTCGTGATGGAAGTAGTCGATGCTTGAATCTCTCAATTTTGTACCGGTGATTCCATAGGTGATGTTGCTTGGCTCTACTTTAGGCGTGCCGTCGTCGCTAGTTATGAAATAATAGGCCGTTGATGAGTAGCTATTGATTATTCTAGAAAATCGTGGTGATGACTGTGCTCCTGCTGCGTTGTAGTAGTGGATAGGTCCACATCCATAGAAATAAATTTTGTTTCCATAGTGCTTGCAGGGAACAGGCACGAGGTCATCGTGAGCACTCCCGTCAAGGGTCTCGCTAATGGGGTGTCCTCCTGAGCCATACAGTCGCACACTGCGTGGATTGTTAAACCCCATTTGTGCCAGTTCTTCGTAAGTGATTTGATACATTCCATCTTCATGAATGGCTATTTTCACCCAATTGCCTGTGGCTAGCCTGGATGTGGTGGCAAACGTGTTTGCCGGTAGTGCACGAGCAGTCACTGGCGTAATAACCATTAATAAAAGGTTGATAGCAAAAAATAGCGTTTTTTTATACATGATGAAAATAGATATTGTAAGAAGTGTGTTTTTAATATTTATAGTATGTCTAATATATAATAACGTGAAAAGAATAGTTTTTATTGTTTAGGTAATTTGTTTAATGCTCCTGTTGGTAAGACGAAAAACACCGCACATGAGTCTTGGTTTTCACGTGCGGTGTTTTAGTGTGTGTCAGCTTTTATAAAACTACTGGTTTACAAGGTGTAAATCAACGAGTTGATTATTCGTCATTGTTATTATAAGGATCGATGACGATTAGCTGGCCAATAGGTGTACCTCCATAGGTTGTAGCGCTCCTATAGGTTCCATAGAACTTGTAGACTCCCGCTGGCACTCTGTTGCCACTGTTGTCCTTGAGGTCCCAAGAGAATGGGAAGCTGTCGGTAGTAGTGTTCCAGATGAGCTCGCCCACATTGTTGAGCACCTTGATAGTTACCTGAGGTGTGCTGGAAGTAGTCGAGCTAACATTGAAAGTTGCCTCGTTAACAGCAGGTTCTTCTTCAACCAAGAGCTCGAGTTTTGAGTCATTGCCTACAAGGAAAGAAATTGTCTCGGTCGTTTTGTTTCCAGCTGCATCATACACGGTGTATTGTAGCGTGTGCTTTCCTTCTTGAAGCTGCATTGGGAACTCAATGCTGAGGTCCTTGCCATCATTAGTTATAGCCGTGTGGTTCTGGATAAAGGGGTAAGAAGTCTTACCTCCATCAAGAAGCAGGCTCATGGTGTTGCCCAGCGACACCGACTGGTTGTTGAAAGAATGGTCGTCGGTAGCACGGATGTGAAGAGTGCTTTCGGCAGGGATTAGTGCACCATTGGTGAACGACTGCTCATCGTTGAAATAGATGGCGTCAATCACAGGAGGCATGTTGTCGTGCACAGTGTGTGGATTGTTCTCGTTGTAGTAATCAAGCCTTAATAAGTCGAACGACCCATTAACCATGTTCTCGCTGTCGTCTTGGTGAGCATAAACCTTGACCATGCCGTAGTTTCCTGTTGAGAGGATGTAGCGTGGAATGACTGCCGTGGCATTGAAGACGCCGTTGACAACTCTTCCGCTAACCTTGGTCAGCAGGTTTTGAGGGAAGAAGATGTCGCGGGTGACGTCAACTCGGTTAACACGCACGGTGAGAGTTGTCTCCTTGAGCTTGTAGTCATAGATTGAAAGAGTTGCATCGCCGTTGAAGCTGGTGTTGACTGTTGTGCCATCGGGGTTGTAGACCTTGGCCTCGACCGCTACCTCCTGCATAGCACCTGAAACAATGGGTGACGATGGGTTCACGTCGGTGCCATTGATTTTGGTGATTTTGAAGAATGGTTTTGGATAATTAACCCGCATGGCTGGATCACCAAGCAACAAAAATGACATCTTGTTATAGTTAACCTTAGTTGAACCAAACGACTGCTTGCAAAGCATATAGGCTTCGCCAATAGTAGGCATGTAACCCTTGGTGTTGTAGCAGAACATCGCTCTTACAAACGCTTGGTTTAGCGCGTCGTTATCGGTGGCATATACTGAGCGTGCCGAGGTGACAATAGCGATGGCACCACCACCAGGCTTGTGGAACATAATTTCAACCAATCCTCGCTGGTTGCAGTCGTAGCGAGCCACGTCACAGCAGGCAGTGGTGAGAATTGGGAGGTGTGGATACTCAACGTTGTTAGATTGGCTGGTGGTCCATAGTTTTACCTGCTTGGTGAGATAGTTCTGGTTGCCGTGTCCCACATAGGTCATGAAATATTGTCCATCGGTGAGCTTGGCAGTAAGCTCCTTGCGTGCATCAAAGGCGAAACCCGAAACGGGGTCATTGGGGTACTGGCTGATGTACACCTTGTTGTTCATTAGTCCAGTAGCAAGTTCGTCAACGATGATGTTGTTGATGCCTTCGGTTTGGAACGCGTGCAATCCATTATCATAGTCATCGGCGGTGAGAATCACATCGTTGCGCCAAGAACCATAGTCGGGGTTATTGACATAATCGAGAAGCTTGTCGACATCGCTCTCGGCTTCTTGGAGAGTAGCACAAGGTATGCGTCCCACTCCGAGCCTGAGGAGGTCCTTGGCAAGCTCAATTCCTGAGTTGTCGTCGAGGATGCCGAAGAAGTCGTCGCACACATAGCTGTACTCCTCATCATTGCTGACGGTGGCCTCGTAGGTGAGGATTGTGCAATTGCGCTTGGCGTGCAGCTGACGGTTGTCGTAGTTGCCAGCTCCAAACATGAGCAGGTTTTTGTATTTGTTCCTGTTTCGGTCAAAGAACATCTTGCTCATAAGGCGGATTCCCATGGCGTCGGGGGTGCCACTAGAGAACTCGTTAAAGATTTTCTGTTGGTCGAGAACGTGCACAACCATGTTGTCGTTGTCGCGGTGCATCTGTGCCACGCGCTCGGCTTGTGGCAAGAGCTCCTCGCAAGTGACAATAACCATGTCGGGGTCGGGGAGTCCGTGGATGTTCTGATTCTCGATTTCGGTGTATCCAGAAATTGATTTGAGCTCGTTGGCAGGGTTGAAAGCTATGTATTGGCCCGAGTTTGCTGCCACATTAGGAGCATAACCCATCACTCCATTGTTAGAGCTAAGCACGCAATTGGTTGGGGAGTGGGGGTTGTCGATGTTCCAGAGCTGATAGTCGTCGCCCTCATCGGCAAATGTGATGATGTCATTTTTTGTAAGCTTCTGGAAACCCATGCGTAGCTGGTTGTCGGTAGAGCCCGCAAGGGTGTTGTTGTGATAGAACGTGATTGTCACATAGTCGAGCCAAGCGCTTGTTACATCGCCTGTCTCGCTGCCAATTCTCACGTTGATAATTCCATCGGTGTACATTGGGGTATTCTCAGTAGGCGAGAATGCCACGTAAGGTGAGGCATAATTGTAGTAAACGAAGGTGTTGGCTGGGGCATAAATCTTGGCAGCGATGTTCTGGAAGTTCAGGCTATTGCCGTTGAGCTTGCCGTAGATGTAGGATGCTGCGGTGACTTTAGCACCTGCGTTGATATTCACCACTACCGAAGTGTCGGTGCACAAGGTGGGGATAGAGTAGGGGATATCGATAACACCGCCTGTCATAGCTTCACCAAGCATTTCTTTACCCGACTCTCCTGGCGAGATAAGCTCTTGCTCATGATGCCAGTAGTCGAGACTTTGTGCCCTTGTAACAGGAGAGCTAGGATTAGCACTATAGCTATCGGCAACTATCGCTGGGTCGGAGCCATCGTCCTGAGTTACAAAATAGTATCCCTTTGTTGAATAGCTATTGAATTCTCTTGTGTAGTGTGGCGTGCCAGTGGGAGTAGAGAGACTGAATTTGGTCGTTCCACATCCATAAAAGCAGATTTTATTGTCATAGATTTTGACAGGAATCTGCTGCAGGTCATCGATTTGTGACCCATCAAGCACTTCGCTTATGGGATAACCGCCCAAGCCATAAATTCTCACTCCCTCTGGATTGGTGAAGCCCATCTGCGCTAATTCTTCGAAAGTGAGCTGATAAATGCCGCTCTCGGGAATCTCTATTTTGACCCACTTGCCACTAGCCAGCTTGGAAGTGCGAGTGTAGTTGGCCGAAGAGTATGCCTGTGCGCCAAACGTTGTGGCAGCAACGATAGCCAGTAGGCTCAAAATGTTGAATAAAAACTTCTTATGCATATCGATTGAAATTATTGTTTTTCTTTTTAAAAAGTCATTTCACTCTAATAGTAAGCAGTTGCGATTGGTTGCAAAGGGCGTTTATTACATCTCCAATCTTGATATTGAATTCATCACTGTTGAGTTCCACCAGAATCACGTCGCCCATTTTGAGCGTGAAGTACTTGCTGATGTGCTCTATCAGTTGCTTGAAATCAACTCCTGTAGAAGTCAACGAAGCGCCTGCTTTAACTTCACCATTATATTTGACACTTATGGTCGAGTCGTTGATGGTGTTGTTGCTGTCGACGGGGATGAAATCTCCCAAGAGCAGTGCTCCGTCGAAGCTGTTGGCTAAAGCCGAAAGCTGTTCATTCTCCTGCTTATAATCTATTTCTTGTGCCGTGACTTTAATTGCTGGTGCTATGGCCATGCAGTAACGGTGTGCAAAGCGTTGAGCAATGTGCTTTCCAAGTCGGTCGATGTGAAGAGCAATCGACGCCTTGGCCTTAAAGCCCTGAGCAAAATGTGGTAAGAAGAACGGCTTGTTGGTCTTTATCACCGCCGAGTCGGCGATGAGATAGACTTGCTGAGGCAGCTCTCTGCCGTTACCGTTTCTAATACCTATTATTTTCACTTGTTTAGAGTGTTATTGTTGTTATTAGCGTTAGCTTCCATGCGGTTGTACATGATAGCTAAGTCAGAGTAAATTGAAGTGTTCTGCAGCACGATGTTGCGTGGCACCTTGATGCGGTAAGGGGTGAAGTTCCAAATTGCCTTTATGTTGCTCTCCACTAGCTTGTTGGCAACATCTTGAGCGTTCTCAAATGGAACGGCGATAATGGCAATTGACACCCCAGTACTACGTTGCTTGGCAGGAAGCTCATCGAGGTTGTAGATGTTGATGTCGCCCATCTTCTTGCCCACGATATCGGGGTTTATGTCAAAACCTGCAACGATGTTGAGACCAAATTGCATAAGTCCCAAGTCACGAATTAGCGCGCTTCCTAGTGATCCTGCACCTATCAAGAAAGCGTTGTGGCGATGCTTGAAACCGAGGAACTCATTAAGAGCCTTGGTGAGCGGATGCACCTCATATCCAATGCGTGTTTTACCCTTGATGTTGAGGAACGAGAGGTCTTTGGCAATTTGTGAAGCATCAACGTTAAGGCGCTTGGCAATTTGGGTTGACGAGACATACTCTTCGTGCCTGCTGTCGAGCATTTTGACATAGGCAAGATACCAGGGCAACCTTCTTAGGGTTGGTTCTGGTAGCATATTGTTAGATATATGTCGCGAGTTTTCGCTTGTTGCCATAAAAATGAAAACCTTTTAATAGATGCAATCCAAACTGCAAATGTAGTAAAAAATATTATTTCGGTTCACAAATGTGAGGGTAAAACTTATTAAATCATATCTTTATCAACCTGTTAAAGTGATGTGATAGCAATCTTCTTTGTTTTCGTACTCTCTTGGTGCCCATCGGTTGATATGGTTGCTCGGTAGAGGTAAATGCCTCGTGGCAGCCTGCGTCCGCCATAGTCGCACAGGTCCCAAGTAATGGGGAAAGAAGAGAACATTGTGCTTCGTCCACTCTGCGTTGTGCTCCACATGCGCTGTCCCATGAGATTGAACACCTCGATGGTGATGCTGATAGTAGCTTCGGGTCGGTTGTGTGTTACGATGAAGCTAGTGGTTGTTGCCGCAGGGTTGGGGAAGGCTTTTATTTCGTCAATCTCGGGCTTGAGTCCACTCACCACGTTGAAATTGATGGTCTTCTCGCTGGAGTTGTTGAACACGTCCCACACTTTGAGTTTGAGGGTGTGGTGCCCGTTGCTTAGGTTAGATAACCCATAGTTGATGTTGCCAGCAGACCCTTTTTCGGTCTCGATGGCAGTGTAATAGGAGCTGACGTCGCTGAAGGTGATGTTGCCGTCGAGAGTTAGTGTCATGTTGTGCCCGATACCGGCATTGGAGAAGTTAATACCATTCTCATCACTCACTGTGGCAAGCAGCAGCGGCGACTCGTTGACGTTGTCTCCATCCTTGAAGCTGGAGCTATTAAGTCCCATGTAAATGATTTCAGGGCCGATGGTGTCGGCAACCACTGTCTCATCATATCCGTAGATGTAGAAGTCGTCGCAAGAACCAGTGGCCTCGACCTTGTTGTCGGGGTCGTAGGCATAAAGGCTCACCAGCGAAGGACGATAGTTGTCGTAGCTTACAGTAACCTCGCTGGGAATGGTTATGTTGATGTCAAACTCGCCGTTGGTAACTCGGTTGACGTTTAGAGCTAATTTATTTTGTCTCTCTTCGTAGGTGAGAGTGGAGTCTCTCTGTTCGAACTGATCGGTTTGAGGATTATAATAGTTGTAGCTGTAGGTAAACGAAACAGATTTCTCGCAGTCGAAAAGCGAACTCTCAATCAATCCGTTGAATGCCGAGGCTTTGGTGCCATTCATATCCTCGATGTGACCTTTGATCGACATGGTTTGTCGAGCTTCGAAGACTGGCATGTCGTCCTGGTCGATGCCTTTGCCGTTGATTTGGTCGATAACAGCGTTGTATTGTGGCATAGCGGGTCGCATAGCAGGGTCGCCATAGAGGTGGTACCTGAGCGAATTGTCGCGACTTGTGGTGGTAGTGTTTTTGGCATAGAGCAAAATGTCTCCAATGCGCATCACTTGTCCCTTGTTGTCGCGTTCATACATTTTCTTGGCCGCTGTTACGTTGAGATATTTGTTGCTTCCCATGTAAACGAGTCGTGGTGGACAAATCATTGCGACACATCCACCGTTAGGATTCAAAAGCACGTTCTCACCACCCGAGGGGTTGATTCCGTCGTGTCTTGAGAACTCGCATGTAGCAGCAAACAGAATTGG
Organism: uncultured Bacteroidales bacterium; assembly: GCA_902792435.1. GTDB lineage: Bacteria > Bacteroidota > Bacteroidia > Bacteroidales > Muribaculaceae > Sodaliphilus. Next base: position 40,767 of record CADAZN010000019.1, read on the forward strand.
CTGGTGGCTATAGAAGAGGTTGTTCTCAATATCGCTTGTTACCAAGAGTCCATCGCCAGTCCATCCCGAGGGTCCACCGTGTCCCGAGTAGTTCCACCATAGCGCTCCCTCGGTTAATGTTTTATACATTTTCTTGCGAGCATCGGGGAATTTAGAACCAGAGCCATCACTTTTTTCCTCAAAGTTGTCGAGGAACACTCGGTTGAAGTTGGTATTCTCGCCGCCGTGTGCTGCAACAGTTTGTATAACTTCCTCACCATGTCTCCAGTGTGCCGCTCCGTCTTCGTTGTCGGCCACGTTGAGCATAGTGTTTTTCCAGTTTCCATAGTCGGCTTGAGTAATATATTTTGTTATTTTGCTCACAGCGATGCTGGCGCTGGTTGCGCTTCTTGCGGGAATTCGGCCGATGGCGATTTGCATCATCTTATTGTCGCCTAGGTAGGAATCGTCTTTCAAATAGCCGAAGAAGTCGTCGGAGGTGTAAGACTTCATTTCATCTTCGCTGGCAGTGCTCTCCCACACAAGTAGAGTAGGATAGTTTATTGCTCGGCCAGTAGTTGTAATGAGCCTGTTGTCGCAATATCCGGTGCCAAAGAGCAGCAGATAGCCAAGATGGTGTCCCTGGCTGTCGGTTCCTCGCTCGTAGAAATACTTGCAGAGGAGTCGGTAGGCCGATGCGTCGGGAGTACCACTAGAGAACTCGTTGAACACCTTGTTGTGGTCGAGAACCATCACCCTCATGCTGTCGACCGACTCATGAAGGCTGGCTAGCTGGTTAGCCTGAGGAAGAAACTCGCTTGGGGCGAGGATAATCATGTCGGGGATGTCGCTTCCGTGAATGCTCTGGTTGTCGATAGAAGACACGTATGATGGTGTTGGGAAACTGGAGTTGTCGTTGAAAGCTATTAAATCGCGTTGATTCTTGTCAGGGAAGCTGAATCTCACCTTGTTGCCCTCGGCACTCAGGTTTATTTCGATGGGTGTGGTCTTGCTGGTTACATCCCACACATGTGTGTTGTCGTTAGCACCGCTGAGCTCATACTGGATTCCCTGGTTTTCTCGAAGCGAGAAAGCAAGGCTGCTCTTTCCTGACATGTCGAGATAGCGCTGATAGTTGACAGTGATATAGTCGAGGCGTGCCATGATGAGGTTGCTGCCCGGAGTGAAAGCTACCGTGTAGGTTAGGTCTTTGGTTCCATTAAGAGCGAAAGTTTTGCGCACACTAGCAATGTTGTAGTGATAGTGGGCAGGGTCGCTTTCGCTCACCTTGTCAATACTTTGTGTTCCGGCAATGTTGGTGCCGTTGTATTTAAATGATAATGAGCTTGCCGATTTGAGAGTTTTTGCTGCAAATCGAGTGTAGACATCAACCTCCGACTCATTGACCAGACCGTCGAGAGTGAACTTGAAGTTCTGAGAGTTGCTGGTGGAGAAATCCTCACCGAGAATCACCCTTCCCGTCTCGCCGGGGTTGATGATTTCCTCCTCATGATAAAGATGCTCGGTGAAAGTGTTTACTACAGTGCCGCTGGGCTCGGTGAAAGAATTGCTGAGTGTCAGTTCGTTATAACGAGAGTCGTCGGTGATGAAATAGTAGCCTTGTGTTGCGTAGGGGTGCTGGCTCTGAACATACATGCGCTGAAAAATATTCCAGTTCCAAGATAATGGTCCTCGCGCATAGAAAAGAATGCGGTCGCCTGTGCGCAGCACGGGAACTTGTGGCAGGTCATCGACATAATAATTGGTTCGCAGCGTGTCGTTGATTTGTGTGCCTCCATATCCAAACACTCTCACTCGGCTGAGGTCGTTGAAACCCCATTTGCTAGCATCGCTTGAGGTGATTTGATAGATGCCACTCTCGCTCACTGCTACTTTCACCCACTTGCCAGTGGCAAGTTTAGAAGTATCGGCATATTGCGACAGGTCAAGAGCCGAAGCTGCTAGCGCGGCGCATGACATGACCGCTAGAATAATTAATCTTGAAAAAACTGATATGTTGTTGTCGTTATGAATCATTGCAGTAGAAATCTTCTAATTATGTTCACAATGGGGCATAGTTCTCCCCTATATAGAAAATAACGTATAGCACATCTATTTATTGTATACGAGTTTTTTGAGCCTTGTTGTGTAGCGTGTTTCTTGCGCTGTTAGAGCAAAAATAATAGACCTATATCAGTAATTTTGTTTAGATATTTTGCATAACAAAAAAATATCATTACCTTTGCAATAGAAAAGCCACTATTGTGGCATTACTTGTTTGTGGCACAGTTTTAGTTTGTTGAATGTCAAGATGTTGTGTCGCAAATGAGATTGTTTAACTAAAACTTTTGATTTTGGATCCTGACCCTTTATCTTGTATTTTAATTTATGCGGCAAACTTGCTGCAGTCACAAACCTCACTATCGGCTATTAGCTTCACTGCGCCCGATTTGGGCTGCTGGATAGCCATTGCAATCGCACTTATTGGACTTTTGTTCTCGGCGTTCAACTCGGGCTCCGAGATAGCCTATTTTTCATTGTCGAATAAGGATATTGAAAGCATCGAAGAAGACTACAAGCGCGAGCGAGTGGAACACTTGCTTGCAAAGCCTGAGCGATTGCTCGCCACCATCTTGATAGGCAATAACTTGGTTAATATCATGATAGTGATATTGCTCAACTATGCCATGAATGGGATGTTGGGTGATGATTTCAAGGCTGATCATCCTATTGCCAACTTCTTGATTCAGACCGTAATCCTTACCTTCTTAATCTTGCTCTTTGGCGAGGTGATACCCAAGCTTTATGCTACAAATAACAACGTGCGTTTCGCGACATTTGCAGCTTCTCCCATGCAGGTGCTATCGACCATATTCAGCCCCATTTCAAGGCTGATGATTAAGAGTATGGGATTTGTGAAAAAGGCCGTGGGGACCCATGCCGACGAGATTTCTACCGAGGACCTAACTAACGCCCTGCAGATGAGCGATGTAAAGAGCGCCGACGAGAAAGACTGGCTTGAGGGTATCTTGACTTTTGGCGACAAGACAGTGAGCGAGATTATGACCCCTCGCATCGACATTGTCGACATAGATATAGAGGAAAGCTTCGAGGATGTGATAAAGATAATCGTTGATAACGGTTATTCACGAATGCCCGTCTATGAGGATAATCCCGATAATATAAAAGGCGTGCTTTATGCCAAGGATATATTGCCCTATTTGAATCAGCCGAGCGATGATTTCAAGTGGCAGAAGCTTTTGCGTCCTGTGTATTTTGTGCCTGAGTCACGCATGATTGACGACCTTCTCGAGGATTTCCGCAAGAAGAAGATACATCTGGCCGTTGTGGTCGATGAGTTTGGCTGCACACAAGGCCTTGCCACAATGGAAGATGTGCTTGAGGAGATTGTAGGCGACATCGACGATGAGTATGATACCGAGGAGAAGTTCTACACAAAGGAGAATGATGACACCTTTATCTTCGACGCCAAGACATCGATTGCCGACTTCCTTGACGTGACCGATGTTGATGAACGTCACTTCTCGAAATATACCGACGAGGCCGAAAGTATTGCTGGCCTGCTGCTTAATATCAAGGGCGATTTCCTCAACGAGAAGGAGCAACTGTCGTGTGGCCCTTGCGACTTCACAGTGTTGAAAGTGAAGAAGTACCGCATCGCCAAGGTGAAAGTTCACATCAATAGAGGTGAGAAAGAAGAGTGAGAGCTCTGCGCCATCTCTATCTTTTAGACCCTTGAGTAAAGAATATTATTTATAAAAAACATAATTAATCATGAAACTACAATTTTCTAAAATGCGTGCTGTGGGGCTGATGGCCGCTGCGGCACTAGTGATTGGGTGGGGCGCTCAGTCTCATGCCTGCACTAACCTGATTGCCGGAAAGAAGGCAACCATTGACGGCTCAACAATGATTACCTATGCCGCCGACTCACACACCCTCTTTGGTTTTCTCGATTTTTATCCTGCTGCCGACCACAAGCCTGGTGACGTGCGCAAGATAATAGATTGGGATACTGGTAAATATCTTGGCGATATTCCTGAGGTGGCACACACCTACAAAGTGGTTGGAAACATTAACGAACATCAAGTAACGGTTGCTGAGTCGACCTGGGGCGGCCGCCATGAGTGTGAAGACACTACAGGAAGAATTGACTATGGCAGCTTGATTTATATAGCACTGCAGCGCTCAAAGACCGCTCGCGAGGCGTTGAAGGTGATGACCGACCTTGTGGCTCAGTATGGTTACTGCAGCGAGGGCGAGTCGTTCTCAGTAGGCGATCCCAATGAGGTTTGGGTGCTCGAGATGATTGGCAAGGGCGGTAAGGAGAAAGGCGCTGTGTGGGTAGCTATCCGCATTCCCGACGACTGCATTTCAGGTCACGCTAACCAAGCTCGCATCCACAAGATTCCGTTCAAGGATAAGGAAAACTGCATGTATAGCAAGGACGTGGTGTCGTTTGCACGCAAGATGGGTTGGTTCAACGGCAAGGACGAGGACTTCGACTTCTCTAACACCTATTGCCCCGCCGACTATGGTACCCTGCGTGGCTGTGACGCTCGCGCATGGTCATTCTTCAATCGCTACAAAGCTGGTATGGACCGCTATCTTCCTTACCTTGAGGGCAAGAAGGGTGCCGAGATTATGCCACTGTATGTGAAACCCGACAAGCTTGTGAGCGTTCGCGACATGCAGAACATGATGCGCGACCACTTCGAGGGAACACCTTATGACATGACTCAGGATCCTGGTGCGAAGAACTACTTCAATGTACCTTACCGTTATCGTCCAATGGAATTTAAGGTCGACAGTGTTACCTACAGCCACGAGCGTGCTATTGCAACCCAGCAGACTGGTTTCGTGTTCTGCACTCAAATGCGTTCATGGCTTCCCGACGCCATTGGTGGCATTATTTGGTTCGGCGTTGACGATGCCAACACTGCAGTGTTTGTGCCCATGTATTGCTGCATCAATGAGGTTCCCGATAGTTACCGTGAGGGCAAGGGCGACCTCTACACCTTCGACTTTGACGCTGCATTCTGGGTTAACAACCTGATTGCCAACCAGTGCTATCACCGTTATTCTCAAATGATTCCCGACGTGCGCCGTGTGCAACAGGGCATTGAGGATGCATTCCAGGCTCAACAGCCACAGGTTGAGGCTAAAGCAGCCGCCATCTACAAGAACAACCCTGCCGATGCTATAGAGTTCTTGACTAACTATAGTGTTAACAGCGCTCAAGATGCAACTCACAAATATCAAGATCTGGCCAAATATCTCTTTGTTAAGTTCCTCGATGGAAATATCAAGAAAGAGAAAGACGGCAAGTTTGAGCGTAACCCTTACGGCAATCCTGTTCAGCCCAAGTTTGGTGGCTACACTCAAGACTACTTCGAGACCATCGTGAAGGGTAGTGGTGACTATCTGCGCGTGAAGGAAGTAGAGAAGTAATTTATTTATCTATTACAATATTACAATGGGTGGCAATGCATGCAAGGCTCGCACTGTCACCCATCTTTGAATCTTTATGTCAAGCCGATTAAAAGACTATCGTAACAGTTACCGTGAGTGGAGGCAACATCCAGTGGAATATAAGTACCCTGGAGAGAAGCATCGCTGCGACTGTTGTGGCGAGGAACATGAGGGAAACTACTGCCCATTGTGCGGCCAGAAGGCGTCTCAAGGCCCCGTCACATGGAAGAGCGTGTGGGCGGGAGTTATGGAGCTGTGGGGGCTGCACTCGCGCTCATTGCCCTACACCGCTTGGCAGCTGCTGTTTCGTCCAGGCCACTTGATGCGCGACTATGTGACAGGCAAGCGTCAAGTGAGTTTTCCGCCAGTCAAGATGCTTGTGCTGCTTGGAGTTATCGTCTACTTGCTAGGTCACTGGTTGTCACCTAAAGAATACAGCCATGAGATTGGCAAGATAACAGCTACAGGTTCTTTATATTATATTAGCTATGCCTGGAAGTGGCTACTGGCACACGAGGAGTGGGGCACTCTGTTTCTCTTCTCGGCTTTGATTTTGCCCACATGGATTGTGTTTCGTCATGCGCCGCTATTAAAGCGCCACACATTGCCTCAGGGCTTTTTTGTTCAGGTGTTTGTAGCCAACCAGTCAATGGTTCTTGAACTGATAGTGATGTTGCTGGCGCTAATGTTTTTTGTGCCCTATTCCAACCTTAAATTTTTGCTAGGAGTATTTTTGTTTATTTATCTCTTCGTCGATTATAAGCAACTCTTTGGCTACAACTGGTGGGGGACAATATGGCGAATGTTGATGATGCTGGTCATTATTGGGCTGATTTTTGCCGAAGTTGGAGCTGTAATAGGTTCTATCAATAATGAATACAATTCCTCAACAATGAATATAATGATGGGTTTAATAGCATCGACATTTGCTATAGGCTGGATTACTTATCTTGTGATTTACTTCATTGACGTGATAAACCGCAAGGCATGGCGTGAGCGAGGCAAGTGGGCAGTGATGAAGTGGCAAGTACTCATCACAGCATTCATGGTGTTGTGCCTTGTGGTGGTTTTAGTTATTGGCTTATTGGGATAATAAACAAAATCAGGATAAATATAAATGATTTAAAAAGGACCGTCCCCTTGTGCGAGGAACGGCCCTTTTTTATTGAAGCTCTAGAAAGACTAGATAATCTAGATTTAATTACTTAACCACAACTTTCTTGTTGCCCACGATGTAGATGCCGCGTGGCAGGTTGAAAGTTGCCTCGCCAGCCTTGACATTCTCACGGATGAGCTGTCCCTGAACGTTGTAGACGTTCACGATGGTGTTGTAGGCATCCATGTCGATAGTTCCAATGGCTGTTGGAGCATCGGGCAAGCGCAGAGCGTAGCCAATGTAGTTCTGGAAGTCGTAGACATAATCCTTAGGCATGATGCCAGCTGGAGTGTGCCAAGCCTCCTTGATGTTCATGGCGCAGCGAATCTCATATTTCTTGCCATTCTGCAAGGTGTTGCTAGCAGCGCCCCAAGAGGTGTCG
>CADAZN010000020.1 GCA_902792435.1 uncultured Bacteroidales bacterium
CTTGACCGGAGATCCGCGGAATCCCTTCCTTGTCTCTCACCTGCTTGTCAGATTTCCTCACCGCAAACATCTCAATGATCTCGTGCCTCCCGGCCGACGAACCCTATCGATAAGGCGTCAAAAAAACCGCTCAACTCGGAACGGGGTCCTCGTGAGCCGAAAAGCGATGCAAAATTACAACCTGTTTCCGACATGGCAAAATCTTTTCACGTTTTTTTTCAAAAAAAATCGCTTTTTTCTGCATTTGGAGTGATTCAGGACACCAGAGTGGGCGTTCAGGACAGAATCCACGGTACACGGCACCCCGGAAAACATGCAGAACTCGAGGCATGGAATCACCGGAATCAGTGGAATCAGTGGAATCAGTGGAATCAATGGAATCAATGGAATCAGTGGAATCGCTGGAATCAGTGGAATCGCTGGAATCAGTCAACCTGGTTCAGGAATAAGAGTGGATAGGAAGGGATAGTGTGGACACGGTGGACAAGCTGGACGCTTGGGACGGAGTGGACACTTGGAACAGATGGGGCAGATGGGACATGATTTTTCATGGCGTGCATATATTATATATAATAAGGTGTAAGTTTTCTGTGGGCAAAGGTAAGGGGAAGATGATTATGGTAACAAGAGTAAAAACGAAAGAAAGCAGAAAAATGTGAATAATTTAAGCAGAATTTTGCGATATCGTGTTTATTTTGTAATTTTGAGCGTTAAAAAGCTAAGTTAAAATAAGACTAATTAATCAATAAAAACAATTCTATTATGTTTAACAAAGAAGTTTATGTGTCGCGTCGCGACGAATTGAAGAAACTTATAAAAGACGGTGTCATCTTACTGTTTGGAAATAACGAGTCACCAAACAACTACCCTAACAACGCTTACTATCCTTTCCGCCAAGACTCATCGTTCCTGTACTACTTTGGTCAAAAGCGTGATGGTCTTGTAGGTGTGATAGACGTTGAAAGTGGCAAGGAGACCCTTATAGGTGATGACATCGACATTGAGGATATCGTGTGGTATGGCTCGGTGGACAGTATCAAGGACATGGCCGACCAAGTAGGTGTAGCTAATAGCGCACCAATGAGCGAGCTAGAAGTAATAGTGAAAGAAGCTGTGGCAAAGGGTCGCAAGGTACACTTCCTCCCACCTTACCGTCACGACACTATGATTCAAATCATGGATTTGCTTGGCATCCACCCAAGCAAGCAGAAAGAGGCTGCGTCGCTCGAGCTGATCAAGGCTGTTGTAAAGATGCGCTCGGTTAAGTCACAGCTTGAGATAGAGGAGCTTGAGCGTGCCTGTGCAATAGGCTACAAAATGCACACCACCGCCATGCGCCTTGTGAAACCTGGTGTAACCGAGAAATACATTGGCGGCCAGATTAATGGCATTGCCCAGAGCTATGGCGCTCAAGTGAGCTTCGGCACCATCTTCTCACAGCACGGCGAGATTATGCATGGCGCTCCATCGATGGCCGAACTTGAAGACGGCCGATTAGTGCTGTGTGACTGCGGTGCTGAGACAATTGAGCACTACTGCAGCGACAACACACGCACAATGCCAGTTAACGGCAAGTTCTCTTCTCGCCAGCTAGCCATCTACAGCATTGTAGAGGACTGCCACGACCTAGTACTGAAAGTGGCAAAGCCCGGTGTTAAATACTTTGACGTTCACATGGCTGTGTGCCGCCTGATGACCGAGCGCCTTAAAGCAATAGGCTTGATGAAGGGCGATGTTGACGAAGCTGTTGCTGCCGGCGCCCACGCCATGTTCCTGCCCCACGGCTTAGGTCACATGATGGGTATGGACGTTCACGACATGGAAGGCCTTGGCCAGATATATGTGGGCTTTGACGAAGAAACTCGTCCCCGCCTTGACCAGTTTGGCACCAATGCGTTGCGCATGGGCCGCCGCCTTGAGGAAGGCTTCGTAGTTACCGACGAGCCAGGCATCTATTTCATTCCCGACCTAATTGACGAATGGAAAGCAAAAGGACACTGCGCCGAATTCCTAAACTTCGACAAGATTGAGACATATAAGGACTTTGGCGGAATCCGCATAGAGGACGATGTGCTTATCACCGCCGATGGCTGCCGCTTCTTGGGCAAGGAGATAATACCTTATCATCCCAAGGATGTTGAAGAGTATATGCGCGCAGCTCGAGATTAATTAGGGATTAAAGGGATTAAAGATTTAGGGGTGTTAGACTTATCTCGCACCCCTATTCCATAATAATAGAAGTAAGAAGTAAGAAGTAACAAGTAAGAAGTGGGAAGTAAGAAGTAGCAAGTAACAAGTAACAAGTAGCAAGTGAAAAAGTAAGAAGTGCCAATGAACAAATAAGAAGTAATTAATATGACACCATTAGAAACAAGAAACAAGCTTCTAGGCGAGAAGCTTATAAAGAACTTTAACCGTCGCCACATTGAGGCGCACTACTGCCCTACCTCACAAGAAGCCGTGAACAAAGTGCTGGAACTCATAGCCGACGGTAGCAGTGTGACTTGGGGCGGCTCGATGACAGTGCGCGACATGGGAATTCCACAAGCACTTAAAGAACGTGGCACCCTCGAAGTACTTGACCGTGATGTCGTCGAAGGAGCCGAGGAAAAACAGCAGATGTATCTGCGCGCATTCACCGCCGACGTGTATTTGAGCAGTGCCAACGCCATCTCGGAAGACGGCGTGATAGTGAACATAGACGGTAACGGAAACCGTGTAGCCGCCATCACATGGGGCCCAAAGAAAGTGATATTCATTATCGGTCTTAACAAAGTGGCTCAGAATGTTGAGGCTGCTATAGCTCGCGCCCGCAGCACCGCATCGCCCATCAACGCTCAGCGCTTTGATATCAACACCCCTTGCAAGGTAGATGGCGTGTGCCACAACTGCAACAGCGCCGAAAGCATATGCAGCTACATCCATTTGTTGCGAAACAGCCGCACCGCTGGCCGCCATGTGGTGGTGCTTGTGGGCGAAGACCTCGGGTATTAGGAGTTGTCAGTTTTCAGTAATCAGTTGGCAGTTTTTAGATGTATGAGTTGGAATAATAAGTTGTTAATTAAGAGGAAAAGCATATTAGTTGCGCTAGCAGTGCTAGGCATTGCTTGCGCATGGGGAGAAGAGAAAGCAAAGCTGGAATTTAACCCCAATATTGGTGAGCCTCGTAGCATAACCATGGTAGACGGAAGCGAGGTAAAATATACAGCCTATGAACGTCTTTACTATGTCACAAATGTAGAGGACTCAGTGTATCAATATCTTAACATATACGTTCCTGAAAAGGCCGGCATGAAATCGCCAATACTACTGCGCACCTATGTGGGAGGTTACATGGCATCGGAAGCTGGCCGTCCACAGGCCGGTGATGCCAGTGGGCGCGCATTGAAAGAAGGCATGGTGGTAGTGATACCAGGAACACGCGGCCGCAACTCAGTTGTCAAAGCCGCTAAGAGCGACAAAAACACTGGCGTGAAGAAAGGTGAAAAAGTGTATACTGGTCGTGCCCCCAACGCCATCCTTGATCTCAAAGCCGCGATACGCTACATTCGCTATTTTGACGACAAAATACCCGGCGATGCCGAGAAGATAATAACCGACGGCACCAGCGCTGGCGGAGCGATGTCGGCATTGATGGGTGCCACCGGCAACAATCCCGCCTATGAGCCACTGCTCCAAGCGATGGGTGCAGCCCCTGCGCGAGACGATGTTTTTGCCTCAGTGTGCTACTGCCCTATCATTGACCTTGAGCATGCCGACATGGCCTATGAGTGGCTTTATAACGGCACCAATAGCCGCCAGACTGGCAATCCAGCCGTGCTTGCCGTGAGCGATGAGCTCAAAGCACAATTTCCCGCCTATCTAGAAAGCCTGAATCTGCACACCCAAGACGGCACACTACTGACAGCCGACAACTATCTCGACTATATCAAGAAAGAGCTCATTCGCTCGGCCCAAATCGCAAAGAATTCGGGAGCTGACATCCCCGACAGTCTAGGTTTCACTTTCAGCGAAGAGGCAAGTTTTGGGGCACCTCCCATCAATGGTGTCACCGCCTCACCGGCGGGTAGAGCGCCAATTGGTGGCCGCAGCCAGAGACCAATGCGTGGCGGAATGGGAAGCAAAAAAGCTGGCGAATACATCATTGACCTTGATATGGAAAAATATCTGAACTATGTGGTGAGCACCCAGCCTTTGAAGACCGCCCCAGCATTTGACACACAGGGTGTTGTCGACCAAAAAGCCTCGGGTGAGAACGAGGAGTTTGGCGACTCAAAGGGAAGCAGCGTGAACTTTACTGAATACAGCGAAAAACAGACAGGCAGCATAGTTAGCGAGGAAGTTAAGCGCAACGTCGCGCTGATGAACCCGATGAACAGTATAGGCGACGGCGTGAGCGATGTGGCCCAATACTGGTATATCAGGCATGGCGCTCGCGACCGTGACACGGCTTTCCCAGTGCCTATCAATCTAGCCCTCAAGCTGCAAAATGCCAAAAAGAGCGTAAACTTCCTGCTAGCGTGGAACCGCCCCCACAGCGGCGACTATGCCCTCGATGAAATGTTTCAATGGATAAAGCAGTGTATAATGGCAAAAAACAATATTGAGAGCGAACGCTTCCAAAAACTCATTAGTCAGTGATTATCTACCCTTACTTTAAGGTGCGGTTAAAATAAAATATGTACCTTTGCAGTCGATTTAATTTTAAAAATATAAATTCATTATAATATGGCACTTCAATGTGGTATTGTGGGACTTCCCAACGTGGGCAAGTCAACATTGTTTAACTGCTTGTCGAACGCTAAGGCGCAGTCGGCAAACTTCCCCTTTTGTACAATTGAGCCCAATGTGGGCGTAATCACCGTTCCCGACGAGAGGTTGAACAAACTCGCCGAGTTAGTCAATCCTGCCAAGGTGGTTCCCACCACCGTTGAGATAGTGGACATAGCCGGCCTTGTAAAAGGTGCGAGCCGCGGTGAAGGCCTTGGCAACAAATTCCTCGCCAACATACGCGAGACCGATGCTATCCTTCACGTGCTGCGCTGCTTTGACGACGACAACATCACCCATGTAGATGGCACAGTCGACCCCGTGCGCGACAAAGAAGTGATTGACACCGAACTACAACTGCGTGACCTCGAGACAATAGAGAGCCGAATAGGTAAAGTTGCCAAGATGGCTGCCGCCGGCGAGCGAGATGCCAAGATGCAACACGAAGTGCTCAAGCGCTACCAGGAAGTGCTGACCCAAGGCAAGAGCGCCCGCAGCGTTGTGCTCGAGACAAAAGATGAGCAGAAGTTTGCTCATGACCTGTTCCTCCTGACCAACAAGCCAGTACTCTATGTGTGCAACGTTGATGATGCTAGCGCTGTGACTGGCAACAAATATGTTGACGCAGTGCGCGAGGCTGTTAAGGAAGAGAATGCCGAGATACTCATTGTTGCAGCTCAGACCGAGAGCGACATTGCCGAACTAGAGACCTACGAGGAGCGACAGATGTTCCTTGAGGAAATAGGGCTGAAAGAGAGTGGCGTGAACCGCCTGATTAAAGCGGCATACAAACTGCTCGACCTTGAGACTTTCCTCACTGCAGGCCCCAAAGAGGTGCGCGCATGGACCTACCGCAAGGGTAGCAAGGCACCACAGTGTGCCGGCGTGATACACACCGACTTTGAACGTGGCTTCATCCGTGCCGAGATTATTAAATATGAGGACTATATCCACTACGGTAGCGAGGCAGCAGTGAAGGAGGCCGGAAAGATGCACATTGAGGGTAAGGACTACGTGTTCCAGGACGGCGACATCGTGGTATTCCGCTTCAATGTCTAATCACCTACACCTCTCTACGGAGATATACTCTACGGAGTCTTGGAGTCTATGGAGTTTTTTTATTGTTCAACTCCATTACTCCAAGACTCCGTAGATTTTGAGTGGTTAGCCGACTCCGTAGACTTTATACTACCTAAAAAGGATGCTGTAGAGTGTGGTGATGTCGTGGGCAGTGATTTCGCCATTGCCGTCGACATCGCAGGTGATTTGGTAAAAGTCATCACCATTGAGCAAGTAATTATATATACATGTGACATCATAGGCGGTGACAACTCCGTCGCAGTTCACGTCGCCCTCGGGCACGCTCCACTGCTGGTCTAGCCACGCCACCTTGCGAGAGATAATATCAAGATATTGTGTTGTATGTTCCTCAGAATGCACGCTGGCTAAAAATGGCCAACGCTGGCTGTCGCTTATTTCAGCATCCTTTACGATGCTTCGCCATTGATGAGCGTGAGTCAAAATCTTGCTGAGCACATCATTAGCCATAAACTCTTTCCACACCATTCTAATCTTTTGCTGGAAATGAGGGAATTTAAGCAACTCTTTTATCCACAAGAAAGTGAATTCTGTTTCATACTCAAAGATAAAGTGGTCGCCAGTGGTGCCATTGGCATAAGTGCTGCAATCAAAGTCCCACACAGGACCAAACTTGAATTTCTCGTCCTCACCCCAGTCTTTATACATGAAAAGGCTGCCAGAAAACGACTCAACGCTCTCCATAACCTCTTGAATCACATAGTATTTTGCTAGAGTGTTGATGTCTAAATAGTTTTCCCAAGCAGTGTCATTCTTGTCGGGAACAAAGATAAGTGAGTCAATGCGTTGGAGCAATGGGGTAATATAATCAAGTTGCTCTTGCGACAGCAGTTCAGGAGATTCGGATGAAAAATAATAGAACGATTCATTGGGATCATTATTTTGATATTGAGCATTTATCCAGGCGCCGTTCCCTCCTTTCTCAATGAGCCATCCACCAGTCACGTTGTATGGGTTGGTCTCATTATCATTTTGTTCCATAATATCAACCCTTCCTGATTCCACCCTGATTTTCTCACACAAGAAATATATACCTTCATATTCACCGTTGAGAATCAACTCTACTGGATACTGGCGTGTTGTGTAAGGCATTCCCAGCTGACGGCTGGTCTCAAAGCCAGTTTCATTGCGCAAGTAACCGCTCCAGTCATTACAATCGGGTTTCAGGACAAAATGCTTGCTATTGTCGAGACCAAGTGGAGATTGCTTTTTGGCAAACTTGATTTTGTAAGGCTTTTTAAGGCAAGTCCATGTATAGTTGCCACGCCCTTTAATCTCAATGACCAATGGCGCATCATCCGAACCTAATGATTCAAACCCTTCCACACCACAGTTGTCAATCCAGAGTTCCCCATTGATATAATAATCCTTGCTGATAATAGGCATGGAATCTTGAGTGTTGATGTGTACCAGGGGAACGGTGCGCGATGGCTCCACATTATAACTGCTTGTGGGGCGCCAGTAACCATCACTTTGATCGCCATTGTTCAATGGACAAAACACCCAACCTGTGATATCAGACCAAGTGTTTAGGCTTTCCAGCACTTTAGTTTGCCTGAAATTAGGGTTACCACTAGCAGCACCCTTTAGAAAAAACAGCAAACTTTTATTATATGTTCCTGATAATGTATCGCTGTCGATGAAACAGAAGCCTGTGATGTCGCTGACATCTTGGTTTAGACGACCTTTAAGTCGGCTATCATCGCCAAGAGACATCATGTCATACACATAGGTGGTGTGTTCATTGCCCAGCACCATCTTCACGTTGTTGAATTTCAGCTTTGAGTTATCAAAATAGTAGATTCCTTCCTTGAATCTCATGGCATAACTATTGGCGCTGAAACAAATCAGTGCGACCAACATAATACAGATATGGCAAAGAATCTTCTTCATCAATTATTTTATAACTCTGAAAAACGACTATTGAAGACCGACAACTATTTCAGCACTTGCTTGTACACGTCAAGCGTTTGCTTAGCAATGCTGTCCCAGTTGTAGTTACTAAGATCGTAGTGCTGTAATTGGAATTCTTTTTTCAGTGCATTGCTGATGCCATCGGCAAGGGCATCGCTATTGGCCACCTCCACGTAATTGTCTTCGGGTAGCTCTATGAGGTGAGTGGCTGGAATGTCGCTCACCACCAGTGGTAGTTGATAGCTCATCGCTTCGAGGAGCACCAGAGGGAACCCTTCGTTTACCGACGAGAGCACATAGAGGCGTGCGTGGCTGTAGAGCTGTCGCAAGTCCTCACCTTGCGTGAAGCCAGTGAAGATAACCTTATCGTTCCAGTCAAGCTGCTTGAGTTGCTTGAAATAACTGGTGTCGTGGTCGCTGGCTCCAGCAATTACAAGATGTTTCACTTCGTCAAGCTTGTTGACCGCTTCAACCAGATATTCAAATCCTTTCTCTGGGGTGAGACGTCCTACTGAGAGGATGAAGTTGCGTGGCTCTATTTCCAAACGGCGGAGGAGACCAGTGCTTCGTCCAATCTTCGTCTTATTGATTCCATTTGGAATGAACACCGACTTGGCCAATACTTTCTCGCCCAGTTTCTCACGCTGGAAACTATTGACGAAGATTATCTTGTTGGCGCAGCTCAGGGAAATTTTCTCCGATAATTTCAGAATTGCCCTGCTAATCCTTCCCCACTTCTTGTGCTCATAGTTTGGACTATGATAGGTGAGGACAATAGGGATGCGAAACAACTTAATGAGCGGGGCAAACATGCCTGGTCCGATGTTGTGGATGTGCACAGCGTCGGGACGATGGAAAATGATGTGGATTACAGCAAGAAAAGTGTGGATTACGGCCTCCAAGCCCTTGATGCGTGTGGAAGGCAGGTCGACATACTCGGTGTTCTTGAACTTGCGTGCCGAGACCTCGGTAAGATAGGGACGGCGGCGGTAGATGCGCAGACGGTAGTTCTTGTGCATGCGCGAGTAGATATTCTCGCAGTGCATTTCCACACCACCTTGCACTCCGGGGAATCCCCTAACTCCTATTACCGAAATGACTTTCATTGCATCAAGCGATGGCTAATTATTCCCAGCAAATGTCTTTGCCCTGACGAATGCGCCACTTATTCTTGATGACCCATTTGATAGGAATCCACGGGCGACGCACCATGTCGTGACGCTCGGTAACGATGAACGCGCAGTTGCGGTCGCACGCTTGCACTTTCTTGAGAGCCTCTTTGGCCTTGTCGCTATTCATGATTTCCTCGAAACTCTGCTCCTTGATGTTGCCAATGATCCACTCCTCGCTCGAGCCATTGCATGGCGACACGTTGCCCCAAGGGTCGATGAAGAAGAAATCGGTAAGGGCACCACAAGCAGGACGATAGCCAGCCTCGTCACCACGCAGGCGACGGTGGATTGAGCGGTTGAAGTAGGCGCGGCCGTAGTCCTTGAGGCGGTCCTTGAGGTGGCGGCGCTTGCTGGTGAGCATAGCTTTCACAAACAGCTCATGCTGCTTGAGTGCATCCTCGCTCACTATCTCGTTGTCGTCCTTGTGGAAGTACCAGGAGTTGTGTACAGCCGAGTTGCCAAGCTCCACGTCGAGTGCCACGCACAGCTCATAGAGCCACACGAGGTCCTTGTAGTTGTCGGGTGAAATCACCACCGAGAAACCAATGTTCTTGCACTTGGTCTTCTTGAGCTCGAGCATGGTGCGAAGGGCGTGATCAAAGCCGTTGACCAGTCCACGCTTGGTGTCGTTGATTTTAGGCAACCCTTCGACGCTCACGCGTATCAGGATGTTAGGATATTTGTTGGCAAGTTCGACAATCTTCTCGGTATTGTAACCGTTAGTGCTCAGCTCCAGCAGAGCCGACTTCGGGTACAATATCTCGAAAATCTTGTCGATATCCTTGCGGATGGTGGCTTCACCACCTGTAATATTGATGCGCAGTCCCGCTGGCAACTTCTCGTAGTAAGATGCGTCAATCTCCTCTTCGGGCTTGGTGGGGAACTTCCAAATGTTACACATGTTACACTTGGCGTTGCACCTGAAAGTTGTGATAAGACTGCCTTGAACAGTATTTTTCATCTAAAAATGTAGCGCTATGATGATCGGATATATCCTACTAAATTAACTAAATGAATAACTAGTTATTGTGCTAAACGACATAAATAGTTATCCACAAGCTCAATTGGCGTAATTCAAATTTAGTCAAAAGAGCGTGCAAAGTTACAAGAAAAAACTCTTCACGCCAAATAATAGGTTGAGAAAAAAATAAATAAGTGAAAATTAAATGCCGTAGATTGCCATAATCTGTTTCAGGTGCTCATTGGGAGAGAACCGTTTGTTGGAACATTCTTTTATAGCATCATATTCCCACTCGCGGGCAAATGCCTGTTCGATAGCAGCTTTGAGTTCTTCACTTTTACCTGATGTGAAGATGCTGCCATTGCCCTCGTCGATCAGCTCGGGAATTCCACCAATGCGAGCACCCACCACTGGTGTGCCAGCACATAGCGACTCGATGACACTCAGCGGGTTGTTCTCATACCACTCGCTAGGCACAACCGAGAAACGAGCTTTGCTCAGCAATTCGGCAACTTGAATGGCATTTTGATGACCCAAGAACTTAATATTTTTAGAGCCAGCATATTGATCTTCCATCTGCTTGCGAAGTGGTCCATCGCCAGCAACCTTGAGGATGTAGGGCAGCTTGGACGCAACATTGAGAAGAGTTTCCACGCCTTTCTCGGCCGACAAACGACCTACATACACATAGTAGTTTTCACGAGTGGAGTCAAGCGAGTTGACAAGAGCAAGCTTCTCGGGGTCAATGTGGTTACACACCACATATAGTTTTTGTGGGTCGAAACCATCTTTGCGCATCTTGCTTGCCATGAAGTTGCTGGGGCAAATGAAGGCGTCGGAGCATCGATTAAGCACATTTCGGTTCCACTTAAGTGCTTCTATATAGGCCATAGCACTGGCAGCAAGACTTCCTTTCATGCATCGGTTCTTGAGCACATGCATCTTGCCTCGCCCAAGGCATTTCTCACAAGGTTTTCCATCTAAAAGGCAGGCATAGGAAGGACACACGAGTTTGTAGTCGTGCAAAGTCCACACCACGCGGCAACCGCGACGTTTAGCAAGTTTTGCCAATATTGGCGATAGATAAGAGTGAATGTTATGCAGATGCACGATATCGGGCCTGAAGTCATCGAGAATCTTGTTGAACGAGGCCTTGATATCACCCCATCCCATAAGGCGCTCGGCGGCATTCAACTTATTGCCCAATGGCCCAGCAAAATCCACTTGCGAAGCATAATAGCTGTTCCATCCCGATTCAACATTCTCGGGATACTGCATAGCAAACACCGCCACCTCGTGACCTTGCTCCTTGAGCAATCGCTCCAGGTTCATTGCCACGATGCAGTCGCCACCACGAGGGTAGTAAAACTTATTTGCTATGAGAATGCGCTTTTTCTCCATGACTAAAAACGTACAAAAGTACGAATTTTTTATTGTTGCAAAAAGAGAAATCACGTTTAATTAATCTTTCATGTGCGAAAAAAGTCAAACTTAAAAGATTTTTATTACTTTTGCACAAACCACCATTTTTTAATCATGAAAAGATTTAGATACATAATAGCTCTTGTTGCAACCCCATTACTGGCTTGTAATGCTCAAGCACGCACTGTGGAGATTAAGATGAGCCAAATAGGAAAGCCCATGTCCAACAATTTGATGTCGGCAACTTCGTCGCTGGCCAATAACGACCAACTTATCTTGAACTTCGATAAAGCGGGGAAATATGAACTCGACGGAACTGTTGTTATCAGGTGTGACGTGGTAATAAAGGGACTGGGTCCAAATTCCACCAAAGTGATTCTCAAAGATGGATTTGATGCCAGAGGTAAAAGCAAACTCACCGAAAGTGCCTTCATTAGTATTAAAGCAAAGGGCAACTACAAGCCTAAGGTTGAAATACGGGATATCGGTTTTGAACTTGAGTCTCACAAGGGAATACTATGGGAAAAAGCCGAAAAGTATCTTATTAGATTGTGGCAATGCGATGGAATCACGATTGACAACGTTGTGTGTAAGACCCGTGATGCAGCTATTACCAATCTTGACTTGCGTGAATGCTCAAATGCCGTGATTGAAAACTGCGAGTTTGAGAACTACAACAACTGTGACACCGGTGGATGCCTGTGGTCACGTGGCGACCAGAACAATATTACTGTGCGTAATAACATTTTTCGCAAGTATGGTAGAGATGAGGCCCTTGCAGTGTGGGGAGGTCAATCAAAGACGGCGCACACATCGGTCACCAATATACTTGTAGAGAATAACAGTTTCCTATATGAGAACACGACAAAAAGCAAAAAACAGTTTCCAACCAATGTGCTCATTTGCTTCTATCACTTCAAGGAGTATGATTTTGTGAACACTTGCACTGTTGACAGTATAGTGTTTAAAAACAATAGTATCACAATGAACACCCCCTATGTGCGCAACATTGTCTTCAACTATGATAAACTGGCTAGTGTGGGCAGCATTGAGATTTCAGGCAATAAAATAATCAACACCAGCAAAGCATCAATATCCAATGATTACTCCACCGACCTGACTTTCTTCATGACCGAAAACAATAGCAGAAGCATAACCATAGACAACAATTACATCAAAAATAGTGCTGAAGTGCTATACAACGGCAAGAAAAGCGGATACACAGCCTTCACATTCAAGAATGCGAACTTAAATATTAACAACAACATCATCGACAGTGATTACCCAGTATTACTGTTGTGGTGCCAAGGAGGCAAGAATGTTGTGGACCTTACAGGCAACACAGTGTCAAAGCTATTCCTTACAGGCAACACAACCGGTAGCGTTCAAAGCTTAACAATCAATGCCGATAACAATGAGTTGAGTGGTGACACACGCATCAACTGCAACAAAGTGGAATCAATAATACTAAACTTCACCAACAACACATTCTATTGTGAAGATTATCATATTCTACTTCAAGAGGGAGCTCCCAACACATCGGTTATTTTTGATGGCAACACAGTTAATGCATTGACAAGAAAAGGCATAATGTTTGCAAATTACTCTAAAAAACCTTATAACTTCACAAAATTACAAGTCACAAACAACACGTTCCGTGGCTTGTCGAGAAATGCTATAGACGATTCTTTCAAGAGTGCGAGAAATAAAACTATAAATAATAATATTTATAGATAATTCACTATTGAATTATGAAATCAACATTAATCTCGATTATAATCCCTGTCTATAACACCGAGTTAACACTTGCTCGGTGCATCGATAGTGCTCTAGCGCAGACCTATAAAAACTGCGAGGTAATAATTGTCGATGACGGTTCCCCCGATGGCGCTGGTGCTATTGCCGACGACTATGCATCACGATGTGACAATGTGAGAGTCGTCCACAAAACCAATGCCGGCCTTGCCGAAGCACGTCGCAGCGGTGTGATTGAAGCTAAAGGCGAATATATTATCCATCTTGACAGTGACGACACAATGTTGCCTGACGCTGTCGAGTATCTGTTGTCGAGATGCAATGAGCTGAACCTTGACATGGCTTATGGCAACTACATCAGAGTTAATGAAAGAGGTCAAGAGAATGAAGTCTCTTTTCCTAACGACTCAATGATACTTACTGGTGAAGGTTTTATGGAATACAATATAACCCCAGTGGGGATTTGCGCTAATTGGGGGTGTCTAGCTAAGAAAGAATTGTGGTTGCAAAACATTTATCCTCCAAGCGACACAAAATTGCCAAGCGAGGACATAATTATAAATGTCAAACTATCAAGATATGTTGAGCGGGTAGGTCTTTTCAACCATCCTGTATGCTGCTATTATTACAACTCACAATCGTTGTCAATTACTGGCGCATTGTCTCAATTAGACAAATTGAAAGAGCACTTTTCAATTATAGGAGAAGAATTGAAAGCGAGAAACCTGTTTGAGAAGTATGAGTCTAATTTCCTGCGCATGAAAATAGACCGCATGGCTTTTTATGTGAATGATCTAGACACGACCGACCCTTGGGTAAAAGACATCATTAAAGACCGCAGATTTAAACTGCCAGCCAAGGCACGACTATTACAATTCTTGATTCAATATCCACGCTTATGGGTGTTCCTGCGCAACACCAAGCGCCGCATTTTCAACTAGCTGAGCATTAACATATCTCAATGAGAATAGTTCAAGAGACAGAAATGCCTACGTTTTTCTAATTTCAATATTAAAAAAGCAAGCACAGACGATAATGCCAATGTAATGAGAAACGACATAATTTGATAAGCTGTTGTATTATATTCTACGTAATTTCTTAACATGCCATATAAACAGAATGCTATTGAAATGTGGCTGCAATAGATAATTGTAGAATAAGCGCGAAGGGGCTTTGTGTTGAACTCGAATTTATATTTCTCATTCTGGCCTATTAGCATAAACAGGCATAGACACAATGGTGGCAACATTAGATAGCAATCGTCCGAGAAAATTTCACCAAAACTTTTCACCCAGAAGAATTCACAATACAACAAGACAAACAAAACAAATGCCGCAATGAATAAAAACTTATTTGGCACATGAAATGAGTGCTGAGCAAGTATCTTCCCCATTGCAATAAAAAGGATTCCAGCCGGAAAACTGTTGTGAGGCATACTAAATACCATTTCATAAGACTTCAAAGTCTGGTTGAGCAACGGAACTTTAGCGACTAGAGAGTTATAGTTTGTACTCATGCAACACAGCAGATATAGCAAGATTCCTATAATAACGATCCAAACGTCATTAATCCTTATCTCTCCCAATGCCCACACAAGAGCAATTCCAAGAATCAATGCCATCAAATACCATGAACCTAAAAATGTTTGATTGAAAAAAAAGTTTTGAACTATAATAACCATGGTATCTAGACTAGGATTTATATGCCATTTATTATAATATACAGTGATGGGAAACAGCACTACAAACCAAAAAAGATAGAGTTTCAAAATTCGCTTCACATATTTTATGAGACCTTGCTTGCGCTTTTGGGCCGAAGCACAAGATTCCTGCTTAAGGAAAAATAAATAAGAAGATATAATGAAGAAGATAGGGACTCCCAAGCGCAAAATAGGACGGCCTATAAAATCTACAGAAGATAACGTATGAACGCCAACAACTAGAACCGCAAGAACAAACTTAAGTAAGTCTATCTGTCTGCTATTAAATTTGATATATTGATTGCTTAATATCATTTTAAAAGTGTATTTATATCAGCAATTACTCTATTTGTCATTCTATGTGCTCCAGTGTCGTTGAGATGATCAGAGTCGTTGAAATATAGATGGCGATTGCTAAAGAACACAGGACTGCACCCGAAATCATTGAGCATCACTTTTTGCTCCTCGCAAAAATCTTTCATCCACTTTTGAAATTTAGCTGTAACCTCAAGCGATGGTGCAATATAGATAATTAGTTTAATACTATTCTTATTACAGGTTTCAATTATTTCTTTAAAACAATTGACTTGAATTTCATTAATCTCAAAATTGGTAAAATTGATAATTGCCGTGTCGGCTAGATTGCCATATTGAGGCTCATAGCCGTCACAGTCGTGAGAAGGAAGAGTGTGGGCTTTGGCCAGCCATATAGGTGTTGAATTAAGGCGATAAAGATTGCTGTGAATCTTTGCTTGCAACTGCCAAGATCCATAGTTTCTCACATAATTAGTGAGAGGAGCATTGAGCCCATAAAAATGTTTCACATCATCGATGCTGTTGTTGAGCCATTCATCGGTCACCATTGCGGCGCACACATCGAGAACCACAACCTGAGGCTTGCAACGCTCAAGAAAAGATTGCAAAACAATCAATGCATAATTCATTCCATGCCCGTCATAGCCTGCATTATAGGCAGTGAGGCCTGTGCTATCGATAATCATCTTGGGCTGGTAGGTGTGCCGTGCTCTGGATGAGCCAAGAATGAGCACATCGGCCTTCTTCTTGAACAGAGCTTGATAGGCATCGGACTGAAGCGTGCCCACCTCAGGAGTGCTCATGAGCATCTTGTTGCCAGCAAAGCCAGCAATAAAATCGCAAGCAACAACTATTGCTAGGATTATTAGTGAGTTGATAATAACCTTCTTCATAACAGTCTAAAATTGCACATAAATGAAACTGTTACTCTCAAGAGCGCCAGTGAGAATGATGAAAACTATTGCCATAGCGATACACACCAGTTTCTTTGCTCTTGACGACGAATGCATGAAGTGAGCCTTACCACAATACTCGTCTTGATGCTCTTTGTAAATCATAACAAGAACTGATAGTAGCCCAAAAGTGAACAATGGCACTGTTGCTTGAAGATAGGGCATTGCCCAGTCGCTTGACAGCCATTTGTTCCAAGCCACTATAATGTCGTTAAATGAATTGGCTCTGAAATACATGGCACCAATGCAACAAACCACAAAGTTGATGGCTATTCTCAGGCTCTTGAACCATGTTGACTGTTTTAAAGACTCGTGCTTTTTCTCCAACTTCTCACGCGGCACTTTCATGATGCGTGACACAATCACCCACAAGCCATGATGAGCACCAAAGATAATATAGGTCCAATTGGCACCATGCCAAGCACCACATGCGATGAATGTCACCATCACGTTGAAATAAGAGCGCAGCTTGCTGCAACGGCTGCCACCCAGTGGAATGTAAATGTAATCCCTAAGCCAAAATGACAGCGACATGTGCCAGCGGCGCCAAAAATCACCTCCGTTAACGGCAAATAGTGGCTGCTTGAAGTTCTCGGTAACAGTGAGGCCCAATAGCCGCCCCACTCCAATCGCCATGTGGCTATATCCGGCAAAATCGCTGTACATTTGAATTAAGTATAACACCGAAGCCAGTGCAATTGATGATGCATTGTGATGCGACATGTTATTGAAAATAGCATCGGTATAAGGTGCTATGCGGTCGGCAATACAGGCTTTCATGAAGAAGCCCCACAGGATCCTAAGTGCGCCGTCGCTGATGTTGCTAGGCAACAATTTCCTTACTTGCCCAAGTTGGGGCAAGAATGTAGTCGCCCGGTCGATAGGTCCCGACATCAACGTGGGAAAGAAGGCCACAAATGCTGTGAACTTAACAACATCGTGCTCTACCTGAATATTTCCGTTTGCCACGTCAACAATATAGCTTATGAGCTTGAATGTGAAATAACTGATTCCAAGGGGTGCAATAATATTGAGAGTGCCAGCATTAACTGTGAAACCTATACTCGTAATCAATGCCGAGAACTCGGTAATGAAAAAGTTCAAATACTTGAAGTAGATAAGAACACCAATTCCTGCACAAACTCCAAATATTTTCAGCCATTTCGTTGAGGCAGTAGAATTGCCTTTTCTCTTTTCGGTACCTAAAGCAAGCCCATAGTAAAATGCTATTATAACAACAAATAATGCGAGCAACTTGATACTCACATATCCATAAAAAACAAGAGAAGTGATTGCCAGCCAAGCATTCTGCCAACGAGAATTTCTCACCAGATAATAGACAAGAAATACCACAGCAAAGAATATCCAAAAACCTATTGAATTAATTAGCATGGCATTAAATCATTAAGTTGCTATAACTGAAGATTTTTGTTGTGCTTCTTCATCCTTATTCCACGACAGGAAAAGGAATGTGAACATTACAAAACAGAAATTAGGATAGGACCAAAAGTCGGCATATAGCAATAATATTAAAACAAGCATTAAGAAATAGGCTTGCATATTGAGATTTCGCTTAGGATAAAGAGGCGGTCTAATAAAGAAAAGGCTTATGAAAAAAGCGATATACCAAATAGACCCGGCAATTCCAAGTTGCAGGACAGCACTCATAATTTGCGGGCTAGTACCTTTAATTAGCCAATCATATTCGTTATAGAAGTCGGCTGCATCAACAATTTTTCCATGCTTGTAAAGACTAAGTCCAAATCCCATCAGTTCGTGACCAGGATGTGCACTAAAAACCATGGGCATAATCATCAACTTGGCGATGCGAGGAATATCAAACATTTCCTCATCATAGTTCTTCTCGGCATATTCGGCAGCCTTTTCCATAGTTTCAACATCGGCATCAAGATATTCCTCAAAAAATTCGGCATCCATCCTTAGCTTGCCTTGACTCTCATTAACAGTTGATGAATAGAAGAAACTTCCCACAGCAACTAGAATAATGACTACAGGCGCAAGAAACGCCATGCGGATGATGTACTTGCGGTCAATGGGCAAAAGCAGGATAAAATAGACTATAATTAGTGCGAAACTAATCTTTGTCTCGTTAAGGAAAGTTGGGAAGAGAAGAAAGATGAGGGTCCAGTTTTGGTAAAGTGACCGTAGGATATTGTTACGGTCAATGCGCTTGTTGAGCAGGTAGAATGAAACATAATAGATGCTGAAACTTAAAATTCCCGAGAACCAACCGCCCATAGTGCCACCCACATAGTCGCCAGCACCATACATAAAAAACTGGAAAAGAACGGTGGGAACCTGCAGCCACAGAAAGATGTAGAGTTGCTTGTCAAGTGACTTTACAAATAGGTCATGACGATATTCCGTAGCCCAAAAATAGCGCAAGATGGGTGGCAGGAACATTACAGGGAAGAAATATCTCAAGCCATTGAGCCACACGACAATGCTGTCATTATTGACAATAAATCCACTGATGGCTGCTATAACTAAAAAAGAGGAGACAAAAATAATGTCTATAGTTTTGCGCATGGTGCAAACCGCAAGAAATAACAGTATCACATCAACAGTCAGTTGTGATAGAGTTGTTAGGGGACTTGTTGAGGTGTTTCCCCAAATCAGGTCGCTGACGAAACCAGTGCATGTGGCAAGCCAGAAGCCGATGAAAAAGAGCCGTTGCAAGATGAATCGTACCTCAAATTTCATGATTCTGGCAGTTGATGTACATTAACTTAATAAGTTTCGATAATCTGAATTGCGCAATTCTACTTCTTATCTTTGCCGTAGCCGTAGCCGTAACCAGCCGAGAGGCGTGGGTTGCTATCGTTGAGCACCAAGGCTGCGTTGTGGAACTGCTTGCGTGCTACCACATCGTTGAAGTACTTGATGAAGTTGCGCTTAGTGTGATTAGCACGAGTTACAAAGAGTGTTGCATCTCCAAACTTAGCCAACGAGAAAGTGTCGCTCACCATGGCAATGGGCGCAGAGTCGATGATAACTATGTCAAACTCATTGCGCAATTCTTCAAAGAACTTGGAAGTGCGCTCACCCAACAGCAACTCAGACGGATTGGGTGGAATGGGGCCTGCCACTATCACATTGAGATTCTCCACATCGGGAACGGTCTGTGTGATTTCGCTTAGTCCCATCTCAGAATTAGACAAATAGTTGGTCACACCAGGAACATCTTTTAATTTCAGCATGTTTGCCAACTGCGGACTTCGTATGTCCATACCAACTAGAGCTACTCTCTTGCCCAACAAGGCAAACGAGGACGCGAGGTTGGTACTTACAAACGACTTGCCTTCGCCACTGACTGACGATGTCACGAGCACGACCTTGTCGTCTTTCTTGGTCATGAGGAACTGAACGTTGTTGCGCAGCAAGCGGAACAACTCGACAATCGACGATGTCTTGCCTGGCTTGACAACGAGCGAATCGCGGTGACGATTGTGGCAAATTTCGCCAAGCACGGGCGACTTGGTGAGGTCTTGAAGCTCGTCTTGTGTTGAGAACTTAGTAGTGAACAAGTTCTTGAGATACAGTAACAAGATGGGCAACATGAGTCCTGCTATCAAGCCAATGAGCAGCACCACAGGAACGTTGGGCGACACAGGCTTGCTTTGAGCATAGGCATTGTCAACTACTTTACCTTTGGGAGTGGTTGCCGCCAGCACCAGAGCATTTTCCTCACGCTTTTGAAGCAAGAAGGTATAAAGTGTGTTCTGGATGCCTTGCTCACGATAGAGCGAGCGCATTTCTCTCTCCTGCTTTGGCACCTGTTGCATTTCGCCCTGCGACTCGTTGCTCACCTGATTGGCTTTATCGATTTGAATCCTGAGAGCATTTAGTGTGTTGTTCACTCCCTTGCGAATCGTTTCACGCATTGTGATGAGCTGGTTGTCAATTTCCTGAAGTGCTTCATTTCCCTCTTTAGCACTCTTTGCAAGCTCAGCTCGCCTCATTGCCAACTCATTGAAAGCCTTAATAGAGCCCGATGCCGCAGTGGAATCGGCCTCAAAGGGGATGTAGGAATGAGCATTGCGTGGATCGCTGATAAACTCATTGATGAGATTCACGATGCGATATTGAGCCTCGAGGGCGACAATCTTGTTCTCGGCATGCTCCTGGCGCGCGATGCTGGTCTTGGTCTGAATCCCCACATCGGCCATGTTGTGTGCTTGCTTGTAGGCCTCAATCTCGGCCTCACTACCAGTAAGATCCTTGTAAATGAGCCCAAGTCTGTCTTCAATAAATTTTGCCGTATTGACGGCTTGCTCATCCTTTTCCTGTTGACCTCGCTGGTTATAGAGCGATATCATGGTGTTGAGCATGTCCTTGCCTCGCTTGATGTTGGCAATCTCAACATCCATATAAATAGCGTTGCTCTTCTTGTTGAGCACCTTCACGGTCATGTCTTCCATAATGCCCTCGGTGCGCAACTGATTACCGGCAACATTGGCATTGACTATAGTTTCTTTTCCAGGCTTATAGAACTCAGTAGTTCGCACTTGATAGGTGCCATAAGGCGTGCTCACATTCACTGGCAGCGCCTGGTCCTTGAGACTGGCTAGCGTTTTGAAATATCCCTTCTTTACATTGATATCAGCCTTTCCATCTTTCTTGACAGTGACCTTAAAGTTCATACCTATTGAAAGCGTGTCAAACACCTCGTCGGGTGCATCAATCTCAATGGGCGAGTTGTTGTAAAGGTCCTCACGGTTGAGCATGTCTTTGCGCAAGATATAGAGACGATTGAGCTTCAACTCTTTAACCATCTTGTTGCAGATATCTTGCGAACCCATCACTACCACCTCGTCATCAACACTAGCTCCACCGCTTCCTATTGAGAGGCTCTTCAATAACGATGCTCCCGCGCTGCCAGCAGTGTCGTCCTGGTCTACAAGAACAGTAGACACCACGAGATATTTCGGCAACTTATACTTCAGGAAGAGTACCGAGAGTCCAATGCAAGCTATTAACGAGAGCACAAAAAGCCACCAAAAGCGCTTATATTTGTTGACTATGCTACCAAAGTCAATAATCTTTTCGCCTTGCGGTGCTATTGTATTGTTGTTATTCTCATAGGAATTGTTGCTCATATCCAAGAAAGATTTTGTGTAATTTTAGACAACGTAATCAAAATCAAAAGACTTATTTATTTCACTGCCAGAGCTATGACAAGTGATGCAATCACCGAAGCGGCACTCACGATAGTGGAAATAACTGTGAGCTTGTAAGCGTTATTTTGGTTATACTTCGAGTTGTCAATGCGAATTTGGTTAGGCTCAACATAGACCACATCGTTTTGCTGCAGGTAGAAATAGGGCGAGGAGAAAATGTTGCTGTCGGCAAGATTCATGCGGTGATAGGTCTGCTTACCATTCTCCTCGCGAATCACCATCACGTTACTGCGCTCGCCATACTCGGTGAGGTCGCCTGCTGCGCTAAGAGCATCGAGCAGTGTGAATCGCTCTGTATTGACATGTATGCGTTGTGGAGTCTTCACCTCACCCATCACGTTGATGTTGAAGCCCAACAATTCTACCCTCACAAATGGATCTTTTACCGTTTGGCTAACTCTTGCAAAAATCATTTGCTCTATCTCACGAGTAGTTTTCCCAACCACATTGAGCTTTCCAATTACAGGCATCATGATGTCGCCATCTTTGTTTACGACATAAGACTGCAGACGTGGCATGGCTTGGGTGCTCATTTCACCACGAGTGGCGGTGTTGGCCTGTGGCTGGTTGAACATAGCAGTAGCCTCGGGGACCGATGACGAAACAATTATCGACAATTCATCTTGAGGAACAATCTTAATATCATATCCCATGCCTTGTGGCATCACTCCCGATGGGCTGTCGCCCAAGTTGCGGAAGTAGGAAAGATTGTTCTCGGTAGCAGTCTTGCATCCGGTGAGAGCCAGCATTGCAACAGCAATTATAATTAAGTTTTTGATATTCATAATTTTGTTCTAAAAGAAATCTATATTACGTGTATATTATATTTTTAACGTTTATTTGCGCTCAATATTGTTTACCACCCCTAATTTTTGGGAGAACTTGCCCCACAACTCGTCTCGCATATCCTTTGGAATCGCCAGTAAGGCAACTGCACAAGCCGCTATCATATACAATAGCAGCAACCACCATGCATCGACAAAGTGGAACGGCACAACGCCTATCAATATAATGACAATAGCTATTGTCGTGGGCGGGTAGAACGAGAGTTTGAAATATCGTTTCATGTCGTGCAAGCGATACAAGAAAAGCACTGTGTAAGTGATAATTGAGGTGGCGATTGCTCCATACACTCCAAGTTGCTTAACAAGAATGAAGTTGCACACAATATTGACTATTGCAGCCAAAACAATTGCCGGCAGAGTGCGAGAAGTGTCCTTTGCACACTGATACCCCATGTCGAAAAAAGCCGACAAGGAGAAAAGCACAGCCGATATTCCCATGAGATAGAGATAGCTGACGCTCTCTTGAAATTTCTCATCAATTATTAACGGATAAATAATTTTAAGCGAGAAGGCATAGGCTGTAATCAAGATTGCCTGAATCCCTATGTAGGAATTGAACATCTTGGAAAAGAACTTGTTGCGATCGGGACTATTGTACTGCAAAATGGCAGTTTCCTGCCAAGCCTGATAGAAGATGATGGAAAGGATGTAAATGATGCTATTGAAGCGGAAAGCTACCGCATACACACCATTCACTTCAAGGTCAAGGTAGTAGTTAATGAACCATCGGTCGCTGCTTCCAGTGAGCCACCAGCACAACGAACCAGGCAACAACGGCAATGAATACTTGATGAGGTCGCGCGACACCTGCTTGATGTCGACGTTGAACTTGAAGTAGGTGGCAATAATCTTTAGCCTTAACTCTAAGTAAACCAGTGCTACAGCTCGCGCCAGAATATTAGCGATGAAGATACCTGTAATCCCCCAGGGAAGAATCACCACAAATACCAAGCTGAAAAGCAAAATGCCAAACGAGGAAATGATGCCTGCAGCAACAAATTCCACGTTATTTCCAAGTCCGCGAGCCACTTGTGTGATGACCTCAAATAACGACATCACAATTAGCAGCCCAAAGCAGTACCACAAATAGTCGATGCTTGTGAACATTGCCAGCAAAATAGTGGCCACAAGCGACACTACCACACTGGAAACAAGGCTTTTATAGATAAAAGTAATAATCTTTCCACGTTGGTCTTGATCTTGTGTCTCGAGCAAGAAACGAAATGCTCCATCGCGCAATTGCAACGTCACGAAAGGTACTATCAAAAAAATGACTGTCAAGCACAGGTCGTAATATCCCATATCGCTCTTGCTAATAAAATGGGTATAAACAGCCGCCATCACAAACGTGAGAATCTTAGATCCCAGATTTCCGATGGCATATATGCCTAAGTCCTTCAAGAACTTAGACGAACGCTCGCCCTTTGTGCTGTTAGAAGTCAATTAATATTAATGGTTTTGGGGTTAGTAGCTGTAGATGACATTGGCGATTGTTTGGCCCACTACCTTGAGTATGGTAGGGTCAATTTTGTCGAGTGTATCGCCTGTTGTGTGCCACCCATCAAAAAAGCCGGTGTTGCTGTCCTGCCTCATGTCGATTATATCGATGCACTTGATTCCCATATTGTTAACCACTATGTGGTCATCGGTGATAGCGCCTCCCATGTTGTTGTCGAAATAGGAACCGAAACCACTCTGTTGAGCTATGTCCCACACCTCGTTGACCACGCTGGGAGCATACTGCATCGACTGGAATTCCTTGCTAAACTTGGCGCCCTTGGCACCCACCATGTCGAGCAGAATGCCAAAGCGTGGTGAATAGCCTGCCACATGTGGATGCTTGGCCCAGTACTGTGTGCCAAGTGCCCAAGAATCCTCATCGTCGTTCTCACCCCAGTCCTCGGCATCAACGAGAAGTATATCGACACCTACGTTTGGTTTCTTGTCCTTCATCAGTTGTGCAAGCTCAAGCAACACCGCCACGCCGCTAGCCGCATCGTTTGCGCCCATCACTGGCTCCTTGTGCTTGGCGGGATCGGGGTCATTATCGGCCCATGGACGGCAGTCCCAATGTGCGAGCAACAAGATGCGGTCATCTTTGTCAAAATTCACACTGCCAATGAAGTTCTTGATGTTCAATGTCTTGTTGTCAAAAGTAGTGACTTGAGCCTCTTGCACAATCACTGTGTCGCAGCTTTGACGCAATGATTGTTCGAGCCATTCGGCGCACTTGCTATGAGCTGGTGTGCCGGGCACACGAGGTCCAAAATCGCATTGTAGCTTGACAAGGCTATAGGCATTTTCACCGCTGAATTCCACGACCGACACTGCTGTCGCATTCTCGCTCGAGGCACTGCTTGAACCGCTGTGCTGCTGCGATTTACAACCCGATAGAGTCACAACTGCCAGTATTATGATAAAAACTTTAAAAAAATGCATTGATTAAAAAGGAGTTAAAGGAATCAAAAACTGAAAACTAACTACTTAGGAATGAAAACTAATCAAAGTTTCAGGTCATCCTCATTCTTGGGCTTGGGAGGATAGTCGACGGTGTAGTGCAATCCGCGCGACTCCTTGCGCTCCATGGCCTGACGCATGATGAGGTAGCCCACGTTGATAATGTTGCGAAGCTCGCAAATGCGGCGACTCACAGTGCTCTCCTTGAAGAGTTTCTCGGTCTCTTGATAGAGGATATCAAGGCGGTTCCAGGCACGGTTCAGGCGCAGATTGCTACGCACGATGCCCACATAAGCACTCATAATCTCACCCACCTCTTTCTCGCTCTGGCTGATGAGCACCATTTCCTCGGGATGTTGTGTACCCTTATCGTCCCAAGCGGGGATGTCGGTGCGGTAGTCATAATGGTTGCGACATGCTTTGGCATGCTTTGCGGCCGCCTCGGCATAAACCACAGCCTCAATCAATGAGTTGCTAGCCAAGCGGTTGCCACCATGCAATCCAGTACATGAGCACTCGCCAACGGCATAAAGTCGCTCAATTGACGAACATGCGTTAAGGTCGACCTTAATACCGCCACACAGGTAGTGAGCAGCTGGAGCCACCGGAATGTAGTCCTTAGTGATGTCGATTCCTATCTCAAGGCAGTGCTTATAGATGTTGGGGAAGTGATGCTTGGTTTCCTCGGGGTCTTTGTGAGTCACATCAAGGAACACATGGTCCTCGCCTCGCTGCTTCATCTCGCTATCGATGGCACGTGCCACAATGTCGCGAGGAGCGAGCGAGAGGCGTGGGTCATACTTGTGCATGAATTCCTCGCCGGCAAGGTTACGCAACACGCCGCCATAGCCACGCATGGCCTCGGTAATCAGGAATGCAGGGCGGTCGCCAGGGTGATAGAGTGCGGTTGGGTGGAACTGGATGAACTCCATGTCTTGCACGGTGCCCTTAGCACGATAGACCATGGCAATGCCGTCGCCTGTTGCGATGAGCGGATTGGTAGTGGTGTGATACACTGCTCCCACACCGCCAGTTGCGATGAGGGTCAATCGCGAGAGGAAGGTATCGACCTTTCCAGTCTCTTGATTGAGAACGTAAGCACCATAGCACTGAATGTCGGGGGTGCGACGGGTAACGATTCTTCCCAAGTGGTGCTGTGTGAGAATCTCGATAGCGAAATGATTGTCAAAGATATCGATGTTCTCATGAGCCTTTACTGCCTCGATAAGCGACTCCTGAATCTCGTGACCAGTGTTGTCGGCATGGTGAAGGATGCGGAACTCGCTATGTCCTCCCTCACGGTGCAGGTCAAAGTCGCCCTTCTCGTTTTTATCGAAGTCAACGCCCCAGTTTATGAGAGCATTAATCTGCTCGGGGGCTTGAGTCACCACCTGCTCCACGGCCTTGGGGTCGCTGAGCCAGTCACCTGCAACCATAGTGTCGTGGATGTGCTTCTCAAAATTGTCAACTTCGAGGTTTGTGACACTTGCCACACCACCTTGAGCAAGGTCGGTGTTTGCCTCGTCGAGCGTGCTCTTGCACACGAGGGCCACTTTACCGGTGCCGGCAACTTTCAAGGCAAAACTCATGCCTGCGACACCCGACCCTATAACGAGATAGTCATATTTGTAAGTCATATTGTTATGTTTTTAAATGATTTGCGTGTTAATTGAAGAACTCATTTTCCTCGATGGGAACTTCGGCATTGCCACCAGGATCTTCACTATTGGAAGGAGGTGTGCGTTTAGCGTCGGACCCCAAATCGTCGCGCACCTTGTCGCGAATGTAGAAGGTGCTGTCGTAACTGCCATCGGCCGAGTTTTGAGGCATGATGCTGTCGTTGTAGGGCTGGTAGGCTTGGCTATTGCCTTCGCTGTTCCTGGTGCCCTCGCTGCAAGCCATGACTTGGCGATCAAGTTCATGGTCTACAGGGAATTCTTTATGAAGATAGTTGAAACTCCTATTGTTGAGCACATTCTGTAAAAATAGGCCCACAAGTGGCAGTGCCGCTCGGCTTCCTTGACCTTGCGCCGAACGGAAGTGGATTTGGCGATACTGACCACCCACCCATGCACCGCACACGAGTCTTGGGGTGATGGCCACAAACCAGGCGTCGGCATAGTTGTTGCTGGTACCGGTCTTGCCACCAATTCCCACATTGCTCACATAGTTGTTGATGGCCGAACCCGTGCCACCAGCATCGGTGCACACAGCCTCGAGCATGCGACGCATGGTGTAGGCATCGTTGTGCGACAAAGCACGACTCGGGTCGTCAAGAGCCTTGCTGTTATATATTTCTTCTTTCTCACCTTTTTTGTTGGTACGATAGATGCGCGTGACAAGAACGGGTTGCTTGGGCTGACCATCGTTGGCTACTGTAGCATAGCTACTCACTAACTCTAGCAAGTTCACATCACTTGAGCCAAGGCACAGCGATGGTGTCTCGTCGAGCGAAGACTTGATGCCCAAATCATAGGCAGCTTGCGCCACTTTGTTGATTCCCACCTCATTGCCAACTTTCACAGCAATGATATTGTTGCTTCGTGCCAGGGCGGCTCGCATCGTCATGCTCTGATTAGAGAAGCTGCCACTGGCATTGTTGGGCTGCCACAATGTGGTGCCACCAGTCTTTGGGTCACGATCTACTAGCGGAGAAGTGAGCGGCGAGTCCATATAAGTGTCACAAGGACGCTTACCTGATTTAATGGCCGCTGTGTAAACAAAGAGTTTGAAAGTGCTTCCGGGCTGGTGCTGGGCTCGCACGTTGTCATATTGCCATGTCTTGTAGTCTACATCACCCACCCAGGCTTTAACCTCGCCTGTCACAGGGTCAATAGCTACAAAACCGCAATGCATTTTGTGCAACATATACTTGATGGAGTCGATGGAGCTCATCTCGGCAAAATGCCCTCCTTTATAGTCAAAAAGCTTCACCCTGTGCTTCTTGTTCATATAGTAATCAACCGAGTCAAGATTCTCGTTATACCTTGCCATCAGCTGCTTGTAGACGTCGCTATGCTCTGCTTTGTCATTCACAAAGTTTTCAACCACCTTGCCGTTGGCATCTATCCAACAATCACGGTCACCCCACTCGCGGTCGAAGTTCTGCTGAACTATGCTCATCTGATGGGTCACTGCCTGTTCGGCAAACTTCTGCATGCGGGTGTCAATTGAGGTGTGTATCTCAAGTCCGTCGCGATAGAAGTCCACATCGTTGTCCTCGCACCAGTTGCGCATTTCTTCCACCACTGCCATGCGGAAGTAGGGGCACTGCGATTCAAACTCGGTCTCAGGGGTGTATTTTAAGTTTAGATTCTTTTTCGACAAGCGATCATATTGCTCTTGAGTAATATCTTGATGCTCAAGAGCGTTGTTCAACACAGTGTTGCGGCGCTCCAGGCATCGCTTAGGATTTTTGCGAGGGTCATAAACCGATGTTCCCTTCAAGATTCCCACAAGCATAGCACTCTGCTCAATCTTGAGCTTGCTAGGAGTAGTGTTGAAATAGGTCTTTGCCGCTGTCTTTATACCGAATGCCTGATTACCAAAGTCAACAGTGTTGGCATACATCTCGAGAATCCTTTCCTTGTCATAGAATGCCTCGATCTCGGTTGCGAGAATCCACTCTTTCATCTTCATGATGATCATTCTCACGCCCGGGATGTAGCACAACAAGCCGCCAGTGTATTCACGGGTGCGCATCCTGAACATGTTTTTCACCAACTGCTGAGTGATAGTGGATGCTCCACGGGCTCGACGATGCACGATGAAATCCTTGGCGGCGCCAGCCATGCCGTGGAAGTCGATACCCCAGTGGCTATAGAAGCGCTCATCCTCGGTGTCGATGAGTATCTTGTAGAACATCGAGTCGACGTCCTCATACTTTACTGGAGTGCGGTTTTCCTTGTAATATTTTCCTATTTGTTTGCCGTCGGCACTGTAGATAATCGAAGCATTATAGGGGCGAGGCTCCATAATCTCAAATAGCGAAGGTGACTTTCCGAAGAGCCACAGGAAGTTGATATTCACCGCTATAAGCAGCAATATAAACGTAGCACAGAGAGTACACATGGCATAAAATGCCTTGGTGTACCAGGGCTTTCCGGCATAGAGTCGTTTATACCATGCGTTGAAACGCTTGTAACGATTGACCAAAGAATGCCAGAAATCGCCTAAACTTCCTCCTTGTTTTCTATTTCTTCTGCGTTGTGACATTACAGAAATACTTTATTAATAATAATACTATTAATTAAACTGCAAAGTTAATAATTTACTAATAAGTAGATAGCCAAAAAACATTTAAAAAACACTAACACCCCATCTTTAACGCCTAATACTTCCCTATTTCACTACTAGGCACAACAAAAGCGAACAAAAAACGGTCTCCCGTTTTTCGTTCAAATTCTGAATCTTTTAGGAAATCATCAGGGCATGAAGCGCTTGATGTAGCTAGTTTTAAATGCCCAACAGGTGTTTTGCTCCATTTGGCGAGGCAATGGAGCCAGATTCTTGGTGTCGACTTCGGTGCGGCCCATTGTTATCATGCCATAGACCTTGCCGTCGCTGTCAAAGATGGGACAGCCGCTGCATCCATGCGTGATGTGGTCAACAGTGGCGATGCGCACGTGTCCCGCCAGGTCGCGGTCCTCAATGACAAGTCCTTGAGTCGCAACTTGTATCAAGCCTTTAGGCTTCATCTGCCAGCAAAGGACATCGAGGTGCTCGTTAGCCACGGCGTCAGCAGTGGCAAACGATAACGGACTTTTCAAGCCTGGTATTGGATAGAATGCTATGTCATAGCCCAAGCGGTCATCGGCAGGCAAGACCTCGGGAATCCAGTTTTTGCGAACCAATGGATGATAGTCGTTGCCGTTGCGCACGTAGTAAACCATTTGAGTATCTATGACATGGCCCGCGGTAACTAGGTAGTTATCAATGCAGAACGCGGTGCCGGCAAACGAGCGTTCATTTCCCGCTTGACGGAAAATGGGCATCACAAATGGAAATATGGTGTCGTTCATTGTATTTGCTTTTCTTTCCTATACTTGCAAATTGTGTGCCACAAAGTCGACATGTCATGTTATCGCAGGCGATGGCGCATCACGGTGCTTGTCACAAGCGACGTAACAAAACCTATTGCGGCAACGAGCAACAGCACTACTAAGATGTCGGTCCACACCACCTGAACGGGATAGGCATTGACAATGACCTGATTAGCATCAGCATTGAGTTTTAGCCATCCGAAAGTCTGCTGTCCCAAGCATAATATCAATCCAAGGATTATTCCAATAACAGCTCCTATCATAGTGATTAGCCAGCCCTCGGCAACAAATATGCGTGTGATTTGCTGCCGTGTGGCACCCAAGTTCTGGAATGTTGCAATGCTTTCATCCTTCTCAATTATGAGCAGCGACAAGGTGCTGATAACGTTAAATGTGGCAATAATCATGATGAATGCCAGCAACAGGAAAGAAATCCATTTCTCAACATTTATCATTCTAAACGACTCCGACTGCTGCATCAACCGGTCTTTAACCTCATAGCTTGGGCCTAGCAATTGGCCCACTTGCTGCATCACGCCCTCAGTCTCAACCCCAGGCCGAAGCTTGAGCTCGACTTGCGAGGCCTCGCTCTCGTAGTCAAAGAGGTTGCGAGCAAAATCAATTGGAACGAAAATCATGTCCTGATCGTAAGAGTTTTGCTGAACCTGGAAAATCGACGACACAAACAGTGAGTCGCACATGAAAGCGTCGATGGGATTGGCAACGTTGACGCGCCCAACGCGACGAGGAGCATAGAGCTGAAGCATGCGTAGGCTGCCTGCACGCAAACGCAGATTCATTGCCGGACCAATGCCCACAACAGCAAAGCTCGACACATCGTCTTTCAGGGCATAGCTGCCGTCAACGATAGTGCTGTCAATGGAATTTAACTCGTGATAGTTAACTGGAACGCCT
This sequence comes from uncultured Bacteroidales bacterium, assembly GCA_902792435.1. Lineage (GTDB taxonomy): Bacteria > Bacteroidota > Bacteroidia > Bacteroidales > Muribaculaceae > Sodaliphilus. Next base: position 30,520 of record CADAZN010000020.1, read on the forward strand.
TTTAGCCTAACGGGCATCTGATAGTCGGCATAGATGGCAAGCGCTTGGTCTTCTAATACTGGCATCGCCATCGCAACACCATCAATGCCCTTCAAGGCAGTAATCACACTGTCGGCATCGGCCATGACCTTACCTTTTGCAGGAGTAATAGCCAACTCAGGGTCAAGGTGAGCCAGGCGACCCTGAATAACACCCTTAAAACCATTGAAAACACTGAGCACACACACCAGCGCAGCAGTAGTGACCACCACGCCACACATCGAGATGATACTGATGATGTTAACCGCATTGTGAGCCTTCTTCGACTTCAAGTAGCGGAATGCTATTTTCAACGGCAGAGACAATTGTTAAGTAGTAAGCAGTAAGTGTTAAGTAGTATGTTTTAAGTAGTAAGTTTTTCAGTGGAGCAGTAGGGACGATACCTGTCTCGTCCAATCACGTTCACGTTCCCCGATTGCAGAGCAAATATTCTCACAACAATCTTCGATAAACGATAAACCATAAACGATAAACCACCTCCAATCTACTTCTTGAGCAGCTCGTCGATGTGCTCTATGTAGTCGAGCGAGTCGTCAACGTAGAACACCAAGTCAGGAGTTTTTCTAAGCTGATTCCTAACGCGTTGAGCCAGAGCGTAGCGAATGGTTTTCACATTCTTGTTCACACCGTCCACAATCTCCTGGGCACGCTCACTGGGGAACACGCTCAAGTGCACACGGGCAATGCTCAGGTCGGGCGACACGCGCACGTTACTCACACTCACTATCACCCCATGCATCTTGGAGGTGTCTTCGCGAAATATCTCACTCAAGTCCTTCTGAATGAGTCGTTGTATTTTCTGTATTCTTGTTGATTCCATAATTACCACTAATTCTATATTATATGCAAAGTTAATACTTTTTCCTGATATGTACACCAAAATGCTCCACATTTTCGTAGTCTTGGCGATTGTATTTGCCATTAATATTTTTTTTGTAACTTTGCAGTAAATAACACCTTCTTATGCAAATAATCCATCAATATTATTATCGCCAAGGCAAAGCCACCACCAAGGCAGTGATTTACACCATCTTGTCGGTGCTATTGGTCGCTTTCGCCGTGTTTAGCTACGTCCATTGGGAACTATCGTTTATGTTCACCGATTGGCATGGCTATGTACTCATCATCCCCTACTTCCTGATAACTCTAGGCATTATTCTTTCGGTGTTTGAAAACTTCAAGAAAGCAGGCAAAACCAATCGTGGAATCCCGGCATTTGCTGTTGGAGAAGATTGTTTTGTGTTCTACGACAACACCGGTATGGCCAATGTGATTCCTTTTGAGGACTGTGAAAAGGTTAGATTCAAACGCACCTACAGCCGCATTCGTGGCACGCAGCTCTACCTCATCATCAAATATCATGACAAAATGGATAACCCAGGCACATTTGAAGTTGATTTCAGCGAACTCGACCAACCTCAAAGCGTGATTGACAAACAACTGAAAAAGATTTACAATAATTACAAGAAAGAACATAACATGCAATAAAAAATGAGACAAAGGGATTGGTTCTCTTTGTCTCATTTTGGTTCTTTTTCTAGATGTGTTACTCTGTCACTTCAGGTGCACTCTCTTGAATCTTGAAGGTGATAGGCAGGGTGTACCATATCTTTATTGGTTCCCCATCAGCGTTACGGCCAGGAGAGAACTTGGGTAGTGACTTGCACACTCGCACTGCCTCGGCGTCAAGTTCTTTGTCCACACCACGAGCAACCTTAACCTCACCAACACTGCCATCTTTTTCAATAATGAACTGCACAATCACCTTTCCTTCAATTTTATTCTTGGCAGCCTCTTCGGGATACACAACATGTTCACTCAAAAATCTCATGAGCGCCCCATCCCCACCAGGGAAACTGGGCATGTGGGCTGAGCTGCCAAAAACTTCGTTTTGAAGCGTTGTGTCGCACACTTGACTCTGAATACCATTAGACGAAGCTGACGCGGTATTACTTGATGTGCCAGCCACTGCTGTGAGGCTTGTTAGTCCAATACCGGCAATCAGCACAGCTTTGCCCAAAGAATGCCTGCGAGAAATCTCTTTCTCGAGGTATTCCACCTCACTCTCACATGCAGGACAAGTGCCAGCGCAGTCGCCCTTGTGGTTGCATGGAGCAGGAGTGTAGTCAATGCCATTGGCACGAGCAACGTCGAGCCTGATTTGCTTGAGCGTGTTGCATACTGATTTACCGTGTTTCATAACGCAAAGTTTTTAAGGATAAACACTTGTACTTGTAATAATAAACGTCATTTTCACAAAAAAATTGCGCGAAAAAAACAGCAAAACCAACGACACATTTAATTTTTCTAAAAACAAAAATGAAGAAAAAGGAACCGTCCCCTTTTCTTCACTTTTTGTATAAAATCGTGAGGCCATCGCGCAGGGGGAGGATAACGGTTTCTACTCGTTCATCGCGGGCTACGAGGTCGTTGAAATCGAGGATGCCTTGCGTCTGGTCGTCCATTTTCTTGCCGTGGAGGTCGGTGACTTTGCCGTCCCACAGGGTGTTGTCGGCGATGATAAAGCCGCCTGGTTTCACGTGGTCAATCACGAGATTGAAATAGTCGACATACTGTCGCTTGTTGGCATCGATAAACACCAGGTCAAAGTCGCCACCAAGCTGCGGCACTATCTCATTGCAGTCGCCAATGTGCAGTTTAATCCTTTCGCCCACAGGCGATTTTGCAAAATGCTCGCGTAAGAAGTCTTCAAGTTCATCTTCCACCTCGATAGTGTGGACCAGAGCATCGTCGTCGAGAAACCCCTCGGCCATGCATTGTGATGCATAACCCGAATAGGTGCCGAGTTCGAGCACTCGCTTGGGGCGAATCATGCGCACGAGCATCTTCAACACTCTGCCCTGCAGATGCCCCGAGCACATGCGCGAATAGAGCAGCTGGATGTGGGTGTCACGATCAAGCTGATGCAGATGCTCAGGCTCAGCATCGATGTGCGCAAGTATGTAATCTTCCAGTTCTTGAGTCATAATTGATTAGGTGAGAGAAAAGAGGTGAGAGAATTATGAATTGTGCATTGAATCGAGGGCTTCGACTGCGAGGCGGTAGCTGTCGGGGCCGAAACCGGCTATCATGCCCACGCAGGCGGGAGCAATCGCTGAATGGTGGCGCTCAGGCTCACGATTGTACACATTGCTCAAGTGCACCTCGACTGCAGGGGCGGGCACGGCGCGCAGAGCGTCGGCAATCGCCAGGCTATAATGACTATAGGCGCCCGCGTTAATCACAATACCGTCGGCATCAAATCCTGCACGCTGTATCTCATCGACTATCTCTCCCTCAATGTTGCTCTGGAAGAAAGTGAATTCAACATCGGGATAAGCAGCGGCAAGAACTGTGAAATAGCTCTCGAGCGACTGTGTGCCATAAATTTCAGGCTCTCGCTTGCCTGTAAGGTTCAAATTTGGACCATTGATAATAGAAATTTTCATTGCTTTCACGTTTTTTATGCCACAAAATTATCAAAAAAATGGCAAAAAATCACTTCTCAACACTAAAAAAATACACTTTTTTCCGCACAAACCCAACACCCTGAATAACAGCAATTTACCAAAGCATTGCGTCCTATAAGTTATAATATTTTACCAATTTGTTACAAAAGAAGTCCTAATTGTTACATTCTTTGTCCTCACAATTATAACATGTCTCGTTTGGAATGCCGTAATTTGCGGTGTCAAGAGCGACAAACTTTAGATTTGCGGGTAGAAAATGTTACAAGGGTAGCCCGCACATATCAACCGAAATGATTCATGGGTCTACCCTATTTATAAAGAACTCGTAGATTTCTAACAATAATAATACAAGCCGAGCCAGCGCCTCGTGCTTGTCACAAACAAAACTTTTAAAAATTATCTCATTACAAATTTAGATCCACCAATGAAATTAGGATGCGCTGACCTGGTATCATGGTGAATCGAACAAAAAAAGACAACTATTATGAAAAAGTTTTTATTGATGTTTGCAGCTGTGGCAATGTTGGTTTCTTGCAATGGTAACTCTAATCAAGGAAGTGGTAGCAACGCTACTAGCGGCGAGGCCGAGCCAGCAGCAACTTTCTCAGTTCAAAACGGCATTAGCGGTACTACTGGCAGCAAGAACTGCTTTATCCCCGAGCTTGGTGCTCCCATCAAGTTTGAGGTAGCTGGTGAAGGCGACATTCTCGATGTTACTGCTAAAGTTACTCTGAAGCACAGCGAGAAGACCGAGATTGAGGACATGAAAGAGCCTGCTAAACTCTGGATTAGCGGAAAAGATGAGGACAACAAGGACGTGAAGCTCACTCTCATTGCCGACGAGGAAAGCCAAGGCAAGATCGCTGAGTGGCTCAAAGCCGCCGCTGGCGAAGAGGTTGAGGTAGTTTTCAAAGCTCAACTCCCCAAGGCCGACATGGACAAGCTCAATGCCAAGGAGTGCACCAACACATTGGTATTCTAAGCCACACAAAGATTTATTGTTCAAAACAGCCACTCTGCTTGGTGCCGAGTGGCTGTTACTTTTTATTCTCAAACCGAAGTGTGCGCACGTCTTTTCATTCTCTTTTGTCCTTTAAAAAATAATGTGTAACTTTGCAAGTTATTTAACTAATGGAAATGGCTGTTGAAGCTTTACATAAAGTAAAATTTGTTACGCTGGGATGCAAGCTAAACTTCTCGGAGAGCGCTACCATTGGGCAGCAGCTTCAAGAGCGTGGCATCGCCACAATAGCTAAGCGTGACGAGAATGCCGACATATGCGTTGTGAACACTTGCAGCGTCACTGCGCTTGCCGACCGCAAGTGCCGCCAGCAAATACGTGCTCTTTTACGTCGTTACCCCGAGGCGCTGATGGTTGTCACGGGCTGCTACGCTCAGTTGCAAGGGGCGAGTATAGCCGAGATTCCCGGTGTCGACATTGTGCTCGGCAACGAGCAGAAGGGTGAAGTGGTCGACTATATCGAGCGCTGGCTCAACGACCGCCAAAAATCCATAGCCGTAACTCCTCACAAAGACATTCGCCGCTTCTCGCCATCGTGTGAGTGTGGCGACCGTACGCGTTATTTCCTAAAAGTTCAGGACGGATGCGATTACTACTGCAGCTATTGCACCATACCACTGGCACGAGGTCGGAGCCGCAGTGGCACGATTGCGAGCCTTGTGGCACAGGCACAAGATGTGGCCAGTCGTGGTGGCAAGGAGATAGTAATCACGGGGGTTAACATTGGCGACTTTGGCAAAAACACCGGCGAGCATTTCCTCGACCTTCTCAAAGCTCTTGACCAAGTAGAAGGCATAGAGCGCTACCGCATATCGTCAATAGAGCCCGACCTGCTCGACGATGAGGTCATAGACTGGTGTTCCTCATCACGCGCTTTCATGCCACATTTCCACATCCCGCTTCAGAGCGGTAGCGACGAGGTGCTGCAGCTCATGCGCCGCCACTACACTCGCGACCTCTTTGCACGCAAAGTTGAGCGCATCCATCAAGTGATGCCCCACGCATTTATTGGAGTGGACGTGATGGTGGGTACTCGCGGCGAGACACCCGAGTGCTTCGACAACTCTCTGCAGTTTATCGCCTCGCTGGGAGTTCAGCACCTGCATGTGTTCCCCTACAGCGAACGCCCTGGCACAATGGCATTGCGCATTCCTTACATCGTGCCCAAGGCAGTGCGTGACGAGCGTGTAGCGCGCATGATGGAGCTTAGCGAGCGCCAGCAGCGAGAGTTTATTGAAAGACACCTCGGCACCGAGCGACCAGTTCTCTTTGAGCAGCCCCCCGCAGGCAGCAAGGTGATGCATGGTTTCACCGACAACTACATACGCGTGACCGTGCCTTATCGTGAAGAGTTGGTCAACAAGGTGTCGACAGTGATGCTTGAATCGTCGATAGTATCAACAACCCATAACTCATAACATGAAGTGGTATAGCAAAATATTATATGCGCCAATTGGATGGGCACTACACCTGCTGGCATTGATGCCATGGTGGGTGCTTTATCTGCATGCCGACGCGATTTATTTCATTGCTTATCACCTCATTGGATACCGCAAGAACGTGGTGCGACAAAACCTCGCCGAGTGCTTCCCCAGCAAAAGCGACAAGGAGCGCAAGGCAATAGAGAAGGAGTTTTACCATCACTTTGCCGACTATTTTGTCGAGACCATCAAACTGATGCACATCAGCGATGAGGCAATGCGCAAGCGCATGGTGTTCAAGAATGCAGAAATAATTGACGAGGCATTTGATGCTGGACAAAGCATAGTTTTATATGCTGCACACTACGGCAACTGGGAATGGGTGACCTCGGTAACGTTATGGTTTGACAGCGAGAGACACCGCGATGCTGTGCAGGGGCAAGTTTACCATCCTCTTGAAAACGAATGGTTCGACCAGTTTTTCCTTAAATTGCGCCAGCGTTTCAACACGGTGTGTATCAGCTGGAGAAGCATCTTGAGAGAGATGATAACCCGAGAGCGCGAAGGACGACACCTAGGCATAGGATTCATCGCCGATCAGCATCCGCTGCCCAACGATCAAGAACATGTGCTCGACTTCTTGCACCACCCCACTGCCATCCTAACAGGTGCCGAGGCAATTGGACGCAAGCTTCACTGCCGAGCAGCCTACTTTGATGTTCGCAAAACAGGACGCGGGCACTACGAGTGCACCCTAGTGCCTCTTAGCAACGATATCGCCACCGAGCCACGAGGCTCTATTACCACACGCTATGCCCGTCTGCTTGAGCAACGCATCATCGAGGAACCAGCCTACTGGCTCTGGACCCACAAGCGCTGGAAACGCCCAGTAACCTTACCCCAAGGATACACACGCGAAAATGAACTCGAGTTCTACAGTAACAAGAAATAAGGACAAAACTAAAAAATAACATGAAACCTGTAGCGGTAATAATATTAAACTGGAATGGTGCAAAGCTGTTGCGCAAGTACCTGCCTTCGGTAGTTGATGGCACTAATGCCGACATTGCCGACGTCATTGTTGCCGATAACGGCAGCAGCGACGACAGCATCAAGGTACTCGAGCAGGAGTTTCCCCAAGTAAAAACTTGGAGCTTTGACAAGAATTATGGCTTTGCAGGAGGTTACAACAAGGCGATAGAACAAGCCAAAGAATACCGCTACATCGTTCTCTTAAACAGTGATGTGCGCACACCTGATGGATGGCTTGACCCACTTTATCACTACCTTGAGGACAATCCTGGCGTTGGCGCTGTTCAGCCCAAGCTCCTCCACGACCGCGACGACGGCAAGCGCATGTTTGAGTATGCCGGTGCCGCCGGAGGTTTCATCGACAAGCATGGCTACCCCTATTGTCGTGGCCGTGTGTTTGAGGCTGTTGAAGATGATCACGGCCAGTACGACGGTAAAGATATCAACATCTTTTGGGCCACAGGAGCGTGCCTGATGGTTCGCACCGAGTTATATAACAGAGTGGGTGGTCTCGACGAGGACTTCTTTGCTCACATGGAAGAGATAGACCTGTGTTGGCGCCTCCATTTGAGCGGCAACGATGTGCGCATCGTCACAGCCAGCGAGGTATTTCACTTGGGTGGTGGCAGCCTGCCGCAGGGAAACCCACGCAAGACCTATCTCAACTTCCGCAACAGTCTGTTCCTTCTTTACAAGAATCTACCAGTGAAAGATGGCAAGCGCATGCTCATTGTAAGGCGCCTCTACGACACCCTCGCCTTCTTTATGGCACTTGCTAAATTTCATGGCGGTGATGCCAAAGCAATTATCAAGGCCCACAACGACTATCGCAAGCACAAAGGGCGCTACACATGCCAACCCACTGAGAATCTGCTCAAGACCTTCCCAGGTGCACAGCGCAACATTGTGATTGATTATTATTTGCGAGGGAAAAAGATTTTTTAATAAAAACCTCAAGAGAAGCTTAATGCTTGTGTTTTTTTGAATTCCCCAGGTGACATTCCAGTTATCTTGCTGAAGAATTTTCCCATGCTCGACTGATCGGCAAATCCATATTCGTAGGCTATCGTTTTTATGGACTTACCCGACATCACTATCTCTTGTTTGAGCTTTGAAATAAGGAATGTAGAAATAATCTCTTTGGCCTTGAAGCCGCTCTTCGACTTGCAAACTTCGCTCAGGTATTTTGCCGTGATATTCAGCTTGTTGGCATAAAATGCCACCTCATGTTCTTGCTTGACATGGTCATCAATAAGCTCAACAAACTGCCTGAAATAAATATCTCCATGGCTGAAGATAAAGTTCTGGGAATCGTTTCCGCCTCTAATACCCGCCATCAAAATCAACAACGAACGAAAAGCACTGCTGGCAACCTCAGTATGCTTCAATCCCAAACTCTCGTATTGTAACAAATCCAAAATTTCAAAATAGTTTGTGATAAGCCTCAATAAATTGCTTTCCTCAAGTTTCACCAGCGGCATCGTGTATATCAGCTCGACATAGCCCGTTGGTATGCCCACTATAGCGTCAAAAGCATAAGAACGATCGCACACTAGCACCTTGGCTCTGAAGTCGTAATCCATATCCAAGGTCCTCTTATATAGCACATTGTTGAAGCACAAGCAATCGCCTTTCTTCAATGTGATGCGCTGCATGTTGGCCTCAAGGGTTGCTTCTCCACTTGTGCACAATATTATGCATTGATACTTCGCACTGATGGGGGTTATCGAGTCTTTATCTTTAGCCTTGGTAAGGTCAAACACACAATACCCATGCTTTTCTATTTGTTCCTGGTGGTTCATATTTCACACTTCACGATGAGTTCTAATATTGACCACAAAAATAATGGTTCTAACATATAAACGCAAACTAATTACGAAATTTTAACCAACAAAAAACAAATGGACCAGAGTTTCAATATCACTCCGGTCCAATTTGCCTTTGATTATTTATTAGATTAATTTATCTTTTATTGTTAGCAGCTTTAGCCTCCTTGCACTGGGTGTACATGGCAGGACAGTTGCTTACCACATAATAATCACTACCTTCAGGCTTTACCACCTCAACACCTCGCCAGTTAGTATCCCAGCCTTTGCTATTGATTAGCAAGTATATAACAGTGCCGTGCAACAATTGGCTCTCTTGGTATTTTTTGTTAGGGTCAACCTTCATCTCTATAACATAAGGCGGACGGACACGGTAGCCGTTTTCAGGAGTTGCACCCTTGAGCATCGCCCATGCAATATAGGGACGGGCATAGTATTGGTCCTTGCCCATTATCTCACGCAAACGACCAACTGTGCTGTTGTAGTTAGTTTGGGTATTGTTCAGTCGCAGAGCCTCTTCGCCATCGCTGCGGTTGTTGCGGTAAAGCTCAAATGCCATCACTTGAAGTGCCACAGCACCTTGTGGCTCGCTACCAAACTTCTTCTGCATTTCTTTCCACTCATCGATGGTAGTGGGGAACGCATCAAATTCTACTGTCACCTTCTTGTCGCCCTCCCATTTGGTATGGCTTATTCTCTTGTTAATCTTTCTTTTACCAGTAGCATTAATCGAAACGCCAACTGCCAAAATGGCCACTAAAGCCACTTTTAATCCTGTTGTTATTGTAGTCTTCATAATCTAAAAAGGGTTATGTTATTACTATATTTACTCTATGAATCTACAAATTTAAGAATTTTGCACTGTAATTCAAAGAATAATCGCGTTTATAAATTGCAACCGCACCAAAATCCCATCTTTTTAATGTTGATTACCCTCTTGTCCTGAACTGGGTCTACATTTTGGCAAATTATAATTAGCACTAAAAATGATTAATTTTGGATGAACATATTTTTCGTTTTGGCTTGCCAATTCACCAAAAATGATTACATTTGTAAAAAATTTCTTCCTTCTATGACATTCAAGGACTCTTTAAGAAAAGAAGACAAAAGAAAGGCTCCATTCGACGTGTCGGCCGACTTTGTTGTCTATGAAAATATAGGATCTGACTTAATGGGATATTACTCTCGATTTCCTTGCAAACTTGAGTCATGCTGCTTGTGTTATGTCGTTAGAGGTAATCTTAAAGCTACAATCAATTTAGGCACTTTTAATATTGTTGCCAACGATTTTGTCGTGCTGATGCCTGGTGGCTTCCTCCAAATTCACGAGATGAGCGATGACACACTCATCAGCTTTGAGGGCTATTCCTCGTCGTTCTTGAAGAAGATTAACTTCTGGAAGATTTTCGCCCCCATTATGCAGTATGTCATCAAGAGTCCTGTATTCTCTCTCGACACTGATATGGGTAACTTTTATCGAGACAGTTTCTCAATAATGACAAGAGTCTCAAAGTTTGACCCTTCGTTCATGACCCACAGCATAGCCCAGTCGGCCCTAGTGGTTGCCATCGACATGCTCTCCAATGCCATCTCTCACAACATGGTAAAGGGAGCTTCGTTGAAAAACTCCTCTCGAGACCAAACTATCGTGGGAGAGTTTGTTCAGCTTGCTTTAGAGAACTATCGTAGCGAGCACAAAATCTCGTTTTATGCCCACGAGGCATCGCTCACGCTATCACACTTTTGCAACGTCATCAGCAAAACCACAGGTATGACAGCTCAGCAAATCATAATGAACCTCATCATTATGGATGCCAAGACTCAGCTCATCAACACCGATTATCCCGTACAAGCAATAGCGCACACTCTAGGGTTTACCTCTCCCACCACTTTCAACCGCTATTTCAAGACCTACACGGGCATGACACCACAAGAATATCGCAACTCAATAGATAACTAGTAGACTAATTAACACTTTGCTCTAAACATTTTATCTTATGGCAATGACAAAAAAAGAAAAGAAAGAAAGCGATCTTAAGTTCCTTAAATTGCTATCGCACAACTTTCCCGATGTGGCAACAGCGAGCACCGAGATTATCAACCTCTCGGCAATCCTGAACTTGCCTAAAGGCACCGAGCACTTCCTCGCCGACCTCCATGGAGAATTCAAGGCGTTCCAACATGTGCTTCGCAATGCCTCGGGTACTATCAAGCGTAAGGTTGGTGAGATTTTCAACGACACTCTCAGCAACCGTGACAAAAAGGAGCTGTGCACGCTCATCTACTACCCCGAGCGCAAGCTTGAGCTAGTAAAAAACAGCATGGACGAACGCAGCGACCTCGACGACTGGTATTTTGTGACCATCAATAGGCTAGTGAAAGTGTGTCGTGACGTTTCATCTAAATACACCCGTTCCAAGGTCAACAAAGCACTGCCCACAAGCTTCTCTTATATCATACAGGAGTTACTTCATGAGAATGCTACCGACCGAAACAAGCAGGCCTATGTTGATGTTGTGGTTCACACTATCATTACCACAGGACGTGCCGACAACTTCATCATCACTATTTGCTACCTAATCCAGCAACTCACCATTGACAAGTTGCACATCCTTGGCGACGTGTTTGACCGCGGTCCCAGCCCCGATAAAATCATGGACGTGCTCTGCACATTCCACAATTTCGATATCCAATGGGGAAACCACGACATCTTGTGGATGGGAGCAGCCAGTGGTAACGACAGCTGCATCGCCAATGTGATTCGCATCGCCATGCGCTACGGCAACCAAGCTGTGCTCGAGGATGGATACGGCATCAACATGCTTCCTCTTGCTACATTTGCTATGGACATGTATGGCAACGATCCTTGCGAGAAGTTCATTCCTAAGGGAGAGGCCAAGAACAACAAGCTTGCCCCACTCATTGCCAAGATGCACAAGGCAATCAGCATCATCCAGTTCAAGCTCGAGGCTCAAATCATTAACCGCCGACCAGAGTTTAAGATGGCCGACCGTTTGCTGCTCGACAAGATAGACCATGAGCGCAAGGTCATCACTATCGACGGTGTTGACTATGAGATGACCGACACCAACTTCCCAACTGTTGATCCAAAAGACCCCTACCGACTCACACCCGAGGAGGAGGAAATTGTGGAGAAACTGCACAACTCATTCACTGGCAGTGGAAGACTGCGCACCCACATGCGATGTCTCTTCCGCTATGGATGTGTCTACAAGGTGGTTAATGGCAACTTGCTCTATCATGCCTCAATTCCTCTCAACGAGGATGGCTCACTCAAGGATGTTACAATCCAGGGCGAGAAATACCATGGCCGCGAGCTGCTAAAGAAGGTGGGCGCCTTGATACGCGACGCCTACTTTGGCTGCGAAAATCGAGAGAACTACGAGTTTGCTCACGACTATGTGTGGTACTTGTGGTGCGGCAAGGATTCGCCAGCATTCGACAAGGACAAGATGGCGACTTTCGAACGCTACTTCATCGTCGACAAGGCTACTCACAAGGAGGTAAAAGGCCACTACTACACCTTGCGCGACAATGGCGATGTTGTTGACTCAATCCTCGACGAGTTTGAGGTGAAAGGACAGTTCCGCCACATCATCAACGGACACGTGCCTGTTAAGACCATCAAGGGTGAGAATCCTGTGAAGGCAGGCGGCAAACTCATGGTGATTGACGGAGGATTCTCCAAGGCCTATCAGCCCGAGACCGGTATCGCTGGCTACACGCTAGTTTACCACAGCCGTGGCTTCCAGCTCGTTCAGCATGAGCCATTCACTTCTATTACTAAAGCCGTTGAGGAAGGACAGGACATTAAGTCGACCTATGAGATGGTGGAGATGACCAACCATCGCATGATGGTGAAGGACACCGACATAGGTGAAGAACTTGAGGACCAAATCAACGACCTCAAGCGTCTGCTCGAAGCCTATCGCAATGGCGACATCAGTGAACGCTCGCGCCAACCAATCACTCTAAAGACTTAACAGAGTGAATTACTAATCGACAACGATTGAGTGTCCTCAAAGGGACAATATTCTTTTGAGGACACTCATCTTTTTACTACTTACTATGAAAAAGAAAATTTATTTTGCTGGTTCAATCAGGGGAGGCCGAGTGGATGCCAGCCTCTATCACAACATGATTGACCAAATGAAGCAGCTTGGGCACACAGTGCTCACCGAGCATGTGGGAAGCACCAAGTTGTGCCTTGAGGAGCAAGGACGAGACGGCGACTCACGCATCTACAATCAAGACACAGCATGGCTAAGGGAGTGCGATTTGGTAGTGGCCGAATGCACTTGCCCATCACTGGGTGTGGGCTACGAACTTGCCTATGCCGAGCACCACGAGAAACCAGTACACATCTTCTACAATCGCAACAAATGCCAACTCTCGGCTATGCTCACCGGCAATGCCTATTTCAATATCTATCCCTATGAGAATGAGGAGGAATTGTTTAATTTACTAGATACATTATTATCACAATGAACAAATTACTATTAATTGTGCTGCTATTTGCTGCGGTGGCAGCTGCTGCATGGGCTTTTAACTCAGGAAAAGACGATGGATTCACGACTGTGGATGTTGACGAATTCGAGCGCCTTATTGCCGACACCGCAAAAGTACAGGTTGTTGACGTGCGCACACCACAAGAATATGGCGAAGGGCATATTAATAATGCTATTCTTATTAATGTGCAAGACTCCACATTCCTCACACAAGCCAATGATTTGTTGATAAAAGACAAAACCGTTGCAGTGTATTGTCGCAGCGGACGCCGCAGTGCCAATGCTGCCCGCGCTCTTGTCAAGGCAGGTTATCAAGTGATAAACCTTGATGGAGGCATTTTAGAATGGCAAAAACGAGAAAAAGCAGTAGTAAAATAACTGTATTTCTATTAAATAAAGGATTCTTTTATAGGAAAAATGAAAAAATCTTGCAAAAAACTTGCAAGATTGGTCAAACTGCAGTAATTTTGCACCGCATTTGGGACTTGAGGGTCTCAGATGTTAAGATTGTCCTATAGTGTAATGGTAACACAACGGTTTTTGGTGCCGCATTTCCTGGTTCGAGTCCGGGTAGGACAACCTCCAGAGAGCCAGCCTCTTATGTCACGAGACAAAGAATCTACTGGAGGCATCACGCTGCTAGGCAACCAGGGCACAAAGTATGAGGATAAGTACAACCCCTCAGTGCTGGAGACCTTTGAGAACCTGCACCCCGACAACGAATACGTCGTCACATTCGACTGCCCAGAGTTCACAGCACTGTGCCCCATCACCGGCCAGCCCGACTTTGGTCGCATCGTCATCCGCTACATTCCTCGCCAACGCATGGTCGAGAGCAAGAGCTTGAAGCTGTATCTCTTCAGCTTCCGCAACCAGGGCGACTTTCACGAGGATTGCGTGAACATCATCATGAAAGACTTAGTCAAGCTCATGGCCCCCAAGTATCTGGAAGTGACGGGATACTTCAATCCACGTGGCGGCATTGCTATTGTGCCGTTTGCCAACTATGGCGATGATGAGCATCAAGATATTGTGAAACAACGCCGCTTAGATAGTTTCAATAACTGCAAATAACTTAACAATATGGCAAAAGATGCAGTGATAATCCTCTCGGGAGGCATGGACTCGTGCACAATGCTGCATGAGTTCAAGGATGAGATTGCAATGGCCATCACCTTCGACTATGGCTCCACGCAAAACCACCGCGAGCAGCAATATGCCATCAAGCAATGCCAAGCACTAGGTGTGAAACATCTTATCATTCCACTTGATTTCATGCATCGCTATTTCAAGAGCGCTCTGCTCGAAAGTCCCGACGCCATACCCGAGGGTAATTATGACGATGAGAACATGAAAGCAACGGTTGTGCCTTTCCGCAACGGAATCATGCTAGCCATTGCTTGTGGAATTGCCGAGAGCAACGGCCTGCACCGCGTGATGATTGCCAACCACGCCGGCGACCACACCATCTACCCCGACTGCAGGCAGTCGTTCATCGATGCCATGTCGATGGCTATGCAACAAGGAACCTACGAGGGTATCGAGGTGTTTGCACCCTACACTACCCTTTCCAAGACCGACATAGCACGCCATGGTAAAGCGCTAGGTGTAGACTACGCTATGACCTACTCGTGCTACAAGGGAGGCGAGAAGCACTGCGGCAAGTGCGGCACATGCCGCGAGCGCATCGAGGCCCTGCGCGACGCTGGCATCACCGACCCCACTCCTTACGAAGAGTGAGAAAAGAGATTTGAACTGAAAACTGAATACTGATAACCGATAACTTATGTATTACGTAGAAAAGACTCTAGAAATATCGTCGTGCCACCAGCTCTATCTAGATTATGAGAGCAAGTGCGAGAACCTGCACGGCCACAATTGGATCATCAAGGTTTATTGCAAAGCCAAGGAACTTGACAGCAACGGCCTGGTTTGTGACTTCACACTCATCAAGAAGCTCATCCACAACCACATCGATCACAAGAACCTGAACGAGGTGCTAAAGTTCAATCCCACAGCCGAGAACATAGCCCGCTGGGTTGTTGAGACTGTGCCCAACTGCTACCGTGCCGACGTGTGGGAGTCACGCGACAATATGGCATCCTACGTCCGCGACGAGGACTAAAACACTATAGATGTATCCAATAAACGAAATATTCTGCTCGCTTCAAGGTGAGGGAGAAAAGACTGGCACTGTGAGCGTTTTCATCCGCATGAGTGGGTGCAATTTGCGCTGCGCATTCTGCGACACCGACCATCAGAGCCACACCATGATGTCGGCTCCTGAAATCGTGGAGCAAGTAATGCGCTATCCCTGTGCGCCACTCATTGTCCTCACGGGTGGTGAACCTGCATTGCACGTCGACACCGCACTGATTCAAGCCTTGAAGTTGACAGGAAAAACTATTGCCATCGAGACCAATGGAACACTTCCATTGCCCAATGGCATTGATTGGGTCACACTATCACCTAAAACCGCTTTTCAAGGAGGCGAGGCGCTACCTTGCATAATAACAAGTTGCGATGAGCTCAAGGTGGTCTACACCGGGCAAAACTTGAACCAATATGACCACATCAAGGCTCAACAGCGATTCCTGCAGCCTTGTTATGTCGATGACCCTAAACAGCGACTTCTTGGCCTACAGGCAACAGTAAAAGCCGTGCTCGACAACCCACAATGGAGGTTGTCGCTCCAAACACACAAACTTTTGGGAATTCGTTAGAACTCTTGATCTATGAGTTCTATGAACATAGATCTCTCTTCTCTTAAAACTATCATGTGGCGGTCATTCCCCACCATCTGGCTGACGTAGAGCTCAAAACCTTCATCAGTTAAAGCTAAGCCTTGCAACTCGGGCAAAGCTTTCATAAAGTCCCCTTTGTCGCCAGGTGTCCACAACCAATTGCGTCCAGGCTCTACAAGAGCAAACATGTCGAAAGTCGACACCAGTTGGTTGCCTATGAAACATGCTATCACAGCCAGAGCCTTATTCCCTTCAGCCATAAACTCCACAGCATATAACTTGCGGTCGCTCTCCTCGAGATCAGCGAGCCATCGTGAGTTCTTTATCTTGCGTCCCCCATAATAATTGCTCACCATTTGCTGTTTATCACGCTCCATTGGCACAACTTTCTCAGGATATTTCCATCGTTTAAAAAATTTCATCTCGTGAGTAGCGAGATATTCATCGGTAGCGATGATGGGATACAACTCATTCTCTTTGTAGCCACGGAACATCGTCTTTATAGCCTTGGCATCGTTGAGCGAGTAAACTGTAGCATCATCATCTCCAGCACTCTTTAAAGTAGCGTCACCCACTTGATTCTTAAAGATAATGTGGCGATAGTTTGCTGCATCGAGCATCGATTTTGCCTGAGTAGTGAACTCATTAGTCTTATAGTTGGCTCTAGCAAGCACGGGACGTTGCGACAGAGTTATATCTTCATCAGCCTCAATATAGTTTCCAATTTTGCGGAAGGGAATCCATTCCAAATTCTCAGAGTTATAGACCACAGGCTGTTCTTTCTTTTTCAAGCCTTTATCCAGCATTTTCTGAACCTTGTTTAACTTTAATGACTTGCCGTTCTCATCAACATACACCTCTTGGGCATCTACTAGTTTCATAGTAAATGGCAAAGGCTCCATTGCATGATCCTTGAATGTAAAGAATTGCGCGCCTGTTATATTACCATCCTTATCGCTCTTGGTAACTATCATCACCCCATTGCGGAATGCAAGGTCGACATGCTCGCCACTGGCATTATGTCCAACATCAAGCAGTTTCTCCATGGGACCACGTGCACAGGCAAACAAACATCCATAGCTCTCGTCGAATGTACTTGCCCACAACACGTTCATATCGTTAGACACATTAACGAGGCAGAACTTTTCAGGGCGTTGGTGCTTCTTGGCATGAGCCTCGGAAAAATCCTGTATTATTCGTCCAAGATTTCGTGCAAAAGGTTTGATGTTGTCGTTGTCGCTAGCTATTGCCGAATGTGAGCTAAGCAATCCTAATAAGATTAGAGCCGTGATAATATAACATTTACGCATGATGAATCCTAGTTTTATAAATACTTATTAATGGTAGTATGACACAAAAAACGATACAAGGTTTAATTTATAAGTACCGATGAGCCAATGTATACAAAAAAAGAGAGCCCGGGGATTTCTCCTCGAGCTCTCCATTAGGGGGCGATTACCTGCGCCTTCCCATGTCGCTGACCATCGCCGTGGTGGGGCTTAGGGCTCTGTTTCAGGATGGGATTGGCGGGAAACAAAAAAAGAGACCCAGATTGCTCTGAGTCTCCCTAGGGGGCGATTACCTACTCTCCCACTTTCGCAGTACCATCGGCGTGGTGAGGCTTAACTTCTCTGTTCGGAATGGGAAGAGGTGGGACCCTCACGCTA
>CADAZN010000021.1 GCA_902792435.1 uncultured Bacteroidales bacterium
AATATCTGCAGAATCTCATAGTCCTGACGGAACTTTACTTTCTTCATTTTAATCCTGTTTTTGGTTTACTACTTTGTAAACTCATTTCAGGACAAGTCAAGTGAACCAGGTGAACTAGGTGAACCAAGTGAGTCAGGTGAACCAAGTGATTCCACCGATTCCACTGATTCCACCGATTCCATGCACAGCGACATCTTAGCGCGCAGCGCAAAAATAAATATTAGTGCCGTAGGCACCACACTACCAATCTTAGCCCGAAGGGCAACAATCTTTAGCGCGAAGCGCGGCCCAACCGAACCAAGTGAACCAACCGCACTACTCGTCTCAGCGTCGATGCAATTTTCATTAAAATTTTCATTCAATTTTAAGCGAAGCGCCCCTCCAGCCTCACGGCAAACTGAGTATTAAATGATAATTCACGGTAATTTATGAAAAAACTCCGAGTCAATTGTCCTTAATACCCCAAAGCCGAACGGCTAAGTAACCGCCATCTAATGAAAATAATTATAATTGTTTTTAATTGTTTGACAAATAAACCTTAAAACCGTGACAACATTTCATCTACAGTACAATTTGTCACCTAATACGCCCTGTGGCATTTTTTTTGCATAATATCGAGGCAGAAAATCAAGTAAATAAAATTGATTAATCCAGAATAAAAAACTAAAAAAATTATATATACTATGGCAAAAGGTTCAATTGGGGTAACTACCAACAACATTTTCCCCGTTATTAAAAAGTTTCTTTACAGCGACCACGAGATTTTCTTGCGCGAGCTGATTTCTAACGCAGTAGATGCGACTCAAAAACTCAAAACCCTCGCCGCGGCAGGCGATTTCAAAGGCGAAACCGAAGATTTGAAAGTGAGCGTCACAATCGATAAGGACGCAGGCACTCTCACCGTGAGCGACCACGGCATTGGCATGACCGAGCAGGATGTTGACAAATACATCAACCAAATCGCCTTCTCAGGTGCTGAGGACTTCCTCAACAAGTATAAAGACAACGCCAATGCAATCATTGGCCATTTTGGCCTTGGTTTCTATTCGGCATTCATGGTTGCCAAGAAGGTCGAGATTCGCACCCTCTCTTGGGAGGAAGGAGCAAAACCTGTCCTTTGGAGCTGCGACGGTTCACCCGAATTCGAGATGACCGATTGTGACAAGGCCGAGCGCGGCACCGACATTGTGCTCTACATCGACGATGACGAGAAGGAGTTCCTCGAGCAGTCACGCATCAACACACTTCTAAACAAGTATTGTAAATTCATGCCCGTTCCAGTTATTTTTGGAAAGGAGCAGGAGTGGAAGGACGGCAAGTATGTCGACACCGACAAGGACAAGGTAATCAACGACATTGAGCCTCTGTGGTCTCGCAAGCCCACCGACCTCAAGGATGAGGATTACATCAAGTTCTACCATGCAATCCAGCCAGCACAGGACGATCCTCTGTTCTGGATTCATCTGAACGTAGACTTCCCATTCACTCTCACCGGAATCCTATATTTCCCAAAGATCAAGAACAATCTCGACATTCGCAAGGACCGCATCCAGCTCTATTGCAATCAGGTGTTTGTCACCGACAGCGTCGAGGGTGTTGTGCCCGAGTTTATGATGCTGCTGCAAGGTGTAATCGACAGCCCCGACATCCCACTGAACGTGTCACGTTCCTACCTGCAAGCCGACCGCAACGTGAAGAAGATTTCATCTTACATCACCAAGAAGGTGGCTAGCCGCCTTGAGGAGATTGCTAAGACCGATGCCAAAGCCTTTGAAGAGAAATGGAATGACATCAAGATTTTCATCGAGTATGGTATGCTCAGCGACGAGAAGTTCAAGGAAGCAGCCGCAAAGTTCGCTCTCTTGCAAAACACCGAAGGTAAGTTCTTCAAGTTCGACGAATATAAGGACCTCATCAAGGGCAACCAGACCGACAAGGACGACAACCTCATCTACCTCTACGCCACCGACAAGACTGCACAATACACCTACATCAAGGCAGCCCAAGACAAGGGTTACGACGTGCTGCTCATGGACGGCCAGCTCGACATTCCATTCGTTGGTCTGCTTGAGCAGATGAATGAGAAATCACGCTTCGTGCGTGTCGACAGCGACGTTGTCGACAACTTGGTGCGCAAAGAGGATGCTAAAGACGCCGAGCTCACCACCGAGGAACGTGAAATCGCCTCTACCCTATTCAAGTCACAGATTCCCGCTATCGAGAAGAGTGAGTTCATGGTAACCTATGCAGCCATGTCTCCCGATGCCCAACCTGTAGTCATCACTCAAAGTGAGTACATGCGACGCATGAAGGATATGGCAGTATTCCAGCCAGGAATGAGTTTCTACGGCGAGTTCCCCGATGCTTATAATTTCACGCTCAACACCAGCCATCCTGTCATCAAGAGAGTTGTTGACCAAGCAGTAGCAGCTGTGAAAGATGAGCTCAAGCCCATCGACGACGAACTAGCAGCGACCAATGCCGTCATCAAGGCAATTCGCGACCTCGACAAGGACAATAAGGGTGTGCCCGAAGACAAGAAAGACGACCTCAAGAAAAACGAGGACAAAGCTCAGGCACTGCGCGACAAGAAAGAGGAAATTGTCACCAATTATGCTAAAGAACAAGACACTGTTAAGCAACTCATCGACATCGCCCTCCTGGGTAACGGCCTACTCAAGGGCGAAGCCCTCAACAACTTCTTGAAACGCTCAGTTGATTTGCTATAAAGCACTATAAATCAACACTATAAAAAAACAAAAGGCGGGTTAATTACCTGCCTTTTGTTTTTGCTAAATGTTCCTTTATTACTGCTGTGAACTGCAACCAATATTGATTGGTCTTAGCCTCGGCCACACCATAAAGAGTCCCAAATTGAGCCTTAGTGATAGGCTTTTCCTGCGCCATAATCGTTAAGACCTTGTCGCTAAACACCATGTATGGCGCCATGCCTCGAGCCTTAGCTATTGCCTTGCGGGTGAGCTTGAGTTTCTCAAGCAACTCCATGTCAACTTCGCCCTGACTATCAATAACCAATTGCCGCTTCTTGGCTGGCTTGTTCTGATAATTGTCGTAATAGAATCTCGACAACATCACCTGCCTCTTGCCATAAAGTACCTCGCTACCATAGTCGGTAACCTTTAGATGGTCCTCGTCTTCATAGGCAATATAAATCAAACCCAACTGAAGCATCTGCAACAAATATGCGTTCCACATGGAATTGGTCAAGTCATGCCCCACTCCATATGTCTTAATCTTATCATAGCCACCAGCTAGCACCTCACTCTTGCGTGAGCCACGAAGGATGTCGATTAGCAATTTGAAGCCCACTTTTTGGTTGGCACGAACTATGGCACTCAAGGCCATCTGGCACAACGTGGTGCCATCAAATCGCTCGGGAGGATTGTTGCACACGTCACAGTTTCCACAGTCGTGATCATAACGCTCATTGAAGTAGCTAAGCAGCATGCGACGACGACAAACAGTAGCCTCGGCATATTGCTGCATGCGATTCAGTTTCTCGATGTTAACCATCGCTTGGCCCGAACTGGTGGCAAAGTTCATCAACGTCTTCACGTCACCAAAGGAATAGAACATAAGAGCATCGGCCGGCATTCCGTCACGGCCCGATCGTCCTATTTCTTGATAATAGCTCTCTATGTTCTTGGGCATGTTGCTATGGATTATCCATCGCACATTGCTCTTATCTATTCCCATCCCAAAAGCGATAGTAGCACAAATCACCTGAACATCATCGTTAATGAAATCGCGCTGAACTTTGAGCTTTGCCGAGGTCGCCATACCTGCATGAAAAGATTGAGCATTAATGCCCAATGAGCGCAAGTTCTGCGCCATTTTCTCGGTATCGTCACGGCGCAAGCAGTACACGATTCCGCTCTGTCCAGGATGTGCTTCAATAAACTTCACAATGCGACGCAGCTTTTGTCGACCAGTAACACCACTCACCACATTCAACGATATGTTAGGACGGTCAAATGATTTGATAAACAACTTTGCATCCTTTATGTTGAGTTGCTCGCGTATGTCCAACCGCGTCAATCGGTCGGCAGTAGCTGTTAATGCCAAAACTGGCACATCGCGGAATCGCTCCTTGACAAGACCAAGTTGCGAGTACTCTGGCCTGAAGTCGTGCCCCCAATGCGAAATGCAGTGTGCCTCATCAATGGCTATCAAGCTTACACGCAAATCCTGAGACCACTGGTCCATATCGGCTATTAACCGTTCAGGAGAAATATATAATAGCTTGATATTCCCACAAAACACGTTATCAATAATCTCACGGTTTTGAGATTCGCTCTGCTGACTATTGATGGCTGCTGCAGGAATGCCATTGGCCACCAAAGCATCTACTTGATCCTTCATTAGTGCGAGCAATGGCGACACAACAATCGTGCAACCAGGCTGCAACAGCGCCGGAATTTGATAGCACATCGACTTGCCACCACCTGTGGGCATCAGCACAACAGCGTCACCACCATTCATCACATGCTCAATAACCTCAAACTGCATGGGATGAAACGAGTCGTAACCGTAGAATTTCTTTAATACGGCATGAGCCTTACGTTTCAGGTCATCCATAAAAAACGATTGGGATTGTAAATACAGATATTAGAGAGCGTTCTTTTCACCGCGAATCGCGTTGAACACTGTCAAGAACATAATCTTGATGTCAAGCATAAAGTTCCAGTTCTCGGCATACCACACGTCAAACTCAACGCGTTTCTCCATCTTCCACAGCTCATCGGTGGGACCACGAAAACCATTAACTTGGGCCCAACCAGTAATTCCTGGTTTGATGGTGTGACGAAGCATATATTTGTCGATGAGTTCGTTGTATTCCTTCGTTTGCTGAACCATGTGAGGACGTGGACCCACTATCGACATGTCGCCCTTGAAAACATTGATGAACTGAGGCAACTCGTCTAAGCTAGTTTTGCGTAAGAAATTACCAAATTTCGTCTTGCGTGGGTCGTCTTTTGTCGCCTGCTGCGAGTCACTCTCATCGTTAATGCGCATCGAACGGAACTTAAGGCAATGGAATGACTTGCCACGATAGCCTGTGCGCTCTTGTCTGAAGAACACTGGTCCGGGTGAAGACAATTTAACACCTATCGCAATGGGTAGGAACACGATTGGTGAGAACAACAAAACTATCGATGAAACAAGGAGGTCGAACGCTCTTTTGGCCGCCTTATTAAATGGATTGTTCAACGGGTGGGGACGAATCGACATCACAGGAACTGTGCCGAAGGTCTCCACTTCAAAGCGGCGTGAGATATACTTACTGAACTGTGGCACATAATAGAAGTCAATGGCATTGCGCTCAGCAAGCTCTATCATGTGCTGCAATTCCTGACGTTCATTTTCGGGAACTGCACAATAAAGCTCGTCAATGGTATTGGTACTCAAGAAATTCTCTAACTCGCTTATACCGCCACGATAGCACTCTATATTTTCGTCTTTTGCATCGCCAAAGTATCCAACCACATGATAGCCATAACCTAAATCTTTCTCCAGCTCATCCATGAGCCTTACACCAGCACCCGACGAGCCGCCAACTATCACGATTTGCTTATAGTTGTAACCCTTGCTGCGATACCACTTCAACAGCTTGCGAGACACAATCCACCACACGGCAAGGCTTAAGGCAAAGATTCCATAGAACAGAACTATCGTCTTCCATGAGATATCTTTGTCGACAAACGACAGCAGCATCAAGAAGATGACTCCATGCAGCAGCACATATTTGACAAGAAGCAATAGCACCCTGTCAATATATACTACGCGTTTGTCGTGAAGTGTGCTAAGGACATATACCACAACAAGAAACGACAAGTTTAGCATCAGCCACACCTGCTTTACCAAAAAAGGCTGGTGATCGGCATCAGTTAGCAAACAAGTCGTTATGTATGAGGCATTAAGTACAATAAAGTCGATGGCTATAAATATCCAACGGATAAATTGACCATATCTGCCCTTACTCTTTAATGTCACAAATATAAGATTTTAAAGTAAAAACCACTCTCTGAAAGCAACGCTAACAGAGAGTGGGTTTTGGGTTTAAATCTTCTCGTCGATAATTTTAATCTTCTGCTCAAGAAGCTCGATATCTTCCTTCAAATTTGAAATCTTCTTCTCAAGTTCCTTGACGATTGTGTTACCGCTCTTTGAGCGTGCGGTAAAGAAGCCCATATTGTTCTCATATGTCTTCAGCTCATTACACTTCTGCTCATAGGCACGAACCAAGCGCTCACGCTCATGATAAACCTTGTCGCTTCCCGACTGGCTGATTGAGTTCTCAAAGTTTGATAAGCGAGCCCTTACAGCCTTCATATCAAATTTCTCAAACGCCTTGTCGATAGCTTCCTTGTATTGAGCATAAATCTTGTCTTTTTCTTTATAAGGAACATGGCCTATAGACTGCCATTTCGACATCAAGTCGCGAATCTGCTGAGGAGCATCCTCAGCCTCTTCTTCAGCATTGACGATGGCATTGATTTGAGCTATAACCTCCTTCTTAGCCTTGAGGTTGTCATGCTCTACTGAGCGCTGGCTCGACGTTTGTTTCTTCTTTTGCTCAAAGAAATAGTCACATGCGCCAATGAAGCGTTTCCACACGGCGTCGCTGTGCTTTTTAACAACGGGGCCAATAGTCTTCCACTCCTTCTGAAGAGCTATAAGAGCGTCGGTTGTAGCTTTCCAATCAGTAGAGTCTTTTAAAGCCTCAGCCTTCTCACACAGAGCTGTCTTCTTTGCCAAATTCTCGGCAAGCTCTTCTTTCATCTGCTTGAAGAATGTGGCCTTGGCAGTAAAGAACTCATCGCACGACTTGCGGAAACGTGTGAAGAGCGCAGTGTTTACCTTTCTAGAAGCAAAGCCGAGCTTCTTCCACTCTTCTTGAAGACCTATAATTTGCTTTGTAGCCTCGTCCCATGAAGCATAAGTCTTGAGGGTCTCAATGTCTATCTTCTCGATTGCCTCGCACAAAGCGGTCTTGGCATCAGCATTCTCTTTCTCGCTAGCTTTGCGCTCCTCAAAGAAGGACTGATGCTTCTTGTTGATAACCGATGAGGCGGCCTTGAATCTTGCCCACAGCTGCTCGCGTATATCTTTGGCTACAGGACCAGTCTCACGCCACTTGTCGTGAAGAACTTGAAGCTTCTTGAATGCCGAAATAACATCGTTTTCTTCATCCAGGGCCTCGGCCTCTTCACAAAGCTGCTGCTTAATCTCCAAATTCTTCTTGAAGTCGTAGTCACGAAGTTCCTTATTGATTTTCAGCAAGTCATAGAAATTCTCAATAGCCTGTTGATAAGACTTCCAAACCTCGGTAGTGCTAGTTGAGGGCACTTCACCAATAGCCTTGAACTCCTGCTGGAGCTGCTGAACATGTGAGAACTGACGGTTAATATTATCAGTGTCTTTAGAGATAGTGTTTATCTCCTCTATTATTTTGAGTTTCTTCTCAAGGTTCTCTTGCCTAGCAGCATCTTGCTCGGCATTAAACTCGGCACGCTTTTCTTTAAACTCTCCAAGAAGCTCTTTTATCTTCTGCTCCACTTCATCTTCAATTGGAGCAAATGCCGACTCCTCATTGCCTTTTTCAAGGAATGCGGCTTTCTCGGCTGCGATTTCCTCCTTGCGCAAGGCAAAGAATGCGGCTTTAATTTGAGCTACTCGATCTTTAACACTTTCTACTGGGAATGTTAGCAGTTTTTCAAGTTCACTCACCAATCCGGGTTTGTCAAGTGATGTGTAATCCACTTTCTCAAGTTCCGGCAACTCGGCTACGGGTTCCTCGGCTTTTGGTTCCTCAATCTTAGGTTCCTCAGCTACAGGCTCCTCAACTTTAGGTGCCTCGGCTACAGGTTCCTCAACCTTAGGTTCCTCAGCTACAGGTTCCTCTTTAACCTCGGGAGTTTCCTCTTGGTTTTCAACTTGATTCTCTACTGCTACTTCGGTTTTTTCCTCGGTAGACTTGTTTTCGTTTTCAACTGTCTCTGCGGCATTTACAGCCTCAGTCTCAGCATTTAGAGTTACGTCTTTCTCAATGTTTTCCATCGATTCCGACATTTCACGCGTTACCATAACAAACAATTTTTAAAAGGTAAATTCAACCTAAAATTTAAATTTAACTCCAAAAATACTGCTTTTTTATAATATAGCGAAAAAAAACGAGCATTTTTTTCATCAAATACTCATTTTTTAGCCAAAAAGGGATATAACAAATGCTTTTCTAAGCAACTACTCTAAAGCCTAAATACAATTATGCATCTGGACCATAATAGATGGTTGAGCAGTTGTTTGCCTCAAAGAGCCGAGATGTGACTTCGCTAATTTTCGATGGTGTCAGAGAACGATATATCTCGTTCTCCCGGTTGATTCCGTCAGCGCCCCACAACAGTTCGTGACCACACAATGAGACAGCTTTCTCGGCATAACCCACATTCTCAAAAAGCTTGTTCGACAAATACTTATTCACGCACTTATCAATCTCGTGCTGAGTGGTACCTTCATCCACAAGTTGCTGCAACACTCCGTCAATGGCGCGGTTGGCCTTATCAAAATCCACACCATTGGCCAAACGAGCTCTAACATAAAACAATCCAGGGTCTCGAGAGCCCAATACCGACGCGTCGATGTCGGCAAACATATCGGTCCCTAATATCAACTGCTGATAGAATCTTGACGACATGCCGTTGCCCAATATATCGCTTATTAGGTCGGTTGCTTGATAGTCGGGGCTTGTGCGGCTGCACATGTGGTAGGTGCGAAATATCATGTTGCTGGGAACATCACTGTGGTGTGTCATGAATCGAGGTCCACTCTGCAAGGGCTCTTCAGGCAACTCTCGCTTTAAAGTTGGTGCACCATCTATATCTCCAAACCATTTCTCAACTAGAGATACTGTAGTCTCGAAATCCACATTTCCCGACACGCACATCACCAAGTTGTTCACTTGGTAAAACCTGTCATGAAATTTCTTTATGTCATCTCTTACGAAGGTCTGAATCGTGTCGATGTCAAGGCCAATAGTGGGCCAGCGATAAGGATGAAGCTTAAAGGCTTGCCCATGTGTCAAGTGGAGTATGTCTCCATAAGGCTGATTCAAATATCGCTGCTTGAACTCCTCTATTACCACGCTCTTTTGCACATCAATGTTCTCCTCGGTGAGATTGAGGTTAACTAGTCGCTCGCTCTCTAACCAAAGCGCTGTCTCTAGGTTAATGGCAGGCAACACATCATAATAGTTGGTAACATCAATGTTAGTCCAAGCATTGCTATCGCCACCGGCACGCTGCAGCATATCATCATATTTGCTCACGTGCTTAGTGCCCGAGAACATGAGATGCTCCATCAGGTGCGCGAGCCCAGTCTTTGCTGGATTCTCATCACTCGACCCCACATCATATAAAAGGTTCACCGCTACCATGCTTGTTGTTGCATCGTAGTGGTGAATCAATCTTAGCCCATTACTGAGCTGGTGAGTGCTGAACTGTATCATCGTGTCATTTTATCACCTTGGCACTGATGATTTTCACATCGTCAACAGGACGGTCGGCCTTGCCGGTAGTCACATTTTGAATCTTGTCAACAACATCCATACCTTTCACTACTTCGCCAAACACAGTGTACTGCCCATCCAAGTGAGGAGTGCCGCCGATAGTACTGTAAGCTGCTACCTGCTCATCGGTGAAGGTCACAGGATTGTCTTTATGAAGTTCATTATAGATTTTCTCAGCTTCCGAAGCAAGCATACCTTGAAGACCCTTTAAAGCCATCTCGTCACCCATCGCACGCAATGCCTCAATATCAGCTTGACGCTGCAAGGCTAATTCGTTGAAAATCTTGCTTTTCTCTTGATTCATAATGCGCTCTTTCATATTCTCCAACTGATACTCCGAGAATCGGCGACCAGTAACGATATAAAACTGCGAACCAGAACTTTTGCGCTCTGGATTCACCTCGTCGCCCTGACGAGCTGCAGCAAGAGCTCCCCTTTTGTGGAAATACTTTGGATAAACAATCTCGGCTGGTAAATCATAGCCTGGTCCTCCACCACCCAACAATGCATCAATAGTAGCATTTTTTGAGTCGGGATCACCAGTCTGAATCATGAAGTCTTTTATAACACGGTGAAACAGCACTCCGTTATAGGTGCCATCGTTTACCAACTTAACAAAATTGTCACGATGCTGAGGGGTCTCATCATACAATACTATCTCTATTTCACCAAAGGTAGTCTCGAGCAACACACGAGTGTTTTTGCTAAAATCTTGGGCCATAGCAACTTGTTTTTTCTCGGCACTGGTGTTATCGTCGTCACGAGTATTAGCTTTGACACTAACAGCCACAACGCTCAACACCACAACAGCTACAATGGCTGCAATGCCACTTATTCGAAAATATTTCATAACTAAAAAATTCTTTTTTGTTTTCAAATTCCCCTAGGATACAAGCGCTTGTAGATGCGGCGGAAATTGTCGTCACTTGCTATGAGCGACGTGGCTCTATCCTTGAAGTCGTCACCCCATATCGACGCGGCGAGAACACCAAGATAAGCACGTTCACGGTCAACAGTGATAGCAGCTTTTATCAAGCGGTCAATTTGATTGGCATAGCATTCCTTATCAATAGCGTTAAGGTAACGTGCAGTGCTAACCACAAATTGTCCCGTGCGATCAACCTCTATTATCTTGTCAACAAGTTGATCTATCTCCTGAGGAAAATCGGCATTATTGATGTTGTTGGCAATATACTCATAGGTAAGCAAGCCACTTTCATCGTTCTCCAATCGTTTCTTTATTTGATCATCCATATAAAAACTTTTTTAACACCGCAAATATACAACTATTTTTTCCAACCGAAAAACAAAACCTTATATTTTTACCATCACTTTGCAACTAAACAATCCAACCACTCAACACAATCATTATTCACTCCCCACATAGTCCTTTTCAACTTATCTTGCCTCTACCAATCTCAATAAATATACGATTATTTATGCATTTATAACCACTTATTAATCAATGTGTTATCTGTACAATTTGGTAGTTTGAAAAAAAATACCTAACTTTGCAGCGCTTTTCGGGCGTTTTAACGTCGCCTAAATTTAGGATACTAGTCCGATTAGCTAGTTATTAACCAAATTATTTTTTATGCGTAAAGCTTTATTTTTATTAATGTTGTTAATCTGTTCAATCTCTGCAAGTGGCCAAGTAACTGTGACAGCTACAAAGTATCACCCCGGCATGGGAGGCGCAGGTTGGGTAACTGCCAGCGGCTCGAGAATAGACAACAACAAGCTTCGTAACTACGAGATTAAATGGATTGCCCTATCACACGACATGTTCCAGAAACTGGGAGTGAAAATGGGCGACGAAGTTATCATTGAATGTGCCAATACACTGATTAATGGTGTTTGGAAAGTTATGGACAAGATGGGGCCACGTCTGCGCAACCGCATCGACATCCTTCTTCCAAAGGGCGACAAGATGAACTTCAATGCACCAATGAAGGTACAAATCAGAAAGAAGTCATAACGACTCTCTCACACAACAATTAAAGAGGCTGCATTCCACAACGGAGTGCAGCCTCTTTTTTTATTATCATTCTATCCTCTTGAATTACTTGCTCTCCTCGGCAAGGGCCTTGAGGATGGCCTGAACCTGCTTCCATGCCTTCTCCACAGCGGGGATGTGGCAACGCTCGGCTGGCGAGTGTACATCACGCAGAGTGGGACCAAATGAAATCATCTCCATGTCGGGACGAGCCTTTAGGAACAGGCCGCATTCGAGACCTGCGTGGATGGCTCTAACCTCGGGTTTAATACCAAAGAGCTTCTCCCACTGCTCTTGTGCAACGGTGAGGAGGTGACTGTCGGCGATGGGCTCCCATCCCTGGTATCCTCCCTCGCTGATAATCTCGTTGGCTCCAGCCATACGGAAGATAGTCTCGCACTTGTGGGTGAGGTCATACTTGCCACTCTCAATCGACGAGCGGTGGAACATCTCGACAACAATCTGGTTGCCCTCACGCATCTTAACGCTGGCGAGGTTGGTCGAGGTCTCAACGAGTCCGGGAATCTCCATGCTCATGGCAGCGATGCCGTGAGGTGCAACATAAACTGCATCAACAACTCGACGTGCAGTGTCGGTGTCTATAATAGTCTCGGGAACGTCAATGCTCTTGCAAGTGATTTCCATCTTGGGCTCGGTGCGCTTGTACTCGTTCTTCACATCGGCAATGAAAGTGTTGAGAACAACGCTCAGCTTCTCCTTATCCTCAGGCTTGATACCTACAACAACGGTAGCAGCATGGGCGATAGCATTGTGAAGGTTACCAGCATCGATGCATGCCAGCACATAGTCCATCTCGGCACCAATGTTCCACAGCAAGCGGCTGCTTAGCTTGGTGGTAGTAGCATAGCCCAGGTGGATGTCGGCACCACTGTGACCGCCGTGCAAGTGCTCAAACTTAATCTCGAAGTAGATGCGATCCTTTGGAGCAGCCTCGGGCTTGTAGTTAAACTTGAAAATGCTCACCAGACCACCGGCACAGCCCATTGTGATCACGCCATCTTCCTCCTCATCAAGGTTGAGAAGATAGTCACCCACGAGCATGTCGGCTTCAATATTGCTGGCACCAGTAAGACCGGTCTCCTCGTCAACAGTAGCAAGTGCCTCGAGTGGGCCACACTGTAGCGATGGCTCGATTACCGCAGCAAGTGCAATGGCGAGTCCCATTCCGTCGTCGGCTCCAAGAGTGGTGTTGTTAGCACGAACCCACTCACCGTCAATGATGGTCTCAATGGGGTCGGTGTCGAAGTTGTGAGTAGAACCAGGACCTTTCTCGGCTACCATGTCCATATGGCCTTGCAGCACGATGCCCTTGCAATTCTCATAGCCGGGGGCTGCTGGCCTGAAGATTGCCACATTACCAGTCTTGTCAATCTTGTATTCCAGATTGTGCTTCTTGGCGAAGTCCACGAGCCATGCGCGGATTTTGTCTAACTTGCCTTCTTCGTTGCCCGATGGACGGGGAACCTTGGTGATCTCGTCAAATATCGACCACACTGCCTGTGGATTCAAATCTTTAATAGTCATAGTAAGTTAATTTTTTAGTAAAAATTATTAGTTAAAATAGCTGTTCCAAAATAATTGTTAAATCAGGCATTTTGCCACCGCTAAATTACAATTTTTTTTTAAATAATCAACAATTTATCAGAAACCTTTTTTAAATTTGCATGCTTTTTTAAGAATAACGACGTGAAGATTCTTCTTTTGACTATATTTTTGGTAGGGATAGCCATTTTGTTACTTGGCGTGAGAGTGTTCTTCGTCAAGGGGGGAAAGTTTCCTAACACCCACATTGGCTCTAATCCTGAAATGAAGAAAAGAGGAATCAAGTGCGTTCAAAAAGACGAATATTACAACTGACTTATTTAACAATCTATATTCACTAAAAATGAACAATTTAAAGAACTTAATGAAACTGGCGTTAGTAGCTATGGCTCTGGTTATTACTATGGGAGCTTGCAGCCAGAATGAGAAAAACAACACCAAGAAAGAAACTAAAGCCGAACCTGCAAAAGCTGGAAAGCATCTGGAAATCAGGTACATCGATGAAGATTCTGTTCTCAAAAACTACAACTTAGCTAAAGATTTTGAGGAAATGGCAACCAGACTCCAAAATGAGTTTGACCAAGCTCAGAAAAAATATGCCGACCAGCTCGGCAACTTCCAGAACAGCGTAAACCAAAAAATGCAGAACAACCAGTATAGCAACGAGAACGCTTATAAGGCCGACGTTCAAAAATATCAACAAATGGAGCAAAACGCTCAGACCGAGCTCGGCAAGCTGCAGCAAAATAGCGGCAACCAAATGCAACAAAGCCAAAAGCAGCTTAACGACTCCATTCACAACTTCCTCGAGGATTATGCTAAGAAAAACAATTACGACATGATTCTCTTCAAATCGGCTACTGGCTACATCAACCCAAGCTTGGAAGTTACCGACGAGGTTATCGAGGGCCTAAACAAGCGCTATACCAAAGTGGCTAAGAAATAACTCTTGTTATTAAGAGAGCTAAATCACCACTGCCCCACATTTGAGGCGGTGGTGATTTTTTTTCTTGACAATACCAGGCTTTTTAATTATCTTTGCACACAAAACCACACACATTATATTAATATGGGATTACTTGACGATCAGAAACGACACAGCGTGAGCACTGTTGAAGAAGAAAAAGCAGTACTCGTGGGACTCATCACCCCGCAACAAAACGAGGCAAGAGCCAAAGAATATCTCGATGAGCTCGACTTCCTTGCCGAGACCGCTGGTGCCGTGACTGTTAAGAAATTTACTCAAAAATGCGACACGCCTAACCGCACCACTTTTGTCGGGAAAGGCAAACTCGAAGAAATCGCTACATTTATTGAGAACAACGATATCAACCTAGCAATCTTCGACGATGACCTCAGCCCCAAGCAGGTGACAAACATTGAGAAGGAGCTCAAAGTGAAAGTGCTTGACCGCACAAGCCTCATCCTCGACATCTTTGCTAAGCGAGCACAAACTGCCAATGCCAAGATGCAAGTGGAGCTTGCTCAATACCAATATCTCCTGCCAAGGCTCACCGGCATGTGGACTCACCTTGAGCGTCAGCGAGGTGGTATCGGTATGCGTGGACCTGGTGAGGAGCAAATCGAGACCGACCGCCGAATTGTAAAGCAGAAAATCTCACTGCTCAAGCAAAAACTTGCCAACTGGGACAAGCAAAAAACCATTCAGCGCAAGAACCGCGGGAAGCTCACGCGAGTGGCTCTCGTGGGATACACCAACGTGGGCAAGTCAACTATAATGAACATGCTCAGCAAGAGCGACGTATTTGCCGAGAACAAACTCTTTGCAACTCTTGAAACAACAGTACGCAAAGTGGTAATCGACAACTTGCCTTTCCTCTTGACCGACACCGTTGGATTCATCCGAAAGTTGCCCCACCACCTAGTGGAGTCGTTTAAGACCACTCTTGACGAAGTGCGCGACAGCGACCTGCTAATCCATGTGGTCGACATCTCGCATCCGCAGTTCGAGGAGCAAATCGAAGTTGTCAACAAAACACTACAAGACGTGTGCGATGCCGGCAACAAGGAAATGATTATGGTTTTCAACAAGATTGACCAATTCTCTTACGTTGAGAAAGATGAGGACGACCTCACACCACGATTGCGCGAGAACATCCCACTCGAGGAGCTACAAGAAACTTGGATGTCGAGAATGGGCAACAACTGCGTCTTCATAAGCGCCAAGAAACGCATCAATATCGAAGCGCTCAAGCAACTGCTCTACGAGAAAGCCAAGCTTATCCACACTCAGAGATTCCCCTACAACGACTTCCTCTTCCAAAAATACGACGACCTCATGGAATAAGATTATACTATAATTACAATATAAAACAAGGAGCCTGGCATTGCGCTAGGCTCCTTGCTGTTTTGTCAGGGAATAATGATTATTTCACCTTGTTCTGGATAGTACAGATTGATACGCGGTTCCACTCGGGCTCGCTGAACATCTCGCTGATGCCGTTGCCCTCGCTCTGGATGCGGCTTGCTTTAATCTTATACTTGCCAGTGAGAAGGTCATAAACAGCCTTTGCACGATTGTTGGCAAGACGGATGTTGAGGTCCTCTGGACCATCCTTCGAAGCATAACCCTTAATGATGCAAGTTGCCTCTGGATGGTTCTTCAAGAAGATTGCAACGCGCTCTACGTTTGGCATTTGAGCCTGGCTAACAACGCTCTTACCAATCTCGAAGTAAACATTAGTCTCAAGATTCTCGATGCTGTTGTCAATAACGTTGGTCTCAGTAATATACTCAACTTTGTTCTTGCGCTTGTTGCACTCATCAAGCTCTTGCTCCAATCTGCGTGCACGAGCGTTGGCTGCGTCAACATCAGCACGAGCCTTGCTCAGCTGACCGCGAAGGTCGTTAACTTGTGCGTTGATAGCGTCGAGATCACTCTGAGTGTAACGCATGGGGCACAATGTCATGTAGTGCTCGCCATTGCTGTTCTTAAAGTGATAGGTAAGACCTGCCTCAATCTCTACTGCAGCGGTATTAGCATTGAACACATTGGTGTGCTGTGTGGCACCACGGCCCATATACCAAACAACAGCAGGCTTGAGAGATACTGTAAGCGCCTTCGACTCACCAACGTTCCAATTCAAGTTAACACCTGCCTTGGTGTACCAAGAGTTCTTGTCGGCAAAATCGACTGTCTCCTCACCGGGATTTACATACTCGCCAGTCTTGTAAGCATGCCACCAGCCTAAACCAGCTACTGCCTCAACGTCGAGTGTGCGTGGAACGCCCAGATAACCGAGTAACAGATTTGTAAGGCTCACTGTACCAAAGGCGCCAACCAACTGATGGTCAAAGATGTTTTTGCTATGGAAACCCCAAACCGAAGAATGCTCGCCATAAGGTTTCTGCCATGACGAAGTGTTAATCGACCACTCGCCCTCTATTCCAAGTCCTAATACTGGGGTAACCTGCTTGCGAATCTCAAGACCGGCAACACCACGAGCACTCTTCCAGAACGCATAGTGCTGATAAGGTGATACAATACCGCCCTTCAGGGTTATCGAAATGTTGTCATAAAACTTGCTACCCTTTACGGTAACTTGTGCCGATGCTGCGCTCAATGTCATTGCAGCAACTGCAAGTAATAAAATCTTTTTCATACTAAATATTTTTAAAACATATACTCTTTAAAATTATTTCTGAAATGAAATCCAAAATGCAAAATTAATTAATAATTATAATATTTAAAAAATATTTGTCATTTTTTTTAATAAATCTCAATTCCACCCACTTTATTCGGTAATTATTTGAGCTTTTCTTAGACATTGTGGAGATTATGTCCCATGCGATTCTTCTTGGTTTGCATGTAGAAGCGATTGTACTTGTTTGGCTCCACCTCGATGGGAACGTTCTCCACAACCTCAAGGCCATAGCTCTCCAAGCCAACACGTTTCACAGGATTATTGGTCATCAACCTCATCTTCTTCACACACAGGATGCGCAGGATGTTGGCACCCACGCCATAGTCTCGCTCATCGGGCTTGAAACCAAGGTGAGTGTTGGCGTCTACTGTATCAAGGCCTTCTTGTTGAAGCTTATAGGCCTTTATCTTATTCATCAATCCAATGCCTCTACCTTCCTGATTCATATAAACTATCAAGCCCTTGCCCTCGGCCTCAATCATTTGCATTGCCTTGTGCAACTGCTCTCCACACTCACAACGCATAGACCCGAAAATGTCGCCAGTGGCACACGATGAGTGAACGCGCACAAGCAGTGGTTCATCCTCGGTCCACTCTCCCTTTATCAAGGCTATATGCTCCAGCCCATTATTGAGCTGACGGAATGGAATAAGTTTGAAATAGCCATATTGTGTGGGCAAGTCAACTGTCTCTCCCACTTCCACTATCTTCTCGGTGCGCAACCGGTAAGCTATCAAGTCTTTAATCGAGATAATAGGCATATTAAATTTCTCAGCAACCTTCATTAACTGTGGAAGACGTGCCATAGTGCCGTCGGGATTGATTATCTCTATTAGAGCAGCTGCGGGCTGCATCCCAGCCAGGCGACAAAGGTCGATCGACGCCTCGGTGTGGCCAGCACGCTTTAGAACGCCCTTGTCCTGGGCACGCAACGGGTTAACATGACCTGGACGCCCAAAGTCCTGTGGTTTAGCGTCGGGATTTGCAATATGCCTTATAGTCTCGGCACGATCGTGCATCGACACACCAGTGGTGCATCCATCAAGTTTGTCGACTGTCACGGTGAAAGGCGTTCCAAGCATCGATGTGTTATCGTCTACTTGCATGGTGAGACCAAGCTGCTTGCATCGCTCGGCAGTGACAGGCGTGCACAGCACTCCCCTTCCCTCGCTCATCATGAAGTTCACTTTCTCCTCGGTAATGCATTCGGCCGCGATAATAAAATCGCCTTCATTCTCACGGTCTTCATCATCGACTACGATTACAAACTCTCCCTTGCGGAATTGCTCTATCGCCTCGTCGATTGTATTTAATTTGAATTTTTCGTTCTGCGTCATTTTAACTAGTTGTGTTTTCTTGTAATCTAGTTTCTTGTGTTTCGTTTATGTCTTGGGTTATTATATTGGTAATTTCGTCACAAACATGCAAAGCCGATTTAAGTTCCTTTTTCAAGTTTGACTGATGTCGTGTACCAACCAAGTATAGCGGCAAGCCCACAGGGAAGAGAATGGCCAAAGCGGTACCAACCTGCTTGTAGTTAGTGACATGATAAGTGAGTAATTGTCGCACGATGGGGAAATCCATAGCCTTGTTGAGCAGCAACTGATTGCGAGAATTAGACAGATAGTCGACAGTATCGTCAATCTCTTGTGACAAATCGCGGAGCATATCCTTGTCGTAGCCCAGCTGTAGATAGGTGAGATAGCTTTGTCGAGCATCATATCGTGACAAGAAGGCTTCGCAGTGCTGCTTGAGATGCTCAATCTTGGCAAGCGCAACGTGTTGGTCAACCTCCTCAATAACAACCTCTTTGAGGGCAAGGTGGCGAGTCTGATGAAGTCCAAGCAGGCGACGGAAGAAGTTGCGATAAGCATCGGGATTGAATACCGCCGAGTCATCAATAGCTTTCTTGGTCAAGAATATGCCCAATGGTAGCAAGACTGCCGAACTTAGCCATATGCCTTGCCACACTGGCCAACGATCGTCACGTGCCAGTTTATACCCCATATTGTCAAAGATGTAATACACAATAAACATAAGCACCGAGATAACTATCGGGGTACCAAGACCACCCTTCCTAATAATAGCGCCCAACGGTGCACCTATGAAGAAAAATATTAGGCACGCAAGCGACAAAGTGAACTTCTTCTGCATTTCTATCTCATGACGACGTTTGTTAAGACTATCGTCTTCCATAGAATAACTGCGGAACTCATACTCCTGCTTCTTCATCTTCAAATGAGAAATGGCCTCGGTCAACACCATCTGACGTGACACCTGCGGAAGGCTCGTCAACACTGAGTCAAAGTCAACTGGAGTCTTCAGCGAAACAGGCTTCTTTAGCACCATTCGCGTGCTACTTCCTTTCGGATCTATGTTTCTCGTTGGCACGCCAACTGTCGATGAAGCAAGCATCTCGCGACTATACAAGTCGCCCATCGAGTCAATGCGATTATTTATGCTGTCGATGGTGGTTCGCAATTCCCCAATATCTTTGCCTATATATTGCTGACGCATGGTTTCATCTTCCATGCGAGTGAAATTATCATTATAAGGAATTATTACCTCTTTCTTCTTGAAAGATTCGCGACGGTACATTTGGCCACTGCCCAACTCGTCACTCATGCTGGCTCCTGTTATCATTTCTTCATACCAATTGCCATGATCCAGGTTGAGGATTAGATGGGTCTTTGCCTTGTTCATGCTCAAACTGCCTGAGTCGGCGACTACGATGCGAGGATATGTCGAACTTGTCGACACGTCATAAATAAGGATGCCATAGAGCTTGTCGGTGTTGGGATCCTTCTGCTTCACATAAAGGTTATAGCCTGGAATCTGACTATAAATAGCACCTTCAGGAATATCAAGTGTTGGGGACTTTTGACGCATTGAAAATAGCAAGGTCCACATCTTCGCCTGTGATTGGGGCTGAACGTAGTTCTGAAAAAAGAAAGCACCCACGCTAACCAGAGCAATAAACACCGTCAATGGCTTCATCACTTTAAGAAGCGATATGCCGCTCGATTTCATTGCAGTAAGCTCGAAATGCTCGCCCAAGTTACCAAATGTCATAAGCGAAGCCAGCAGGATCGACAATGGTAGGGCCAGTGGAACCAAAGTCAATGCTGCATAGAAGAACAATTCGGCTATCAGGTCAACACCCAGACCTTTACCCACCAGTTCATCTACATACTTCCAAAGGAACTGCATCATCAAGATAAACAGACATATACAGAACGTCATCACGAATAAAGGCAAGTACGTCTTTAACATGAACATGTATAGTCGTTTTATCTTTAGCATCGCTGTCGAAGGGAATTTATTAGGGAATGATTGAGCGCAAGTTATTACAACTCAAACTCGCGGTCGTTGATAATGCGCTTGGGCAAGTCATACTTGTCGCACAACTTACGCCACTCACGGCTGCCTATATAGTCCTGAATCTCGCGTGCATGGTCCATTCCGTGCATGTCGCTACCAAACATGTCACACAGGTTATTGTCAATCAGCCACAATGCCGTTTCGCGAGCACCACGACCAAAGTAGCCACTGAGCGACAAAATATTGACTTGGAACTTCACGCTGGCGCTGTGCAACGCCTTGTAGCGCTCTTTGCGTTCGTAATAGTAGCGATAACGCTCGGGATGCGCCAGAATGGGACGATAACCTTTTACTTGTAGCTCAAACATCATGTTATCGATGCCAATAAGTTCCTGTACAAAAGAGTTTTCAAGAAGAATGTGCTTACCAGGCATAGGTAGCAGGTGACCTGCCTCATATTCCTTTGTCCAGTACTCGTCGATGCGGTACTCGGCCGACGCATATATGTTCACAGGTAATCCCTCTTCCTCCACTGCTTTCTTAAGCAATTCATAGGCTGCAGTAAGGGTCTCGGGAGTGTTCTCAAAGGTTTCGGCGGTCACATGAGAGGTACACATCACATCTGTGATACCCATCTCTATCTCAGCGCGAAGCATCTCAAGCGATTCACCCACATCCTGTGATCCATGATCAACACCAGGCAGTATGTGGCTATGCACATCGGTATGATAGAACAACTTTGCGCTCTCTTTTGGTTTCTTCTTGAATAGGTTGAACATATTCTTCTCTATGAATAGTATAGTATTTTTATTAAAACGACCACAAAGGTAGCATTTTTTCTTAACACAATATTTATAAAACTATTTTATTTATAAAAATAAACTATAATTAAGATTACTCTTGCATTTTGTATCGTTTTTTTGAGTAATTTTGGCATCATTTTCAATACAGTTTTTTACGACAATGAAGATTCTTAGATACATAATGGCAATGACTGTCATTGTCTCTTTACAAATGGGAGCTCATGCTGCTAACGACAACAAAGTCAACGAACAGTGGCAGCAATGTGTGCTGGAAGCAGTCGACGCCTTCCCACACAATGGAGGCTATTACACTGGAGCACGACCCAACGACACCTTTAAGAAAACAGCTTGGAAGGGATTGCATCAAGCCTACAAGATGACGCTGGCCGACCAGCGCCCCGAGATGGACTTGCAATTGGCACAACCCTCGTTCTGCTCCAGTGCAACTTATTGCGCTTTAATTAAAGCGCTACTGCTCTGGGACAAAGACCACAAAATATCGCGTGAGGCATGGCTGGCTATGAAACCGTTTGTGGGGATTGTCGACAATATGAATCCTCAAGGCTACTACCAAAGTGATGGCGAGGGGTTCTGGGGCCGAATGAATGGCAATGGACCTGCTGTGGCAGTCACAATTCACGAATTAAAAGCCGGATATAACTTCACTGCCTATCGTGGTGCAAAAACCGAAGCTTGCAAGGAAACTCCCGATGAGAGATACCTCTCCGACGAAGAGTGGCGCAACAATCCCGTGTGGCAACAAGCTGTGCCTGGCGACTTCATGAAAATATTCTGGAATCGTGACGACGACAGCGGAGCAATCATCGGCGACAACGGCGTGAAAACCGACCTACAGGAACATGGGCACAGCGTAATCTTCATGGGAATTGATGATGAAGGCTTTGTCACTTATTGGAGCAGCAATGGTCCTGGCGATAATCCCGCCGAGATGGGCTATAGCATTGGCCGTTGTGACAAGACCAAGATTCAACGAGTGGTTTTCACTCGCATAACCAATCCCGAGAAATTCGACAACGCCAAGAAAATGCCACCCAAGCACACCAACCAATACATCTACGACCTCAACGGCAAGAAACACAGCACTACTAAAGAACTCAAAAAACACTGCGGAATAAAATGATCGAAAGTAATCCCAACTTGAAAGAATACAAGCAGTCGTTCTACCTCTCGGCTGGAGAATGTAACCCACAAGCCGAGATGCCATTAACACTGCTCATGAACCGAATAATTGAAGTTGCAACCAACCATGCCAACACATGGGGCGTGGGATATGCCCGCCTAATCGAAGACGGTCAAGGATGGGTGCTATCACGTGTCACCATCGAGATGAAACGCTATCCTCGCGTTGACGAGTGGTACACACTCACCACTTGGATTGAAGACTATAACCGCCACTTCTCGCAGCGTAACATGGAAATTGCCGACGGTGACGGAAACGTGATAGGTTATGCTCGCACCATTTGGGTTGTCATCAATCTCAACACTCGTGAGAGTGTGGATATTTCAAAACTAAGTTACATTTCGGCAAACGTCACCGGACACCCCTGTCCCATCGAGCCACAGAGCCGACTCAGGCCTTTTGAGCCCACTCGCACCGAGGACTTTCGTTTCCGCTACACCGACATCGACTTCAATGGTCATGTTAACACCGTGCGTTACCTTGAGCACCTGGTCAACACCTTCCCCATGCAGTGGCACGCCCAAAACTTCATCGAGCGCATGGAGATTGCCTTTGTCAAGGAAGCCTATTATGACAGCGAGGCTCTTGTAACAATCGATGACAATGATCCGATGAACGTTCGCCTCGACATCAGCGCCGACGGCGTTCCACGCGTGCGCTCACGCTTCATCTTTAAGAAAAGGTAAAAATATCTAAAACAAATTACACCAGCGTTTCAAGCGAGACAAACTCATTCTCAGTTTCCACACGAAAAGCGGAGATTAAGCGTGTTTGAGCATAGCCTAGCGTAAGAGATTTATGCGAAAGAACGTCA
This sequence comes from uncultured Bacteroidales bacterium, assembly GCA_902792435.1. GTDB lineage: Bacteria > Bacteroidota > Bacteroidia > Bacteroidales > Muribaculaceae > Sodaliphilus. The sequence goes on from CADAZN010000021.1 coordinate 22,950, forward strand.
ACCACTTCTATGTGTTAAAGACAAAGTGTTATTTCTTTTTGCACCAACTATTAATGATTAATATACCTGAATATATTAAAATGAAACATAGGATTGGAATAAACATCACAATTAAAATGTTTTCGGTCAAGAACGGAATCCAACAAACAAGTAAAGGCGGCAATAAGCACATTAATGCAACAACAAATCTAAGTCGCTTGATATCGTATTGCTGCCGTTCTCTCTCTGTGGCCGTCTTATAACCAGCAATAAGGTTGTCACCCTTTCCAGACAAAATGATTCCGCAAAGTGCAATAAATATTAATGAGATAATCGAAACAATTATAATTTCAATCATTTTCAAATTTTTTAATATAGAGATACAACATTGTTTAGACCAGCGGGCATGTGCTTTCTTTTTATTTAAAAAATCATTGGAGCGAACAATCTCGAGTATCGCTGATGGAGTAGTCGGCCTCAGATCATGGTAATAAATACTATCTAAATCAATGACGGTTCTGTTTTAAATTCATTTTCACTCTTTTTCGGTTACACCATCTAAACTCAACAAGCGCTCGCGTAGCTCGGGTAGCTTGTCTGCATCAGTTTGGATAGTCATGAAACACACATTGTCAAACTGTTGTTCAAGAACCTTTAAGTCGCCATTTTTCACTATTTTCATCACATCATTCATGGCCAGATAAGGAAATGTGAACGAGAGGGTTGCCTGCTCGTGACATTCAAGGATTTCACCGGCCTCAATCGCTGTGCGAGCAGCCTCACGATAGGCGACGATTAGTCCTGATGTGCCAAGCTTGATACCTCCGAAATAGCGCACCACAGCAATCACCACATTAGTGAGTCCAAAAGAGTTAATCTGACCAAGGATTGGTTTGCCGGCAGTGCCACTTGGCTCGCCATTGTCACTAGAGAGACATTCATCGCGCTGAGTACCAATCATATATGCCCAACAACAATGACGCGCATCATGATACTTAACAGATATCTGCTTGATGAGCGCCTTAGCCTCTTCAGCACTCTGCGCCGGTTGGGCGATCGCAATAAACTTGCTCATCTTCTCCTTGTAGATGCCTTGCGACACCCCTTTCAACGTCTTGTAAAAATCGCTCATAATTTCTCCTCAATGAATGAAACTTGCCACAAATATAGCATTTTTTTCGTTTGCAGCAAAACGCACCCCATCTGTCTTTAATATATTATTAGTTCTATGTTGCTTTTTACCATTGCTCCTTCTGCATCTAGCACATTACATTTGTCTCATGATGATATCTCATGCGCTCTTTGACATTCTGCCACCCCCTAGTTATTCCTGACCACTCCTAGCCACTCATAATCCTGAAAAAAGTTGACTGTCCCATCTGTCCCATTTGTCCCACGCGTCCCACGCGTCCCGCTTGTCCACCATGTCCACAGCGTCCACCATAGTCCCTCCTATCAACTCCTATCCATTCCTATAATTCCTACAATTCCTATAATTCCTATAAATTCCTATTCCTGAACCAGGTTGACTGATTCCACCGATTCCACTGATTCCAGTGATTCCAGTGATTCCACTGATTCCACCGATTCCATATTCTCTCGCAAAGTTGCAACTATTGGTGTCGCAAAGCCTCGCAAGCGAGGAGTTTTTAATTTCTGGACTGTCTAAAAACCAGCATCAATGCAATTTTCCATAAAATTTTCAATAAATTTTAAGCGCAGCGCCCCTCCAGCATCAAGGCAAACTGATTCCACCGATTCCATGATTCCATGATTCCAATGTTAATATAATCCATCATCCAATGCCCATTGCAATAATTTTTTCATTAAAAGATTTTATTTCAGCTTTATTTTGTATCTTTGCGCCTGCTTTTTGCATTACAAAAAACAACAAACCAATAATATTCAACCAAATAACAATCACACATTATGGCAACATACTTTGAATGTAAAGTAAAATATGACCGCACGCTCGAAACTGGAGCACAAAAAACTGTTACCGAACCCTACCTCGTCGATGCCCTATCGTTCACCGAGGCCGAAGCACGCATCACCGAGGAGATGATGCCTTTCACAACGGGTGAATTCGCTGTAACAGCAGTTAAAAAAGTGAAATTCGATGATATTTTCTTCCATGAGGGAGGCGATCGATGGTACAAGGTGAAAATCAACATGATAACCATCGATGAGAAAACTGCTGCCGAGAAGCGCACAGCAAGCAACTCTCTTGTGCAGGCCAGTGATTTCAAGGAGGCTCTGAACATTTTCCTCGAGAATATGCGTGGAACAGCTTTCGACTATGAGATCGCTGCCATCGACGAGACTCCATTGATGGACGTCTTTGCCGCAAACCTTACCGAAACACTTGCCGACAAAAAAGAGAAAGAAGAAAAATAATCCTATGTCTATTGCTCAAAACCTACAGTGCATAACAGCGCAGCTACCACAAGGCGTTAGACTTGTAGCGGTTTCAAAGTTCCACCCTGTGGACAAAGTAATGGAAGCCTACAATGCTGGGCAGCGCATCTTTGGCGAGAATCGCGCACAAGAATTAGCCGCCAAGGCACCGCAAATGCCAACCGACATCGAGTGGCACTTTATAGGACACTTGCAGAAAAACAAGGTCCGCATGATAATGCCTTGGGCATCAACAATTCAAAGCATCGACTCTATACAACTACTTCAACTTGTTAACAAGGAAGCAGCAAGGATTGACCACCATGTTAATGTTCTACTTCAACTTCATGTGGCTAAAGAACAGACAAAGAGCGGATTCTCTATAGACGAAGTTCTCAAAGCCGCCGAAGAAGGCGCATTCAATAACCTAAGCAATGTCACAATTTGCGGAGTGATGGCTATGGCAACATTCACCGACGACATGAACCAGGTAGCAAGCGAATTTGAGCTAGTACACAACACATTTCTCTCCCTGCGCGACAAGCATTTTGCCGGCAACCCCGCATTCAAGGAAATTAGCATGGGAATGAGCGACGATTGGCCCGTCGCCGTCAAGCATGGCGCAACTCTCGTGCGCATCGGCACCGACATTTTCGGAGCAAGAGAATATTGATTTTTTATAAATTATTTATACAATTGCCACATTTATTCATAAAATATGTGTAACTTTACACGATTTTTTATAAATGTGGCATGTTTCCATAAACACCACCCTATTGCAACAAATTATTAACATTAAATTACTATACAAATGACACAGCAACAGAAAAAGAATGGTTCCATCATCGCAATCATCACGATGATGTTCCTCTATGCAATGATTGCATTCGTGACCAACTTGGCTGCCCCTATTGGCGTGGTTATGAAGAACGATCCCGAAGTTGGTGGCTCCAACTTCCTTGCCATGATGGGCAACTTCATGAACTTCTTAGCCTATTTCTTCATGGGAATTCCTGCAGGCAAGATGTTAACAAAAATTGGATATAAGAAGACTGCGTTGTTTGGAATCCTGTGTGGTTTTATAGGCGTGCTAGTTCAGTTCCTTTCGGGATTTGAAGCACTCGAAGGCTATTCCGACAACACCATCTATCTGCTTGGAGCCTTCATTTCAGGTGTATCAGTGTGCCTGCTCAACACCGTTGTCAACCCAATGCTCAACCTCATTGGCGGTGGCGGCAAGCGAGGCAACCAGCTTAACATGATTGGTGGCACATTCAACTCACTGGCAGCAACATTCACCCCAATGCTTGTGGGCGCCCTCATTGGCGAGCTAACAAAAGAGAGCGACTTCGCCGACGTCAACCTAGTGCTCTACATTGCAATGGCAGTCTTTGCTGCAGCATTCATTGTACTGACATTTATTCCTATTAAAGATCCTGAAATTGGCAAAATTACCAAGGACACCAAGTTTGAACATTCTCCTTGGAAATTCCGTCACTTTGTACTTGGCGCTATCGGCATCTTCATCTACGTGGGAATCGAAGTGGGCATTCCTGGAACACTCAACTTCTACTTGAGCGACACCACAGCCAAGGGCGCAGGCCTGCTCGCCAATGCCGCGGCAATAGGTGGCATGGTGGCCGGAACCTACTGGCTGCTTATGCTCGTGGGCCGCATCATTGGTGGCGCTATCGCCAGCAAAGTATCGAGCAAGGCCATGATGATCGTGGTAACAATCATTGGAATGGCACTCATCCTCTGCGCGATGTTCATCGGAAAAGACACCCAAACTTCTATGCCAGTGTTCACTGGTAGCGGATTTGCCATGGAGACCGTGCCACTGAGCGCGCTCCTTCTCGTCCTCTGCGGTCTTTGCACTTCGGTAATGTGGTCGTGCGTATTCAACCTTGCAACTGAGGGACTTGGCAAGTACACAGCCGCCGCTAGTGGCATCTTCATGATGATGGTTGTGGGTGGCGGCGTGCTCCCACTCATTCAGAATGCAATTGCCGACAGCTCGCTTGGCTACATGATTTCTTACATCGTTCCATTGATTGGACTTGCCTACCTGTGCTTCTACGCACTTGTCGGATGTAAGAACGTCAACACCGACATTCCCGTAGAATAGCCAACTGCTATTCACACATCAATAATAGAGGCATTGCCCAAGTGGCAATGCCTTTTTTCGCACTTTTTCATAAAAATATTTGCACATTATTATAATAATAACTATCTTCGTGACGTAATAATAGAAATAATTTATAATTATTATGATTGACGAAAAATTGATGACTCGCGCGGCAAACAACATACGAATCCTTGCCGCCGCAATGGTGGAAAATGCCAAGTCGGGACACCCTGGCGGCGCCATGGGCGGAGCCGACTTTGCCAATGTGCTCTACAGTTCATTCCTTGTTCACGACCCTGACAATCCTAGCTGGTTCGCTCGTGACCGATTCTTCCTGGATCCAGGCCACATGTCACCCATGCTTTATGCCACACTTTTCATGACTGGCAAATACAGCATCGACGACATCAAGGCTTTCCGCTCGTGGGGAAGTATCACCCCCGGCCATCCAGAACTTGACGTAGAGCACGGTGTGGAAAACACCAGTGGCCCTCTAGGCCAAGGGCATGTGATGGCAGTAGGATGCGCCATAGCCGAACGATTCATCGCAGCACACTTCAGCGAGGTTTTCGCCCATAAGACTTACGCCTTCATTAGTGACGGCGGTGTGCAAGAAGGCATTTCGCAAGAGGCGGGACGATTGGCAGGACTGCTTGGTTTGAGCAACCTCATCATGTTCTACGACAGCAACTCTGTGCAACTATCAACAATGTGCGACGCAGTAAGCTGCGAAGACACCGCAATGAAATACCGCGCCTGGAATTGGAACGTCATCGAAATCGACGGCACCGACCCAATCGCCATCGCCGATGCCATAACCAAGGCACAACAAGAAACCGAGCGCCCCACCATTATCATTGGCAAGACCATAATGGGACGAGGCTGCGTGACCGAAGACGGCAAGAACTTCGAAGGCCAATGCAGCACTCACGGAAATCCTCTTAGCAAGTCGGGAGCAAGTTTCGAGAAAACCATCGAGAACCTTGGTGGAGACGCGGCTAACCCATGGCAGGTGTTCCCCGAAGCCGCTGAGCTATATGCCAAACGAGCCGAACAGCTGCGCTCAATCGTTGCCGATCGCAAAGCCAAGGAACAAGCATGGCGCGAAGCTAACCCCGAAAAGGCAGCACAACTAGAGCGCTATATTAATGGCAAAGTTGACGCCATCGACTATGCAGCCATCGAGCACAAGCCCAATCTTGCCACACGAGCATCAAGCGCAAATGTCCTTTCGGCACTCGCCCAAGGAGTAGGCAACATGATCGTATCTAGTGCCGACCTTGCCAATAGCGACAAGACCGATGGTTTCCTCAAGAAAACCAAAGCATTCACTCGTGGCGATTTTGAGGGAGCTTTCCTCCAGGCAGGCGTCAGCGAACTTGCAATGACAGCACTCATCAACGGAATTGTTCTGCACGGTGGAATGATTGCAGCATGCGGCACTTTCTTCGTCTTTAGCGATTACATGAAGCCAGCCGTACGACTCTCGGCTCTCATGGAACTGCCAGTGAAATTCATCTGGACTCATGATGCTTTCCGTGTAGGAGAAGATGGTCCAACCCACGAACCTGTGGAGCAGGAGGCACAAATCAGACTCATGGAAGAGCTTAAAAACCATAGTGGCCGCAACAGTATGCTTGTGCTTCGCCCTGCCGATAGCGCAGAATGCACAGTAGCATGGAAGATGGCAATGGAGAACACTCTCACCCCCACAGCCCTCATCCTCTCAAGGCAGAACATCAACGACCTACCCTCACAAAATGGTCATGACTATACAGCCCGTTACAACGACGCACTACAAGCCGAACGTGGCGCTTACATATTATATAAGGACGAAAATCCCGAGATTGTACTCGTGGGCAATGGTTCTGAAGTAGCAACTCTCCTTGAAGCAGCACAAATAATCAAGGCTCAGCAAGAGCTCAGAGTACAAATTGTGTCAATTCCATCTATCGGGCTCTTTAAGAACCAACCAATGGAATACCAAAATCAAGTAATTCCACCAGAGCTCCCCACATTCGGACTCACAGCAGGATTGCCATCCACACTCCAAAGTGTCGTTAATGGAGGCGATGTTTTTGGACTTGATCACTTCGGTGCTTCAGCTCCCTACAAAGTTTTGGACGAGAAATTTGGTTTTTCACCACAAAATATCGCCCAGAAAGTGCTCGAAACCCTAAAAAATGCCAAAAAATAGCACTTTTTTGAAGATTTTTTTGCTAAAACTATTAATATTCAAAAAAAAAGCTATATATTTGCACAATGTTTTGATAAGGTATACAATTTATTTTAGTGTTTAACAAATAAAAATTTTTATTTAACAAAAACGTAAGTCTATGAAAAAGATTACATTACTAGCATGTGCATGTGCTCTTTTCTTGGCCCCTGTAGCTAACGCTCAGGAGGTACAGTACGTTGAGGATCCCGCTCAGGGCTACATCTTCAACCGTATGCAAGACAACTGGTTCGTCCAGGCCACAGGTGGTGTTGGTGTTTTGATGTCTTACAAAGATGCCAAAATGAAGCTCGGTAAGCGCTTCCTCGCTCCTAAGGCTAACTTGTTCATCGGTAAGTGGTTCTCTCCACTGTTGGGAGTTCGCATCGGCGGTCACTTCGAGCAGATGAAGGGCGCAACCGACATGAACAACATCAACGCTATTGGTTACCGTGCTGATATGGCTGACCAAATGAAGGACGGTCCCGACTATGCAGGACAGCTCTTTAACCGTATCGGTGTTACTGGTGACGTTCTCTTCAACGTTACTAACTGGCTCTGCGGTTACAAGCCCGGTCGTTTCTACAACGCTACCGTTTATGCTGGTGCTTCTACTAGCTGGAACTTCTACAAAGATCAGCGCGATGGCAATGGTAGCTGGAAGTATGGTGGCTACAACAACGGTAAAGATGGTCATCACGACCGCAACTTCGCCCTCCAGGCTGGTTTGCTCAACAGCTTCGCTCTTGGCAAGCACGTTGACCTCCTCCTCGACCTCCGTTTCGACATGATTCAGGAGCACATCGATCACTTTGGACACAAGACTTGGAACGAGTACCCAAGCGTACAACTCGGTTTCGCTTATAAGTTTGGCAAGACTGAGTGGAATGCTCCCGTTGTTCCTGTTTGCCCACAGTACAAGGATCTCACTCCCGAGCTCGACGCTCTCCGCAACAAGCTTGCTCAAGCTAATGCTAAGATCCGCGACCTCGAGAACCAGCTCAACGACTGCTTGAGGAAACTCAAAAAATGTCAAGAGGAAGATCATGACGGTGGCCAAATCAATGTTACTAAGGTTGAAGGTCCTCTCGCTACTATCTATTACCCAAGAGGTAAGTCTTACATCACTCCAGTTCAAATGGAAGTTGTAAACGCAGTTGCTGACGTTATGGCTAATGAGAACGATAACTATCGTCTCACTGGTTGGGCCGATAACTACACTGGTAACGATGACATCAACATCAAGCTTCGTCACGACCGTGTAAATGGTGTTAAGAAAGCTCTTGAGGATAAGGGTATCGACGGTGGTCGCCTCGATTGCGAGACCAACAACGACAACCATCCTTATGCAACAAGCTTGGCTTCTGCACCTCTTGGCCGTTGTGTAACTATCGAGCGTAAATAATTCTTTACAGAATTAACGCTTAAGGATTAAAAAAGTCCCACATAATCATGTGGGACTTTTTTTTGATACTTATATTGTCTTTTCCTCTCTTTTTATTCAGCCATCTCACTTTTTTAGAGTAATTTTGCCTACTATTTCCCATACGACTAAAAATGCCAAATAAGAACCAACTCATCGATCTCATTAAAAATGGAGAGAAAATGACTCTCAGGCAACAGGTGAAACTCACCATTGCACTGAGCACACCGGCTATTTTGGCACAACTGTCTTCAATCATCATGCAGTATATAGATGCATCGATGGTGGGAAGCCTTGGTGCGCACGATAGTGCTGCGATTGGGCTTGTGTCGTCATCAGCATGGCTCATGGGAGGACTAATGAGCGCTGCTGCTATGGGATTCACTGTACAGGTAGCTCACCACATCGGCGCCAATAGCAGCCATGACGCACGAAGTGTACTCAGGCAGTCACTTATCACTTGCCTAATTTTCAGCGTTACTCTAGCTTTAATTGGTGTCGCTATAAGCAAACCTCTACCCCACTGGTTAGGAGGAAGTGATGAGATTTGTGGTAAAGCTACCACCTATTTCCTCATCCTCTCAGCCTTCCTTCCTTTCCTCGAGATAGAATTCCTAGCCGGAGGAATGCTGCGCAGTAGCGGCAACATGAAAGTGCCAGGCATGCTTAATATATTAATGTGTGTACTCGATGTGGCTTTCAACTTCTTCTTCATTTTTCCTTCAAGGATAATAATGATTGGAGGACAACAATTCTATATGCCCGGATTAGGACTTGGAGTGACAGGAGCGGCACTTGGAACGGTTCTTGCCGAAGTCGTAACATGCCTTATAATGCTATACTTCCTATTGACACGCTCAAGAGAGCTCAAGCTAGTGGGAACTAAAGGTTCTTTCAAACCAACTGCGCAATGCCTGAGACGAGCCTACAAAATTAGTCTACCACTTGGTCTGCAACAAGTGATGATGAGTGGAGCATACATAGCAACGACTGCGATTGTCGCTCCTCTAGGTAGTGTAGCACTTGCCGCCAACATCTTTGCCGTCACAGCCGAAAGCTTGTGCTATATGCCAGGATACGGCATTGGTGAGGCCGCAACAACCCTAGTTGGGCAAAGCACTGGAGCAGGTAGAAAAGACCTTATGAAACGATTTGCAGCAATCACGATTATCATGGGAGTTGTTTTTATGACAATCATGGGTATTCTCATGTATGTTGGAGCCGACTTGATGATGAGTTTCATGTCGCCCGTACAGGAAATCGTCGACTTAGGCGCGCAGTGCTTGCGCATCGAAGCATGGGCCGAACCTCTTTATGCTGCAGCTATCGTTAGCTATGGAGTGATGGTGGGAGCTGGTGACACTCTCACACCATGTATCATCAATCTGGGAAGCATGTGGATTGTGAGAATCTCTCTAGCTATTGTTTTAGCTGCCACTATGGGGCTGCAAGGTGTGTGGATCGCAATGTGCATCGAACTATGCGTGCGTGGAACTCTATTCCTCCTCCGACTATCTTCAGGAAACTGGCTAAATAGAACCTCTATTATTAATAGTTAAAACGTACAAAATACATAATAATAAATTGTATTATTCGTAACTTTGCATAGAACATCTAATATAAACCAACCATAACAATGAAAAACGAAAAATTCAACTTTGACGAACTGGTCGACCGCCACAACACCCACTCGGTGAAATGGGATAAATGTGAAAACGACGACGTCATTCCCATGTGGGTCGCCGACATGGATTTCAAGTCAGCACCTTGTATCATTGATGCACTAAAAGAGCGACTCGAGCACGGTGTCTTCGGATATGCTAGCGTACCCGAAAAATTTTACTCTTCAATTATTAACTGGTTTGAACGTCGACACAACTGGAAAATCGACAGCAATTTGATAGACTACACAACAGGTGTTGTCCCAGCCATTGATGCTGTACTCAGAGCTATAACCAAGCCTGGTGAGAATGTTGTAATGCTTACACCCATCTACAATTGCTTCTTCACTTGCATTGATAGCAACAACTGCAATGCGTTTGAAGTTCCACTAACTTATAACGACGATTACTCCTACTCCATTGACTTCGAGGCCCTCAACAAAGCTCTCAGTGACGACAACACCCACACCCTACTCTTTTGCAATCCTCACAACCCTGCAGGACGAGTGTGGACTCGCGACGAGATGCTTAAAGTCAATGACCTGTGCCTCAAGCATGGAGTGACAGTAATCAGCGACGAGATTCACTGTGAGATGGTAATGCCAGGGCACGATTACACTCCTTTTGCTTCAATATCACAAGATGCGCAGAACAACTGCATCACTTGCGGTTCACCTAGCAAGTCATTCAACATCGCTGGGCTGCAGGCGGCTTTCATTGTAAGCAACAACCCAGACATTAAAACCAAGGTAAACAAAGCCCTTATCGACAATCAGGTGTGCTCCATCAATCCTTTTGGACTTGAAGCATTCATGGCTGCCTACAATCACGGTGAAAGTTGGATTCTACAGTTCAATGATTATATTTGCGGCAACTTCCAACTCATGCGCGACATGATGAACAAAGAACTTCCTGCCTTCCACATCACACCCATGGAAGGTTCCTACCTTGTATGGATTGATATCACTCCAACTGGCATGACAAGTGCTCAAGTTACACAGAAAATACTTGACGACGGCAAGGTTCTTGTCAATGACGGAGCAATGTATGGAAAAGCAGGTGACGGATTCATACGAATTAACATTGCCACTCAACGTTCTGTCGTTGAAGAAGCTACTCGCCGCATCATCAATGCAATGAAATAGCAATTGCATTCAACAGCATAAAAATTCCCTTGTTGGTTGACAAGGGAATTTTCTTTTTCTAAAAAAAGCGATTTCTCACTGCAGATCAAGGCTGAACATTATTACAATGTATAATGTTCAGTTAAAACATTAATTATGTCGTGAGCCACTTCGGTTTTTAGCTTGCAAGGATATTCCATCCTCTTGCCGTCGCTTGTGATAATGGTAACGACGTTAGTGTCTACCTGAAATCCTGCATCTTTGTTCTGGAGTGAGTTGAGGACTATAAAGTCTAGGTTTTTTCGTTGGCACTTACCAATAGCGTTCTCTACTTCGTTGTCGGTCTCAAGAGCAAATCCCACAGTAATTTGTCCAGCCTTCTTCATTTCCCCTATCGCTTTAGCGATATCGGGGTTCTTTTTAAGGCGAATGACAGGTATCTCGTCTTTCTCACGCTTAATCTTGTGATCTACAGCATTCTCCACCGCATAGTCGGCAACAGCAGCGCACAGAATTGCAACGTCACTTGTCGCAAACTCTTTAATAGCCGCATCGTGCATCTCTTGAGCACTCATAACATCAATGCGATGAATTGCTGGCGATGAGGTTTTGAGAGCTACAGGGCCAGCAATCAAGGTTACCTCGGCACCACGAGCGGCGCATTCTTCGGCAAGTGCGAATCCCATCTTCCCTGACGAGAAGTTTCCTATGAAACGCACTGGATCAATCTTCTCATAGGTTGGTCCAGCAGTAATCATCACACGCTTTCCCGCAAGATCTTGACCTTGTGAGAAAAAATTATCAATCACCTCAAAGATTTTCTCGGGCTCTTCCATGCGTCCCTTACCAATGAGATGGCTCGCTAGCTCGCCTGCTGCAGGTTCTATGATGTGATTTCCATAGCTGCACAGCAACTCCAAGTTGTGGGTGGTGGTAGGATGCTTGAACATGTCTAGATCCATCGCAGGCGCAACAAAGACAGGCGCTTTGGCCGAGAGATAGGTAGTAACCAGCATATTGTCGGCCACTCCATGAGCCATCTTGGCAATCGTTGAAGCTGTAGCCGGGGCTATTACCATAGCATCGGCCCATAAGCCCAAATCCACATGGCTATTCCATTGCCCAGTATTGGCAGTAAAGAACTCACTGATAACAGGTTTGCCACTAAGCGTAGAGAGTGTTACAGGCGTTATAAACTCTCTTGCATTTGGCGTCATAATCACTTGCACGCTAGCACCGGCCTTTACAAATAGCCTTACCAATGAGGCAGTCTTATAGGCGGCAATACCACCAGTGATTCCTACAATTATATTTTTACCTTTCAACATTCAAAAAAAATTTTTGTTATCAGTTATCACTCCTTAAACTGAATTGTGCCAGGGTTGCTGCGCTGTTTCATCTTGATGTAGATTTCGCGCAAAACATTTTTTGTATCCTCGGCAAAGTCGCGGTTCTGAATCCAGTCATAATACTGAGGCGTTTTGGTTAACACCTGCTCTACGCTCTCACCTTTGTGCTGACCAAAATTGAAGACAATAACACCTTCGTCGTTGCGAATGATGCGTCCTGCAAGGTCCACATTGCGGCTGTGAGTGGAGTAGGAAGAGAGAAACTCCACATCGTTCTGCAACTGGTCACCATACTTATCAAGCTGTGCTTTAAGCACTTCGTAGGTCGCACGAGTATCAGCACATGCCGAATGTGCATCCTCCAGATTCTTTCCACAATAGAACTTATAAGCTGCGATTAAGTTCCTCGGCTCCATCTTGTGGAAAATAGTTTGCACATCAATAAACTTACACTTATTGAAGTCAAACTTGATACCAGCATTAAAGAATTCCTGCGACAGCAAAGGGATGTCGAAGCGGTTGCTATTAAAACCGCCAATGTCGCATCCCTCGAAGATTTGCGCCAAGCTCTTCGACACCTGCTTGAATGTAGGGCATTCCTTCACGTCTTCGTCATATATGCCATGAACAGCGCTTGCTTGCTCCGGAATGTGCATCTCGGGGTTTAGCCTACGTGTCTTCTCCTCCTCATGACCATCGGGATAAACCTTAATCAGGGATATTTCCACAATGCGATCCTTGGTGATGTTCAGTCCCGTAGTTTCCAGGTCGAAGAATATGATGGGGCGAGTTAGATTGAGTTGCATTAGGTTTAAAATTATTTGTTGCCTAGAGATTCTAGAGTTCACTAGATATTCTAGGCAACATTGTGAATTAACTTAATCGATTATCCTATCACCATCATTGGCATCAAGAGCACGAGCAAGTCTTCGTTCTCACGTTGCTCGGCGGGCTTGAAGATGCCAGCACGAGATGGATCCATGAGCTCAACTGTAATCATGTCATTGTCGATGTTGTTCAGAACATCGATGATGTTTTCGTCATTGAAACCAATAAGCATCGAAGCACCAGTGTAGTCGCAAGCAACAACCTCTTCACTTGACTTAGAGAAGTCAATGTCTTGAGTTGAAAGGTGGATTTGATTCTCTTTCAAGTCAAACTTAACAAGACCACCAGGACTTGCAGTTACCGAAACACGCTTGATTGCTGCGAGCATAGTCATGCGATCAATAGTGAGAGTGAACTGGTTATCTTGAGGAATTACTGAGTTGTAATTAGGATAACGACCATTAACGAAACGGCACGACAGGGTGTAATCGGCACTTTCGAATGTGGCACTCTTAGAGTCGATTGTAATCTTCACGTCGCCTTCTTGCTTGTCGAGGATGCTGGCAAGAATCGTGGCAGGCTTGGTGGGAAGGATGAACGACTGTTCCATACCGGTCTCAAGGCCAAGCTCGCGGAAACGCACCAGTTTGTGGGTGTCGGTCGACACAAAAGCAATCTCGTTGGGTTTGATATCCCAGAAAATACCCATCATCATGGGTCTGAGTGATTCGGTTCCAACGGCGAAAACTGTTTGCTGAATGCCTCTTGTCACCTTCTCAACGGGGAGAGTTAGGACTTTAGCGCTATCCTCACTAGGAGTCTTCACTGGGAACTCGTTGCCATTCATACCAATGAAGTTGAACTCACCATTCATGTAGGTGATGTTGATTGCGAGGTTTTGGTCATTGATGTCCACTGTAAGTCCCTGATCGGGCAGCTCCTTGAGCATGTCGAGAAGTTCCTTTACACCAGCAGCAAACTTACCACTACCTTCGGCGTTAGTAACCTCAACATGGGTAGTAAGGGTTGTCTCCTGATCGCTAGCTGTAATCACCAGAGTGTCGCCACTCAGGTTGAACAAGAAGTTGTTCAAGATCGAGATGGTGTTCTTTGAGTTAACCACTTTACTCACTGCCTGAAGGTGAGTAAAAAAGAGTTTGCTTTGAATGTTGAATTTCATCTTGTATATATTATTAAGTGTTATTATTTGCTGTCACTTATTTTATTAACCTACAAAATTAATGATTTTTTTTAGAAATACCCACTAATCGAGAGAAAAACACACAATAAGTTATCAACAAGAGACAAAAAAACGCAAGAGAAATAAAAAAACTAGATTTTGCTTGCAGGATTTAAAAGAAGTTCGTAACTTTGCACCCGTCAAAAATCGGAACGGCATTAGTTCTAGTTTTAATTGACGCTCGGAAAGATGGTAGAGTGGTCGATTACACCGGTCTTGAAAACCGGCGTGCCGAGAGGCACCGGGGGTTCGAATCCCTCTCTTTCCGCAACAAAGAGAAAGACGTCCCTTGTGGGCGTCTTTTTGCATTGTAAGGAACAGAGCCGAGGAGTCGAACCCCTGGTTCGCCATCGACCTTCAGGTCGCTTTCGTAGCAAAGCGGAGAAAGAATCCCTCTCTTTCCGCAAAGCATTAAGGCTGGTTGAGTTTTCTCAACCAGTTTTTTATTTTGAGTCACATCAAGTTCACTTGAATGAGAACTAATAATAAAAAACTGATAAGCACAAAGTGCCAGCCTTAATGCTTTAGCATCCCCCGCGGGAGCGCAAGGGATGCACCTTAGTGAATCCCTCTTTTACCGCAACAACATGGCAAACAAAGTATAGTATATATGCTTACAATGATTTCATGATGGCGCTGTTAATGACGGGATTGAACTGCACATCGCTGTGGTCGGTCTTCTTGCCGAAATTGAAAGTGTAGGTTACTTTTAGGCTCACGCTGCGACCTGCTGTTTCGTTCATGCGCCAGCGGTCCATGTCGTAACAACCATAGTCCATCCACTCGTGGCTCTTGTAGTAACGGTTGAAAGGGTTGTTAAGCCATAACTCCACGCTCCAACCATTGTGGTTCCATCCGGCCAGAAAGTCTAACTTCATGGGGTCATGCACCAGAAACGGCTCGCGTATGTCGAGTTGCGTAGATGGGGTTTTGAAATTTGCGCTAAATTTAAAGTCTCCCTGTAGCCAAGTCACGTTGGCACGTCCTCGCACGATGGTCCGCGACAGGTCATACACATCACCGCGCACTGCGTTGTATTCGCCTATACCAGTTAGGCTCACACGCAGACGGTCGCTCAATGCGCTAAATGACCAGCTAGCACTGAGCATGTTACCATAGAAATTACCGTCATTCAGTTTCTTGTCATAGATGACAGACGGGTCGGCATAGTATTGATGCACGATGTTGTTGAAGTAGATGTAGCTCATATAGGATACTGCCAGTGAGTGATTGCTCCACTGCTTGCTAAGCGATAACGTGTTGCTCAACACCCTTAGGGGCTCAATGTCGGGGTTTCCTTGCGTGGCCTCGAAGAACGAGACGGGCAGCGTCATACTGTTCTTGTTGCCAGGGTCGAAAAGCGTGTGGGTCAGCACGCCGTTTAACGATAGCGACAGGTCCTGCCGTGGAGCGTAGGTGCCGCCATAGTAGGCGATGGGACTGCAATAGTTGTAGTGCTTGCCTCCCAGCGACACTGCCGAGTTTGACACACCAGCTGTGGCATACCATGACAAACTGCCAGCCGAACGACTGAGCTGCAGCATAGCAGTTGTGACATTGGTGACCAAGTGCTGATAGCCAGTTGAGGTGCCGCTATAGTGGTCCTTGTAGTTGGTAAGCGCGTGTCCTGCCATAAGCATAAACATCAGTTGATTGGTAAACGTCTTGAAGTAACGTCCCTGCCCAGCCAGTGCGAAGTTGTCTTCCTTAACGTGCGATGTCACTGTGTTCTGACCGGTTTCTTCATACAAGCTGTGATAGGTGTTGTGACCGTAGCTACCGCTAGCGACAAAATGTATAATCTGGTTGAACGGCAACCACTTGGTATATTCAAGAAAGATATTGGGCGACAGAGCCTTGCTATTCGCGTGACGATGCATAGTTGTGGTGTCGTTGAGATAAATAACAGCTGTTGTCATGTCATGGGTCGGCATGGTTGATGCATCCAAGCCGAGGGTAAGGTTAAAGCGGTGAGCATCGCCTTTGTTGTTCAACTCAAAGCGAACATCCTCACCGTGGTGGCGAGCGAGTGTATGGTCAGGGCTGTAGTAGCGAGTCAGCTGATAGCCGTTAGCAAAGGTATAAAGTCCTGACTCCTCAACATAACTGTGGTTGCGGTCCCACTTGCTCATGGCAGCCAACCGTAGTTTGGTCTTGCCGCGGGTGTAATCGACCGCTGCCACATATTCGCCTCGCTGATAAATGAACCCTTCGTCGGCCGAGAGATAGACGTTACCACCCGAGTTGCGGACTATGTAGTTGAGCACTGCCGCTTTGCCGGCCCATTTTCCTGAAGGGGTTCGCAAATACTCCATTTTGACCACATCTTGTGCCTGTAGCATGGCCACATCCTCGGCGCGAGCTACCACGCCATTGATGCACAATACCACCTCAGCGCCAGTGTGTGTGGTAACTGATTTCTCCTGTGGCGACACTACCAGTCCTGCAATGCCCATCAGTCCCGTTAGATCTAGCGCGTTTGCTGCGTGCTTGCGCAGAATAGGTGCAGGCATGAGAATGACCTTGTCGGCCGTCTCAATCTGCTCTTTGGCCTTTACAATTATCTCGGGCAACGTATCAGTCATCACGCTGTCACGTTGAGTTGAAGTCACTTGAGTAACAATCTTGTCTTCATTCTGAGCAAAGGCCGCGAATGTAGAAAGACAAAGGATAGTGAGTAAAAATAATTGGTTCATTTGCATCAATATTATTTAGAGATTTTTGATGCAAAAGTATTATGGAATAAGACAAATGCCAGATTTATTATCTGACATTTGTCTGACATTTATCTAAAACCAGACTAACTATTTGATTTTCAACGTATAGCTCTTGCCTCTATCTGATTCGATTTTCAGGTTGCTATTGGCCTCCAAGATAGGCTTTACCCGCTTGATAAGTGTGTAAAGTGTGTCGCTGGCATCAGGTTTCTTGGGCCAAAGGCGGTCACAAATTTCTTGCTTGGATAGTGAATGAGATTCTGTAGTCATAAACATTTCCATAAGGGAATACTGCATGGGAGTGAAATGAATGGGTTCACCCTTAGCCGTAAGAAATTTGTCGGTGGCAAACACAATGCTACCATAACTCAGGCCTGCGACAAACAATTCAGGCTTAAACCTGCGCATATACCACAGGCTGCACATAATCCACAGAATGCCGACAAATAATAATGCCCCAGATGCTCGCTGGTCAGAAAGCATCAGTATGGTCATAAAGCCGCAATTAGCCTGTGCCACCATCTGCGTATCCTGCCGGCCCGCTCTGCTCACCCATGTCATCGCAATGCATGCCGTGTCCTTCAGTTCGGCTATGGTGAGATGACTGCGATAGCAGCTGATGGTATCGGCATTGACCACGTTGGTAGGCATCTCGGCAAGAGTAAGCTTCAGGGCATTGTTTACATCTCGCGTTATACTGTTTTCGGTACTTTTATAATTACATACGCCTGAGCAGACCGCACCAAGCATTATGAAAACGAAGATGACTAATGGTAATTTCTTCATCGTTCTGAATATTTATTGGCATTCAACATTTCAATCTTTTCTTTAGATCGGGCAATCTTAGACTATGGAAAAAACGCTCTCGTTTTTTGTGTCTCGTTCATCTAAATATGATTAATATGAGATAGAGTAAAAACGACTATCAGATGTTACAAAATTAGTCATTTTTTCTCTCTTTCTCTTATCTTTCGGCAAGAATCGTGTTTTTTCCATCATTTTCCGCTTTGCCCAGAGCCACCCTCGAGGTCATTGTTCTCAATGGTCTTGTTGGTCTGCTTCACGCTAGCCTTGAGGGAACCAAAACGGAAGGTCACAGTGAGCCTGAACTCGCGCAAAAACTGCCAATGGCGGTCAAAGCCTGTGTAGTCGCCGTGGGTGGTGTACATGGTAATTTTATTGAACTTACTGGAATTGAAGAGGTTTGCAGTGCTCAAGTTCACGGTTAGGCGGTCTTCCTTGAGGAATGAGCGCTGCAAGCTAAAGTTATAGTACATAGTGCCTGTGTGGTGGCCATAGAGTCCAACAATGCCACCACTGCGGCCGCTCAAGGTTGCAGCAAATCGCAATTTCCATGGCAACTGCTGAGTGAGCTGTGCATAGTAGAACGCCACCCATCGATTGTTTTTCAAGTTGAGGTCACTGCTCTCATAGTTGTAATGCCCCACGCTGCCATTGAGTGTGAAACTTGTGGTTGGACCAATCGCCCACTGCATGAAACCACTCAGGTTAAAATATCGGCTCTTGAGAGTGTTGGCGTAGGTTGAAACCAGCACATTGCCATCTGTATACTGAACACCTGTTATACGGTTGTTGCAGAACGAGATGCTTGGACTGAGGCTGAAAGTGAGCTTGCTGCCAATCTTCATGTAGGTCATACTAATCGAATGGTTGAGCGAACTGCCGAGGTGAGGATTACCAAACTTGCGGCTTGTGGGATCTTCCTCAACTGCCGGATTCAGATAGCTGATACCTGGGCGACGGATGCTTGTAGAGTAGTTAATCTTGAGACTATGGGCATCGTTGAACTTATATCGCACACTCAAGTCGGGCACCCAGTCATACAAGTTGCGGTGATAGTTGTCCTGTTTACCATCAGGAAACTCGGCGTTGAGTCTGCTGTATTCGTAGCGTAATCCTGCTCTTGCTGCCCAGTTTTCCTTACTGAAACGATAACTCAAGTAGGCGGCCGCCACATGGGTGCGGTGGTTGAAGAGCGTGGTATTATCCATCTCAGGCACACCATCAAATCCAAAAGTGCCCTCGCTTGTGTTGAAGCGGTTAATATATTTCACGCCTGTCTCAATAGTGTGATACTTAGCGAATGGGCGAGTCCAGTCGAGCTGGAATGTGTGCTCGGCAAAGGTCTCCTTGGTGTCGGTAGTTTGTCCAGTGTAGGGGAACGGGCAATTGAGCATATCACTGAAGGTATTTATGCTCTTTAGATTATCATGACTGGTAGAGAGCATGTAGCTGAGGGTTAGCATCTCTCCAGGATTGCGCATCGTGTGCTGGTAGTCGACACGTCCATGCAGGTAATAGGTACCACTCTTGGGGACACGACCTGTAGTTGTGTACTTATACAAGATGTTTCCATCACGGTCGGTCATGCGAGCGTTGTTGAGACCATCGGAACGATGGTCATAATAGTAGCCGCCAAACGAGAGAGAAACAAGATTCAATGTGTCGGGCTCCCAGCTGGCACTGAGGCTGCCATAGTGGAAATTGAAAGAGCCACGAGTTTCGTTGTGACTATATAAAGAGTTGCCCGTAGTGGCATAGGTGTGCTCGCTCTCCATGATATTGTGGTCGTAATGGCGATTCTTATTAGTGTAGCCATAGTTTACCGAGGCGACTACTTTTCCAATCTGTGTAACGATGTTGGTATTACCATTAGGGCTACCGGTGTTGTCGACCGACAAGCTTACTGTACCCATCACACCCTGCATCAGCGAACCACTGCCGCCCACAGTCACGATGTTAAGAATGGCCTCAGTGCCCTCAGCGTCATATTTTGCACCTGGGTCGGTAATAACCTCTATCTTCTTGATAGAGCTGGCTGGAATTGCCTTGAGAACGTCTTTCATGTTTTGGCCGCTCAGTGCAGGATCGGGATGGCCGTTGCGATACACCTTGAACGACGATGATCCTTTAACTAAAATATCGTCTTTACCATCAACCGAGACCATTGGCACCTTCTTTAGCATGTCGAGCACGTTGTTCGTGCGGCTATCGGCATCGGCCTGCACGTCGTAGGTGAGGCGATCAATCTCGGAGGTTACGAGTTGGCGTTGGGCTGTAACAGTCACTTCTTTGAGTATCGTTGATTCAGTATTGAGAACTATTGTGCCAAGTTTTGCAACAGGCGACGATGAACTCACATCAAAGGTTCTGCTTTGTGGTGTCATGCCCACAAAATGCACGCACATCAAGTAGCAACCAGAATTTGCGAGTTTGTGGTCCACCTTGCCGAAGGCGTTGCTCACTCCGCTACTCACGACAGTGGTTGTGTCACTAGTATTATATATGTAAATCGTGGCAAAGGGAATACCTTCGCCCTTGCTGTCGTTCACTTGGCATTGCACACCATATTGCTGCGCCATCGCACCAAAGGCACACACCATAAGCATTAAGAAGGTAGCAATTTTCTTTTCCATAGTCTTTGGGTTTATAAATTGTGTGTACAAATTTAGATAAGTCTTTTTAATTAAACGCACACTAAAGTGTGAATGTTGCAGCAATTTTGAGAAAAAGTCAACTTTCACACTTTAGGGTGTTAAAATGGCCGAATGATTGGAAATGTTTTGTAAATTTGCAATCACAAAACTATCCATTATGGTGAGAATCGATACTCTCACGTTGAGATGCTAAAACGTGCCATTGACGCGATGGCAAACGCCACCTATCAAAGCATATATGTGATAGACTATTTTAAGCGCGAGTTCCTGCATGTGGCAAGTAATCCGCTGTTTCTGGGTGGTCACACTGCAGAACAAATGAAAAAGAGGGGCTATCAGTTCTACATTGAGCATGTGCCTGAAAATGAGCAAGCAATGCTACTTGAAATCAATTCTGCAGGATTCAAGAAGTTCAACAAAATCCCCTTTGAAGAACGTGATGGTTTTTTTATAAGTTATGACTTCCACATTGAGGACGGCGAAAACCGTTTTCTTATAAATCATAAAATGACCCCATTTGCATATGCCGATGACGGCAGGCTGTGGCTTGCAATGTGCGTGGTGTCGCTCTCGTCGCATAGTGAAGCAGGGCACATTGAGTTGCGCAAAAAAGGTGCTTCGACCTATTGGGAATATTCGCTTGAGCAGCATTGCTGGCTAACCCGAGAAACACTCACTCTGCGTCCACAAGAGAAACAGGTGCTCATACTCTCGGCACAAGGCCTGACCGTCGCACAGATAGCTGACAAGATGAATCGCTCAGTTGATACCATTAAAACCTACAAGCGAGTGATGTTTGAACGCCTAGGCACTCGTTCTATTACCGAAGCCCTCACCCTTGCGACGAATTCGGGGTTGATATAATAAGTGCAATAGTGGCATCAAAATCATAAAGATTATGGAAGAAAACTAGTGTTAACGAAATTGTGCAATTGGAAACTGCACAATTTATTAATATAATGTTTCCGCAAAAAACAGGAAGGCTCAATTGAGTCTTCCTGTTTTTTTATTTTTGTATGGTTAATATTGTGATTACCAGATGGTCACGCGGTCCTCGGGGGCGCGCCACATCTTCTCGCCGGGTTGAATGTTGAAGGCGTTGAAGAATGGCTCGAGGTTGCGGATTGCAACGTTCACGCGGTTAATGCCAAGAGAGTGTGGGTCGGTCTTGGTGCGACGCAGAATCTCTTCCTTGGTGATGTTGGCAGCCCATACGTTAGCGTAGCTTAGGAAGAAGCGCTGGTCGGGAGTGAAGCCGTCGATTTTCTTGTCACTAGCACCTTGCTCAGTTTTCTTGAAAGCACTGTAGGCAACGCGCAGACCGCCATGGTCGGCGATGTTCTCACCCATGGTGAATGTGCCGTTGGCATGCACATCGTCGGCAACAATCTCAGCGCTGTATTGAGCACCCAGTTTGTCGGCGAGTTCTTGGAACTTAGCAGCATCCTCGGCAGTCCACCAGTCAATCATATTGCCGTGGTGGTCGAAGTTGCGGCCTTGGTCGTCAAAGCCGTGAGTCATCTCATGACCAATAACAACGCCAATTGCGCCATAGTTGCAGGCATCGTCGGCATCAGGATCGAAATATGGCTTTTGCAGGATGCCTGCAGGGAAGCAAATCTCGTTGGTTGATGGATCGTAGTAGGCGTTAACAGTTTGTGGAGTCATCTGCCATTTGTCCTTGTCGACGGGCTTGTTAAGTTGTGAAAGCTGATACTCAGCCTCAAAGCGGCGAGCGTTCATTACGTTCTCCCAGTAGAAGTTGTCTCTATCGATGTTGATCCCGCTATAGTCGCGCCAAGTGTCAGGGTAGCCCACCTTAACAGTAAAGCTGTTAAGCTTAACAAGAGCGTTCACTTTGGTCTTGGGACTCATCCAAGTCAAGTCCTTGATGTGCTCACCAAGTGCCAAGCGCAGATTGTTGATGAGCTTGATCATCTTTTGTTTCGACTCTTCGGGGAAGTACTTCTTCACGTAGAGTTCGCCCACAGCCTCTCCAAGAACGCCATTTGGCACGTTGAGGGCACGTTTCCAGCGTGGTTGCATCACTGTCTTTCCACTCATGGCACGACTGTACATATCGAAGTTTGCCTGCTCAAAGTCATCGGTAAGGTAGTTTGATGCAGCATCGAGATACTTGAACGCCAGGTAGTTCCTTATGTCCTCAATTTTGAGAGTGCCCATCATCTCGTTGAACTTTGCCATCGAGTTAAGATGCATCACGCATGCCTTCTCAACCTTGATTGAGGCGGGGAAAAGCAGGTTGAAATAGCTGTCCCAGTCAAAGTTTGGATAGTCGGCCTTGAGCTGAGCAACAGTGCGGATGTTGTACTGCTTGCTGTAGTCACGGCTCTCCTCGCGGGTCATAGCCACCTTGGCAAGCTCAGTTTCAATACCAAGGATGTTTTTTGCAATCTTCTTGGCATCCTTTGCTTTGCGTCCTGAAAGAGTGAAAAGCTTCTCGATGTAAGACAGATAAGCGTTGCGAACCTTAACAGTATTGTCGTCATTCTCGAGGTAGTAGTCACGGTCGCCCATTCCCAGACCTCCAGCGGTGAGGTATAGCAAATTCTGGTCACTGTTCATCAAGTCGGCCATTACACCACTGTCGAAGAATGGAGCAGCGATTCCTGTGTGCAGGTCGGCCATCATTGCTTCGAAGCTATTGCGAGGCATCTGATAGATCTGTGCTAGCATCATTTCC
This sequence comes from uncultured Bacteroidales bacterium, assembly GCA_902792435.1. GTDB lineage: Bacteria > Bacteroidota > Bacteroidia > Bacteroidales > Muribaculaceae > Sodaliphilus. The sequence goes on from CADAZN010000021.1 coordinate 46,173, forward strand.
ACGGGGCGTGTGCCTTGCTGGTTGCGCAAGGTGCTGTCCATACCCTGAAGATAAAGGTCGCTAACTTTCTGAGCCAGACTGCCTTTTGGATTGTTAGTACCTAAGTTCAAGATGAGGTCTTTGAGCTGCTCGCGATTGTTCTCGGCAAGACCGTCGAAGGTGCCAAACCTTGCATACTGAGGGTCGAGAGGGTTAGCTTTCATCCAACCACCACAGGCATACTGATAAAAATTCTCGCCTGGCTTGGTGCTCAAGTCAAGGTTGTTGCGGTCAACAGCCTTGTTGAGATTGCCAGCACTCATTGTCATTGCTGTCATTACTAGTGATAATAGTAAAAGTTTTTTTGTTTTCATCGTTGTTATAATATTTATATATAATGTGTATTTCTTGTTGCAAAGATAATACATAGTTTTCAGTTATGAGTTATTAGTTGGTAGTTTTTTTGAATCAGTTGAGTTAGCTTGATTGTGCAAAGCACGGAAACGGTGAAATCAAGGATTCACTGGAATCGGTGGAATCACTGACTCGGTTGGGCCGCGCTGCGCGCTAAGATATCGCTGTGCATGGAATCGGTGGAATCATCGGAATCACTGACTCGGTTGGCTCGGTTAGGCCGCGCTGCGCGCTAAAGATTGTTGCCCTTCGGGCTAAGATTGGGAGTATGGTGCCTACGGCACTAATATTTATTTTTGCGCTGGCGCGCTAAGATATCGCTGTGCATGGAATCGGTGGAATCAGTTTGCCTTGATGCTGGAGGGGCGCTGCGCTTAAAATTTATTGAAAATTTAATGGAAAATTGCATTGATGCTGGTTTTTAGACAGTCCAGAAATTAAAAACTCCTCGCTTGCGAGGCTTTGCGACACCAATAGGTGCAACTTTGCGAGAGAACATGGAATCGGTGGAATCGGTGGAATCAGTGGAATCAGTGGAATCAGTGGAATCAGTGGAATCAGTGGAATCAGTGGAATCGGTGGAATCAGTGGAATCGGTGGAATCAGTTTGCCTTGATGCTGGAGGGGCGCTGCGCTTAAAATTTATTGAAAATTTTATGGAAAATTGCATTGATGCTGGCTTTTAGACAGTCCAGAAATTAAAAACTCCTCGCTTGCGAGGCTTTGCGACATCAATAGTTGCAACTTTGCGAGAGAACATGGAATCGGTGGAATCACTGGAATCAGTGGAATCAGTGGAATCAGTCAACTTTTTTCAGGAAAAGGAGTGATTAGGAATAACTAGGGGGGGGTAGCAAAATGTCAAAGAACTCTTGCAATGATAGCGTGCATGACAAAGATATTGTACTATTAATAATGGGAACAACATTAAAAAAAGGCGCAGATGTTAGTTGTCAGATGCCAAATGTCGTTTCTAAGATGTCGTTGATGACAAAAAAGTATAGGATGAAAAAATTGTATTTGTTCTTCATTGTTTGAGAAAAACTCGTAAATTTGCAGTAAATATTAATCTATTATTATTTAGTTTAGTGGGAAAGAAGAAAAACTTGCCTCTGCTTGAGGATTTTGAGATAACAGGCGTAGCTGCCGAAGGTAAGAGCCTGGGACGATGGAACGACATGGTAGTGTTCATCCCCTATGGTGCTCCAGGCGATGTAGCACGAGTTAAGATTACTCGCAAGAAGCACAGCTTTGCCGAGGGAGTGATTGATGAACTTGTGAAACCTAGTGAGCTGCGTGTTGAGCCTATGTGTCAGCACTTTGGGGTGTGCGGTGGTTGCAAATGGCAGCACCTGCCTTATGAGTACCAACTGCAGTGCAAGCAGCAGCAGGTGGTCGATGCCCTCGAGCGAATAGCAAAGGTTCCCATACCTGCCATCTCTCCAATTCTTGGTTCAAAGAAAACTACCTTCTACCGCAATAAACTAGAATTTACATTCAGCAATAAGTGCTGGTTAACTACCGAACAGATGCAGAGCGGCGAGGAGTTTCCCAATCGCAACGCTGTTGGTTTCCACATCCCTGGAGGTTTTGACAAAGTTCTCAATATTGAGAAATGCTGGCTTCAAGACGACATCAGCAACCAGATTCGCCTCTTCCTTCGTGACTATACTCAAGAGCGTGGCTACACGTTCTATGACATTCGCAACAACGTGGGCTTCATGCGCATGATGATGGTGCGCACTGCAAGCACAGGAGAGATAATGCTTGTAGTAGTGTTCAGTGAGGACAACAAGGATGCCATCGATGACGTGATGGGAGCCTTGAAAGACCGTTTCCCACAGATTACCTCTCTCATGTATGTGGTAAACTTAAAAGTCAATGACTCGCTAGGCGACCAGGAGTTTGTGCTCTACAGTGGTCGTGACTACATTGAGGAAGAGATGGAAGGCTTGAAGTTCCGAGTAGGACCTAAATCGTTCTATCAAACCAACAGCGAGCAAGCCTACGAACTATATAAAGTGGCACGCAACTTTGCTGGCTTGACTGGCAACGAACTTGTCTATGACCTATACACCGGCACTGGTACAATAGCCAACTTCGTGTCACGCCAAGCACGCGAAGTCATTGGCATCGAATATGTACCTGAAGCCATTGAGGATGCCAAGCTCAACTCACGCGTTAATGGTATAAAGAATACCAAGTTCTTTGCCGGCGACATGAAAGACGTGCTAACTGGCGAGTTTGTAGCACATCATGGAATCCCTGACGTGATGATTGTAGACCCACCACGTGCCGGCATGCACGAAGACGTGGTAAAAGTGATTCTCGATGCCGAACCCAAGCGCATAGTGTATGTGAGCTGCAACCCAGCAACGCAAGCCCGCGATATTGCGATGCTCGATGTTAAATATCGTGTTGATGCTATCCAGCCAGTAGATATGTTCCCTCACACCCACCATGTGGAGAATGTGGTGTTACTAAGTAGGAAGTAAGAGGTTGTAAGTAACAAGTAACAAGTAATAAGTAATAAGTATTAAGTAATAAGTAACAAGTAATAAGTAATAAGTGAGAAGTTTTTTATAAAGTAATAAGTGAGAGGGATTAAGGGATATATTTTGCTACTGCTATTGGTGGTTGTTGCGATGGTTGTTCATGGACAACCACTTGATGGATACACCCACATAAAAGGGGTTGTACTAGATTCGGAAACGGGGGAAGGGATTCCCTATGCCCAGATTTACCTGCTTGGTTCTCAAACTGGCGCACTCACTAATGAGCAAGGTGGCTTCACCATTGTTACAGGAGTTGAGTTCAGCAAGGTAAAGGTTATGGTTGTAGGCTATCAAACACAAGAACTTGATGTGCCCATGGGCAAACAAACTGAGCTAGTAATCAAGATGGTGCCTACTTCTGTAATGCTCAACGAGATACTTGTACGCAAGACTGAGAAATATGTGAAGAAGGGCAACCCAGCGGTAGCTTTTGTTGAGAAACTGCGCGCTCGTCGCAACATGTATAATCCCAAGGACCATCAATACTACAACTACCACAAGTATGAGAAAGTATCGTTTGGCCTCAACAATTTCAACCCTGCCAGCAACAAGAACCTCATTGCTCAAAACTTCAAATTCTTAAAGGAATATGTCGACACAAGCGACATCACAGGCAAGATGGTGCTTCCGTTGTCGATTCAAGAAAAAGTTAGTGAAGAACATTACCGCAAGTCGCCATCAGCACACCGTGAGGTAGTGATGGCAACTAACCATGCTGGAATAGATGATCAGCACGACACCGAGAGCCTCAAGAAATTCATTGACGACGTGTTCCGTGAGATGGATATCTACAGCAACGACATCACGTTCATGCAAAACCGCTTTGTGAGTCCATTGTCGAGCATAGGCACCGACTTTTACAAATACTACCTCGACACTGTGATGGTCGACGGACTACAGTGTTATGAGCTCACGTTCACACCTTTTACCACCGAGACCTTCGGCTTTTTGGGAAGACTATATGTACCAGCCAATGATACCACCATGTTCATCTCTAAAATAAGAATGAACGTACCTCACAAGATTAACCTAAATTATGTGAACCAGGTTTATCTTGAGCAAGACTACATAAAAGCTTCCGACGGATCACGCCTTAAAGTGCGCGATGACTTGATGGTAGAGTTCAAAATTGCTCCCAAGACGCCCGAGATATATGCGCGCCGACAGACCTTCTATGACGGCCACAACTTCAAGCAGCCCAAGGACATGTCAATCTTCAACCAAAGCGCAGAGGTGATAATGAGAAAGAATCTTGAACAAGACGAGAACTACTGGACGGCCCACCGACCAGTGGTTGCCGTCAAGAACGAACACACCGTCAAGGACATGCTCACGCGGTTAAGGAAATCTAAGCTCTTCTACTGGTGCGAGAAGGTGGTCACAACATTAGTTAATGGCTACATAGCCACCTCAGGGAATGCGCGAAACAGCAAATTTGACATTGGTCCCATGAATACCACCATAAGCGGCAATAGTCTTGAGGGATTGAGACTTAGAGTGGGTGGCATGACGACAGCCAAGCTCAATCAGCGCTGGTTTGGCAAGTTCTATGTTGCCTATGGAACACGCGATGAGCGCTTCAAATATATGGGTCAGCTAGAATACTCATTTGTTGACAAGAAATTTCACCCTAACGAATTTCCTGTAAACTCGTTACGCCTTATGCACCGCTACGATGTTGACAAGTTAGGCCAGCATTATCTCTACACAAATCCCGACAACGTGTTCCTTGCACTCAAGCGGCAGAAAGACGACAAGATGATATATCTGCGCGAGACTATGCTTGAGTACAAGCTCGAGACCCAAGCAGGCTTCTCGCTAACAGCATCGATTCAACATCAGCGTCACGAGGCATCGAGGTTCCTACCATTCATTGACGGCAACGGCAACGAGTTTGGGCATTATAACACAGCAGGCTTCAACGTCATGCTGCGCTATGCACCAGGCGAAAAGTTCTACCAAACGCGCTCGTTCAGAATTCCCATCAATCAGGACGCCCCCGTTTTCACACTCTCGCACACCTTCATGCCGCGAGGATTCTTAGGAAGTGACTATACCATCAACAAAACCGAGGCTGGAATCCAAAAACGTTTCTGGTTCTCAGCATTTGGCTACACCGACATCATCCTCAAGGCAGGAAAAATATGGAGCACAGTGCCTTATCCAGAACTGCTGCTGCCAAACACCAACTTATCTTACACAATCCAGCCCGAATCGTTTGCATTGATGAACGCGATGGAGTTTATCAATGATCAGTACTTGTCGTGGGACGTGACCTACTGGATTAACGGTGCAATACTAAATCGCATCCCACTTATCAAGAAGCTGAAGATGCGCGAGGTCGTGTCGTTCAGGGGGTTGTGGGGCTCACTCAGTGACAAGAATGACCCGATGCTTCACCCTGAATTATTTCAATTCCCAGCTATCGCCGACTGTCACAAGATGGACAAGAAGCCATATATGGAAATTGGTGTGGGACTTGACAACATACTCACATTCTTGCGTGTTGACTACGTGTGGCGATTGAGTTACCGTGACAACCCAGGCATTAATCGCAGTGGCGTGAGAGTGCAGCTACATTTTACTTTTTAATTATCATGTAAAAGGCTATGACAAAAATAAGCAGAAAAAAGTGGATGAGAATAGTGTTGTGGCTTGCCCTTGCCTGCGCAGTTGTGGCACTAGTGTGTGACACTATAGTGAGACATAACACTAACGGACGCGCCTATGACGACATCAACAAATTGCCACACAACAAAGTGGGACTGCTACTTGGCACTTCTCCACTCGACAAACAAGGAAACACAAACTATTACTTTATTTATAGAATAGATGCTGCCGAGCAACTGATTAAATCGGGCAAGATTGACTATATACTTGTGAGTGGCGACAATAGCTCGGTAGGTTATGACGAACCGACATGGATGCGAGATTCACTGGTGGGTCGTGGAGTTCCCGAAGATCGCATAGTGCTTGATTTTGCTGGCCTGCGAACTCTTGACTCGGTGGTAAGAGCAAAGGAAGTTTTTGGGCAAGACAGTATCACTATAATCTCACAGCTTTTCCACAACGAGCGTGCACTATATCTTGCTGACCACAATGGAATAAACGCTATTGCCTATAACGCAAAGGATGTAAGCCTGTGGCACAAATGGCTCAAAATACACAGCCGAGAGTACTTAGCCAGAGTAAAAATGATGATTGACCTTGCCATCAACAAGCAACCTCATTTCCTAGGAGAGAAGGTTGAAATTAAGTAATAATGCGTTAGAGGCTCCAGCTCAGGCCTCACAAGAAGGATTGTTGAAAAAAAAGTGAATTATTATTTGCGTATTTTAGCGAATAGTAGTAAATTTGTTACGATTACAAGAAAAAGGTGCGTTTTCCTAATTAAAATCGAAAAACCATTAACCATTACATATTTATGAGCTATTTAAAATTTGATAAAAACTTGATTATAAATCTTGAGCAGTCCTTGACAAAAGAGATTCTCAGGACCAATCAATCAGGGGCTTATCATTGTACTACCCTTGTTGGGTGCAACACCCGCAAGCAACATGGCTTGCTGGTGATCCCAATCCCAGAGATAGACGACAATTTCCATGTGATGCTCTCATCGATTGACGAGACAGTTATTCAACATGGTGCGCCATTTAATCTTGGCTTGCACAAATACAAAGGCAATGTTTTTAGTCCCAACGGTCACAAATACATTCGTGAGTATGACTGCGAGCGAGTACCCAGCCACTTGTTCCGTGTGGGCGGTGTAATATTAAAACGCGAAAAGATATTCATAACCAATGAGAACCGCATTCTCATCAGGTACACCTTAGTGGACGCTCATTCTAAAACAACGTTGCAGTTCCGTCCGTTCTTGGCTTTCCGCAACGCCAACGACCTGTGTGTTGAGAACTCGGTTGCCAGCAGAGATTATTATGAAGTTCACAACGGAATAGCGACTTGTATGTATGAGGGCTATCCCACTCTCTTCATGCAATTCAACCACAAGCCCAAATTTGTGTATGATCCTCACTGGTACAAAGGCATAGAATATATTAAGGACATGGAACGCGGCATCCCTTACACCGAGGACCTTTATGTTCCAGGTTATTTTGAAATAGAAATCAAGAAAGGTGAGCCTCTTATCTTCTCGGCAGGTATTGATGAGGTTAACACCCGAAACCTGAGCCGCATGCATGAAGACGAGGTTAATTCTCGCACCCCACGCACAAGCTTCTACAACTGCCTAAAGAATAGTGCTAAGCAATTCTACTTGACCAATGCCGACGGCAACTACATGCTTGCCGGATATCCTTGGTTCAAGATTCGTGCACGCGATGAATTCCTAGCACTACCAGGCTGCACAATATCCAACCACCATCGTCCCGACTTTGAGAAGATAATGGATACCGCCAAGGAAGCGATGCTACGATTTATCGAAGATGGCACTCTCGACAAGCACCTCAAGGGCATAGACCTTCCCGACGTGCCGTTGTGGGCTATGTGGTCACTTCAAGAATATGCCAAGGATGCCGGCATGGACGAGGCCCGCAAGCGCTATGGTGACCTTGTGAAGGCGATGCTGAAGCACATCATTGACGGCAAGCATCCCAACCTTCACTTGGAACCTAATAGCCTAGTTAGCACCGATGGAACCAAGAAACCCATGTCGTGGATGGATTCTACCCACCCCGACGGCTCCCCTATGGTACCTCGCACGGGCTATCTAGTGGAATTCAATGCCTTGTGGTATAATTCGCTAATGTTTGCCCAGGATATGTTTGCCGAAGTCAAAGAAGAGAAAACGTTTGTGGCATCGTTGAAAAAACTCAGCGACAAGGCAAAGCCAGCGTTCGTTGAAATGTTCATGAACGACTACGGATATTTGTTTGACTACGTTGACGGCAAATATGCCGACCCAAGCGTTCGCCCCAATATGATTATAGCTGCAGGCATCGATTACTCGCCACTTGACCGCCGTCAGCGCAAGAGCGTTATTGATGTGGTAACACGTGAGTTGCTCACACCAAAAGGCCTGCGCACCTTGAGTCCCAAGAGCTGGGGCTATAAACCATGGTATCTCGGCAATCCCGAGGAGCGAGAAGTTGCCTACTATGCTGGCTCGGCCCGTCCTTGGCTAATGGGCTTCTATACCGATGCCTATATTAAAGTGTTTGGACTTAATGGCGCATCGTTTATTGAGCGCATGATGATAGGCTTTGAGGACGAGATGTCGCAAGGCGGCATTGGCACACTGTCGGAGCTCTATGATGGTAACCCGCCATTCATTGGTCGTGGTGCCGTGAGCTATGCGCCCAACGTGGGCGGTGTGCTTCGCGTGTTGAGACTTTTCAAGAACATAGGATTTATAAATGCTTAAAAAACTACGATATATACTATGAAGGCTCTAATGTTTGGCTGGGAATTTCCTCCTCACATTTTGGGAGGATTGGGAACAGCAAGTTTTGGTCTCACCAAGGGCATGGCACAGTGTGGCGATATGGACATCACTTTTGTCATTCCCAAACCTTGGGGCGATGAGCCCAAGGAATTTGCCCGTATCATAGGCGCCAACAGCACACCTGTTGCATGGCGTGATGTGAACTGGGATTATGTAGAAGGCCGAATTGGCAAGGTAATGGACCCACAGACCTATTTTGACCTTCGCGACCACATCTATAGTGATTTCAACTACATGAACACCAACGACCTGGGATGCATTGAGTTCTCAGGACGTTATCCCGACAACCTGCTCGAGGAGATTAACAACTACTCGATTGTTGCTGGAGTGATAGCTCGCACTGTGGACTGCGACGTGATACACTCCCACGACTGGCTAACCTATCCAGCTGGCATCCATGCCAAGCAAGTGACTGGCAAGCCACTTGTGATTCATGTTCATGCAACCGACTTCGACCGTAGCCGTGGCAAGGTTAACCCAACAGTGTTCGGCATCGAGAAAGACGGAATGAACAATGCCGACCACATCATCACGGTTAGTAACCTCACCCGCAAGACGGTTATAGAGAAGTATGGCATCAGCCCCGACAAGGTGACTACCGTCCACAATGCTGTGGAGCCACTTAGTCAAGAGCTTCTTGACCTGGAGGTACCGCCCAAACACGAGAAAGTGGTAACCTTCCTTGGTCGCATCACGATGCAAAAAGGACCCGAATACTTCGTTGATGCTGCATGGCAAGTGCTTCAAAAGGTTAGAAATGTGCAGTTTGTGATGGCAGGAAGCGGCGACATGATGGAGAAGATGATTCGCTTGGCCGCACGCCGACACATTGCTGGTCGTTTCCACTTCACCGGTTTCTTGAAAGGCAAGCAAGTGTATGAAATGCTCAAGGCAAGCGATGTATACATAATGCCATCGGTTAGTGAGCCATTTGGCATCTCTCCACTGGAGGCGATGCAAATGGGCGTTCCGTCGATTATCTCAAAGCAGAGTGGATGTGCCGAAATCCTTAACAATGTGATAAAGGTTGACTACTGGGACACCAATGCTATAGCCGACGCGATTTATTCTATCATCAAGTATCCCGGCATGTACAAGCAGTTGCGTGAGCAGGGACTTGAAGAGGTGAACCAAATCACCTGGGATAAAGCCGGCGCCAAGGTAATCGACATTTACAAGCGATTAATAAATAGATAATTAACAACCACAATAATACATCAATAATCATGAAATCAATCTGCTTCTATTTCCAGATACATCAGCCGTTCCGCCTGAAGACCTACCGCTTCTTTGATATTGGTAACGACCATTACTACTATGATGACTTTGCCAATGATGACATCATTACCCGCATAGCTCAACGCTCCTACATGCCAGCCAACCAAATGCTCCTGGACATGATTAAGGAGAACGGGAAAAAATTCAAGGTAGCATTCTCAATTAGTGGAACAGCACTCGAGCAGCTCGAACAATATGTTCCCGAGTTTATCGACTCGATGAAAGAGCTTGCCGATACTGGCTGCGTAGAATTCCTGAGCGAGACCTATGCTCACTCGCTGTCGTCACTTGTAGACCCCGAGGAGTTTATCGCACAGGTCAAAGCTCACGACGAAAAGATTTACCAACTCTTTGGCCAAAAGCCAAAAGTGTTCAGAAACACCGAGCTTATATATGACGACGATATCGCTGCGATGGTTGCATCAATGGGCTTCAAGGGAGCCATTACCGATGGAGCCAAGCACATCCTTGGATGGAAGTCGCCCAACTATCTGTATAAATCGGCAGCTGCACCAAAACTGAGACTGCTCCTCAAGAACTCGAAACTGAGTGATGACATCTCGTTCCGCTTCAGCAATCCCGAATGGGACGCCTATCCATTGAAGGCCGACAAATATATCGACTGGATTGCCAGCCTTCCCGAAGAGGAAATGCTTGTGAACCTGTTTATGAACTATGAGACCTTTGGCGAGCTTCAGCCACGCGAGAGCGGAATCTTTGAGTTCATGAAGGCTCTTCCCCGTTTTGCTGCACAACACGACATTGAGTTTATGACTCCTAGCGAGGTTGTGTCAAAGATGAAACCTGTGGCTGAGTTGTCGGTTATGCACCCAATCTCTTGGGCCGACGAAGCACGCGACACCAGCGCATGGATGGGCAATATTCTCCAGGATGAGGCTGTAAACAAACTCTACTGCTTGAGCGAACGCATTCGCCTTGTTCAAGACAAGCGCATACGTCAAGACTGGAACTACCTGCAAGCAAGCGACCACTTCTACTACATGAGCACAAAGCACAGTAGCGATGGCTCGGTTCACTCGCACTACAGCCCCTATGACTCACCCTACTCGGCATTTACCAACTATATGAACGTGCTGAGTGACTTCTTGATCAGGGTGCGCGAGCAATTCCCCGAGGAGATTGAGAACGAGGAACTAAACGCGTTACTTCTCACAATCCGTAACCAAGAGAAAGAGATTGAGGAGCTAAACCGCGAGGTAGAGTTGATGCGAAACAACATTGTAAAGGACACTACTGGTGATTTCAAGCCCACAATTGAGGAAGAAGAGCCCGAGGTGAAGGAAGAAAAGAAAGAGGTTCCTGCAAAGAAAGCTGAAGTTAAGAAGGCTCCAGCTAAGAAAGTTCCTGCTAAAAAAGCAGAAGCAAAGAAAGCTCCTGCTAAAAAAGCAGAAACAAAGAAAACTCCGGCAAAAAAGACTGAAGCTAAGAAGGCTCCAGCAAAAAAGGCACCAGCCAAAAAAACTACTAAGAAATAATGTCTAAGAAGAAACTATTATATATTCACGGATTTAGGAGCTCGGCACAAAGCAGCACTATCCTGAACATCAAGGCCAACTACCTTGGTGTGGAAGTGCATGCCATTGATGTAACACATCATCCTGTAGAGTCGATAAAGATGATTGAGAAGTATATTGCTGATCATGGTATCGACATTCTTGCCGGGACATCGCTAGGAGGCTTTTACACCTTGTGCGCCAATGTCGACATTCCAAAGATTGCTGTTAATCCTGCAATAAATCCTGAAACCAGCTTGCGGCATTTGCCCGAGATAGGTCAGGAAGTGGAATACTTCAATCCACGAGCTGATGGTGTTCAAACCTTCACATGTAGCGTTGAAGACTTGGAGGAGTTTGTTGGTATCGAGAAGCATATCACGCCCGACACCCACATCGTTGGCAGCTCTCATGACGAGATGCTCGGGGACTTACGTCCCCAGTATCGCCAATTGGCAGGTGACCATTTCCATGAATCCAATCAGCTTGGCCACCGCATAACCCCTGAATTTATAGCAATTCCCACGGGCGACTTCTATAAGGTGCTGTCGCAGTTCTTATAGTTCTCCTCTATTTGTTAATGAACTAAAGAAGGGTATCAGAATTCTGATACCCTTCTTTAATTTATTGGTATTAAAACGTCAACTATTTCCTTAACGCGTTATTTTCTTCTTTTCTTTGCCTGTTTCTTATTATCGGCGGCATCATTTTTTCCTCCACCTTTGGCGGTATATGTGCCGTCGGGTTGAGTCAAGAAGTTAATAAGCTCCTGTCCTGAAGCATAGGCTCGGAATATCTCGGAGAACATGAGGATATCGGTAATGTTATTGTCGGTAACATACTTCTTCATATTCTTAGAGAAATAACGGAAGTCAACAACATGAATGTCCTCAAATGAGTAAAACAAGTATCCAGGTATTGCGTTACCGAAACTGTCCTTGATGATAAGCAGACGTCGACCGTTCTTGGTTGAAGTGTTGACGTGAGTGATCTTAGCGTCACCTCCCATGAAGGTGCTATAGGCAGCACCACTACCATCGGGATAAGAATAGAAGTATTCTCCAGCCACCTTAGGACCTTCTCCAACTGTCTGGAAATTGCCGTTAGTCTTGAAGTGGATATAGTCGGTAGTGTAAGTCACACCACGAGGAACGTAGTAAACGAAATCCTCAGGAGCATTTTTAACTGAGATATCACGGCTAAATCCGTACATTGTACCCACGAAGTTATGAATTACCTTCTTGTCATAGCTGTTAAGTTCCTTGAAGGGCACATTGGCAACTCTTGCGAAGGCCTGAGCAGCATAGAACGCTCCAAGTGGTGCCCAGTGGTGGTCGGTGCGCAGATAAATAGGCTCCTTGACATGAGCAGCAAGAGCTGAATAGGCGTTAACCACCTTCACAGAGTCGCTAAGTCGGTTGTGGATAGCCTGAATTGTAGGCAACTCAGGCTTAGTAGCCTCTTTAGCAGCATCGGGACAATAGAACTCTCCGGCTGTTGGAACAAGCATACAATAAACCTTGACGTTGGGGAATGTCCTTTGATACTCGTTACAAGCCTTAGCATAGTTGACACCGCCTTCCTCGGCACCGCCATAAGCCATAAGAGCTCTCACATTAGCCCCCTCACCAGCAATAATGATGCCATGGTGTGCAACCTTAGCGTTGGCATTGGCGTTAACCTGGTTGTCATATTCATCAATATTGCGGTTGCCTGCAGCAGCGATCACATCGGCGCCCTCGGTCAAATTCTTACTGTCGGCAGCATGGAACTTGACTTTGCTCTGGTTGTTATGGAACATTCTGAGTTTAGTATTATCACTAAACCACATGCTCATTGTCATGAAATTGTCGCGGTAAGGCTCGCTGTCGCTGAACCACTGCGAAACACTGTTGGTGAAGGTTCCCTTAGCGAGGCTTTCAAGAGTCAGAGGAGGGAAAGTCGCCAGTTCTCGCTTTTCGAGTGCAGAAAAAGTACTCCTTGGCAGCATAGTGAAAAGCACAGTAAAAGCTGCATATATAGTGAGAACTATAATTAGATAAGAATAAGTTCTTTTCTTCATTGCTTCTTAGAACTAAGAGTTACTGATTGAGATATTTTCGCAGATTATTAGAAGTTCTTTCAGGAATGAGGTGTGTGATATTGTTTGCAAAGACAATGTCGGTAATGTTGTTGTCCTTGACATATTTTTTCATGTTCTTATTGAAGTATCGGCAGTCGATTACATGAATTTCCTCAAACGAATAGAACAAATATCCTGGCAGTGCATTACCGAAGCTGTCCTTAAGAATCATCAAGTGACGGCCATTGCGTGTTGAAGTTTGAACTTTCACAATCTTGGCATCACCACCCATGAAAGTGCAATAAGCACCTGTACCCTTGAAGTTATAAAAAAACTTGTCTTGTTTTGGTGCAGCTTCGCCTGTTACTTTGAGTCCGCTAGTCTTGTAGTTGATGTAGGTGGTAGTGTATTCCACATCGCGAGGCTTGTAGTAAATGAAGTCTTCGGGCGCGTTCTTCACCGAAGCGTCTTTGGTGTACTGATACATAGTACCAACATATGGCGAAACGGTATCGGTGTCGTAGCTAGAGATATCTTTAAAAGGTACGCCAGCCACTTGCGCCAGCTTTTGTGCGGCATAGTATCCGCCAAGAGGTGCCCAGTGGTGATCGGTTCTAGAATAAATGGGCTCACTGGCGTGCTGTGCTAGTGGAGTGTAAACATCCACCACATAAACCGAATCACTGAGGTGTTCAAACAAGCCATTGAAAGTAACAGTCTCGTCCTTTGACCAAGTCTTTGCTACATCGGGAGTGTAGAAAGCAGCTGCGGTTGGTATAGGCATCATGTAGACATTAACCTTGTCGCCAAAGATTCGCTTATATTCGTTGGCAACCTCGGCATAAGCATAACCACTTGTCTTAGAGCCACCAAAAGCGCTGAAAGCTCTCACATTTTTTCCTTTACCAACAACGATAAGTCCTCCCTTACCAGCTTTGTGAGCAGGCCAGTCGGCATTAACAGTGTTAGTGTATTGATAAGAGATGCGTCGGTCTTCCTTCTTTTGGTCAACGCCTTTAGCCAAAGCAATAGAGCTCAAGAGTGAAATCAAAGTTACAGCAGATATTGTTATGAGAGTATGTCGTTTCATTATGTGTATATATTATTAAGTTTTAGAATCTAGTATATAGGAATGGATTGTTGGTCGCACCCACGAGCAGGGCTACGCTAAGTACGAGAATTACAACTGCTGTAACAATGCGTGCTACAGTGAAGATATTCTGCTCAAGAGCCACATTGCCCTTGCAGAATCGCGTTGTGAGGTTGCATGCCTTCTCTCTAATTGGCATACAGAACAGAATGGCGACTACCCACAGCCAGAAGTGGTCGAAGATTGCTGCCTGTGAAACGAAGTCGAATTTCACGTCGGCGAAGCCAAACAGAGAAGAGAGGAAAATCTTCAACTCTCCAAAGTCGACGAAATAGAATGTACCCTTAGCAACAAAGAGCACCATGAGGCTGTAGATGTGAAGCAGGAATTTTGGAGTTTTTGGCTTGATGTAAGGCAAGAGAACATATTTCTCAAAGAGAACGATAACACCAAAGTAAAGACCCCAGATCACAAAGTTCCAGCTAGCTCCATGCCACAGACCGGTGAGCGCCCAAACCACACCAATGTTAAGAGCTTGGTGCCTGCGATTACCACCCATAGGGATATAGACATAATCGCGGAAGAAGCTACCAAGCGAAATGTGCCAACGGCGCCAATAGTCGGTGATAGTTTCGCAGCAATAGGGGTGATTGAAGTTTTCCTTGAAGTGGAATCCCATGCATCGTCCCATACCGATTGCCATATCACTATATCCCGAGAAGTCGAAGTAGATTTGAAGCATGAACGCCGCACATCCAATCCAAGCTCCACTAGTAGACATGTCGTTGATGCCATCACTCAAGAACTGAGTCGAGATAATAGAGAGTTGGTTTGCCATAATGACTTTCTTACCAAGACCAACAAGGAACCTGAATGAGCCATCGGCGAAGTCCTGAGCGGTGACGTGGCGATTGTTGATTTCGCTCGCGATAGTCTCATAACGCACGATAGGACCTGCAATGAGTTGTGGGAACATAGAGATGTAGAGCAGCAAGTCACGATATCGCTTCTGAGCAGGTGAAACCCTGCGATACACATCCATGATGTAAGAAATAGCCTGGAATGTGTAGAAGCTGATACCGATTGGCAACGCAATGTTTGGCCTTGAGATAGGGATACCCAAATCAATCAGGATTTGCGACAAGAAGCCCAAATACTTAAAGATAGCAATGATACTAATATTGGCAACAAGTCCAATTACCAGAGCTGTCTTTCGTTTCTTCTCGTCTTGTTGTGAGTCGATAAACCTACCCACAAGGAAATTGACGAATACACTGAAGAGCATGAGGAACACATAAACCGGTTCGCCCCATGCATAAAAAATAAGCGAGTAAATCACCAGCGTCCAGTTCTTGCAGGTGTTAACTTGCTTTACAGAGTTTGAAAGATACTTTTTGTCAATGAATGTCGCCAGCAAATAGCAAAGCGCGAAAGCAGGAATAAAGACAAAAAGAAAAAATAAGTCAGAAAAAACCATATTGTTTATAGTAAATTAAAATCTCAGTAAAAAAATATGTATCTTCTTATTTGCTAGTTTGGTATAAAAAAACGTGCAAATTTAGTGGTTTTAAGCTACTCACAAAAAACTATAGTGTTAATAATGATAAAAAAGAAAATAATCATATTTGATTTAATAATATATATATTAAAGAAATCGGCAGATAAAATGTGGCGAAGATTAGCAAGAAATGACTAGGAGTAGCAAGGAGTGCCTAGAAGCTAAAAGGGTTGATCGAATAACAAAGAACAAGGTACCGGTCCAACCACCATTCAACATCTAAAGATGTCGCTCGATGACAAATAATAATTCTCAAACAATCAAAATTGGGTAAAATTAAAATGGTCCAAATATCGCCAAACTGTCAAAAAACGATTTTAAATAACCGCGTGAGAATCGAAAAATAAACAGCAACTCAAATTACTGATCGGTATATAGTGTAGTGGGGGAGGGTGGATATTGGAGGTTCAACAGAACGAGTCTCACGCATTAGATGAAAGCAAAAAATATGGTCACAATGCAACCATAAATTATTTGACAGAGCCAGGGATGCAAAAGCAGAAAACACCCAAAAAGGAGTCAATTGACCTATTTAAGACTTCAAATTAGCCAAAAACAGGTAATGGTAATGGTAAAACCAAGCATTCTAGGCCCAAAAGAGGTGTTATTAAAACTTTTCTGACCCATTTTCAAGTCATATATTATCAAAGTATATCGGTTATATAAAATCACTGATAATTAGTTAATTCCATATGAATAACTGAGATTATTTAATCATTTTAAGCCTCTTAGAATCGAAAATCCATGCTTATACCCACCAATTTCCAGAAAAACGCCCGAGAAAACAAAAACAGCCCGCAAATGGTAACTTTACCATCGCAAGTTTACCAAAGTGAACACTACCATATAGACACCATTTTGCAAATGCGAACCTGAAATTTGATTCTTCAAAATCCAAATTACGACAGATTGGACCAATGTGTTTTTCGCAATTTGCATTCTCAAAGTTTACAAATTCAAATAAATTGCGATTTAAGTTTTGTTTACATTTACCATATTGCGGTGAAAATCAGCATTTTGACTATGCCTATGTTTAGTGTTAGCTCACATTTTTAGCACATTTTGGCCCAGCACCCACACATCCACCACATTGTAACATTGTATCTTATTGATTTTAAATATATTTACCATTCACACCTAAACCTTTTATTTAATATTACACAAAGAGCGTCAATAATGCAAATCTAAATGACGTTTTTGTGAATTTAAAATGTAAATTCAAAGATTTTCGTTTAAAAATTTGTTTTTTTCAACAGCTTGTTCTAAATTTGCAAACGCAAAATTTATAATTGTTAACCGCATTATGGACATTATTTCGCGCTTAAAACTGTTCTTAGAGCAGAATGGAATATCCAATTCGCAATTTGCCGACACTTGCGAAATACCTCGCCCTACTCTCTCGCAACTCCTGAATGGACGAAACAAAAAAGTGAGCGATGAGGTTATTTCCAAGATCCATATAGCCTATCCTGCTCTTAATATTATGTGGCTGATGTTTGGCGATGGTGAAATGTTCGTTTCTCAGGACGCTAACTCGTCGGGAAATCCAGCTTCACAAAACTTGTCCAAAACTCCACAAGCGCATGAAGGATTCATGGGAGGCGCCAAAGGCCATATTCAAGGCAATGGTTCTCAGCGCAATCAACGCACCATCAGTTTTGGCGACGGAGATTCGGCATCAAATGGAGGTGCGGCTGCACTTAACGATGCACTTAAGAGCATTGCCAAAAACGTTAGCCGAGGAAGCAATCCCTCCCCTACTGGCCAGCGCCAAATTGTAAATATCATGATTTTCTATGATGACAATTCATTTGAGTCGATTACTCCAATGCGATAAAAAAACGACAACTTCAGCAACAAAAAACTACTATACGCAACATTTCTTCAAGCCGTCAGTTTTTTCACAACTGGCGGCTTTCTATATTCTATAAAATGAAATTTCTTATTTGCCGGGGTAGCAAATTGGATTATTGTGATTACTCTACCCCTTGCCCATCGGCTAGTCGCTGACGTACTACTTCATACATCATGATACCACCAGCAACCGAAACGTTGAGAGAATTAATATTGCCAAACTCAGGAATTGCAACCAAAGCATCACACAAATTCATCACTTCACGAGACATTCCTTTTCCTTCGGAACCCAAGACCAGAGCTACGGGGCCAGTGTAATTCTCCTGCGTGTAGTTAACTGAATTCTTGTCGCTGGTGCCAATTATTCGGCATCCACTATCATGAAGCAGCTTTATGGCTTCCTGTAAACTCTTCTCACGACAAACCGGCAAATAGTTGAGAGCACCAGCCGAAGTTTTGACTGCATCACCATTAACGCTCACACTACCCTTCTCGGGAATAACTATTGCACTCACACCCGCACAATCACACGTGCGAGCTATCGCCCCGAAGTTGCGCACATCGGTAACTCCATCAAGAATCACAAAAAACGGATTCATTCCTTCATCGTAGATAGCTGGCAGCACTTGCTCCACCTTGTAGTAGGTTACCGCAGCGAGCATCGCCACAGCTCCTTGATGGTTCTTGCGCGTGAGTCGGTTTAGCTTTTCGACGGGCACTCGCTGAATGGCAATATCTCGCTCTCGAGCCAGATTAATCAGTTGTCGTGCTAGGTCACCGCTCAGGTCTTTCTTGAGCAGTAGTTTGTCGATTGTTTTACCAGCCTCGATGGCCTCGATAATAGCATGAAGTCCGAATATTGTGTCCATATGTGTCGTTATTCGTTTATGGTTTGTCGTTGATTAGTGCACGTGCGTTGTCAAGTGCAGCCTGGTTGACCTCGCTCCCACTTAGCATGCGAGCAATCTCGGTAACGTGCTCCTCATCATTTAAGCGCTCAACACTAGTAACCGTTTGCGTGGCAGTATCGGTTTTGAACACACGCAAGTGGCTATTGCTGTGTGCAGCGACCTGTGGCAGATGAGTGATGGCAACAACTTGGATGTGGTGAGCAATATCGCCCATCATGTCGCCAATCTTGTGTGCAATCTCGCCCGAAACTCCAGTGTCCACCTCATCGAAGATAATTGTGGGCAGACTCATCGACTGTGCAATTACCGACTTGATGCAAAGCATCAACCTTGAAATCTCGCCTCCCGACGCAGTCTCCTTAACGGGCATTAGAGCCTGATTCTTGTTGAAAGCAAAGAGAAAGTCCACATTATCACAACCACTTGCATTAATCTCAACATTCTTGAAATCAACATGGAACTGCAAGTTCTTCATACCCAAATTCTGCGCCAACGGAATTAGCTTAGTAGAAAACTCCGTTGCCGCCTTCTTGCGCCTTTCGCTGATTACTTGTGCTAGTTTCAGCGCCTCGTTACGTTGATCATCAAGTTGCTGTTGCATCGCATTAATGCGCTCCTCACTGCAATCAATGGCTTCAAGTCGTTCTTGATATTGAGCCTGTAGTTCCATGAGCTCGTTAACAGTTTTGACATTGTGTTTTCGCTCAAGCGAATAAATCGCGTTGAGCCTGTCCTCCACCTGCTGCAAAACCGCCGGGTCGTTATTTAGATTCTCCTCAATAGACGAAATGCTCTGTGCAATGTCCTTGAGGTCGATTAGAGAGTTTGCCACCCTCTCACTCATACCTGCCACCTCCTCGAGATTTTCCTCGGCAGCGGCAAGAGAATGATGCACGTCTTGCAACTGGTCGAGCAATGACTGTTCCTCACCATTGAGAATATTAATCACTTTCCAAAGGTCTTCCTTGAGACTCGTTGCATTGGCAAGTCGACGTTGCTGCTGCTCAAGTTCCTCATCCTCACCAAACTTGAGATTAGTTTCCTGCAACTGGTTAAGCTGGAATCGCAGGTAATCCTCTTCACTGCGATTGCGATCATAATTGTCGCGGAGCTCGTTAAGCTTTCGCTCCGTATCTCGATAATTATTATAGATGTCGCTGTAAGAATTCAAGTCATCATAGTGACCTGCAATGTTATCGAGAATGGAGAGTTGGAACGAAGGTCTTGAAAGCAGCATGTTGCTGTGCTGCGAATGTATGTCAACAAGCCGAGTCATTAGCTCCTTGAGAGTTGCAAGCCCCACTACCCCATCGTTGACAAATGCCCTTGACCTTCCATTAGGATTTATCTCACGTCGTGCAATTAGCTCGTCCTCATAATAGTCGATGTCGTTCTCCTGAAAGAAAGACTTGAGGTTATAATCCTTAATATCGAAAACTGCCTCAACCACCGTCTTTCGCTCCTTGTTTCGAATTGATGACGAGTCGGCTCGCTCACCAAGAATAAGCGACAAAGCTCCGAGAATAATAGATTTTCCTGCACCTGTCTCACCAGTGATAATAGTGAGTCCTTGGTCAAAAAGAATCTCAATCTGGTCGATGAGAGCATAGTTGGAAATAGATAATCGCTTTAACATTATTCTAGGAGTAGATAGGAGTGACTAGGAATAGATATTATAGGTTTATCTTGATTCAGTGTTCTTGATTCGCTTGAGTCGTTCGGTTTCAGTTGGATAGAGAGGATAGAGAGTTTCATATACCTTCTCTTTCTCGGTACTATTAGCCTTGGAGTAAATATTGACTAGTTCGTCCATCTTTGCATCTTTGAACATCGACAGACAAACCGACATGGGAGCCACATCATAGATACTCTTCAAAACATCAAGTTGCTGAGTGATTGTTGCTCTACCTTTGTCAACACTTGTAACCATTTGATCCAGCCCCAAGCGATGGTAATTGTAGAACACCTCACGTATGCCCGCAGTTTGCTTATCGGTGAAAGCACTTAAAATAGCGCTTCGGTTCTTACTATCCTCAAAAGCTTTCCAACCGCTCTCACCACTACCTTGAGCCATGCGCACAATGTTACCAAGTTTCTCATAATAGGGGTCACCACCGTTAAGCGAGAAAGAGTCAAAATCTAAAGCGATAACAAACAGGGCATAGAAATTCAATATTGCAGTCAAGTTACTTTGCATTTCCTGCTCGTTGTATACCAATTGCTCATTATTGTCGTAGTTAAACTCAATTTTAGTGTCCTTGAAGTTTAGCAATGTGGTGGTGTAAGTGCTGTTATAAACTGGCCTCGAGCTTTGAATTTGAAGGTCACCTTTCATTCGTCCCGACGACTCGTCATACTCAGCAACAGTCAAGAACATCTTGCACTCAATTTTCTCATTAACGGCAAACTGAGCATCGGTCCACACCGTGGTGTTGAGATACTCGTTGACTGCCTCCTTGAGAGTGTTGAAAATATCCTTGTTGGCATTCTTCACCTTCTTGGAATCAACCTCAAATGTGCAGTTCAATTCTTGAGCGGTTGCCACAAAAGAACATATCATCGCTAATGTGACCAATATTATCTTAGTAAAAGTTTTCATTTCAAGCTTTTTTCGTTATTCACCTAAATAAACTTATTATTATATAATAACGTATTCAGTAATAAAAAATTGTCTATTGTAGTTGAGCAATCTCTCTAGCCAAGTTCACGCTTTAAGTAAGCTGCTGTGAGCGATTTTTTCGACTCGGCGACCTGTTCGGGTGTACCCGCCGCAACCACTTCTCCTCCACCTCTACCACCTTCGGGGCCAAGGTCGATGATATAGTCGGCACATTTAATGACATCCATGTTGTGCTCAATTACAATTACAGTGTTACCCTTGGCAACAAGGCGGTTGAGCACAGCCAGCAGAATCTTAATGTCCTCGAAGTGAAGGCCAGTAGTAGGCTCATCGAGGATATAAAGAGTTTTTCCCGTATCCTTCTTCGACAACTCGGCAGCAAGTTTCACTCGCTGGCTTTCACCTCCCGATAGCGTGCTCGAAGGCTGCCCTAACTTGATATATCCTAAACCAACGTCTTGTAAGACCTTTATCTTGTGCAGTATGTTAGGCACCGCCTCAAAGAATTCAACCGCTTGGTTGATAGTCATGTCGAGCACATCGGCGATAGACTTGCCCTTGAATCGAACCTCGAGCGTCTCGCGGTTGTAGCGCTTGCCACCACAAGCCTCGCATGGCACGAGCACATCGGGAAGGAAGTTCATCTCCACAGTCTTATAGCCATTTCCCTTACACACCTCACAGCGGCCTCCACTAGTATTAAACGAGAATCTTCCAGGCTTGTATCCACGAATTTTAGCTTCAGGCAGATTAACAAAAAGATTGCGAATATCGGTAAAAATATTGGTGTAGGTTGCAGCATTAGAGCGTGGTGTGCGTCCTAACGGCGACTGGTCGACAGTAACAACCTTGTCGATGTTCTCCAATCCCTCGACCGAGTCATAAGGTAATGGCTCGGTTAGTGAGCGATAAAACCGCTGGCTCAAAATGGGTTGAAGAGTGGCATTGATAAGCGATGACTTGCCGCTTCCACTCACACCAGTAACACACAGCAGCGTGCCAAGAGGAATTGTCACATCCACACTTTTGAGATTGTTGCCGCGACAACCACGCAAGGTGATGAACTTACCGTTACCACTACGTCTCTGTTCGGGCAGCTCGATTTTCTCGCTACCGTTAAGATAACGAGCCGTCAAGGTATCGGCTTTCATCAGCTGCTTGGGAGTGCCAGCAAACACCACGTTACCGCCTCGTCGTCCTGCCTTAGGCCCAATATCGACTACATAATCGGCCTCGAGCATCATGTCACGATCATGCTCAACCACTAGAATGGTGTTGCCATCGTCGCGCAGATGCTTGAGAGAATCGATGAGTCGCTGATTATCTCGCTGGTGCAAACCAATGCTCGGTTCATCGAGGATGTAGAGCACATTCACTAGTTGTGACCCAATTTGTGTGGCAAGCCTAATGCGCTGGCTCTCACCTCCTGAAAGAGAAGCACTGCTACGATTGAGTGACACATAGTCGAGTCCAACATCCAGCAAGAACGATAGCCGACTATTTATTTCTTTCACCACTTCCTCAGCAATAGCCCATTGTCGCTCGGGCAAATGGTTGTGCAAATCGAGCATCCAGTCACGCAGCTGAGCAATGTCCATCCTTGCAAGCTCGGCAATGTTCTTTCCACCCAAACGGAAGTGCAGTGCAACCTTATTCAGACGGTCGCCATGACACTCAGGACAAACCGAGCGCGAGAAGAATTGTCCAGCCCACTTTTGGGCTTTAGAAGTGGCATTCTCGCTCTGCTGCATCTCGATATACTTCACCAGTCCATCATAAGACAGAAAGTAGTTGCTAACACTCATAGTCTCGTTCTTGATGTTGAGCCTTTCCTCGGTGCCATTCATAATGTCATCGATGGCTTCCTCGGGGATGTCGCTGAGCGGCATGTCGATTGATGCGCCATATTTTTCGCAAATTGCTTCAATCTGCCAGAAAATGAGTGAATTCTTATATTTTCCCAACGTTGTTATGCCACCATTGCGAATTGACAGCGACATGTCGGGCATAATTTTGTCTCGGTCAATAATGTTGACAAAACCCAATCCCTTGCACTTGTGGCAGGCTCCCTGAGGAGAGTTGAACGAGAAGCTGTGCGGAGCTGGCTCGGCATAGGACAGCCCAGTAACTGGATCCATTAGCGAACGACTATAGTGCTCTATCTTATCGGTTTCGGAATCCATTACTATAAGTTGACCATCGCCCTGCTTAAAGCAGGTGTTGATAGTATCGCGCAGCCTCACCTCATCTTTTTGCGCCACCTTCAAACGGTCGACCACAAGCTCCACATCGTGATTGCGATAACGGTCGAGCTTCATTCCGAAAGTTATTTCGCGCAGCTCACCATCGACACGCACATGCAGATAACCCTTCTTGCGCAGTTGCTCAAAAAGGTCTTTGTAATGTCCCTTGCGGTTCTTAACCAATGGCGCAAGTAGATAGATTTTCTTGCCATCGTAGCGTTGGAGAATGAGGCTCAAAATTTTGTCGAGTGAATATTTCACCATCTTCTCACCCGAGAGGTAGCTATAAGCGTCACTTGCCCGTGCGAAAAGCAGACGAAGATAGTCGTAGACTTCGGTAACGGTTCCCACTGTGGAGCGAGGGTTCTTGTTGGTTGTCTTCTGCCCTATCGAAATTACTGGACTAAGACCTGAAATCTTGTCAACATCGGGGCGCTCGAGCACGCCAAGCATGTTGCGAGCATAGGAAGAGAACGTCTCAAGATAACGTCGTTGTCCCTCGGCAAAGATAGTGTCGAAAGCCAACGACGACTTTCCGCTACCACTGAGCCCAGTAATCACACTGAGCTTATAGTGCGGCAAGTCGACGTCTATATTCTTTAGATTGTGGACCCTGGCGCCTTGCACCTTCACACAATCCTCTTCTTTGCCATTATATTCCATTAGTGAAAAACATTACATAGTTTTAATCAACAACCCAGTTGCGATTGAACACTTCGTTTCCAGCCGTGCTGCGATAAAGCGAGTCATGTTTTGGTATCTTAACTTTATAGACCTTGCCGGAGTCGTTGGGAAGACGAGTGCTTCTTATCCAAGGATTGGCTTCACGCAGCTGTGCGTAGGTGATGTCATGCCCTTGGGCCCATGTCACCCAACTATCGACTGGAGTGTCGACCGTCTCAATATCGTACTCAATGGGTTGATATAGCTGATTTTCTTTTATTTGATATCCAAAACGCTTGGGGTCGCTGAGGAAAATCTTGTAGGCAATAATTCGGAAATAGTATCTCGAAGTTTCTTCGTTGAGCCTGAGGTCGAAGACACTGTTTGCCTTCTGCCTTACCAACGAGGAGTCGATTCCTGCCATTCCCACATTGTAACCTGAACACACTGTAGCCCAATTACCAAATTTAGAATAATACTTTTTCAAAAATTTGCAAGCAGCCACAGTCGACTTTTCGATATCATACCTCTCGTCAACAAATTCATTGACCTCCAATTCATAATCTCGGCCTGTTGATGGCATGAACTGCCAAATTCCGGCAGCCCCTGCAGGTGACAATGCTTTGATGTTGAGCGAGCTCTCGGCCACTGCGAGATAAACCAAATCTTCAGGCACGTTATTATCCTTGAGAATCTTAGTCAGTATTGGGAAATAGCGATTTGCACGTTTTATAATGAAGGTTGAGTTTGTCTGCCCATAGATAGTGCCAGTTAGTTCACGGTCGAGACGCTCGGCCATGTCGATGCGGTCAAAAGCCACGTTTTCGCCACAGAACTTCATACTATCAGGAATCTCGGGTGCTAGCACTGATGCTAATTTTCCATCGAAATTACTAGAGGCCCGCTCGTTAGTTGTTTCTACTTTCTGGGGCGTAGAATAGGCAATATCATCGGTGGTATCATGAGAACTTGCACAGCTCTTAGGTGCCATGAGGATGAGTATAATAAGTTGAGCTATAGCAAAAAATGCAAGCACTGCAATCAAAATGTTGCGAAAGGTAGCCCCTCCCTTGGGTTTGGGCGGGTTATTTTCATCTCCTGTGATGTTATTTTCAGCTACGGGTGGCTGGTTTTCTTGAGCGACAGTATTGCTAGATGCGGCAGGGGGCTGAAATGGAGGCGGCTGACTTCCCGCTACGGGGGGCTTGTTCTTGTCGTTGGGATTCATTACTTATAAAAGAAAGAATGATAAAAACAAAAACTTAAAATTAGTCGACCACCCAATTGCGATTATAAACTCGGTTGCCAGCGCTAGAGCGGTAGAGTGAATCATGCTTTGGAATCTTCACTTTGTAAACCTTTCCCGAAGCATTAGGAAGCTTTGTGCTACGAATCCAAGGATTGGCATCGCGCAACTGAGCATAGGTTATTCCTTGCTCCTTGGCCCAAGTTATCCAATTGGAAACAGGAGTATTCACTTTGATAACATCATATTCTATTGGCTGGTATAGCTGGTTGGCATGTAGCCTGTAACCATAGGCTTTGGGATTCTCGAGGAAAATCTTGTAGGCGATGATGCGGAACACATACCTTGAAGTCTCGGTAACAAGCCTGAGATCAAACGAATTTCTCACCTGCTGTTTCTCGAGCTCACTGGTAATTCTTCCAGTTCCAGCATTATAGCTAGCACAGACTGTAGGCCAATTTCCATATTTAGAATAAGCGTTTCTCAAATATTTACATGCAGCAACAGTCTCCTTTTCGGGGTCGTATCTCTCGTCGACATCATCATTGACCTCCAAGCCATAATTCTTACCTGTTGATGGCATGAACTGCCAAATTCCAGCAGCTCCTGCAGGTGATAATGCATTGATATCGAGCGAACTCTCGGCCACAGCAAGATAGATGAGATCTTCGGGCATGTTATTCTCCTTGAGAATCTTAATCAGCTCTGGGAAAAAGCGGTTTGCGCGCTTTATGATGGTGGTTGTAAGAGTTTGTCCATATATAGTGCCAGTGAGTTCACGGTCGAGACGCTCGGCCATATCGATGCGGTCGAA
The DNA here is from genome assembly GCA_902792435.1 of uncultured Bacteroidales bacterium. GTDB lineage: Bacteria > Bacteroidota > Bacteroidia > Bacteroidales > Muribaculaceae > Sodaliphilus. The sequence goes on from CADAZN010000021.1 coordinate 72,435, forward strand.
GCTAACTTTCTCGCCACAAAACTTAACTGACATGGGAAGTTCGGGGCTAGTGACCATCAAGTGTTCAATATCTCCTCGCTGAGCATAGGCCGACATTGCCGACAGACACACAACAGCTATTATAATAAAAAGATGTTTTAGGTGTTTCATATGATAGTTGTGAAATTTTATATTATTAAAAAGAGTGCAATGGAATTAAGAGGTGGGCTACAATTTCTATAGTCCGGGATCGTCGAGTGGGCTATTAATATCTCTCCTCTCGTAACGCAAGATGTTGATGTCGCCACTGAGCTTGTAGTCCTTACCATCGCTGCCTTTGGCCTTAATAACATAGAAATAGACTCCAGTGTTCACTAACTTGCCTCGGTAAGTACCATCCCATCCGTCGGAGGGGTCAGTAAACTCCTTAATTAGATTACCCCATCGGTTATAAATCCAACAATGGAACTCAACTATCGATTTATAGGAAACTTTCCAGATATCGTTATCGCCTTCGGTGGTTCCTGGCGAGAAGAAATTTGGGCACATCAATATACTTTCGCCGATGTTTACTGCAATGGGGTCACTGTAATATTCGCATGAGCCATCGCTATTGGCGGCATAGAATCTCCAATAGGTAGTTCCCGCATCGGTAAAAGTGTATTCCACTTCATCTTGCGAGAAGTTCATCAGCAAGTCATTAAACTCGGGGAAGCTGCTCACCTGCCACTCCTTGTAGGAAACAGCGTCGGTACAATAAGCTTTAAAAGTGATTGTTACTGGTGCTGAGCCTCCGAGCCCAGCGCCTTGGATATTCTGCTCATTGTCATTTTCTCGCTCTTCTTGAGTTGTTACTATTTCTACGTTAATAGCCTTAGTCTGGAAAGTTCCTGTTGTTTTGCTTTTCTTCTCGTTCCAGAACTCAAGAAACTTGTCTCCACTGATAGTGAATTGAGTGTCGCAATAAGGAGCAGGAACAGCAATAGTGTTCTTTAAGAACCTCTCTTCCTCAGTCACCTGTTGCTCTTTCCAAGTGGAGTTTTCACTATCCCACTCAAGAGTATTATAGGTTATTTTTATTTCACGGTCAAGAGTCTTATTGCCATCATACTTAATCTCGGGGCCACTGCCGTCGATGTGCAGGATTGCTGTACCGCAGTCGCTTGCATCTTGGTCGGCTTCAGCACTGTTGAGATGAAGTCGGCATTTGCTGTAGTCGATGACCCACAAATAGGTAGTTTGAGATTCACCTTCCTTGATGATGTAGCCCCTATCAGCCCTCACCGGATTCAAAGAAGTAACATTGCCATTGTGGTCGACATCTATATCGTTGTAAACCCTCTCGCCCAAATCGTTGATGACTATTTCTTGCCAGCTCACATTGTCGGGGTCGGTGCTGGCTGTATAGTTCATCGACACACCTTGTGCCGAGTATAACACATAAACAGCCATGCTGCCTGTGTTGGAAGATTTTCCTTCAACATAGACTGGCTTACTGTTGCCTTCAAAGCTAACTTGTGCCACAGCTGATGACACGCACATAGCCAAAATGGCCATTAAAAGATATTTAGCATTTTTCATATACTTAATAAACGTAATAGCAATGCTAAAAATTGTACCTAAAGCATCATGGCACACCATTGCTTAAATCACAAACATTATTCGAGTTCAAGAGAGCCTTCAGGCTGGTCCTTGGGATTCTCCTTTGAGTTCCTAACAAAATCAACGATGTCCTTCACCGTTTGTATTGAATTAACAGTCTCCTCGGGAATCACAACGTTAAACTGCTTTTCTACATCAATCAGTAATTCAACCACACCGAGAGAGTCAAGTCCCAGGTCGGTTGTCAGTTTGGACATAGGCTTAACCATCCATGGTTTGAGATTTGCTTTCTTGGCAGCGAGGTCGATAACATTGTTATAGATGGTATCGGAAGCTTGCGAAGGTTTCTTGGGATAACGTGGGGGACCTCCATAGACCTTAGGCCTTCGCACTCCATACATGAGCTTTACTTGATTGTCTCTCACGCGTGGAGGAATTTGAGCGATGAGATCGTCGAAGTCCACACTTTGCCCATCGATTCTTACTTCATCGGCAGCTGTAAGCTCCACCTCGGGATTACTGCTCGGTTTTGGAGCATCGGGTGAAGGCGTTGCCGCCATAGCGCCAGTAGTGACACCAGCGGCTACCACTGCTCCGAGCGCAAGTTTGCGTTTTTTATTATCCTTGTTCATAGTGTTCTATATTATAGTTTTACATTCTTCAATCGGTTGTAGTGGCAAAGCATCACGTCGCCATTGCTGTCGCGCAAGTGGAAGCCGTTGCCCTGACAAAAACGGAACATGTCGCAATCGGCGCAAATGCCGCGCTTCATCCACTGGCGGTTGCGGTAGATGTCAAAACGGTTGTTCCACACATCCCAGAAGCTATCGCGGTAGATATTGCCCTGCTGATAGTCGCTTCGAATACTAAGGCATCCTGAGATGCTTCCATCGGCACGAATGCTCGCAACTGTCAAGCCTGCTTCGCAGGTATAGAAATAGTCACGCACCATTCCCTCGTAAGGTCCCAGAAATCCCTCGCAAGCATAATTGAGGTCAATTTTCCCTTCCAATCGCGTCTTTACGATAAAGTTCAGCAAGTCGCGGAACTGATAGTCGGTAAGTTGTAGCTCATCAAGTCCTGCCGCCCTTCCCATGGGAATGATAGTGAAGCATCGCCACTGCTTCACACCCGCATCGATGAGCAATTGTTTTATCTCGTCAAGGCTATTGATGTTGCGTGAGTGAACGCAAGTAATCACGTCCCATTCGAGGTCTTCAATGCGTTGCATTTGCTCAATGGCTCTCATGGCTCGGTCGAAACTTTGGTCATTATTACGAAGCCAGTTGTGCTGGTCACGTGTGCCGTCAATGTCGACTGCCATACTGTCGATACCTGCTTCGGCAAGACTATCCATCATTTTCTCGTCGAGCAAGTGACCGTTAGTCACCATGCCCCACTGGAATCCACGTCGCTTTATTTCACGACCGCACTCCACAATGTCGCTCCTTACGAGCGGTTCCCCTCCCACAGTTTGAACTAGAACATTAGTGGGATCGATGTGAGCGGCAATCTCATCCAGAACTGGCAAGAAGTCATTGAGAGGCATCTCAGTTCCCTTCAAATCCTTAGCACAGTCACTGCCACAGTGCCGGCATGACATATTGCAACGCAGTGTACACTCCCAAAAGAGTTGATCTAATGGATGCTCGCGGCACAGCTGCTCATTTTGCTGTCGCACCGCTTCGAGTGCTATTTCTTGTGACGTAGTCATTTAAGAAAACAAAGATACAAAAACCACTTATCACATACAAAAAAAACACCAATTTTTTGTTTTTTTAAAAAATTGGTGTTTAGTGTTTTTAAACCATTTGTTCGGGGAAAAGGTCAAGGAAACAAGCCGGGAAAGGAGTCTCGAATTCCAGTTCCTCGTGAGTGATTGGATGCAAGAAAGCAAGTCGGAAAGCATGTAGCCCTAGCCGGTTGAGCGAATCATCGATGCTTCCATACTTATAGTCACCCACTATGGGATGCCCCAGCACCTCCATGTGGACTCTAATCTGATTCTTGCGGCCCGTATTGAGATGTAGTTCCAATAGCGAGAAATCGTCGTTGCGGTCGAGAAGCCACCAGTCGGTGCTCGCCCACTGTCCACCGTTGTTGAACGGGCTGCTCACCACCTTGCGTGAAGGAGTGTCGCGCAGCCAGCTCTCGATGTGCCCATGGTCGGTTTCCATAGCACCCTCGACAACAGCGACATATCGCCTGTCGCGCACGTGAGCGTGCCAGTTTTTCACAAGAATCTGCTGAACTTCAACGCTTTTAGCATAGACCATTACTCCCGAAGTGCGTGTGTCGAGACGATGTACCACATGTGCTGTGCATCTCTGCTTGGTGTAGGCAAAGTACTGGTCGAGAAGAATTTTCATATTCAAACTACCTCGACCAACACCCATTGAGAGCACACCATCGGCTTTGTCAACCACAATGAGATATTCGTCCTCATAAAGGATGGCGAAGAAACGGTCGAAGTTCTTCATGGGCATAAATCGAGGATTTTTGGTTACCTCAACCACCATATCGGGCTTGACAACAAAGTTGTAAAGTTTCTCAACTTTACCGTCAACTTTAACCATTTCGTGACTTAGCAACCCCTTTGCCTTGTTACGACTTATTCCGTCCATCTTCTTGAGAATAAAGTCAAGCAACCCCATCTCCTCGTTAGCGAGGAATGTGGTCACTTTCATCTCAGAACGTGGCACCTTAGGGCCGTTAAACCTAAACCGTCTATTTTTCATGTCTCAATAGGAATAGCTAGGAGTGGCACTCACCACTTAATCTAATCAAACATGTGGCGAAGGCGGCTGAAGATGCGTTCTTTGGTCGAAGAACTTGGAGTGAACGCCTGCGAATCTCTCAGAGCCTCGACGGCACGTTTATCGGATGCGTTCAAATTTTCAGGTATATAGACCATAATGTTTACTAGCAAGTCGCCATTGCCATATCCATTGATAGAAGGAAGTCCTTTACCTCTGAGTCTCAGAATCTTGCCAGGCTGGGTTCCAGGCTCAATTGTTACCCTGGCACGTCCATTAATAGTTGGTATTTCGACCTTACCACCCAATGCTGCAGTAGGGAAGTCAATCATCAGGTTGTAGATAAGATCCTGGTCATTGCGAATGAGATGCTTGTCCTGCTGTTCTTCAATAACGATTTGAAGATCACCAGGCACGCCTCCACCAGGAGCATCATTGCCCTTGCCACGCATAGTTAGCATCATCCCTTCCTTCACACCGGCAGGGATAGAGATATTAACAACCTCTTCTTTCTTAACAAGACCCTTGCCGCCACAATTAGGACAACGCTCAACAATTTTCTTGCCCGAGCCACCACATGCACTACAAGCGCTTTGAGTCTGCATTTGTCCAAGAATCGTTCGACGAATTCGGATTTCAACACCCGAGCCCCGGCAGTTAGAACAAGTTTCGAGAGCAGTTCCATTTTTAGCTCCAGTTCCGTTACACGAAGAACACGACACCTGACGTGGAATCTTAATCTTCTTTTCGGTTCCTTTAGCCACATCCTGCAATGTCACTTTGACACGCACACGCAGGTTAGTACCATAATTCACCGACTGTCCATGGGCACTGTCGCCAAAGCCGCTGAATCCACCAAAACCGCCAAAGCCACCAAACAGGTCGCCAAACTGACGGAAGATGTCCTCCATCGACATGCCACCACCTGAGAAGCCACCTCCTCCCATCTGGTCATATCCTTCAGGACCGAGTTGGTCGTAACGAGCACGTTTATTGGGGTCGCTGAGCACATCATAAGCCTCGGCAGCCTCTTTAAACTTCTCTTCGGCCTCCTTTTTCTCGGCCTCAGACTTTCCTTGCTGACGGTCGGGATGATACTGGATGGCGAGTTTGCGATATGCTTTTTTGAGTGCATCGGCATCGGCATTGCGGTCAACGCCAAGCACCTCATAAAAATCTCTCTTTGCCATTATTTCGTTATTCGTTTATCTTTGTTAGTTTTTTTCTCAATTTCCAGACATTCTAGAAATACTAGATTGTTTAGATTCATTTGAATCGGTGGAATCACTGGAATCACTGGAATCACTGGAATCACTGGAATCACTGGAATCAGCGGAATCACCGGAATCAGTGGAATCACTGGAATCACTACTGCCCTACTACCACCTTAGCGTGACGCAACACTTTGTCGTTGATAGTGTAGCCCTTTAGAACAGTGTCGATGACCTTTCCCTTTTGTTCCTCACTAGGTGCTGGGAAAGTAGTCACAGCCTCATGGAAGTCGGTGTCGAAAAGCTCACCGGTAGACTCAATGGGCATCACATTGTTGCTCTTGAGGAACCCTAGAAGCTTGTTGTGAATAAGGTCAACCCCCTCTTTCAAGCTATCGATATCTCCGCCTTGAGCGATAGCGTCGATAGCTCGCTCAATGTCGTCGACCACAGGAAGGATGCCCTCAAGCACCTTCTGCCCTCCGTTTTTCACCAAATCTTGCTTTTCCTGCAAAGTGCGCTTACGGAAGTTGTCAAAATCGGCCATCAGGAAAAGATATTTCTTTTTCTCTTCCTCAATCTCGGCCTTCAATCCTTCGATTATTTCCTCGGAAGTAGGCTCCTTCTCGGTCTCTTCCTCGGGTTGTTCCTCGGACTGTTCTTGTGGTTGCTCTTCTTGAGCAACGTTTTGCTGCTGCTCGTCAACTACAGGCTCTTCGACCTGAGCATCGTTATTATTCTCTTGTTTCTTCTTTGACATATTATATTGTTTATTGTTTGTCGTTAATCAGGTGTCACACATTATCGTGCAGAAACGTCCCCCTCAAATGTTAAAGGGGGAGTTATTTTTTTATTTTATTGGGTATGCAAAAAGTTTGCCAAACACATTATTTATAATGGTATGACAAAATCGGTGCTATCAGGAAAGACGCCCTTCAATTTTTCTGCCATAATGACATCATTGAAAATTCCAAAAATTGACGATCCCGAACCCGACATTGAGGCATAAAGAGCACCTGCCGCTTCAATCTCGGCCTTTATTTGTGCCAACTCGTGGTAGGTGGCGAAAACGCTGGGCTCAAAATCATTCTTCACTAGTCCGCTCCACTTATCAACTCTCATAGCAACATCTTCTTCCAGAACAGAGCTGCTAGGAGCAGGAGTTACTCGAGAATAGGCGACCTTGGTTGGCACACTCACATTTGGCTTGACGAGATATAGAAACAGTCCCTTGAGACTCATGTCAATGGGCTTTAAAATATCGCCAATACCCATCGCCATCATTGGCCTGTTGTAGATAAAGAATGGGCAATCGGCACCAAGAGTTGCAGCGAGTCGCGCTAGTTCATCCTTAGGCGCACCAATGTTGAACATATCATTCAGCATTAGCATGGTGCTAGAAGCATCGCTCGACCCCCCTCCTAATCCGGCCCCATCTGGAATGTGCTTGTAGAGGTAGATGTCGACCTCGGGCACGTTGTAATGCTGCTGCATGAGTCTCAACGCTTTCATAACCAAGTTTTTCTCCACTGGGCAATCTACAGGATTGCCGTAAGTGGTCAGAGTAGACTCACCTCCTTGCGCCGGCACAATCTCGAGGACATCGTTAAGTGCTATTGGGTAGAACACCGTCTCGATGTTGTGGTAGCCATCGCTACGTAGCTCCACGATGTTGAGACCAAGATTTATTTTTGCGTTAGGGAAAGTTATCATAGTTCTAAAATGGAGAGTTAGGAGTTTATTTCTTTCTTGTTGTTGATTTTGTTGATTTTGTCGATGATGAGGGCGATAGCGCCATCGCCAGTGACGTTGCAAGCAGTGCCAAAGCTATCCATAGTAATGTAGAGTGCAATCATAAGAGCCTGCTGCTGAGCATCGAAGCCCAAAATAGACTGAATTACTCCCAGAGCCGCCATGATGGCACCACCTGGCACGCCAGGAGCTGCCACCATCATCACACCAAGCATAAAGATGAAACCAGTGAACATTCCCAGGTCAAAAGGCATACCAGTCATGAGCATCAACGCTACCGAACATGCAACAATCTTGAGGCAACTGCCCGAAAGGTGAATAGTAGCACACAGTGGCACCACAAAGCTAGCGATGCCTTCGCTCACGCCGTTCTTGAGTGTACGCTTCAATGTCACCGGAATTGTTACTGCGCTCGACGAGGTTCCAAGTGCTGTGAAATAGGCTGGGAACATGTTCCACAATAGCTTGAACGGATTGCGACGCGTAACGAGTCCAGCAATGCAATATTGCAACACAAGCAAGAAGATGTGCATGGCAAAAATCACACCTATAATGGCTATGAAAACGTTGAGCACGTGCCAAGCCTGACCAGTGTGGCTCATCTCCAAGAAAATGCCAAAGATGTAGATGGGGAGCAGCGGAATGAGTGCCACCTCGATAGTCTTTGCAACGATGTCCTTAAACTCATCAAAGCCAGCTTTAAGCGTGTTAGAACCAAAGAATGCTATTCCAAGTCCCACAGTAAAGGCCGTAACCAGGGCTGACATCACATCGACCAATGCCGGTATGTTGATGGTGAAAAACGGCTCTAGGGCCTTAACCTCAGCAATCTTCTCCACTGCTTGGCCATGGTTGATAAGCAAGGGGAAAATGTTGGAGCTAGTAAAATAGGACAAATAACCCGACAACACTGTGTCACCATAAGCTATTATGGTGGTCAATAGAAGCAGCTTCCCGGCACTCTTGCCAATGTCGCTGATGGCTGGGGTGATAAGTCCAATGATGATGAGGGGGATGAGGAACTGAATGAATTGGCTGAAGATGCTGTTGAATGTAACAAACACCCTTACAATAGGTAGGGGCAGCACCAGTCCAAGTCCTATACCCAGCGCGATGGCAATGATGATGCGTGCCAGCAATGGCAACTTCTTTAGTTTCTTCATATTACTCTAATTATTTATTTTTTTCGGGTCTTACGGCTTTTCTTTATTGTTTTCTTTGCTGTATTTTTTGTTGTATTCTTTGCTGTATTCTTAGTTGCAGGAGCACCATTGAGAATGGTGTTTATCAAGCTCTTATTCAACTTCTCAATGTCGGTGGGTGCCTTGCGAGCGTTCAAGTATTTAAGCATTTCCTGCATAGTGGCCTTGTCGCAATATGCCAGCATGCCGCGTGTGACTGGACGCATCGAGAGCACCGCCCAGCGGTCTTTCATGCCTTTATATGGACTACGTACCCATTTAAGAGTGAATTTCTCGTCACGGAAGTTGGAGTAGAACGCGTCAAGACTCTCGTCAAAGGGAGCTGCAAGCTCCACGGCGAGGTCATTGCCTTGTGGCTTCACAATCCACCATAGCGGTCCATGCAGCGAACCATGACCACCGTAGCCAGTAGGGCGAGACCTCAGAAACTCATATTCATCGCGCGAAATCTCTTTGCCATCAGCATAATAGTGTGTGACTCCACTCTCATCCACTTTCTTAGAAGGCTCTGGCATGTGTACACGCTTCATGCGCTCAGGGAAATATGCCACTAGCAGATGGTCACTCAATTTTGGACGCTCATCGCTATAATCCATATAATCCAACTGATAGTCGGCTCCAGGCAGCTGATAGCGGTCCGCGCCATACACAGCGCCAAACACCACCGTGTCGCTGGTGTTCTTGCCAGTGCCGGCATACACGCCATTGATGATGTCGCGCATATCGGCGGCAATCTTTTCGTCTTTGTCTTCACCAGTTCTCAATGCCACGTCGAGCACTGCGCCGTTGGCACTGCGGAACACCACCATGTCCCAACGCCCTGCCACTTCGTGTTTAACGGTGACACCTTTTTTGTTGATGACACTAGGCTTGCCATTCACCAGTTTTACCTCATAGTAATGCTCACTGTTTTCCCAGTCGTCGTACTCCTCGAGCAAGAAGCCCACATGGTCGAGCTCGTCTTTCTCATTATAGCAATTCGTCACACGGCAATGACGCTGAACGCCATTGCGCCATTTAATATTTTGATTGGGTTGAAACACGCTATTGTCGCCTTGTATAAACTTGAGCTTAGCATCGGCCATAACAGCCTCAATTTCTGCATCTCTATCATTGCGATTTGCAGCATTAACTGCCACAAAGGCGAAAACTAAAATCACTATTAAAAAAAGATTTTTCATAATATATAGTTTTTAATTCTATTATTAGTCATTTTTTACTCACATCGCGGTGAAACCTGGATGGTTTAACACGACTGCTTTGCCGTCAACCAATTTAACCTTATAGATGTGATTGGTGTTTTTCTCTTTTTCTTCGAGCAAGAACTCAACGTGGTCGGGCTTGCCCTGCTCGTTGTTGATCTTGTGGATATTGCAATGCCTATATCCGTAGCGCCACACTGCTTCATTACTTGGTTCAAACACATCATTAGATGCATGCTCCAGTGGCAGTAGCGCATCGGCCATTATGGATTCCTGCTCTTTTTCACATTCATAATCTGTTTTCCTGCGTGCATCAACAGAGAGTACGCAGCAAACCAGCAACACAAGAGTCAACACCTTATTCATAATGGAGCAAGTTTTATAGTTTGATTGCAAAGATAGTAAATAGTTTACTCTTTTCCTCCATAAGAATTAAAAAAACCGCCATTCAAGCTTTTTATCGCTGAATGGCGGTTTGTTATCGATTGTAAGTTTCCAGGTCTCAGTTGTCAGAAAGAAAACTGTGAACCAAAAACTAGTTCCTGTCCTCGTAGCTCTGGTCGTTGCGGTCGTCACGGCGACGATCGCTGTTACGGTTGTCGCGACGTGGGCCACGGTTGTCGTTGCGACGAGGGGCATTGCCACCATTGCGGCGAGGGCCATTGCCACCGTTTCCGTTGCGTGGACCACCGTTGCCACGTGGGCGGTTGCCACCGTTGCCATTGCGGCGCTCCTCAAAGCCCTCGGGCTTCTCCTGAAGAGCACGCATCGAGAGGCGGAACTTGCCGGTCTTCTTGTCAATCTCAATAAGCTTGACAGTAACCTCGTCACCCTCGTGCAAGCCACTAGCCTCCATGTCGGCCAAACGCTCCCAGCTAATCTCGCTGATGTGCAAGAGGCCTTCCTTACCAGGCATGAACTCAACAAATGCACCAAACTCAAGGATGCTCTTGATTGGGCCTGTGTAGATAGTTCCCTCCTCGGGCACAGCGATGATAGCCTTGATGCGCTCAACTGCAGCCTCGATGCTGTCTTTGTTGGCAGCCGAGATTTCAATCTCGCCCTTGCCGTCGATCTCATCGATAGTGATTACAGCACCAGTCTCCTCCTGGATGCCTTGGATAACCTCACCACCCTTGCCAATGATAGCACCAATGAACTCCTTGTCGACAGTCATTGCCACGATGCGTGGAACGTGTGGCTTGTAATCCTCACGAGGCTCAGGAATTGTCTCGTTAATAATATTGAGGATGTGCAAGCGTCCGTTGCGAGCCTGGCTCAAAGCCTGCTCGAGAATCTCGTAGGGAAGTCCGTCACACTTGATATCCATTTGAGTGGCGGTGATACCGTTAACAGTACCAGTCACCTTGAAATCCATGTCACCAAGGTGGTCCTCGTCACCGAGGATATCGCTCAATACGGCATGCTTCACGTTGCCCTCGTCGGTGATGAGACCCATAGCAATACCAGCCACAGGGCGTTTCATCTTAACACCGGCATCAAGCAGAGCCAGAGTGCCACCGCAAACTGTAGCCATCGACGAAGAGCCGTTGCTCTCGAGGATGTCGCTCACGATGCGGCAGGTGTAGGGGAAGTCATCGGGGAACATGCGCTTGAGAGCGCGATGTGCCAAGTTGCCGTGACCAATCTCGCGACGGCTCACGCCACGTGGTGCACGAGCCTCGCCAGTAGAGAATGCTGGGAAGTTGTAGTGGAGCAAGAAGCGCTCGTTGCGGCGTGTGAGCACGTCGTCGATAAGCTTCTCATCAAGCTTGGTTCCCAAAGTAACAGTTGCGAGCGACTGAGTCTCGCCACGGGTGAAGACAGCGCTTCCGTGAGGGCCGGGAACATAGTCGGTCTCGCACCAGATGGGACGAATCTCGGTGGTCTTGCGGCCATCCATGCGGATGCCCTCATCAAGGATCACGCGGCGCACTGCATCGCGCTGCACGTCGTGGAAGTAGCGGTTAATCATTGGAGTCTTCTCCTCGCGCTCCTCCTCGGGAATGGTCTCGATGAAGTCCTCGAGAATCTTATCGAAGCTGTCGTTGCGCCAGTGCTTGTCGGGGTTACCAGCCTTAGCGATGTCGTAGCATGGCTGATAGCACTCTTTGCGTACGCGCTCCTTAATTTCCTCGTCGTCAACCTCGTGACAATATTCACGCTTGGTCACGCCGAGCTGAGCAGCAAGCTCCTTCTGAGCCACGCACATGGGCTTGATAGCGTCGTGCGCAAACTTGAGAGCTGCGATGAGGTCTTCTTCTTGAACTTCGTCCATCTCACCCTCCACCATCATAATATTGTCGTAAGTAGCACCTACCATCAATTCCATGTCAGCGTTTTCGAGTTGTTCGAAGGTGGGGTTGATAACGAAGTTGCCGTCGATGCGTGCTTCCTCGAAAGGCACGTCGCTCACGGCGATAGCTGCACTAGCAGCGAGTCCAGCGAGAGCGTCGGGGCAATCGGCGCCGTCGCTCGAGAACATAAGGATGTGGACGATAGTGTTGGCGTGATAGTTCGATGGGAACAAAGGCCTGAGCACGCGGTCCACGAGGCGTGCTGTCAAGATTTCGTAGTCGCTGGCACGACCTTCACGCTTGGTGAAGCCGCCAGGGAAACGTCCGAAGGAGGAATATTTCTCCTTGTATTCAACTGTGAGGGGCATAAAGTCGGCACCCTCTTCGGCATCCTTAGCCGAAACAACGGTCGCTAACAACATGGTGTTGTTGAAGCGCAATTCAACTGCTCCATCGGCTTGCTTAGCAAGCTTTCCTGTTTCGAGGGTGATCTCGCGTCCGTCACCCAATACGATGGTTTTCTTAGTAGGTGTTAACATCTAGAATAATATTATATAATATAAAAAATCGTGCAAAGGTACAAAAAAGTTTTCAGTTATCAGTTATTAGTAATGAGTTTTTTTCAACAAGCCTTAAACCTAAATCGGTCATTATGCCGACGACAGGTTATTTTTTAGGGTCTTTTATGTCATAACAGTTTTATTTTGGATAAAATGCTCATGCTCGGAAGGTAGAGCTAGCACAACATCTCCGTAACGTTTAAAAACGCGACAGAGATGTTGTGCTAGCTATATGTTCTTGCTGAAAAAAACGAAATCACTCGACCCAGAGGACGAGCCCCTTGAGGTACTCACCTTCGGGATGGTAGATGTTGATGGGGTGATCGGCAGGCTGGGTGAGCTGATGCAGGATGCGCACTTTGCGGCGGCACTGCGCTGCCGCACTGAAGACGGCAAGCCTAAACTGCTCTTTAGATACCGCCTGTGAGCACGAGAAGGTGAATAGCACTCCCCCACTCTGGATTTTGCTGAGCGCCTTGGCGTTGAGTCGGCGATAGCCCACTAAGGCATTCTTGAGCGCGCTCTTGTGCTTGGCGAATGCTGGTGGGTCGAGGATGATAAGGTCGTAGGCGTCGCGCTCCATACGGTCGAGATAGTCGAAAGCATCCTCGGCAAACGCTTTGTGACGTTCGTCACCTGGATAGTTGAGCTCGACGTTGCGCTCGGTGAGCATAACAGCCTTGCCCGAACTGTCGACCGAATGAACAAGTTTCGCTCCTCCACGCATGGCGTAGAACGAGAATCCACCAGTGTAGCAAAACATGTTGAGCACACGACGGTCTTTAGAGAAACGTTCAAGCAGGGAGCGATTCTCGCGCTGGTCAACAAAGAAGCCAGTCTTCTGCCCACGAAGCCAGTCAACGTGGAATTGGAGACCGTTCTCCATTGCCACATCGGTGTCGAACTCGCCAATAAGGTATTGGTTCTCAGGATCGAGATGTGCCTTGTAGGGCAACGTGGTCTCGCTCTTGTAATATACATTTTTAATAACACCTGCGGGCAGCTCTACGAGAGCTTGAGCAATCATTTTGCGTGCAAAATGCATGCCTGGCGAATGAGCCTGAATAACTGCGGTTGAACCATAGACGTCAACCACCAATCCCGGCAAGAAGTCGCCCTCGCCGTGGATGAGGCGGAAGGAGTTGTTGTCGGGGCGAATTAGATTCAGGGCTCGGCGCACGTTCCACGCCTGCTCGAGGCGGTCGCGATAGAAAGCTTCATCGATAGCTGTGTCGCCCCAAGCAAGGATGCGCACCATGATGCTACCCACCTGGAAATGGCCGTTGCCAATGTGAGTGCCATCGTTAGAGAACACCGACACAAGGTCGCCTTCTTCGATGGTGTCGTCGGCAGCTGCTATCGCACCCGAAAACACCCATGGATGGAATCGCTTTAGCGACTCTTCCTTACCACGTCGCAGGGTTATCTTTTTGTAGTTCATAGTTATGAGTTCACAGTTATGAGTTGTTGGTTCTTAGTTTTCTTGACGCAGTCAATTGTGCATTATAGTAGTGGCTTGATAATCCATCGGTAGATGTCGTTACCGTTGGCCCACAAGAGTAGCGCTATCAGGATTATCATACCCACCATCTGCGCCCTCTCCATAAACTTGTCGCTAGGCTTGCGGCGGAAAATAATCTCATACAACAGGAACATAACATGACCTCCATCGAGAGCAGGAATGGGAAGTATGTTCATGAATGCAAGTATTACCGACAAGAAAGCTGTAAGGTCCCAGAAGCTAACCCAGTTCCAAGTGTCGGGGAAGATACTGCCAATTGTACCAAATCCACCCAAGCTCTGTGCACCTTCCTTGGAAAACAGCAACTTAAGGCTGCTTACATAGTTAACCATCTTGGTCCATCCCATCTCGATGCCTCGAGGTACCGACTCAAAAAAACCATAAGCTTTAGACTCCACCTTGTAGATTAGTGGCGCTGGGCGCAATCCAATTCCTATCTTGCCGGCATCGCTCACGGCCACATTGGCACTGTCGAGCTTGCCGTCACGCATGAGCGTCATCTTCACAGTCTTGCCCTTATGCTCTATAAGCTGTGCAGTGAAAATACCGAAATCAGCAACATCAACTGTATCAACCGTCAAAATCCTGTCTCCCTTCTTAAGCCCAGCTTTATCGGCTCCGTCGCCAGGCAACGTCGACTCAACAACTACCGGAACGCGATAGTCAATAAAAGGCTCACCACGCTTAGCATCGGCCTCAGCATCAAAGATGAATTTTTCAGGAATGTCAATAGTCACGGTGTCGCGACCATTGCGCAACACTTTCACCTGCTTTGCCGTAGTCATTGCCTGCACCTCGTCGCTATTGAGGTAGTAAAGTTGTCTTTCATCGGCGCTAAGAGGGATGTCTCCATCTTTGAAGCCAATCTTCTCGGCGCTCTGACAGAAGTTCATGCCCATCTCGGCATTCTTGTAAGGAATATACTGCTCTCCCCAGTAGTAAACCATTCCGGCATAGATGATGATGGCGAGTAAAAAGTTATTCACAACACCACCAATCATTATGAGCAATCGTTGCCATGCCGGCTTTGAGCGGAACTCCCATGGTTGCTCAGGTTGCTTCATCTGCTCAGTGTCCATCGACTCGTCAATCATGCCTGCAATCTTGCAGTAGCCACCAAGGGGCATCCAACCCACGCCATACTCGGTATCGCTTTTCTTGGGTTTATACTTTAAAAGGCTACCATCCCAGTTAATTCCGAGTTTTTTGAGCCCGATATCGAAAAATAGATAAAACTTCTCAACTTTTACTCCAAAGATCCTTGCCCACATAAAATGGCCCAACTCGTGAATGAACACGAGCAGTCCTAATGAGGCAATCATCTGTAAAGCTTTAATCCAAAATGTAGTTGTCATCATATAAATTGAATCATGTATTAAAAAGAGGGAATCAAACTCTTGGCATAGCTGCGCGACTCGGCATTGCTTTGCACATAATCGTCGTAGCCTGGACTGTCGATGAAGGGTGCCCATGCCATGGTTTTCTCTATTGTATTGTAGATGTCATTAAAGCCAATCTTGTCGGCGAGGAAGGCCGCTACTGCTATTTCGTTGGCAGCGTTCATCACGCAAGGCACGTTGCCCCCACGACGTGCAGCCTCATAGGCAGTGCCCAGTAATGGGAACTTCTCGAAGTCGGGTTTCTCAAAGGTTAGCGATGCATAGTCGGCAATCGTCATGCGTGGCTCGTTGGTCGCCAGTCGTCCTGGCAGTCCCAGTGCATAACGGATGGGAAGATGCATATCGGGAAGACCAAGCTGAGCCTTGACCGAGCCGTCGACAAACTCCACCATGGAATGCACGATTGACTGTGGATGCACTACAATGTCGATATTGTCTTGCGAGACACCATAGAGCCACTTAGCCTCAATCATCTCGAAGCCCTTGTTCATCATTGTGGCACTATCGATGGTAATTTTTGCACCCATAGCCCAGTTGGGATGCCGCAGAGCGTCGTCCTTAGTCACGGTTGCAAGCCTTTCGCGCGGGAAGGTGCGGAAAGGTCCACCCGAAGCAGTGAGGATGAGTTTCGACACATTCTTCATGTCCTCACCCACAAGGCACTGATAGAATGCGCCATGCTCACTGTCAACTGGGTAGAGCACCGATTCAGAATCCTTGAGCAGCTCATTGATAAGCTCGCCCGCCACAACAAGAGTTTCCTTGTTGGCAAGCGCAATCTTCTTACCTGCCTTGATGGCTGCAATGGTTGAAGCCAAGCCGCTATATCCCACCATAGCGGTGACCACGGTGTCAACTTCGGGCAGAGCCACCAGTTCCGACACCACGCTGTCGCCAGTGTGCACTGCGATTCCTGTGCCGTCGAGAACTTGAGCCACTTTCTCAAAGAGATCCTCGCTAGCAATCACCACATTGCGAGGTTTGAACTGCATAGCTTGCTCTATGAGCAAGTCGGCACTTCGATTAGCCACCAGCAAGTCCACCTCAAAAAGATGTGGATACTCGGCCACGATATCAAGCGTCTGCCTCCCAATCGAGCCAGTGCTTCCCAAAACTGCTATTTTACGCTTTTGTTCCACAAAAATTGCTTTAAAAACTTACAAAGTTAAGCATTTTAGTTGTCTCAACGAAATGTATAGTTATTTTTAACGATTTCAAACAATTTTTGAAGTCTAAGCCAATAAAGAAAGTCCGACAAGGTCTGACAGCGTCGGACCAAGTCGGACTATACCCTACTTATGTGTTATAAATAATATTTCTTAGAGAGCGAGACGCAAACCTATGTCGTCATCACCAAAGAGGGTTGGTGATTTGAAACGCTTAGAAATACGGCATTTAATGGCTTTGCTGTACCAGCTTCCACCACGCAAAACTTTCTCACCACCTGTTGCTGGGCCTGTTGGGTTGACCTGTGCCTCGGCACTGTAATCAGCATACCAGTCGCTACACCACTCCCATACATTACCGCTCATGTCGTAGATGCCAAGCTCGTTGGGAGCCTTTGTTGCAACAACATGAGTTTCTTCTGAATCGCTCTTATACCAAGCCACATCGTCAATATTGTTGCTGCCAGCATAGAGATAGCCTTGACTCTCGTTGCCACCGCGTGCGGCAAACTCCCATTCGGCCTCGGTTGGGAAGCGGAAATTCAAGCCAGTCATTTCGTTAAGTTTAGCTATGAAATTCTGACACATCTCATAATTGACATACTCAACAGGGTATTGCCATAACAGCATACCAAAGCTCTTGAGTAACCTCAGTTTGACCGATTGAGAACGAGCTAACCGTCACTTGATGTACTGGTCCCTCATTATAGTAATCTTCACCACTTTGGTAATCAGGATTACCCATCATAAATGTTCCTCCATCAACATTTACCATCACGAAAGTCACACCATTGACAGTGTACTCAGTAGTTTCAAATGGAAATCCATTGAGCATCACATCATAGATTGCTGTAATGTCGGCAGCGGTAACGTTTCCGTCGCCATTCACATCGTAGGCGGTTTCAGGATAAGTAGTGTCGTTGATGAGCATTTTGTTATAAACCGCAGTGATGTCGGCAGCAGTGACTTGACCATCTCCCGTCACGTCCCAGCCTTTAGCCAACATAGGCATCGAGAGCATTAAAATAGCCCCCATTGCGAGTAAAAATCTTTTTGTGTTCATAGTTGATATAATTAATTTGATTTCTTCCAAGCAATAATATTTTGAATTCACAAAGTTATTACAAATCGTGTAAACCACAAAATATTTACATTATTTCTTGCTCAAGCATGTAGCAGTCCGTGCTGCGAGGCGAGCGTTGTTGAGCACGAGTTGAATGTTGGCATCCAAGCTGTTACCTCCAGTGATATCTTTGATTTCAGCAAGCAAAAATGGGGTTGTAGCTTTGCCTTTGATGCCCAATTCCACACTCTTTTTTACCGCTTTGTCGATAGCCTCGTTAATGTAGTCGGGATCGAGCGAATATTCCTCGGGAATGGGATTGGTGACGAGCATACCGCCAGCGAGCCCCATATCGAGTTTTGCACGGAAGGCAGCGGCTAGTTCCTCGGGAGTATCGATGCGGTAGTCCACCTTAAAACCACTAGTGCGGGTGTAGAAAGCAGGCAACTCCTCGGTACCATAACCAATCACAGGCACGCCTTTTGTTTCCAAGTACTCAAGAGTGAGCCCCAGATCAAGAATCGACTTTGCGCCAGCGCAAATCACCATCACTGGAGTTTGAGCCAGCTCTTCGAGGTCGGCACTGATGTCCATGGTAGTCTCAGCACCACGATGCACACCGCCAATGCCGCCTGTGGCAAACACCTTAATGCCCGCCATAGCAGCGATTATCATTGTTGTAGTAACAGTTGTAGCACCATCCTCACCACGTGCAATGAGCACTGGAAGGTCGCGGCGCGACGCCTTGGTCACAGCCTGACCTTTCTTTCCAAGGTATTCAATCTCCTCGGGTGTGCAACCCGCCTTCAACTTGCCGCCAATTATGGCGATTGTTGCAGGCACAGCGCCGTTGTCGCGGATTGTTTGTTCCACCTTGAGAGCAGTTTCCACATTCTGCGGATAGGGCATCCCATGAGAAATTATTGTAGACTCAAGCGCTACGACAGGTATTCCTGCCTCAAGCGCCTCTTTTACTTCCTGAGAAATAGACAAGTATTTATTCATATTGCTGTTAGTTTTTAGTCGCGATGCAATCGCAACACGCTAGACTTATTATTTGGCTGTTAATTGAGAGATTTCAGGATTTACTGCAGTTGTAGATTGGAGAGCGAGTGCTGCTGCCAAGATGCCTTGAGCGCATGCATCATTGATAGTGGCACCCCCACACTCGGCATGAACAACAGCTGCCATGAAAGCATCGCCTGCACCCGTAGCGTTCACCACTGTCACAGCCCGTGATGGCTGCAAAATGCCGTGGCCACCATCGCTGCAATACACGCCCCTTGCACCCATCGTAATGAAGATGCGGGTCACTCCTTGGCTAATGAACCATCGCGCCATAGCCTCTACATCGCCTTTGATGCCCGAGAGAGCCACAGCCTCGGCATGGTTGACCTTGACGATGAGCGGTTCATGACGATTGACACCTAACACTCGGTTAATCTTAACGGCTTTGGCAGCCGAAGTAGCATCAACATATAAAGGTGTCTTGCAAGATGTGGCAAGGTATTGCAGCACATCGCCACTAATGTTACAGTCAGCCACGACGGCTTCGCTGGCATTGATACTTGCGATGTGGGCTGCCACCATTTCAGGGGTGAGATGCGACATGAGTTCCATATCGGCCGCTCCAGCCTGCATTTCTCCGTTGTGATCGTTGACGCAGATGAAATAGTTGCTCCTTGCTCCCGCAACCTCAAGAATAGGGTCAACGGTCATGCCAACACGGCGGCAGTCGTCACGCAAGGAAAGGGCTATGCTATCGTCACCAAAGACGGTGAACAACCTGACCTCGTCACCCATGAGACACAAGTTGTGGGCTATATTGCGTCCAACCCCACCAAAGGAAATTTCAACCCTGCTGGGATTAGAGTCACATGGCACATAGCGTCCTATAGGACTGGCTGTAATATCGATATTGGCAGCACCTATTACTGTAATCATTTTCCTTTATAAAAAAATGTAAATTAAGAATTATGCATTATGAATTGACAAAGGGCTTCGGCGCAGCGCTCACCGTCGATAGCACTCGAAACTATTCCACCGGCATAGCCCGCTCCCTCGCCACAAGGATATAGGCCTTTCACTTCGATGTGATGCAGCTGTTCGCTGTCGCGTGTGATGCGCAAAGGCGAAGATGTGCGGGTCTCTACACCAATAACTATTGCCTCGTTGGTCAAGAAACCTTTAGCCTGACGGCCAAAGAGTTTAAAGGCCTTAGTCAAGCGATGACTAATGAACTGCGGCAACCACTGGTCAAGACGCGAGGGTTGCAAACCTGCTGCATAAGACGAAGGTGGAATGAGTTTCGATGGCTTTCCCTGAACGAAGTCGAGCATGCGTTGGGCTCCGGCACACTGGCTGTTGCCAGCCATTTGATAGCATCGCTCCTCGAGAGCTTCCTGGAAACGCATCACACGCAAAACTCCATATTGGTGAAAACGTTTTGGAACATCGTCGGGACGCACTTCAACCACCATTCCACTATTGGCCCAATAGGTTCCTCTGGTGCTTGGCGACATGCCATTCACCACGAGTTGTCCTGGTTGACTGGCCGCTGGCACCACAACTCCACCGGGGCACATACAGAAAGAATAAACCCCTCGGTCATTAATCTGCGTAACAAAGCTATATTCGGCAGCGGGGAGATAGTCGCCCCGACCACCTGACTTGTGATACTGTATTTGATCAATAATGTGCTGAGGATGCTCCAAGCGCACCCCCACAGCAATGCCTTTCTCCTCCATTGAGATATTGGCCTCGTGAAGCATCTCATAGACATCGCGTGCCGAGTGCCCTGTGGCCAGAATCACAGGCCCGTGAAATTCTTCACCTGTAGAACTTTTAACACCAGTAACCTCACGCGCATCACTGATAATCAGCTCAGTCACTCTTGTGCCAAAATGCACCTCACCACCACAGTCAAGAATAGTGTTTCGCATATTCTCGATGATTCCAGGCAACTTGTCGCTACCAATGTGGGGATGAGCGTCGATAAGAATGTCCTCGCTAGCTCCATGCTGATGGAAGATTCCCAAGATACGTTCCACCGAGCCGCGCTTCTTACTACGGGTGTAGAGTTTTCCATCGCTATAGGCACCTGCACCACCCTCGCCAAAGCAGTAGTTGCTATCAGGGTCAACAATGCCCTGACGGGAGATTGCCGCCACATCGATGCGCCGGTCGCGCACATTCTTTCCACGTTCGAGCACGATGGGCTTCACGCCTAGTTCAATGAGTCGCAGCGCTGCAAAGAGTCCACCAGGTCCAGCTCCCACTACTATGGCTTGACGGTCGCCTTTCACACGGCGGTAAACTATAGGCGGTACCAAGTAGTCGGCCTTCATAGGCTCATCGATGTAGGCACGCACCTTGAGATTTACCATCACCTTTTCCTTGCGAGCGTCGATTGAGCGCTTGATGATGCGCACTCCACTCAGTCGTCGGCGCATGATGCCTTCTTGCTTAGCCACAACTTCCTCGACAGCGTCAAGAAAATGTGCAGTGCGTGGATCCACACGCAGTTGTATTTCTTTTATCATATAATATTGAGTATTACTGAACAAGAAAAAAGGGAAGGAAGGCATTAACTCTCCACTCTCACTCTTTCCTCTCCACTATCTAAAACAGTTTAGCGAGATTCTCGCTCATCATTTTCACCGACATAGCTAGCAGGATGATGCCAAAGAACTTGCGCAAGAAGAAAATGCCTCCCTCGCCCAGAAATTTCTGTATTTTATCGGTAGCCTTTATCACAATAAACACCCAAACCATATTTATTGCCAAGCCAATAAGAATATTGATATCGGCATACATCGCCTTGAGTGAGATGAGAGTGGTGAGCACACCAGCGCCCGCAATCAAGGGGAACACCATGGGCACAATAGTGGCTCCACCGCTGGGAGCATTGTTCTTGAAGATTTCAACGTCTAGAATCATCTCGAGAGCCATGAGGAACATCAAGAAACCACCTGCAGCGGCAAACGACTGGATGTTGCAGTTAAAAATCTCGAGAATCCAATAGCCACCATAGTAGAATCCCACCATCACAATTGCCGAATACAATGTTGCTTTCCAGGCGCTTATCTCACGCCCTTTAGAGCGCAAATCCATGATAATGGGCACCGAGCCCACTATGTCAATGATACTGAGCAACACAAGCGCCGAACTTAATATTTGTGTGAAATTCATTTTTATTCTAATGCATCATGCTTAATGCACCATGCACAATTAATTAGTTTAAAGTTTTTATATCATAATGAGTCATTATCTCACCTCTATGCCAAGGCCAGGATGATGAGTTGCGCCGTTATTACACGCAGGAACATCGTGAGTGGGTACACGGTGCTATAGGCTACCGCGGGAGCGTCGTTACCTGCCGTTTTGTTGGCATAGGCAAGGGCTGGTGGATCGGTTGTTGCACCAGCCACCATACCCATAATGGTGCAATAATTCAGCTTGAACTTTCCACGTGCCACGAGAGTGACAATGAGTAGTGGAATAAATGTTATCAAGAAGCCATAGAGCACCCAGCGAGCTCCCTGAGCGTTGAATACCGTCTCGGCAAAGTTGCCACCGGCTGCAATGCCCACACTGGCAAGGAAGAGGCATATTCCCAGCTCTCGCAAAAGCAAGTTAGAGCTACTGCTTGTATAAGTGATGAGTTTGAGTTTATAGCCATATCTACCGAGCAAAATCGCTACAATTAATGGTCCGCCAGCAAGACCAAGCTTCATGGGCACGCTCATTCCTGGCAACATCAGTGGGATGCTACCCAAGATAATACCCATTACTATGCCAATAAACATTGTGAAAATATTAGGATGGTCAAGGGCCTTTACCGAGTTACCCAAATAATTAGCAAGGCGATCAATGTCTTTAATGTTGCCTACCACGGTGAGACGGTCACCTACCTGCAACGCAAGGTTAGGGCTAGCGAGCAAGTCAAGGCCAGCACGATGCACGCGTGTAACGTTAACTTTGAAGCCCATACGAAGTCGCAACGAACCGAGTTTGCGACCTGAGAATTCGCTTTTGGTCACTACTATGCGACGTGCTGTAACGGGGTCGGGGTCGGCCTTCCAGTCCATCTTCTCATGAGGACCAAGCACGGCGTCAAACATCTCCTCATCCTGCTGGCTCATAACAACGAGTAGCAGGTCGCCTTCCTCAACAATAGTCTCACTAACAGGAATGTGGACGTGACCATCACCCTTGCGGATGCGCGAAATGATGAAATTATGGTCAATAATCTGGTGCAAATGATGAATGGTAGAACCAATTATCAGCTTGTTTGTAACCTTATAAGTTACAAGATGAGGTTGAAGCTGGGAATTGGTCTTATCATCTTCTATCTCTTTCGACTCCTTGTCAACGCCAATCTTGAAAATCACCTTCAGCACAATAAACGATAGGATGATTCCTACCACACCAAGGGGATAGGCAGCGGCATATCCCATTGACATCGACTCATTCAATGCACTGGCGGCATCTCCTTGAGTCTCAATAAGCGTCTGCTGAGCTGCACCAAGGCCAGGGGTGTTAGTAATAGCACCCGAGAGAATTCCCACCATGTCGGTGATACTCGTATCGCCAACGCCAAAGTAAATGCCAAGTGCAACAACGATGTTAAGCACAATGATAGAAATGGCCAAGCAATTAAGTAGCAAGCCGCCATGCTTGAATGAAGAGAAGAACGATGGACCCACTTGTAGACCTATCGAGAAAATGAACAGTATGAGTCCAAACTCTTGAATAAACTTAAGAGTATTCATGTCGACTTGGAGCCCCAGGTGCCCGGCAAGGATTCCTACAAAAAGGACAAAAGTGGCACCAAGTGAGATTCCTTTGATTCTCACCTTACCTAAAATTACTCCCAAGGCAATAACAATGGCGTAGATAAAAATGGAATGAGCCACGCCAGTACCAGTCAAAAGTTCTGCAAACCAGTTCATTGAGTTAAGCTTCATTTATTCTTTTGTGCTACTGTTTTTAATAGCAAACAATTAATCTGTCTTTTCAAGTTGCAAAGGTACAAATAAAATAATTATTATTTGTTAGTTTTGACTTATTTGTTTTCACTCATAAGTCAAATCACTGAATAACAGAATGCCAGCAAATATTATGTTTTACTATTTTAATTAATTCAGTAATCTATCAACAAAAAACTGATTTCTGATATCTAATTAATGATAACTAAAAACTTTTTTGTAATTTTGCAGTTTGGAAATCTATAAACACATATAAAATTATGTCGATTGAAAATATACTTTCACAAGCTACCGCACAGGCGGTAAATGAATTATATGGCTTAACAGTTGAGCCACAAACTATTGTACCTCAAGCAACACGCAAGGAGTTTGAGGGAAACCTCACCATCGTGGTCTTCCCCTTCCTGAGGGCATCCCACAAGGCTCCCGACGCCACAGCACAGGAGATTGGTGAATATCTCGCTACTCATTGCGAGGCTGTTGAGAAATTCAACGTCATCAAGGGCTTCCTCAATATCACAATCAAGCCCTCGTTCTGGGCACAACTGCTTGACAACATCTGCCGTGACGAAAATTACGGCTTCAAGCAAGAGACTCCCGATAGCAAGCTTGTGATGATTGAATACAGCTCGCCAAACACCAACAAGCCACTTCACCTGGGCCACATGCGCAACAACCTGCTGGGTTTCAGCTTGTCACAAATTCTGAAAGCCAATGGCAACAAGGTAGTGAAAACCAACATCGTTAACGACCGAGGCATCCACATTTGCAAGTCGATGCTCGCTTGGCTCAAGTGGGGTAACGGAGCGACCCCCGAAAGCACCGGCAAAAAAGGCGACCACTTGATTGGCGACTTCTATGTGCTCTTCGACAAGCACTACAAGGCCGAAATCAAGGAGATTGCCGAAACTCAAGGCATCAGTGAGGAAGAGGCCGAGAAGCAATCAACCCTCATGAAGGAGGCTCGCGAAATGCTCAAGAAGTGGGAGGATAATGATCCCGAAGTGCGCAGTCTGTGGGAGAAGATGAACTCATGGGTTTATGCCGGATTCGACGAGACCTATAAGCGCATGGGCGTGGATTTCGACAAGATTTACTACGAAAGCCAAACCTATCTTGAAGGCAAGGAGAAAGTAGAGGAAGGACTGGAGAAAGGCGTGTTCTACCGCAAGGAAGACAACAGCGTGTGGGCCGACCTCACCCCCGATGGCCTTGACCACAAACTCTTGCTGCGCAGCGACGGCACCAGCGTTTATATGACTCAAGACATCGGTACCGCAAAACTCCGCTATCAGGACTACCCTATCGACAAGATGATATATGTAGTGGGCAACGAGCAGAACTATCACTTCCAAGTGCTGTCGCTCTTGCTCGACAAGCTCGGCTTCAAGTGGGGCAAAGACCTCATCCACTTCTCTTATGGAATGGTAGAGCTGCCTCATGGCAAGATGAAGTCGCGCGAGGGAACAGTGGTAGATGCCGACGACCTGATGGACAAGATGGTAGAAGACGCTCTGGCAATGTCGAGCGACCGTCTCGAGGGCATGACCGATGAGGAGAAGCGCGAGGTGGCACGCATCATTGGCATGGGTGCGCTCAAGTATTTCATTCTCAAGGTAGACCCACGCAAGAACATGCTGTTCAACCCTGCCGAGAGTATCGACTTCAATGGTAATACCGGCCCATTCATCCAGTATACCTATGCCCGCATCCAGTCGCTACAGCGCAAGGCCGGTGACAATCTGCCCGCCCTCAACGTAGAGGCCGTAACTCCTAATGAGAAGGAGATTGCCATCATCCAACGCGTTGCCGACTTCGCAAGCGTTGTTGAGGAGGCTGGCAAGACCTATAGTCCTGCTCTTATTGCCAACTACACTTATGAGCTTGCCAAGGAGTTCAACCAATTCTACCACGACTACAGCATCCTCAAGGAGGAAGACGAGAATGTGAAGGTGTTCCGCCTGGAGCTCTCGCGCACCGTGGCAACAGTCATCAAACGAGCGTTCTCACTCCTCGGCATCGAAGTTCCCGAAAGAATGTAATTCAGGTCAGGAATGGCAAGAATTTATTGGCACGCTTTTTGCTGCAATTTTAGGAAAACAAACTAACAACTATAGATTATGAACTACAACAACATTCCACCGCTGCCTCAAGCCAGCGCAACACAGGCAGCCCCACAGCAGAGTGAGTGGAATCTCACCGCCTACATGTCGCAAGTGATGCGCAAAGTGTATGTGAAAATGTTCCTTGGTCTGCTCGTTACAGCACTCACATCATGGTTTGTGCTTAGCAACGAGACCATTCTCATGACCCTGGTTCAGAGTCGTGGACTACTCATTGGATTGTGCGTCGCCGAGCTTGCTTTGGTTTTCATCCTCTCGATGGCAATAAACAAACTCAGCTCGCCATTAGCGACACTGCTATTCTACGTCTATGCTGTGATTAACGGTGTGACGCTAACGCCCATTTTCTTGGTTTATACCATGTCGTCGATTGCCCTCACATTCTTTGTGACAGCAGGCGTGTTCCTGGCGATGTCAATCTACGGCTACACCACCAAGAGTGACCTCACGAAGTTTGGCACCTACTTAATTATGGGTCTTATTGGACTGATTATTTGCTCCATTATCAACATCTTCTGGGCCAACAGCGTGATGGACTGGATTGTGAGCTTTGCTGGTGTGTTAATCTTCATTGGACTCACTGCATGGGACACTTGGAAAATCAAGCAGATGGCTATGGAAACCGACGAGGTCAACGCAGGCAAACTCGCCACACTTGGAGCCCTGTCGCTCTATCTCGACTTTATCAACCTCTTCCTCTATCTGCTGCGTTTCTTGGGAAGCCGCGATTAAGCACCTTGCTTGACAAGAGATTAAGAGTATAGTTTAAAACAAGGCACCGCTGCATGATTGTTGCGGTGCCTTGTTGCTTTATTCTAAGCCATGAAAATGAGCGCAAAAACATAATCATAAACAGTTCAATAATTAATAAAAAGCACAATTATACAATAAAACCGCGCAAATGTAGTTTATATTTTAGATAACAATATATTTTGGCTGTTACAAGATTATGAAGAAAACAACAAGAATACTCGTGGCAATTGCGATGTTGCTCAGCAGCACCGCAGCATTTGCCGACGATGACATCAAGAATGAAGAGTTCAACCCCATCACCACCGGTGTGACATCGCTCAGCATCACTCCCGATGCCCGCGGTGCTTCTATGGGTGACCAGGGTGCAGCAACCGACCCCGACGTCAACTCTCAATTCTGGAACCCGTCGAAGTATGCCTTCGCCTACAGCAAGGCCGGCGTTTCTATATCTTACACCCCATGGCTGCGCAAGCTCGTTAACGACATCTTCCTCGCCAACCTATCGGGATACTGGAAGATAGGTAGTGGCGACAATCAGGCAGTGAGTGCCTCGATGCGTTATTTCTCACTTGGTGAAATCAACAGCACCGACGACGGTGGCAATGCCATGTCGAGCATCAACCCCTTTGAAATGGCATTCGACGTGGGCTACTCTCGCAAGCTGAGCGAGAAGTTCTCGATGGGTGTGGTGCTGCGTTACATCTATAGCGACTTGGGCTTCTCTAACTATAGCGGAACCGACCAAACAACTGGCGCATCGGCTTTCTCGGCCGATATCTCGGGATACTTCAACACCTACCCCATGATTGGCCGCAACGAGTGCCAGTGGAACTTTGGTTTCAACATCTCAAACATTGGTTCTAAAGTGAGCTACAATGGTGGCGACGACCCTGCTTTCTTGCCAACAAACTTGAAATTAGGTACCGCGTTCACCTTCCCACTTGCCGACTACCACAACCTAACCATTGCAGCTGAGGCCAACAAGCTACTCGTTCCTGCACGTCCTCGTCTAACAAACTATGACAACCAGGAAGATTACGAGCAGGCACTGCAAAACTGGAAGGACATGTCGTCAATCACTGGTATCTTCAAGTCGTTTAACGATGCTCCAGGCGGATTTAAAGAGGAGTTGCGCGAGATCACCTTCTCAATTGGTGCCGAGTACAGCTACAACCAGCAGTTCTTCTTGCGTGGCGGTTTCTTCAACGAGAACAAGTACAAAGGTAACCGCAAGTACTTCGGCCTAGGTGCCGGCTTTGCGCTCAACGTCATCAAGCTCGATGCAGCCTACATGATTGCCACAGCGCAGAACAGCCCACTCGACCAAACACTGCGATTTACCCTCTCGTTCGACATGGACGGCATTCGCAACCTGTTTAACAAGTAGAGCAACTAATACATTCTATTATATCATAAGGGACGAGGCGCACCTTGTCCCTTTTATTAAATAATCAACCAATGAACAACCAAACAATGCGCATAGGATATGGATTTGACGTTCACCGCCTGGTAGAAGGCAGGGAGTTATGGATTGGCGGAGTGAAAATAGAGCACGACAAGGGGTTGCTAGGTCACAGCGACGCCGACGTGGCAATTCATGCCCTGTGCGACGCACTGCTTGGTGCTGCTGCCTTGCGTGACATTGGCTTTCACTTCCCCGACAGAGATCCGCAATACAAAGGCATTGACAGCCGCAAACTGTTGCGCGAGGTAATTCAACTGCTCGATGAGAAAGGCTATCGACTGGGCAACTGCGACATCACCATCTGCGCCGAGCAGCCCAAGATGAATCCGCACATCCCAGCAATGCAGCAGCAACTCGCCGAATGCATGCAGTGCCATCCCGACCAGGTGTCAATCAAAGCCACCACCACCGAGCACCTAGGCTACACTGGCCGAGGCGAAGGCATCGCTGCCCACGCAGTAGCTTTAATAGTTAATAGTTAAAAGTTTGGCAGTGCCTTATTAAACAAACTGGCAATTAGCACTTATAATAAATACAACAGATTTGAGTAAAAAAACATCGCAAGCGGTTGGGCCTGCGATGTTTCATTTTATTGCGGTTATGCTATTTTATAAGTTTCTCGGTAGTGCGTGTGCCGTCGGTGTAGCTAGTGACCTTGAGGTTCACGCCATTGAATGGCTCGGCACTCTCAATGCCAGCGAGGTTGTAGTAGCAATAACACCTCCTTCTGCTTTTTGAATTCTTATCACTGCCCTAAAATTTTATTGTATACCGCAGTGATGTCGGCGGCAGTAACTTTGCAGTCTCCATCCACGTCATATGACATCGGCCGATGTCACATGACCATCACCGTCCACGTCCTCTTTTTTATGCCTCAACCGTTGGGCGACATCATACATGCAACCTTTATAAACCAGTTCTCCGTTCTCATAAACAGCCGAGAGACCAGACATTTTCTCTCCGTCACTTGCGTTGGCATCAGCGGAGAATGGCCTATATGGCATCAGCAAGTCGCCGAATGCACAGTCAACTCCAATGCCCTCTATGGTCTTGAATTCTTCAATAAATGGGTTTGCCGTTTCGCTGTTTCCGTCACATGCGATGTGATATGCTTTCCTGAATGTTCCTGCAACTTCAAGATCTATCATCGTGGCATTATCCATATTATATGGATATGGGTATTCAGGAGAAGTTGAGATTATGAACATCGGAGCATAGAAGTTGTAAACTCTATCGGGCACCTCGAAGCCTGGCCAGTAGTTCACGCCTATAGCCTCGACTTGCCTATATTCTTCTTTTGCGTAGGCGGCAAGGTACGGCTCCTGAGCATTTCCTTGCTCGTCATAGTTGGTGCGATAAAGATTATGATACACATTGGTGTTTCCAAAAATATCGGTTAACTCTGTCGCTCCATTAAACTCAAGAGTATACAACTCAACTTCCTCACCTAATTCAAGACCAAGGGAGCTTTCGTAACCTATATACTCCCAAACCACTCCCTCACGAACTAGTGGGACGTAGTCATCATTCTTTGTGAAATCGTCTTTTGTGAAGATTATCTCCCCGTTTTCGCTGCACGAGAGCATGACGCATGGACCGATGTTGCCAGTATGCCCTCTTAGCAAAAAATTATTGTTGACACCAACTCCTTCAACTACGTAGTAATCATAATCGACATCATCATAGTCAACTGATATATTTAGTCGCTTTCTACTCACACCATTCACTCTGACGAAGTCCTCAGCAAGAACATAACCGTCGATAAAACTTTCGTATGGATGAAGCCCGATATCAAACAGCAGTTCCATCTCTCCATCTTCTCTCACGTTCCACACTTTACCGTTTTCCTCATAGGCAACAGC
>CADAZN010000022.1 GCA_902792435.1 uncultured Bacteroidales bacterium
ACCATCTACGATGGTCTTGCATGGTCTTACTAATGAAGTCGGGTCTTCGACCCGCCCAGCATCTTCGATGCTCACGCAGCTATGGTTTCATTTTGGCGTGTCCTATTGCGGAAAACAGAAAAGAGCGGATTTCGAAAATCCGCTCTTTTTTTGCTCAATGCGCAGCCCAATTGTGCATTATGCATTATTCTTACCTTCCTCGCAATATGTTGTTGATGCGGCTCAATTGGTTTGGAATACGAATCTGTTGTGGGCATTTCTTCAGGCACTCTTCGCAGTCCATACATTGGTTGGCGCGAGCGCTGGCTGGGAAGTGCTTCATGTATTGGTTGGCAAACTGTTTTTGCTTCTCAGCATAGTCGGGACTTGACTTCTCGGGCAGTGGCAACAACTTGTTATTCATCGCCTCATTGTAGAATGCAAAGTTGCCAGGAATGTCAACGCCGTAGGGGCATGGCATGCAGTAAGCGCACGTGGTGCAAGGCACGGTGGGAATTCCCTGCATTGTGTCGGCAATCTTCTCGAGCAACTCGTTCTCGGCAGCAGTGCAAGGCTCTAGTGGAGAATGGGTTGCCACGTTCTCTACAAGGTGCTCCATCACGTTCATGCCGCTCAATGTGGTGAGGATGTTAGGATGCGAGCTAACCCACCTGAAGGCCCATTGTGCAACGGTGTCGTTGGGGCGCATGGCTTTTAGCTGTTCCACGCAATCCTCAGGCATTTTCGATAGGGCGCCGCCACGGAAAGGCTCCATCACAACTGCTTGAATTCCAGCTTTAGCTAATTTGTTATAGAGATATTCAGCGTCGGCATCTTTCTTTCGTCCTTCCTTATTCAATGAAGCATGGCGCCAATCGAGGAAGTTCATTTGAATTTGAACGAAATCCCAGTGATAGGTATCGTTATGGTCGACTAACCAGTCGAAAACTTCCACATTTCCATGATAGGAGAATCCTAAGTGGCGAATGCGACCAGCTTCACGCTCCTTAACCAAGAAATCGAGCAAACCGTTATTGAGAAAGCGTTTCTCAAAGGTCTTAAGACCGTCCTGTCCCACACCGTGCATCAGGTAGTAGTCGATATAGTCGACACGCAGTTTCTCAAATGAGTTGTAATACATCTTTTTGGCCTCTTCCAGGTCCCAAAGTTTCTCGTCATAGTTCGACATTTTGGTGGCAATGTAGTACTTGTCACGCGAGTGGCGACTCAGAGCGTTGCCAACAATCTCCTCATTCAGGCCACGACCATAAATTGGTGCGGTGTCGAAGTAGTTCACACCATGCGCAATAGCGTAATCCACAAGCTCATTTACAAGCTCTTGATTGTCGCGTGGCAGGCGCATCATGCCAAAGCCAAGCAGCGATATCTTCTCGCCTGTGCCATGTTGGGTGCGATAGGTCATCAGGTTTTCGCCTTCTTTCTCATCCTTGCTTCGCATTGCAAAACTCGTGATGGGATCAAGTGCCATCATCGCCATAGCGCCGCCTGTCACAATGCCTGCTCTCTTCAGGAATTCTCGTCGGTTTAAGTTTTTACGTTTCATATATAGTTATCAGTTGTCAGTTATCAGTTGTCAGTTTTTTTACGACAATTAATGACAAAATCTTTTTTCATTAAATGTTGTTTTCTTAGCCATTCGGCTTTTGAGTATTATAGACAATTGACTCGGACTTATCAGTTTTTTTACGACAATTAATGACAAAATCTTTTTCCATTAAATGTTGTTTTCTTAGCCATTCGGCTTTTGAGTATTATAGACAATTGACTCGGACTTTTTCAGTTTTGAGTTGTCAGTTGTCAGTTATCAGTTATCAGTTTTTTTACGACAATTAATGACAAAATCTTTTTTCATTAAATGTTGTTTTCTTAGCCATTCGGCTTTTGAGTATTATAGACAATTGACTCGGACTAGACAATTGACTCGGACTTTTTCAGTTATCAGTTTAGAGTGTTTAGTCTCTAATCTCTAATCTCCAATCCCTAATTTAATCGTTGATTTGGCTGTCGCTCAGCTTGAACTTGCCGTTCTCGTTCACTACTGTCATGTCATATTGTGAGGAGAATGTCTCGCCGTCAGGGCCAGCCACTTCAACCTGGACGATGAAGCTGCTTGGATCCTCAATGCCTTTCATGATGGTGTCGACTTTCTCAACTTTCTCGTCTAAAGCTAGCTCCATAATCAGGTCAACTTTATCATCTTTATTGTTGCACAACTCGATGTAGCGGCTGTAGAAGTCCTCGGTCAAGTGCTTGACTGCAAGGTCTTGAGCTTGCTTGCCACTGAGAGTGATATACTTGTCAAGGAAAGACTTTAGGAAAGTTACTTCATCCTTGTTGTCGACTACTTGACTTTGAGCATCATTACTGGTTTGCGTGCTATTCTTGTTACCGTTGCATGCAGCAAATCCAACAGCTATTGCAACAATAATTGCTGTGAAAAATAATGTCTTCAGTTTCATGTGTTTATGATATTTAATATTGATTGCGTTGTTAATTTGCCAATGGTGGGGGCCACCATGTGGCAATGGGGAGCGATTGCTTCGCGGGAGCATGTGGTATAGAGACCTATAACGTGGGCGCCGCTCGCCATGCCGGCTTTCAGGCCGTTGATTGAGTCTTCAATCACCACGCAGTCCTTGATGTCGATGCCCAGCATCTTGGCGCCTAGCAGGAAGCACTCGGGTGACGGCTTTGGCTCGCTCACCATGTTACCAGTGACAATGGCATCAAAATGGCTCGGGAAGTCGGGGTGTTGGCTATAAAGGGATTCCATCTTCCTCTTGTCGCTGCTCGTGACGATGCAGCAAGCTATACCGTTGCTCTTGAGTTCCTTGAGCAGCTCGATTGCACCAGGGAAGTAATTATACTGCATGTCACGCTGGAAGTTGTCGAGCATCTCGGTCACTTGCGCGCGCATCTCCTCAGTGGGGAAATAGGTGTGCAGGATGTTGTGCAGGTTCGACCCTTTAATCACCTGCGCAAAGCCCTCCACGCCAGTGGGGAAGTGACGGTCTACCGCCTCCCAAAACTGCGTGTAAGTTCCCTCGGTGTCAATCAACACCCCATCAAGGTCAAACAATACGCCTTTAATAGCTCTCTCGGTCATATCTAATGCTAATTAAACCACAAAGATACAACCATTAACCAAAATATGCAAATTTCCAGCACTACCATACTCTTTTCCCGCTCCTGGCCGGAGTGGAAATTAGTGCCCTGCGGGCAGAAATCTATCAAATCTTAAACAAATTATTATTTAAATTTTAGAGTCGAAGACTCTCTAATTTTCATGTGCGCAGCACATGGCAAAAAGAACATCTAACGCAATTGTGCATTGAAAAACCAGGAGTGGCAAAACTATTAACTCAGAACTGTGAACTATGAACTTTATATTTGTTGGTTCAAATTGGTCCTTTTTACCAATTATCGCTAAAAATGTTATTATTTTTTGCTTTTCTATAATAATATATTTATTTTTGCAACAATTCAGGCAAACTGGTAGAGTCCAGCTCTAGCTTGAAGACATATAAAGAAAGCGTTTTTGCTTATCCTGTTTACGAAATTCGGCAAATTTCATCAACGAAGGAGAAGCAATCCAAAACGCCTTCGCTTGCCTATATCTACCCGAATCAAGGGACGATATATCGGCACGGCGTGGGGTGGATTGTTTATTTCGTTGAAGGCATGCCGAAGCCTCGTAAACAATAAACAAGACAAGTCTCCACGCTATCTTTCTATACCAACCACGAAAACTACAACCTTTTTCGGGAGACTAAAGAGGAGAAGAATAATTATGGAACAAATTTATGACAAAAATGACATAAAGCATTGGCAAGGCATAGATGATTTCATACTTCGTCTTGTAAATAATTTCGGGAAAATTAATAAAAATGATTTAGAAATTGAACTAATGCATTTACTATTAATAAATGATTGTTCTTCAATTTCAGATTACAGAATGTCTAAAATGCTAAGAGTTCCAGAAACAAAAATCAAACGATTAAGATATGAAACATCACTTGTCTATCAAGATAATGAAGAGGAATTGAAAGAAAAAATAATAGTAATCTTAACTAATACAAGAATTAAAATTCATGACACAAAACTGCAAATAGCAGTTAATGATAAATATCTTAGGAATTATATAAGTGATCTTTTGGCATCAGATAATAGATTCTATGATAGTTCTTTTAATTCAAACATTATTACACTTAGCAGTGATGATGTGTTCTATTTGTTGGAAAAACTAAGTGGAAAAAAAGGAGAAAAATACACAAAAAAGATTAGAGAAAAAATAGATAATTCAGAATTCCCTAAAACTTTTATGCAGAATTTAAAAGATGCTATACCAGAATTCATAAAACAAGTTGGAGCTACTGCGACAGGTAATGCTTTAGGCTCGAATTCAGTAGTTTCTCTGCTAAAGATAATTTCAAATTTAATTTAATAACTACATGATCATGAAACATCCCTATCTTTTCAAACCAATTTTGCTTGCTATTGCTGTGTTTTTAGCGGCCCTACCGCTGCAGGCGCAGATGGTGAGCAACAACAACGACGATGAGGTCAACAAGGTTGACCAGTATGCTCCACAGTATCGTCCTGGGCAGGTCATCGTCAAGTTCCGAGAGAACTCGTCTGTCAATCTCAATTGTGAGAATGGCAAGTTGAAGTCAACAGGCGTGAGTGCTATCGACAAGGTAATGACCACGCTTGGCATTACCGAGGCAGAGAAACTAATGCCTCTCACTGGCGACATCAAGAACCGCGCACCTCGCAAGGCTAAAGCGCTCTCAGGTCGTGAAATCGTTGAGCCTAACCTTTCGAAGCTCTATTGCCTTAAGTTTGAGGAAAATGAGGAGCGGGATGTCATCCAGGCTGTTGAGATGCTTAAAGGTCTAAAAGAAGTGGAGTTTGCCGAGCCAAACTATCTTGCTTTTATTCAATCTACAGAAGAATCCACAACTTATCAAGCTGAACCATATTACAGCCAGCAATGGGGCTTGAATGCAATTAATATGCCTCAGCTTTGGGCGATGGACAAGACAGATGAGACTCGCCCAGTTATAGCAATCCTCGATACTGGTGTGGATATCACTCACCCCGACCTTGCCGACAATATTTGGACAAATCCCAATGAAGCCTCAGGCGCAGATTATGAAGATGACGACAACAACGGTTATGTTGATGACGTGCACGGTTGGGATTTTATTGCAGGAACTGCAATCATTGGCAACGGCATGGATCGCAACGGTCACGGCACTCACTGTGCTGGTATCGCTGCTGCTGTTGGCAACAACGGCATTGGTATAACAGGTGCAAACCCTGATGCACTAATCCTCCCTATTAAGGTGATGGGTGACGATGGCACGGGTGACATTGCCACTATCTGTCGTGGCATCGACTATGCCACCGCTGCCGGCGCTCATGTGCTGAGCATGAGCATTGGTCATGGACCATCTCCATCTGCTGTAGAGTATCAGGCTTTGTGCAAAGCCCTTACCAATTATGCAGTACTGGTTGGCTCAGCCGGTAATAATGCAAAAAGTATTTATGATCTATCATCACCCCCGGGTTTACATTTCCCAGGTGCTTATGACATTGTATTGGGGGTGATGGCTTCGGATTCAAATGGTCAACTTGCTGGCTTTAGCAACTATGATCCTGACGGTCCCTTCTTTTCAAAATACAATATGGACAAGGCTTTTTCTCAAGAAGTCACTTGGAATGATGAAATGATGTGGAACTATGACTTGATGGCTCCTGGTGTTGGAATCATAAGTACTTACTTAAATGGTAGCTACAAGTCGCTGAACGGCACATCAATGGCCACCCCTATGGTTGCTGGTGCTATTTCTCGCATTTTGCAAGTGAAAGGCTTTGACTACGCTCGAGATTATGGTTTAATGGGTGATATGGCAGTTGCAAAAGATGGCGGACTTATCGACTTTGCCGTCTTTAATGCTTATCAAGCAGCATGCTTTGATGAAACCAACCGTCAAGTGGCTCTTGCACTTATTGCTCTCGATATTGATGATAGCGAAGGAGATGGCGATGGTCGTTTCGATGCTGGCGAAACCATCAGTATTTGGCCTACCATCCGCAGCATCTGGGGGCACGCCGAAAATATCAAGATTGCCATTGAACCATACGATGAAAATGTTCCAACGGATGCTATTGAAGTGCTTGACAACAATGTAGACTTTGGCTGGTCGCTTAATAGTCGTGGTTCATTTAAGAGCAAGAATCCTGTCAGGGTTCATGTCAGTGAGAATGCATACGATGGTATGCATCTGCCTTACAAAATAGTAATCACCAGTGATAATCTTCTTGCTGGTGTTGAGCAGGAACATGTGTTTGAGGTTGAAAATGGTGTTGAGCTAAAAGGAGTAATAGACCATGATTTAGTTTTATATCCAAATGTCCACTACATCGTAACAAATAGCGTTGCTACACCAGAAGATGTCACTGTAACAATAATGCCAGGGACCAAGATTGAAATAAAAGGTAATTATGAATTGAATTTTACTGGGAAACTTATTGCAAAAGGAACACCAGAAGACCCAATTCAATTTATAAACTCTGGTAGGAATATAACTTATATATATGGTCATAGTACTGGCAACAAAATAAGTAACCATGGAGTTTATACCAATGAAGATACTACTTTATTTACATTTAAAAGAACTCCAGATACTCCGATTTTTTTTGATCCATATTATTATTTCACTTCATCTACTGAAATCATTGATGGAGATGTTCTTGTAAACTTTCAAGATTTTTTTGCTGATGAAATATTTATGAAGAATTCTGGGAGCCTCGATCTGTCAAACTATAAGAATTTATTACGAGACACATCATTTGTAACTCCTTTAATTGAGCCTATTATTGCAAAAATGAAAGAATTGCAGGCTCAATATAATACAGAAGATATTATGGAAGGGGTTGATTATGCACAACATTGTGTACGTTTGATAAATTATTGGTATTTTTTGAATGAATTTGATTGTGACACTTTATCCTATTGTAAGTTTTCAACACCTTATAGATATAATATATATAGATTAGCTATAGAAAACTGTGACTTTTCTTTGTCTCCTTCAATGGAAATATGGAATATTGGCAGTTGTTTTGATTTTATTAAATATTCAAATTTTGTTAATCAAATCGGTTGTTATAAATCTCGTTTTTGTAATTATGCCAATCAACACGGTTTTACATATGCTGACAGAGTTTTAAATAATAATATTTATAAAGACGATAATTACA
Organism: uncultured Bacteroidales bacterium; assembly: GCA_902792435.1. Classification (GTDB taxonomy): domain Bacteria; phylum Bacteroidota; class Bacteroidia; order Bacteroidales; family Muribaculaceae; genus Sodaliphilus. Next base: position 7,267 of record CADAZN010000022.1, read on the forward strand.
ATGGATATTTAATTTGTCCTGTTGATGTTGGTGTCGGGAAAACATATACAAGTAATTATCCTTCGTATTTAGGTTCAAGTAACGAGAATATTGTTCACAATTTAGTAAAAGATAGTTATAATGGCGAAGGATTTGTTAAATACGATTTGAGCAATATGCCTACACGACCCTATAAAGAGGCTCATGGCATTGTTTGGAAAGTTGTTGTAGATGGCTATGATGCTCAAGATGAGTTTGACTTGTTGCCACCATTAGGTGTAGGTCGTCATAAATTTGAGGTGTATTATAACCGCGATGATATGGATACGACATTCACGCCTTCGGTATCGATGGGTATGCGTCAACCATATACTCAAACTCCCATAGATAAAGACGGTTTCTGGTGTGTGAAGGATAGCGCGAGCGTTTATACAGTTTTCCTTGACATTACTGGCAAAACTAACAGCGATGGTCTTAATCGAATCAAGGTTACTGGAGGTAAAGACCATGATCATTTTGACATACCAGATGAATACAGCCGTTTCAATGTCCTCGTTCAAGCTGCTGGTTCAATGGCTACAGGTTTCGCTGCCGAGGCTGGTATGGGCAATGTGGAACTCACCTGGAACAATGAGAACAACGACTTTGAGGACGCTATGGGATTTAATGTTTACCGTTATAACTATATTCAAGTAGACTCTCTTGACCGTTGGGGTAATCCAACTGGTGTAATGATTACAGTTCCTGATACAGTTCGTCTTAATGAGATGGTTCTCGACCTTGATACTGACCATTTCACCGATTATGAGGTGACTCCAAATGAGACCTATTACTATTACTACAAGGTACTGAGTACCGACCTTAAGGAGTATGATATCAGCAATGTGGTGGCTGCCACTCCGTTGACTTCAACCCTTGGCGATGCTAATGCCAGTGGTGAGGTTGATGTGGCAGATGTTATCACAACTGTGAACTATGCCGCTGGCATGGAGCCAAGGCCGTTTATCTTCGAGGCTGCCGATGTGAATGTCGACACTGAGATTGATATCCTTGACGTGATAGGCATTATCCGCATTATCACTAACCCGAATGCTGCTCCAGCTACCGCCTCTATCGAGAGCGTGGCAGAGTATTGGGTGAAGGACGGTGTGGTATGGCTAGAGACTCCTGTTGACCTCGCCGGTGTTCAGGTAAGTCTGGATGCTCCTCGCAATAGCAGCATCACTCCAACCGAGGACCTCAACGGCTTTGAGAAGGTGAGCACTTGGCTTGCCGACAACGACTACCTGTTCCTCGCCTACAACATGGCAGGCCGCACCATCAGCGCTGGCCGTCACCCCATCCTGAACATTGGCGCCAACGAGATTGCCGACATTCGCCTGAGTGATGCCTACGGCCACAACGTGATGGCAACACCAAGCATCGTCACCGCAGTGGAGACTATCAACACCGACGGCAAACAGGCAGTGCCACAGGGCATCTATGACATGATGGGCCGCAAGCTCTCAAGCAAGGCAAGCGACCTCAACCGCCTGCCTCACGGCATCTACATCGTCAACGGCGTGAAAGTAGTTAAATAGTTTTATCACACAAATTACCATCAATTATCCATAAATTTTAATTATAATTCGTGGTAAATTCATGGCAATTTGTGTTTAAAAAAAGATAATGAAGAAATTTCTATTTATAATAATTTGTGTGACTGCGTGTCTTTGGGCTAGGGCGGGGAATGTGGTGTCGCTGCCCACAGCCTCGGGTGCGCCGGGTGAGGAGGTGACGCTCACCGTCGCCCTCGCCAACGATGACCCCGTGAGCGCCATGCAGCTGCAAGTGCCCGTCCCCGATGCCTTCACTGTGGTGGAAAACAGCGAGGTGCTGACCTCCCGAGCTGCCAGCCACAGCGCCAAGGTGGGCATACGCGACGGCGTGCTCAACATCATGGTGTGGAGCAATGGCATGGCGACCATAGCACCAGGCAGCGGCGACGTGCTCTCGTTCCGGGTGTTGCTCGGCAACGAGCCGCAGACCATCGCCCTCGATGCCACCAAGGTCACTATCACCGATGCCAGCGGCAACTCTCTCGAAGCCTCTGCCACTAGTGGCTCACTCACTATCGCTGCCGCCAAGGCGCAGCTCGCCACGCGCGACATCGACTTTGGGCATATCCCCATCCGCAGCGTTTACCACCAGAGTCTGCAGGTGACCAATGTGGGCAATATCCCGCTTATCATCAGTGGCATTGAGCCAAGCGCTGTGGAGTTCTCGAGCGAGACGCCATTCCCCTATGAGATTGATCCAGGCAACACTGGCTATGTCGACATTACCTACAGCCCCGTGGAACGTGGCGCGATAGAGGAGACCGTGCGACTGCTGAGCAACAATATCGCTGGTACCAACACCATCCGCGTTGTTGCCGATCCCTTTGCCGTCAACGAGCTCCATGTGGAGAACGCCAGCGGCATCGCCGACAGCACTGTGACCATTCCCTTGCGAGTGAACAATATGGATGCCATCACTGGCTTCCAGTTTGAGTTTGACCTACCCGAACAGCTGCAATATGTTGACGGCTCGTTCGCCCTGAGCGACCGAAAAGGCGACCACCAACTGGTGGTGACTCACAACAATGGCAAGCTCCGTGCCATTGCCTATTCGCTTGGTAACAGCACCTTCAGCGGCAACGATGGCGTGATTGCCTCGTTCGACGTGAAACTCAATGGCCGCTATGGCTGCAACCTGGGCGCAAGCAAAGCCGTGCTTACTGCCATCTATAAAGGTCAGGACATGGACGTGCTGAGCGACAAGTATGAGGGCTATATCGACATTCAGAGCCCTCAGTTGAACGCTCAAGACCAACTTGACCTTGGCGCCACTCCAGTGACTGAGGTCGCCAATGGCGAGGTGAATGTCTATAACTACGGTAGTGCTCCTTTGCGCATCGACCGCGTGGTGTTCAATGCTGATGGCTTTACCGTGGCCGAGTCGTTCCCATTGGTTATTGAACCTTGGCAGGGCGTAACACTCCATGTGTCGTTCAACGGCCAGGAGCAGGCGCCATTTGAGGCAATGATGCAGCTCTACAGCAATGACCCCGATCACCGCCTGCACAACATCGTTGTCACTGGCTCACGCTTTGCGCCAAACTACCTGCATTTCACTGCCGAAGATGTGTTGAACGATGGCGCTCTGCTTCTGCACGTTGACCTGAGCAACTACGACCCAGTGGATGGTATCCAGTTCGATGTCACTTACCCTAGCCAGTGGTTCACGCCAACCGATGAGTACACATGGGGCGAGCGCGCCAACGGCTTCTCGATGGCACATCGCAGCATTGGCAACGGCGTGATTCGCTGCTTCATATACTCATTAGCAAATAGCGAGATTGCACCAGGCGAGGGTAGGGTAGTGACAATGAAGTTCGCCACCACTGACGGCGTTCCAGAGGGCACCTATACGCTCTCGTTCGACAACCTGAAAGCCGGCACCGCCGACCTTGTCGACAAAATCGCCGGCGGCGACAACGAGTGCTCATTCAATGTCACTCGCTTTATCTATACTTCTTCTTTGACACTCGACAAAGAAACTGCGACCATCCACATGGGCGAATCTCTTCCTTTGCTGGCATCTTATGAGCCTAGCGATGCTACCGATCCGGCTCTCATTTGGGAAAGCAGCGACCCGTCTGTGCTTCAGGTTCAAGGCGATGGTTCTAATGCCGTTGTTACGCCCGTAGCTTTAGGAACTGCTGTGGTTACAGTTAGAACAGGAGATGGAAGCGAGCTCTCAGCAACCTGCGAGGTGACTGTTGCCCCAACCCTCGTCTCAGGCTTGACCCTTGACAAGGAGTCAGCAACTATCCATATGGGTGAGACTGTTGCTTTAACAGCTAGCTATGAGCCTATTGATGCGACAGCTCCTGGATTGGTTTGGGAATCTAGCGATGAGTCGGTAGTACAAGTGCAAGGTGATGGCGTAAATGCTGTTGTAACTCCAATAGCTTTAGGAACTGCTGTGGTTACAGTAAGAACAGGCGACGGCAGCGGCCTCTCTGCCTCTTGCGAGGTGACCGTCGCCGCAACTTTAGTGTCAGGCTTGACGCTCGACAAGGAGTCGGCTAGAATAGAGATGCATGAGACGCTTGGCTTGACAGCGAATTATGTTCCCGAGAACGCTACGGCTCCCGGCCTCGTCTGGGAGTCAAGTGACGAGTCAATAGTGACAGTTGAGGCCCAAGAAGGCGGCTTGACGGCAGTTGTTACCCCTGTTGCCCTCGGCACCGCGACAATCACCGTGCGCACCAGCGACGGCAGCGGCCTCTCAGCCTCTTGTGAGGTGACCGTCGCTGCGACCCTCGTTTCAGGCTTGACCCTTGATAAGGAGTCAGCTAGCATTGAGATGCATGAGACGCTTGGCTTGACAGCGAATTATGTTCCCGAGAACGCTACGTCTCCCGGCCTCGTCTGGGAGTCAAGCGACGAGTCGATAGTGACAGTTGAGCCTCAAGGCGACGGCCTGACGGCAGTTGTTACCCCTGTTGCCCTCGGCACCGCAACAATCACCGTGCGCACCAGCGACGGCAGCTGCCTCTCAGCCTCTTGTGAGGTTACTGTCGCTCCTACTCTCGTCTCAGGCTTGACCCTCGATGTTGATTATGATACGTTGTTCATCAACGACGAATTGCAGATAACAGCGTTTGTTGAACCAGAGAATGCTACTGATGGATCAGTAACTTGGGAGAGTAGTAACCCGGAGATTGTCGATATTCAGACTGTGGAGGAAAATGTGGTGACTGTTGTTGCTAAGGCTCTCGGAACTGCAACTATTACTGCTACCACTAATGATGGCAGTTCGCTGACCGCAAACTGCGTGATAGAAGTAATCAGACAGTCTATCTTTGGCGACGTGAACTGCGACGGATATGTTACCACAGCCGATATCACAGCGCTTTATAATTATCTCCTCAACGGCGATGAGACTTATATTGCTACAAGCGATGTTGACGGTGATGGCTTTATCACTACCGTTGATATCACCGTGATATACAATATTCTCCTTGGTACAAGAAAGTAGAAAATAATACACTTAAAAAGTGCCGTGATGGGTGAGCCCACCACGGCACTTTTGTTATTTTGCTGATTTTATGAGCGCTTGCGGTAGGTGAGGGCTGCCCCTAGGTTCATGACCACGGCGAGGATGGCGAGAGCGAGGAAGTTGAAGCGCATGTCGTAGAAGGTGGCGCCTTTCATGAACACTGAGCGCATAATGGAGATGAAATAGCGCGGTGGTAGCATGTAGGTCACATATTGTGCCCATTGTGGCATTGACTCGATGGGCGTGAGCAAGCCGCTCATGAGCATGAACACCATGACGAAGAAGAACATGAAGAACACTGCCTGCTGCATGGTTGATGAGATGTTGGAGGCAATAAGGCCAAATCCCGAAATCACAAGGATGAAGAGGAAAGCACCGGTGTAGATGGTGAGCAAGCTGCCCACTGCCGTTTGTCCATAGACCAGCCAAGCCACAATCAGTGCTATGGTGATGACAATGAGTCCGGCTACCCAATAGACGATGAGTTTGGCGAGGGTGAAGGAGAAACGGCTCACTGGCGTCACGTTAATCTGCTCGATTGTGCCAGCCTCTTTCTCGCCCACTAGGTTCAGCGCCGGCAAGAATCCTGTGATGATGATGATGAGAATCACAAGGATAGCAGGTATCATGAAGTTGCGGTATTCCAAAGTGGGGTTGTAGCGGTTCTGAATCACGACGAGGTCTCCCGCTTGTGCCGGTGAGAGGCTCGCGCGCATCTCCTTGATGCTTGCGGCGAGGGTCTGAGCGAGATACTGTGAACCTAAGCTGCCTTTGGTAGCATTCACACTGTTGGCACTGATGCTCAACTTCTTGGTGCTGCCAGTAATAAAGCTTTTCTCAAAGTCTTGCGGAATCTCGAGGATGGCATCCACATCGCCGTGCTCCAAGCTCTTGAACGAGAGGTCGAAGCCGCCAGTTACACTGTGCAACGTGAGGTACTCGCTGGCATTGATTTTGTTGATGATGCGTTGCGAAAGCTGCGAGTGGTCATTGTCGACAACACTCACGTTAACATGGCGCACGTCCATCGTCGTCACCCAAGGAATGATGAGCATTATCATGATGGGGAAAGCCACCACAAGTCTGGGCAGAAATGAGTTGCGCTTGAATTGCAGCACCTCTTTTTTCAGTAATACTTTCAGTGTCGACATGGGCGTTTATTCTAATTTGTCTTTGAAATTCTTTAAAGCGATAGCCAGCAGAGCGAGAGTCATTCCCACAAGGATGAGGAAGTCTTTGAGAATGAGACCGAATGAGGCACCTTGAATAAGGAGTTTGCGCATGGCATCGATATACCATCGTGCCGGCACTATAGCCGAGACAGGCTTGAGCACGGCAGGCATGTTCTCGACGGGGAACATCATGCCCGAAAGCATGACGATGGGCATAATCATCACGGCAGCCGAGATGAGGAGAGCCACAATCTGCTGCTTGGCGATGGTGGAGATGAGGAGTCCTAATGAGAGCGAAAGCAACAGATATACCAGCGACACCACGATGATACTGCTCAAGTTGCCCGACATGGGGATGCCAAGCACAAAACGCGCCAGCAGCAGTATTGTCGTCAGGTTGATGCACGAGAGGATGAAATAGGGCGTCATCTTGGCAAGGATGATGGTGAGCGGGCGCACGGGTGAGACGAGTAGCACATCCATCGTGCCAGTTTCTTTTTCGCGAACTATCGCTACCGAGGTGAGCATGGCGCAAATGAGGATGAAAATCATGCCCATAATGCCAGGCACGAAGTTGAATGCGCTCTTCATTTGTGGGTTGAAGAGCATGTGGGTTTCCACCAGGCTGTTGCTCTGCATGAGTTCGCCAGCAAGGATGTTGTTTAGGTATCCTGCTCCTGCCTGAGCGGTGTTGGTATTGGAGGCATCCATGATGAACTGCATCGCAGCCTTACCATTGCCATTTTGCTTCCACTGGGTCATGAGACGGTCGAAATCGTGGGCAAACACCACAATGGCATCCACCTTGCCCGAGCGCAGATTTTGGTCAATCTCGTGTTCAGCAATGGCACCTTTATAGGTGATATATGGGTTTGAGGACAACTTGTTGATGCTCTGCCTAATTTGTTCGTCCCATTTTGGCACAACAACGGCCACATTCACGTTGTTGACCTCGGTAGAGATGGCAAAGCCGAAGAGAAGTATTTGCACCACAGGCATGAGCAGCGCAATGAGCATCGTGCGGCTATCGCGCAAGATGTGAAGCGTCTCTTTCTTTACAAATTTCAAAAAACCTCTCATGTGAGTTATGAGTTATCAGTAGTCAGTTATCAGTTATCAGCAATCAGTTGATTGTAAATTATGAATTATGAGTTATTTCAGTCTCCTCGTTGGGCGTCGCGGGCGAGGATTCGGAATACTTGGTCCATTGATGCGGCGTTAAACGACTTCTTCAGATTGGCGGGGGTGTCGAGGGCTTTGATTTTGCCGTCGACCATCATCGAGATGCGGTTGCAATACTCCGCTTCGTCCATATAGTGGGTAGTGACAAAGATTGTGGTGCCTTCGCTTGCCGCCTGGTAGATCATTTCCCAGAACTGGCGACGCGTGATGGGATCGACACCGCCGGTGGGTTCGTCAAGGAACACTATCTCGGGACGATGCAGGGTGGCGACGGCAAACGCGAGTTTCTGCTTCCATCCCAAGGGTAGAGAACCTACCATTGTGTCGCGCTCCTCGATGAATTCGAGCTTATGGAGTAGGGCTGTGGCACGCTCCTTGAGTTCACGGCTCTTAACTCCATAGATACCCCCGAAGAGTTCCATGTTTTCCATCATCGTGAGGTCGTCGTAGAGCGAAAAACGCTGGCTCATGTAGCCGATGTGCCGCTTGATTTTCTCACCTTCTTTCACCACGTCAAATCCTGCCACTGTGCCACTGCCACTGGTGGGGTAGCTTAGTCCGCATAGCATGCGCATTGCTGTGGTCTTGCCGGCTCCGTTGGCCCCGAGGAAGCCGAAAATCTCGCCGCGCTCCACCTCAAAAGTGATGTGGTCGACTGCAGTGAAAGTACCAAATTGCTTGGTAAGGTCTTTCACCTGTATTATAAAATCAGTGTTGCTCATTGCTCAGGAGTTTGATGAATACGTCTTCAATATCGGGTACTATGGGCTTGATTTCCAATTCTTCGTGCCCAAGGTCAACAAGACGTTGCTCAATTGCTTGGGCGTCAAAACCGCTATCTGCCAATAAATGGTGATACTCGCCTGCAGTGTAGCAGTTGGCGATGCTGTTTTCCTCTCGCAGTGACTTGAGCAAAGCATACATGTCGTGCGCCTTGATGCCGTAGAGTTTGCCGTCAAATTTCTCTACCATGTGCTGTGGTGAGTCGATATCGAGCACGCGTCCGTTATTGCACAAAGCTATGCGGTCGCAGCGGCTTGCCTCGTCCATATAGGGAGTGGAAACGAGAATCGATAGGCCTTGCTCGCGCAGGTTGTGCAACATGTCCCAAAACTCACTTCGTGACACAGCATCAACACCAGTTGTGGGCTCATCAAGGAAGAGTACCGATGGCTTGTGGATAAGGGCACAGCTCAATGCCAATTTCTGCTTCATGCCGCCCGACAAGCGGCCGGCACGGCGTTTCTTGAACGGCTCAATCTGCTTGTAGATGGGTGCCACGAGGTCGTAGTTCTGCTCAACTGTTACGCCAAAGAGGGTGGCAAAGAATTCCATGTTCTCTTCAATTGTAAGGTCGGGATAGAGCGAGAATTTACCTGGCATATAACCCACACGAGATCTCACTTTGCGATAGTCGGCAACCACATCAAGACCATCGACTTTAGCGTTTCCTTCGTCGGCGTTGAGCAGTGTGACAAGTATTTTGAATAGAGTTGTCTTTCCGGCACCATCGGGGCCTATCAGGCCGAATATCTCGCCACGCTGAACTTCGAGCGACACATGTTCAAGAGCCTTGACTGTGCCATAGCTCTTGCTGATGCCATTAACCTCTATTGCCAGTGTGCTAGTGTCCATATAGAATTAGGTTACTTGAGTTTCACGTTGCCCGACAAGCCTAGTTTTAGGTAGCCGTCGTTTCTCACTGCAATTTTCACTGCATAGACGAGATTGGCGCGGGTGTCCTTGGTTTGGATAGACTTGGGAGTGAACTCGCTTTCACTTGAAATCCAGCTTATCTTGCCGTTGTATTCACGTGTCTTTCCACCACCGAAGTCGGCGATGATTTTCACTTGCTGGCCAATTTTGATGTCGGCGAGTTGGTCGCTAGTGAAATAGGCGCGCAGGTAAACGGTGCTCATGTCGGCAACCTTGAACAAGGGCTTGCCTGTGGTGGCAAACTCGCCTTGTTGTGCATACTTTGTGAGGATTGTGCCTTTCACTGGCGACATGATGATGGAGTTCTGCATTTGGTTGTCGACAAGAGCTTTTTGTGCATCTATGCCTTGTTTTTGTGCGTCAATGCCGCGTTTTTGCGCATCTATGCCACGCTTTTGCGCGTCAACGCCTCGCATTTGCGCGTCCACCCCTCGCATCTGAGCGTCAACACCTTCTTTTTGTGCGGCATAACCTTGCCCCTGATTGTTGAGGCTCTGGTTGCTTGACTTAAGTTGGTCCTGAGTTGCTCCCAGTTGTTTCTCGAGGACAAGAATTTGATAATTGATGTCATCTACTTGCTTTTGTGATGCGGCGTTGTCTTTGAGCATTGCGGTGAAGCGTGCCTTCTCTTTTTTGAGGTTGGCAATCTGCTGCTTGATACTGGCGACTTGCCTCTCGATGTCGAGGATGCGACTGTCGTTGGAACTTTGGGTGGCATCGATTTGCTTCTTGCTGCTGTTCATGTTTGACTTGGTCTCGCTCATTTGCTGCTTGTTGGCGTCAAGTTGTGCCTTGTTGGCATCAAGGCCGGCTTTGGTAGCGTCGAGGTTGAGCTGATTAGCGTCGAACTGCGCCTTTTGTATTTCAAGCTGCGTCATGTCGAGATATCCGAGTTGAGTGTTGGCCTCCACTTCTTGTCCCTCCTCGATGTTCAGCGACTTGATTTCGCCTGACCCTTTTGCCGAAACCACTACTTCGGTAGCTTCGAAGGTGCCAGTGGCATCCCAATCGTTGTCGTTGCTACATGCCGTGGCAATGGCAGCAATGCTCATGATGAAGATTATCTGTTTCATTGGTTTACAGTGTTTTTTAAGTCATATATGGTTTTCAGTAACTCGATGTTGTGGATGATTTGCGACTGGGCAGCGGTGTTCTCGTCGGTGATTCGCTCCACAAGACGATGGATGTCGATGACACCATTGCGCAATTTCGACTCCTCGGCAAGGCGCACGTCGCGACGCAGGCTCACTATGGTTGCATCGCTAGTTATGAGCTCACGCAGACGAGAGATTTCATCGTTCTCGTGGCTAGCTTCCAGACGGGTGTTGAGCAGGAACACGTCGCGTTGTAGCTCGGCTTGCTGACGGGCGGTTGTGAGTTTGCTCAAGTTGTTCTTTCGATCATAGAGGCTGCTCAAGCTCCAGGTGGCTCGCACTCCCACCATGGCATTGAGCGACCATTTACGGTTAATCATGTTCTCAAAGGTGTTGTAGCCTGGGTAGCCGTAGAAAGCTTGACCAAAAGCGCTGATTACAGGCAAAACCGAGGCATTTATTGTCTTTTCGCGGGCATTGAGGGTGCCTATCTTGGCATCAATGAGCCGTAATTCTGGGCGGTTAATCACGGTCATTCCAGGCTCTGTTGCACTGGGACGCACTAGACTTCGGCCGCCCAACTGCTCACCAATGAGAATCTCGAGCATGTGCTTATAGGCATCTCGATTCCATACCATGGTTGTCTTGCCTTGCTCCACTGTCATGATTTCGGCGCGTAGCATACTTTCATCGGCACTTGTGGCAACTCCGTTTCTAACGTGCGATTGCAACTTGTCGAGGTTGCCATTGAGCATTTCCAGAGTCATGTCGGTCTGCTTGATGCGGTCATCCATGAGTAGCACGCCAAAGAATAGGTCATTCACACGCTTGTTGAGGCCGTAGAGGTCAACGTCGGTCTGTGCTTTTTGCTCCAATTCTTGAGCCTCGCTCAGTGCGCGCTCGCTGTTGGCTTTGCCGCCGTCATAAATTTTTTGGTTTACATCAAGCTGGACTCGGTATTGATCTTTGGCAAGACCTTTCATCTCTAGACCACTTGTGGCGAGCATCGATTTCATTTGGTCGGGGAACGATGGTGTCTCGTTTTGATAGGTGGCTTGTGCGCTCAGGTTCACTTGCGGCAACCATGAGTGTTTGAGATTGTCGAGGGTGTATTTGCTACTTTGCTCAATAAGCCCATACTGCCTGATGAGAGGGTAGTTCTCTCGAGCAAGCTGTTGGCAGCGCTCAATGGTGAGTTGAGCATTGGCACCTAGTAACATGAGGGCACCTAATGATAATAATATGATTCGTTTCATGCTTGTGATGGTGTTAGTCGTCGCATTATTAGTTCTATGTTTTCTTTCTTCCTTAGATCCCAAAAGTTGCTATCGTCATTTAAGTTGAGTCCTGTTGCAGCTTCATAAACTGGCTTGACAATGAATGGGAACACATTGAGAGAAATCATGTCAAGCAGTAGGGTAGTAGCATCTATAGGGCTTATCTCGCCGATAGATACAGCCTGATCGATATCCTTTTGCATGGTAAAAAGTACATTACCGGCAAAGGTGCTTATAATGTTCTTTATAACGGCAAAACGTTCTGGTCGTGAAGCGACTTCTCTAATCATGAACAGTGGTAACCGGGGATTCTGTCTGATTGCCTCAAAGTGGATGTCCAGAGCCTCGGCCATGCGTTGCTTGAATGGCTTTTCAGTTTGGGTGAAAACTTCTAATATACCTTCCACGAGCATGCCCATGGTCTCATGAAAGATGCGCTCAAAGAGTTGTTCCTTGGTCTTGAAGTAGTAGTGGAGCATGGCGTGGGTAACACCGGCATTGCGGGCTATTGATGTGGTGCGAGCTCCGTCATAGCCCTTGTCAAGAAACTCCTCTTTGGCAGCGGCAAGTATAACTTGCTCTTTATTGTTTTGATGCTTTGTCATATATTATTAAGTTGATTTAAACTTTTGACTAATATTGTGTTGCGATATTGTGTCTCGTTTGTTAACAAAATTGTTAATAAATTTCTTGCTGCAAAGAAATAACATAATTTTGAATTATGCAAGAAAATTCTAACAAAATTGTTAATGTTTTTGTCAAAAAAATATATCTTGCCTTAATTATGTTTTTGTGTAATGTGCCTCACTATCACCTTTGGCATATATATAAAATGAGCGCCGACACTGGGATTAGCATGGGTGTCGGCGCTACAATATTAGGTTATGACTTATCGTCTGATTATCTTTTGACCGTTTTGGATGATGATGCCGCGTGTTTCACTTGTAGCGCGAATTCCGCTGATGGTGTAAGCTTGCGAGGAACCGACTGGCATGCTGAAAGAGTTTTCAGCAACACCGCTTGTTCCACCTGTCAGTTGATTAAATTCTTGTTGAGCTTTAGCCAACTGCTCGCGGAAACGTGGGTTGCCTTGCAATTTTGCATAAAGAACTGATCCACCCAGACGTCCTGCATCCACGTCGCTCTGCCAGTGGTATCCAGCAATTACACGACTTTGACCATACTCATAGCCTCGAGCCAAAAGTTGGTCAGCAACAGCGGGGTTGATGTCCGACAGCAACAATGCCATAGTCCAGCCGAGAACGGTGTGTCCCGAAGGGTAGGAACCGTTGTTGATGTGCGACTCCTCTTGTTCTGGTACAAGGGTTTGCTGGTTATAGTACACGAAGGGACGAGTACGTTTATACTCTTGTTTTGCGCGGTCGCTAATACTGTCGCAAGTAGCACCTACGTCCTGCATGAGGGTGTACAACTCGGGAGTGCCTGTCTTACTGATTTCAAGGCCGAGAATAGGGCAGAACTCTTGAATGATGGTTTGCATTCCATAAACAGCATCACGAATAGCCATTGCAGCGCGCTCAGGGTCTTGGCGTTGACGAATGCCCCAAAGGTATTGGGTCTGGTCGGCAGCAAAGCGCGAAGACTCAAAATCAGGTGGGGGTGGTAAGAAGTTTACCATGTTAGGTAACTCGGCCTGCGTAAAATAGGCATGGCCGTTTTGCTCGTCTTGTCCTGCAAAGACCGAAATTGTGCCACACACAACAAAGATGGTGGCAAGAATGAATTTGTTGAATTTGTTCATGTGAATAAAAGTTTAGTATATATTTATTGGTAAAAATCCTGATTAGTCAGCCTTTTATGTTTGGTTCACTAATTTGTTGCTAGATGCCTGTATTGCTGCATTTAAATTGGCACCAAGCCCATTCCACGCCACAAATTTAGCATTTTTTTTCGAAATATATGCAAATCACCTACTAGAAAATGTGAGAAAGTTGCATGGTGTTTTTATTATATGACTTGTCACAAAGTAAGAGGCTATGAGGGGAATTAAGTCAATAGTTTTGTTTTTTTCTTCAATTTTGGTCGTTATGGGGAATTAAAAATGAAGGATTAATTGGGGAGATTGTTTTTTTTCATACATTTGCAAAGTAATAGTAAAATATATTCCTATTTACCTAAATTATTAAATTCAAGAAAATGAAAAAAAATTACCTTTTAACAGCCGCAACGGCATTGCTTGCCCTCGGTATGCAAGCTCAGACAACCTTCACTTCGGGTCAAATCACCTACACAGTGACAGGTGAAAACACTGTTGAATGTAGCGGTGTAGACAACGCAGCCACTAGTATTGAAATCCCTTCCACTGTCGAGAATGGTGGCGTGACCTATGATGTTAAAGCCATTGGCGAAGGCGCATTCAAGTGGAGTAATCTAATCTCGGCGGTAATCCCTGGTTCGGTTGAAACAATCAAAGCCCAGGCTTTCTATTACAGCGACCTAACCAACGTTACCTTTGGTGATGGAGTGAAGTACATTGGTGACTATGCCTTCTCCAGCCTTGGTCTCACCAATCTCACTCTCCCTAACAGCGTGGAGTGGATTGGCAATAGTGCATTTTACAACCAGCACAACTCTAGCTACCAACCTTGCTTAACTCAGGTGGACCTGGGCAATGGTGTTAAGCACATTGGCAACGCAGCGTTCTACAAGTTGGCAGCCACTAGCATTGAAATCCCTGCATCGACCGAGGAGATTGGTTCAACATGTTTCTTGTACAGCAAACTCGAGACAGTGACCCTCAACGAGGGCTTGAAGAAAATAGGCGATGGTGCGTTCAACAACTGCACAGCCCTTAGCAGCATCACCCTGCCATCGACATTAGAGGAAATTGGCATGGAGGCTTTCCTTAACGACAAGGCTCTCACCGCCATCAATATCCCTGCTGGCGTTACAACCATAGGAGAAAGCGCTATAGCAAACTCAGCAGTGAGCACAATTACCCTGGATCCAGCCAACACCGCATTTGTTATGGAAAATGGCGTGCTCTACACCGCTGACAAGACATTACTTCAAATGGCACCGATGACAGGTGTCACCACCCATGTGGTAAATGAGAATTGCTTGGGAATCGTTGGTGGTGCTTTCTGGGGCAGCGAGCTGCAAAGCATCACGCTTAACAAGAAACTTACCGCTCTGGGTTATGCTTGCTTCGAGAGCAGCCTCTTGAGCGAAATCAATCTTGATGGTCCCGAAAACATCAACTTTATTGACGAGCAGGTTTTTGCCGACACGAAGCTTACCGAGGTGGTTCTTCCCTCTAGCCCATATTACTTGAATGATGGCGAATTTGCCAGCTGCACATCGCTGACATCACTCACTATTCCCGAGGGCATCACCGAGATTTATCCTCACGCTCTCCACAACTGCTCTGCTCTGCAGTCTATAACCTGCCTGAGCGCTGTTCCTCCCACCATTATGGATTACTATGAGGACTATGACATGCCATTCTACAATAGCAACTCTAGCGCTATTCTCTATGTTCCCAAGGGCAGCAAGAGCGCTTATCAAGCTACCGAGTGGAGTTACTACAATATTATTGAACAGGCTCTGCCACTAGAAGTTGTATCAACCAGTCCAACGTCGGGAGACAACGCTGCGCAGTATCAAACTTTCTCGTTTGAGGTAACCTTCAACCAACCTGTGACTGTTGCCCAGAACAATCCCGATGTAAAAATCTACGTTGGCGAAATCGGTAGCAGCGAGACCCTTAGTCCACTTGACAGCTGGTATGCCACCATGAACAACGAGACTACACTTCATGTTTGGGGTAGCGATTACGACGGCTTTGTTGACTATTTCACAAGTGATAGCGAAAAGACCTATTATGTGGTTATTCCCGCTGGAGTCGTGACTTGCGAAGCTGGTTCAAACGAGGAAATCATTATCATTCTCAATCCTAAAAACACCGCGATTGACTCCCTGAGCAGCGACAGCAATGCCACCATCGAGGCTATCTACAACATCAATGGCCAGCAAATGCGTGAGATGCAGAAAGGCATCAACATCGTTCGCTTCAGCGACGGCACTGTAAAGAAGATTATGAAATAATCAACAAACACACTTAACTACACAACCCTGGGCAAAAAGCTCAGGGTTGTTTTTTCTAATGCACTAATGTTGGATAAATTAGGCGGCGTCTTGGAAGTAAAAAAGAAAAACTTTGTCTTTCTTTTTGTATTTCACTCGACTTGCACTAATTTTGCACCATGAAGAAATTATTAGTAATTGTTATATGTGTTGTTGCGGCTCTCACATCGTGGGCCGGCAGCAAAGACACTGACGAGTATATTCAGGTTGACTGGTATCCTCTCTGCACCGATAGTGTGGGGTGGAATATATATACAGGTGGTTTTGTCATTGGCTGGGACAATGCCAGTGGCATCGACGTGAACATGGGTCGCAGCATTGACATCGGCTGGCTCAACGTGATTGGCGCCAAGTTTAAAACTCGGCACGGCCAACGCATTACTATGGGACTGGGCATTGACTGGCGAAACTTTAAGTTGAATAAAAACGTGCGGTTCCAGCAGAACAATGACTATCTATCGGTAGGTCCATATCCCGAAGGTGCTGAACCTAAGTCTTCTCGCGTGAAAGTGTTCTCACTAACCATGCCGTTGCTAGTGCGTCAACGACTGTTTAACACGGTAGATATTTTTGCTGGACCAGTGGTAAACTTCAATCTTCATGCTAGCGTTGAGACTATCTACACTCTTAATGGCGAGAAAGTCAAGGAGTCGAGCAACAAGATTCACCCAGTGCCTGTAACGGTTGACATTCTGGGTGGAGTGAAGTGGAAATTTATTGGTGCCTATGTGCGGTATAGTCCCTGCCACGTTCTTCAAGAGCGATATGCCACAGTCTTTACGCCCTTCACCACCGGCATTATCATGGGATTTTAAATAAAATATTTGCTCATTAAATCAAATTGCAGTAATTTCGCACGATTTTTTAAGAAAACATACAACATTACACAATATGAAGAAATTAATGTTTCTGGCTGTTCTTGTGGCTTTGATGTGCTCTTGCAACAGTAACAAGTTTAAAGTGAGCGGCGTTGTTGAAGGTGCCGGCGATACAACTACACTATTCCTTGAAACAAGTGTAAATGGAAACTGGCTATTTGTTGACAGTGTAGTTACTAGCGGTGGCAAATTTTCCTTTAGCCAGGATGCTCCAGAGTATCCAAATATCTACCGCTTGGGCTATCGCGACAAGAGCATATATTTCCCAATCGACAGTGTTGATAACATTGAGATTAAGACTTCAATCAAGAAGTTTGATGAGGACTATACACTTTCAGGTAGCGACAACGCGGTGAAAATGATGAACATTGACAAGAAGGCTGCCATGTTTGCCAAAAAAGGTGACACTAGCAGTGAGGAGTTCATCAAGTGGAAAGATCAGTTGAGTCGTGACTTGGTTAAAGATCCTGCGGGAATAGTATCGTTCTACCTCATTAACAAATACATTGGTGAAAAACCGCTCTTTGACCCTCTTGATAAGAAGGATTTCAAGATTATTGGTGCTGTGACAAACGCATTTTCCAATTTCCGCCCCAACGACCCACGCACTGGTTATATGGTCGACAACTTCAAGCAGGGATTGAGCCAGCGTCGCAGTGAGGCTGCTCCTGGCGATACCATTGTTGCAACTCAGGCATTACTCATTGATATCAAGCTTGCCGACAAGAAAGGTAAGATGCAAAGTTTGCAAGAAGTTTCCTCACATGGCAATTTAGTTCTGCTCAACTTTACCATGCAAAGCCAAACTTTCTCGCCTTCGCTAAACAAGTTGCTCAATGATATGTATTCTAAATACAAAGGTCGCGGATTTGAGATTTTCCAAGTGTGTCTCGATGATAACGAGGCACAATGGATGCAATCGGTGGCTTCTCTGCCTTGGATTGTGATGCGCGACCCCGATGGCGAATATTCGCGCAATGCCGGTGCCTATAATGTCACCTCAATCCCCACAGTATTCATCATCGACCGCAAGGGTGAGATTGTGGAACGTGTAGCCAACATCGAGCAGCTCGAAGCATCTATCTCTAAGTATATTTAATAGTATTAGATAATTATATAGTAGCGAGGATGAGTCAAACAGACTCATCCTCGTTTTATTGGTATGATTGCTTGTCGTGGCGGTGCTTATTGTAGTACCTCACACCAGCTAGCATGTTCTTGACACTATGCCAAAATGGAACCCGATATTTCTTTTTAAGGCGGTAACTATTAAGTGGTATGCGTGCTATGAACGACAGTGGATGGGCTATGTAGGTATAGGCACCACGCCCCATCAGCATGCTGCTTTTGCTTATGTTGTTAATAGTGTTGGTAATGTCGTCGTGTCTCACAATGTCGATGGGAAAGAACTGGCATTTTAGTCCATGCTGTTTAGCGGTGAGCACAAGCAATTCTTCTTCTCCACATGATAGTGGAGCTCCATAGCCAAAGAGTTCATTAAACCAAAACTTGCCCTGAACGCTTTCTCGCTTGAAGGCAATCTCAATCGATGAAACGTAGTATCCTTTGGGCAGTGTGGCTAAATTAATGCTCTGTGCGGGATATATCTTGCTGTTATTTTCGCTTGAATAGCGGAAGGTGGCAATATCTACATCAGGATGCTGGGTAAAGGTTTTAATCACCGCCTGGAGCTGCTCGTGGGTGTACTGGCAGTCATCGTCGGCAATCAGGCACACATCGGCTGTGGCGTGACGCAGACAATTGTTGCGGTTGCGGCTTATGCCTCGTCCTGCAAGGTGATGTACCTCCACATCAGGACGTCGCAATTCGTTAGGCACATCTTGCTCCTTTCCATCGCTATGCTGCCACGACACAAGGTAACCAATGCCCTTGCGTGGCTCCAGCAACATAGCAGGAATGTTGTTTATCCCCTCATCAAGTGTTATTATCAGTACCTCTAGTGTCATTGTTTTAAAATTTGTTCATAGAAATTGAGGTGCCTGTGTGCTACAACATGAGAATCGTTGTGCTTCTCTACAAACTCGCGGCTGCTGCGGCTCAGTTCGGGTAGCAAGTGCTTGTTCTTAACTATCCATTCCAGCTTGGCATCGATGTCACCTTCGACGAGAGGACTAACGTTGATAATAGGCTGGTTGTCGTGCTCGCCAATGAGATTATAGTATTCGGGCTCGGCGCCACTCACGGCCACAAGTCCGCGAGCCATGGCAAGTAGAGCATTGGTGGCAGGGGTGTAAGAGTAGAGCTGGTCAAGCAGCACGTGCGACTGGCTTAGTTGTTGAACATATTCTTCATAGGGCACGTTTTCCACCACAGTGAGTTCGCACAGGCTAGGGTAGCGGTCCACGGTTCGTTGTGCCGCTTCAAGAAGCAAATCGGTGCCTTTCAGTATGTTACGGTCACGTTGCACTCCAATAAAGAACTTAACCTTTTGGGGCTCCTCCTCAATTATGTGAGGTTTAACGTTGTGGGTGTCGATAGGGATTCCGCCGTATGCAAGGCGCTCGCCAAGCAGTGGTTTGTAGCATTCGTGATATTCCCATAGGCACGAAATAGCTCCGTCAATATTATTGAGAATGTGTTCGCAATGTTCACGCATCAGCGGCAGTTTCCAATTATTCTCATGCTTAGCTTGATATTCGGGCGAAAGGGCATAGGGCGAAGGTTTGTCGCCAATCATGTAATCGCTGTAACGATAGGTCTTCCCATCGTGGCAGGCGTGGTAGTAATAGTAGTCGGTGCCCAGCGCGCTCAGCACTATGCTGCGGTTGTGGCGCTTGAGCCAGTCAAAAACGCGCCTCACCTTGCCTGGCTTGAGGTCAAGGAAAATGTGGCCACAAGTCACCACTACGTCAAAGTCGCGCATGCTAGGCAACGCCCTAAGCACATCGATGACATACTTCACAGCTCCTATCTTGCCCGGACCTCGGCTCAAATCTATGTCGCGAGCCGTGTCCATCCAGTGCGAACCGTTGCTGGCTACAATTGCAGTATGTCCCAAGTCTCGCAAAGCTTGGGCCAAGCAGTTGTGCAAATTACTTGCGTCGCCAACAAACAGTATCTTCATTTGTAGTGATTTTTGCCTTTAAAAATGCAAAATTAGTGCAAGCTGAGAGAAATACAAAATCAAAGACGAAGTTTTTGATTTTTATTTCCGAAGCGCCGCCTAATTTATCTAAATTTATTGTTTTTTTTGTTTTTGACCAAGAATTTGTCTAATTTTGGAGTCAATATGAAAACAGTATCGATAATTATTCCCGTTTATAATCGTGCCAACTTGGTGCCACGCACGCTCAAGACTGTGGTTGAACAGACCTACCGTCCGTTGCAGCTTGTTCTGGTCGACAATTTCTCTACCGACGACTCGCTTGTGGTGCTCAATCAGTTTAAAATCGACAATAATGCCCCCGATTTTGAAGTTATTGTCACGCAAGAGAAGCAGCACACGGCGAGTGCCGCACGCAATCGTGGCATGCAGTTTGCTACTGGCGACTACCTTATGTTCTTCGATAGTGACGACCTGATGGAGCGACGTCTCATTCAGAAGTATGTCGATGCTTTTGAGTCATCACCGCAGCAAGTCGACGTCATCATCTGCCGTCGCAACCAGGTCAACGACATTGGCGAGAAAACAGCGATGCCGCTCTACAAGAAGGATTTGATAGCCAACCATATCCTTCACAGCGTGCTCGCTACTCAAGCGTTTTGTGCTCGTCACGATTTCATCCGAAATATTGTATGGAATAATAATATTTCGCATTGGAACGATTTTGAATATGGGCTGCGTATTCTTTTAGCTAAGCCAGTGATTGGTTATCTTGAAGGAAAGCCGCGCGTCGACGTCATTTATGGCGGCGAGAACTCTATAACTGGAACAAATTTCAGCGTCAATCACGGTAAGTGGGAAATCTCGCTACGTACGATGGTGCTTGATATCAAGAATTCGTCGCTACTTAACAAGCAACGTTACTACGATTTGCTTTATTATCGATTGCTCGTCCTTGCTGCGCATTATCATCGTGAGGGCCACCCCGAGTTAGCAAAGCCTACTGCACAGAAAGCCTACTCTGTGCTCAACCGCAAGTGGATTTACCGCAAGATTATGCCGCGTCTTTTCAAGCGCATTGTGCGAGGCAAGCGAGGCTCGGCCCGCATTGCCCATTGGATAATCAAGTAGTATTCAGTGTATCTTGGGCATGAAGAATAATACTAAGGGCGCGGCCTAAAGTTGGTCGCGCCCTCATTAATTATAATCGTTTTTGATTACTTAACGATAATCTTTTTTCCGTTGTGGATGTAGATTCCAGCTGGCAGGTTGTTGCTGTCATACTTGCGGCCCATGAGGTCGTAGTAGTTGTTGTCTTGAACTCTATCAACATTAACCTCGCTGATGGCCGATGGCTCGGCAACAACAACGCTCAGGTTGTCGATGGTGAGGACAAACTGGTCAGCGTCGCTAATGGCATGGATGCCAATATAGTACTTACCATCTAGTTTGCTTGCAGGAACTGTGAAGCGACCTGTGTGGTGAGCCACATCATAGCCCTCAACCACAACAGCTGGAATGATAGTGGTGGTCATGGCCTCAACAGTAGGCTCTGCGCCAACCATCACCTCAAGGCGCTCGGGATATCCTGATGCTTTAGCATCGATGCCAAATTCATACTCAACCTCGGGCTCCATGATGAGAGCGGGAGTAATTAGCCAGTCGTCGGCAGCGTTGTTGCTATCCCATTGGTAAGCAACGTTTTGCCCAACTGTGCCGCCATAGGTCCAGGTGCGGCCATCATTATTGGCGTTGATAACAGTGAACTCGCTGAAAGCAGCCTGAGTCTCAAAGCTTTCGCTGTAAGGAATGGTGTAGGCGCCATCATTCACGTTGCGAGTGATGACGATGTTGTTGAATGCCTGAACATAGTAAACAACGCCCTTGGTGGTGTTCTGGAGCAGGTAATCGGTGACGTTGGTGTAGGTGTCGGTAGCCTCATCATAGGCAAGAACGAAATCGCAAATGTCTTTTTGACCAGAGGCATTGGTTTGACCACCAGCCATGTAGTTGGGTTTGCCAGCCACTTGGCCAATGTATTGGTCTTGAGCGAAGGTAACGGTGTTGCCGTTGCGAGTGCCCTTAATCCATGATTGGGGAACGTCGCTGAAGATGCCCTGGATATAAACGTCGTTGTTGTCAATACCCACATTTACATTGTACTTGAATGCGGTGCCGTCATAGCCGTTGGCCTCGAAGGTGTAAACCTGAGTTTCAACGCCTGCGGGGAGCTCAACGAGCACGTCCTCGGCTTGAGTAGTGGGAGTGTAGACACTGTTATAGTCGGCATAGCCTGCCCACTCTTGGCTATTTGCATAAACTGCGCCAAATACAACGTAGGTCGAAGTGCCAATCAAGCTAATCTTGTCTTCAGTAACGCTGAATTGAACGTACTGAGCACTGTTGCGCACCGCAAATTCCTCATACTCATCATCATAGTCGAGCATAGCAAGGGTGATAACATCGTTCACCTCTGCGTCATAAGCAACGTTCTGACCCATAGGAACGGTAATGGTAGTGCCGTCGTCGCTCAGTGTGCCTTCAATCCACGAGTTGATTTCGAGCTTCGAGAGTGGCTGCTTGAAATACACTTTGTTGTTTTCGCCAAACACGATGTCGATTGTTCCGGTTTGAGCGCCACGGCGAATATACTCGCCACTGTAGTAGTAGGCATAACCAGCGCGGTCGTAGGTTCTCAACTCACCGGCAGGTTGTTCCATAACGATACCATAGTCGCTTGCACTCTGTGCCCAAGCGCCTAATGTCATCACAGCCATTGCTGCAATAAGTAAAAGTTTCTTCATTCTTGTTGTTTGTTAAGTTTGGTTTCGAGCCTTTGTTTATTATTAATACAACTCGAAAGGCTCTTTTTTCGGGTAGTACTATTTTTAATGGTGCAAAAGTAGTGTTTTTTTCTATTATTGGTTTCTTATACGTTCCTTTTTAAGATATTTATAACAAATATTCTTGATAATTAAACCAGCGAGCCACTAGTTGAATTAGTGGCTCGCTGTAGATTTATGCTTTCTCAAGGCACTCGTCGAGGTCGCGGGTGAGCTGCTCGGTATCGAGGTGTTGACCAATGAACACGAGTTTCACCATGCGGTCGCCATATTGCTCGTCCCAGTCGCGCAGTATGTCGGGGTTGTACTCAACCATGCGACGCAACTCATCTTCGGGCGCTGTCGCAAACCATAGGCCGCTCTGCGTTAGCTTTTTCTGCACGCCAGCTTGCTCAAACAGGAACGACATGTCGGGATTATTGCTGAAATAGATTAATCCCTTGGCGCGAATTACGTTCTTGGGCCACTTAGTAGCCACAAAGCGGTCAAACTTGTGGATGTCAACAGCCGGGCGGCGATAGTAAACAAAAGTCTGGATGCCGTATTCCTCGGCCTCGCCCTCGTCATGATGGTGGTGGTGGTGATGGTGGCCTTCGTGATGGTGATCGTGGTCGGCCTCTTCATCGTGATCGTGATGATCGTGGTCGGCCTCTTCATCGTGATCGTGATGGTGGTGATGATGAGCCTCGGCTTCTTCTTCCTCGGTGGCGGGGCGTTCTATCTCGCGAATCCATCCAGCCGAGGTTGCCACCTTCTCATAGTCAAACAGGTTAGTGTTGATGATGTCATTGAGGTTTACCATAGCATAGTCGGTCTCGATGATAGGGGCCGAAGGCTGCAGTGCGTGGATGATGTGGCGAATGCGGTCGAGCTCGTCGGGCTCAACTTCCGACGCTTTGTTCAACAGCACTAGGTTGCAGAACTCAATCTGCTGGATGAGAAGTGTCTCGATGTCCTCTTCGCCTATGTCGCGTCGTTTCAGGTCCTCACCACAGGCAAACTCGCTCTGCATTCTCAGCGCGTCGACCACCGTCACGATGCAATCGAGGCGTGGAATGCCGTTCTCCATATACTCCGGCCCCATGCTTGGAATAGAGCAGATGGTCTGCGCAATGGGCTCTGGCTCGCAAATTCCGCTTGCTTCAATCACGATGTAGTCAAAGCGGTCGAGCTTCATGATGTCGTTCAGCTGCTCAATCAAATCCATCTTGAGTGTGCAGCAAATGCAGCCGTTTTGCAGTGCCACCAGGCTCTCGTCCTTTTGGCCCACGATGCCGCCCTTCTGAATGAGGCTGGCGTCGATGTTCACTTCGCCCAGGTCATTGACAATGACGGCAAATTTTATGTTTTGCTCATTAGTGAGAATATGGTTTACCAGTGTTGTCTTTCCGCTGCCCAGATATCCCGTGAGCAGCAATATCGGTGTCTCTTTCATTTTATTTATCAGTAGTCAGTTATCAGTTATCAGTTATCAGTAGTCAGTTATCAGTAGTCAGTTATCAGTAGTCAGTTATCAGTCTCTAATCCCTAATCTCTAATCCCTAATCCATTATGCATTATTTAAAGTATCTCGTCCAGCACAGCCTTGTAGTGGCCTTGCATGATTATGTGGTGGTTGCCTATAGGTCTGGTCAAGAAATACTTCGCAGCGTCCTTGTCATTGAGTTGGATAACTTGCTGAGTGCGGCACAGGTCGGGCTTACCTTGGTTCTCAACGAGAACACCTTCCTCGGCGAAGTGTCGTCCTAGGCCACCGCTCACCTTGAAGATGGTCACAGGGCCAGGTTTCATGAATCCACGAATTCCCACGCCAATTCCCGACTCAAAGTGAGTGTCAAGCTCGTAGCTCTCGACCATGTCGAGTGGGATAGTGCAGTGGGCAAACAGCATCTCGCCTGTCTCGGGGTTGATGCGTGCTGGATTGGCCTGGAAGCCACTCTTGCCGGTCACAGCTTGCGCAATCTTCATCGACAGTAGGGCGGGGATGTCGCCCTCGCAGCCAGCCACGATGCCCTGAGCGTTGAATTTCGCCAATGCCACGCAACCGGTGTTCTTAACCGCTGTCAAGAGGTCGAAGCAGCGAATGGTGAAGCCCTGCAGGTCATAGCCCTCAACGATGAGCTTAAGCGCTTCATAGATGCGCTCGGCACCTGTCAGCGACTGGCGGATGGTGTCATTAGGCGCTTTCTCGGCGAGGTCGCTATTAATGTCGGCGGGGATGCGGTCCAAAAGCATCAGCAGCTCTTCCATGTCAATATTCACAAGCTCAATGCCCAGTTTGTCCTCTATCGTGCGATATTTCGCTTTGCTGGCTATGAGCCAGTCGCTAGGATCGCCTATCACGCCCAGGCGGCAGCCGTTAAGTTCGCGCATCGCTTTGCCCACCTGCTGCAGCGTGGTGATGCGCCCTTTGATATATTCGTCCGAGCCGTGCAGAATCTCGCCTTTGAGGCCTCGCTGGCGCAGATACGACAGAATCTCCATCGATGCCGCTAGCGAGTTGCTCTTACCCGTGGTGAGCAGCAAGAAAGGCTGCTTCGACTGGCGCAGCATGCGAGGCAGTTCATTCTTGAAAAGCCCCTCGGTGCCGCCAGTACGCACATAAATCAGTTCCAGGTCATGACCGCCATAGTCCTTAAAGTCGTCGCCCATCAGTTGGTACTCGATGCCCAGTCTCCCCAGGAATTCCTGTGTAGCGGCATCCACAGCAGCTGCGTCGTGCAACTGCGACGTGAGAGTATAAATTGCTGTTGTCATAGTAGTATGTTTTTATTCAAACTCCAAAATTAGCTATTTCATTTAAAACCACCAAAAGAATTGTATGCTATTATTGTTTTAGGATTGCGGTGAAGGTGCGGCCGCTGTTGATGCCCAAACGGCGGGCCGAGAAGTAGTGGTCGTGCTCACAACGGCTGCAATGCTCGGGCAGGGTGATGTTGCTTGGATTTACTCCAGCTTTTATAAGCACTTGGCGGTTAGCTTCTTGCAAGTTGATGTGCGCTTTGCCTGTCATGGCATTGCGCTTCATGATGGGCGACATGTCGAAGCCTGCCTGCTCAAATTCTCTAACCACTTCATCGCCAACCTCAAAGCATTCCTGGCAAATGCTCGCACCCATTGTCGCAACGATGTTGCTGGCATTTGCGCCTAGTTTGCACATCGTCTCAAAGGTTTTTGCCGCAATTTGTCCCACAGTTCCTCGCCATCCCGCATGGGCAATGGCTATAACGCCATTCTTGGGGTCGGCAAGGGCGATGGGGACGCAATCGGCGGTGTTCACCCCGATGCACACCCCCGGCAGCTTTGTCACCAGCGCATCAACGCTCTCGAGCGCCGAGTCTTGCTCTTCGATCGAGGCATCAACGAATTTTTTGTCCAGCACTTTGACATTGGTGCTATGAGTCTGCCTTGGCATAACCAAGTGGTCGAGGTCAATGCCCAATTGCTGGCAGAACTGCATGCGAGCGTCAAGCACCTTCAGCGCATCATCGCCAGTGTAGTCACACAGGTTCCACTGCGAGTAAGGGTCATTTTGGGAGATTTCGCCGCGCTGTGTCTGCCACGCAGTGAAATGGTCGTCGCAGCCTTTCAATATGAGTTTGTCAAGTATCATAGTATTTTTATTACACGACAAGGATTGCCCGCAGCAAGCACTCCAGCAGGGATGTCGCTTGTGACCACGCTGCCAGCGCCAATCACGCTGCCGGCACCTATTGTTACCCCAGGGCACACCGTCACGTTGCCTCCCAGCCACACGTTGTCGCCCACAGTGATGGGCAGTGACCATTGCTTGCCGGCATTTCGGCTCTCGGCATCGAGAGGGTGGCATGGAGTGTAGAACGAGCAGTTTGGTCCAATGAAAACGTGATTGCCAAAAGTCACCTTGGCCTCATCAAGAATCACCATATTGGTGTTGGCAAAGAAATCTTCACCCACTTCGATGTTGAAGCCATAGTCGCAGAAGAAAGGTTGTATCACCTTCAGCCGTTCACCAGTCTTACCAAGTATGCGTTTAATCAGTGCAGTCTTCTCATCGTGGTGTGAGGGACGGATGTAGTTGTAGTCGCGGCACATCTCCTGAGTTTCTTGCAGGATGTCGAGCAGCTCGGTGTTGTCGCTTGCATCATAGGGCTCACCGCTCATCATCTTCTCAAGTTCGATTAGCTGCTTCTCGTTGAATTGTCTCATGAATAAGTGGTTTTGTCTTGCAAAATTACAAAAAATGTAGGGAAAACACTAGCCTTAGGATAGACTAGAACTTTATCAGGAATACTCCTGCTAACATTATTAGGATGCCGGCGATTTGGGCCCAAGATATGTGCTTCTTTGGCGCTCCAAGCCAGCCATTCCGTTCCATGAAGAGGCTGAGCAGAAATTGGCCAATGAGTAGCGCCATCATAAAGACGCTGACACCAATCAATGGTATGAGCCAGGCGTTGCCATAGACGATTATTGCACCAAGTAGGCCACCCATCCAAATCCACCAAGGGGCATCGGTGGTAAATGCTCTTTTAATTTTGACCACGCTGCCATTAATGCAGCAAAACACGATCATTACTACTGTGGCAATAGCAAAAAGTACTGTCGTGGCTTGGATTGCCGAACCGATTACCTGCCCTAGTGAGGCAAGAATTGCTCCAACCACAGACGAGAGGCATCCTGATAGCACCGCCGCCAGTTGCCAAAGAACCTTTCGCAGTCCGCCATTATCAGTCTTGTTGTTGCTCTTTAGTCGTGGGATGATGACCACCAAGGTCACGCCCACTATCAGCAACAAGGCTCCGATGGCGCGTTGCCAGCCTAAAGGCATAACTCTAGCCCCAAACCACCCGAAATGGTCGATGCACAAGCTGAATATCAGTTGGCTGAACATGGGAATCACCATCGCTTGGAGCTGGCCTAATTCCTTGAAGAGATGGATGGCTATGGTAATGGTAATGAGTGGGATGACGCCTATAAACCAGCTCCACCAAGGCGCGTCGTGAAAGGCCTGTTGAGAGGGCATCAGTGGGATGGATGCGATGAGCGCGACAATGATGAGCACTATGGTTGATACCGCAAAAGATATGAGCGTTGATAATGGGGCTGAACTCACGAGCTGGCGCATGCGTGAGTTGGCTGCCGTCTGGATTGGGGTGCAAAACCCCAACACGAGTGCTATGAGCGTGTATAACATTGATAAAAATAGTCTTATAAAAAATAATTCTCTTGCAAAATTACAAAGAATAAAGGAATTATCACTATATTTGCACAAGAATATAAACCCAATAATATCATAACAATGAAAAAGACATTATTATTATTTTTAGTAGCACTCACTGTTGTGCTAGCACAAGCTCAAAGCAAAGTGTATTTTACACGTGATATCAGTCCCGAGGGACTAGTGAAAATCTATAAGGCACTAGGCGTTGAGGCTTCGGGCCGTGTGGCAGTGAAAATCTCAACTGGTGAAGGTGGCAATAACCACTATCTCAAGCCCACTCTCATTCGCAATTTGGTTGATGAGGTGAATGGCACTATCGTGGAGTGCAATACTGCTTATGGTGGTTCGCGTCAGGACGTGAAGAAGCATTGGCAAACCATCCACGAGCATGGCTTCGACTCAATCTTTGCCGTGGATATTATGGATGAGTATGACCAAATTCGCATTCCTATTCAGGACAAAAAGCACCTCAAGTATGACATTGTGGGAGGCCATCTTGCTAACTATGATTTCATGATCAATCTCGCTCACTTCAAGGGCCATGCCATGGGCGGCTTTGGTGGAGTTCTGAAAAACGCAAGCATCGGCGTAGCTTCTACTGCTGGTAAAGCTTATATCCATAGCGCAGGAAAGACCGACGACGCTCAACTTGCGTGGACCAAGGACTACATTGCTGCTGGACCTACTCAAGACCTATTTCTCGAGTCGATGGCTGCAGCTGCCCAAGCGGTGCACAACTATATGGGTGGACATGTTGTTTATATCGATGTGATGAACAACATGAGTGTTGATTGCGACTGCGACGGCACTCCCGACGCTCCAATGCTCAAGGATATGGGCATTCTCGCTAGTCTCGACCCCGTTGCTGTTGATCAAGCGTGTCTTGACAAGGTGTTCAATTACAACGGCAAGCCTGGTGATGACAACAAGCCTCTCATCGAGCGCATCAACCGTCAACACGGCACCTACATCACCGATTACGCCGAGTCTATTGGACTAGGCTCAAAGTCTTACATAATCATTGATATTGATAAATAGGCCTTAATGGCGGCTAAATAAAAAGGGTTCCTTCACTGAAATGAGGGAACCTTTTTTGATATTAAAACTTATAGGTAAGTCCTAGATGGAAAGAATGCAATGGTCCTTTTTCGCTTTTAACTAAAGGTGTGCCATGCACCACAATATTTCGGCTACCACCATAGATGTCGAGATTACTATAGGTGTATCCCACCGAGAACTCCCATTGCTCCTCATATTCTAGCACTAACTCGGCTCTTGCATGCCAGTATAATGTCTTGGCGCCAGAGTTTTTAATGTCTTCTTCGGAGTCAAATATCAAAACTCTTTCAGTAGAACCCTCAGCTTCATCTCCAAAGATATCCTCTTTTGTGAAAACCTCGAATTTGCTCACAGTTATGCTCTCGTTTGTTGGTATTGGAATTGTGATTCCCGGCGACAACCTGAGCGAGAGGCCCATTTCATTCTTGCTGAGCATTATTGCTGGTGTTGTGAATTGCAAGCCGGCTTTGAATGCAAAACGGTAGGTGGCATCGCGATAATTATTGATTTCCCAGAGGTATTTTTTGTCTTCGTCTTCAACGAATTCAAAGAATTCGACATTGTTATTAATCTTATTGGAGAATGGAGTTAAGATTAAAAGACCTGCATTGGCGCCTATATAACGGAAAGGACGGTACTCGCCTGTGATCTCCACGTCTAATGAAGGAAATATTGACGTGTTTAAGCGCAGCCCTGCGGCTACCTTGCTGTCGTTACTGTAGTCAATATCAAGAGCCCCGGCGTTGAACAATGCCAGACTATACAATATGCTAATGATAATTTTTCTCATTTGGTGTAGAAGTTGATAATATCCTCTATAGATCTACTGCACACAGGGCAGAAAGTGGGAATCTTCAGGGTCTTCATCATGCAGTTTGGGGTGGGGCGGTATACACCCTTGAGCACACAGCCAGCACCTTCATAAAGGCCTATAGTTTGGGTGTCGTAGTTCTTGTCGTCGGTGGTGCTTATTATGGTCTTGCCGTTAGGCATAAGATCTTTCCACTTGCTATCAAAATTGACCAGAGTGGTGATGTTGGGCGACCAAGGCTCTACATCAAGAGGAAAATCATTGGGCTCCTCGCCTTCGTAGGCATATTCATCGGCAAGTCCGGCAAATGAGTGGCCAAACTCATGCACCAGCACTTCGATGAAGAGTTTGTGCTTGGTCATCAACAGGTTCAATGTGTTGTAGATGCCTCCTCCGCCATAGCGGTCGGTATTAACCATTACAATGATGTGTTCATAGGGAGTGCCCGCAATAGCGTCGTGCATCTGCTTTATGCGCAAGGTGGTAAGGTAGCGTGCCATGCCGAAAGTGTCGAAACTTGATCCCATAGCGGTGTTGTGCCACACGCCTTCACTAGGTATTGAAGGACCGCTATCTTGCGACGGTGTGAGTACTGCTATCACGCGGAATCGGTCGCGCAGGTGCTTATAGGGCTCAAACCCAAAAAGACCTTCCACGCCTTTCTTGCAATCGGCAAGGTAGTCATTCATCTGTTCTTGGGTGTAACCTTCAGCTACGAAAGCAATGTTGATGACTTTGTCTTTTTGCTTTGGCTCATTGAGGACTACATACTTGGGGACTTGGTTCCCTTCGCCCTTGTGCACAATTGTGATGTCGGTGGGGTTGACCTTGTGCTCTATGGTTGATGTTACTTGCTGTCGGTGGTTATATAGGTTAACTGTAACAATTACCGAGTCACGAGGCATAGGAAGCAGTTCCACACATTCAAAGGCCTTAGGGGCTAGATGAGAATCATCAAGGTCGAGCCATTCCTGGAACAAGGTACTGAAGGTGTGACTATAAATCAGCTTGCCAGTGGCGGCAAGACGCATGTCGATTGTTGCTGCTCCATGCACAGAGAAACTAGTGAGGTTTTGTCGCTTTCCATACCAGCCGGGCATGCGGCTCATGCCGTCAACGGCTATCGACTGGCTTTTCACGTTTCCACTTAATATATAGTCTACTCTCAGTGTTGAGTCGCTGAAATATTTCTCAAAATCTTGTGCCTGCGCCCCAATCGTCAATGCGATTATGGCAACAGTCAATACTAAATGTTTAAATAAAAATCTCATCATTTACCACTAAAAATTATTTGCTCCTGAGCTTTATTGCTCCATTCAGATAGCCCTTATTACCCTTAACGCGAAGTGTGATATCTCCTGCTGTTTCGCTGGCTTGTACCACAACCACAAGCTGCCCGTGGAATAGCTTCATCTGTGGTTGGGTCATCACTTGCAGCGAGGTGGCGTCGCCGTTGCACACACCACGGAAGTTGCCAGCACCCTCAACGCTGAATTGCAGTTCATCATCGGCATCGGGCAGCAGAGTGCCGTTCTTGTCGATAAGGCTCACGGTGATGAATGCTAGGTCGTTGCCATCGGCATTAAGCACACTGCGGTCGGCATCAAGTTGTAGACGATGGGGCTTGCCGGCTGTCTTCACAGTTTTTTCGCCAGCCTTCTTGCCGTTATCGTCATAGACCACAACCTTAATCTCGCCTGGCTCGTACACCACGTCGCGCCAGCGCAGGCGATAGCGATCAAGACGGGTTGATGGGTCTTTGCTGATTTTACCTTGACTCTTTCCGTTCACAAAGAGCTCGGCAGTAGGGTAGTCGGTGTAGCAATATACTGGCGTAACCTTGCCTTTTCGGTCGGGCCATGTCCAGTGTGGTAGCAGATGTATGGTGTGGCTCTCTTTGTTCCAATGGCTGCGATACAAGTAGTAACGGTCTTTAGGCAGACCTGCAAGGTCAACGATGCCAAAGTAACTGCTGCGCGATGGCCAGTAGACATCATAAGGAGTAGGCTCCCCTAGATAGTCGAATCCAGTCCAAACAAACTCACCAATTGTCCAGTCGAAGTCATCTTGTAGGCGCCAGTCATCATCGGGCAAGTTGCTCCACCAGCAATATTCAGTGTCATAACTCGAACACTGCCCGTTTTCATGCTCGAGCATCTTTGCGCATGTGTCGGGGAAGAAATACATGCCACGGCTGCTGAGGGTCGATGCTGTTTCGCTGCCTAACACAAATCCTTGAGGCAGTTGTTTGATGCAGTCCTCATAGCGATGGGTGCGGTAGTTGAAGCCTGGCACGTCGGCTTGCTGAGCAAAGCCGCACTTGATGTCGGCATCGGGATTGTCCATGCCGCATGTTACCTTGCGGGTTGGGTCAAGCATATGGCACCAGTGCACAAGTGCAGCATAGCGCTCGGCACCTTCTTCTTTCCATTGTTCGGGGATTTCGTTACCCACACTCCACAGCACAATACTTGGGTGGTTGCGGTGGTTCATAATGAGGTTATAGATATCCTTCTTCCACCACTCATCCCAGAAGCGGTTGTAGCCGTTCTTCACTTTGGGGTCTTTCCAGCAGTCGAAACTCTCGGCCATGACCATCAAGCCAAGGCTGTCGCACAGTTCCATTTGCCATGTCGAGGGCATATTGTGTGAAGTTCTGATGGCGTCGGCGCCCATGTCTTTCATTATCTTGAGCTGACGGGCAAGTGCGGCCTTGTTGGCGGCAGCACCCAATGGGCCTAGGTCATGATGCAGGCACACTCCCTTGAATTTGCGAGTCACGCCGTTGAGTTGGAAACCGTGTTCTTTGCTGAACGTCACAGTGCGCACGCCCAGATTGTCGGTGCGTTGGTCAACAAGTTGGCCATTGAGTTCTACGGTTGTGTTAACTTTGTATAAATAAGGCGATTCGGGCGACCACAGGTTGGCGTGAGGCATTTTTAGTTCCATGCGGCAGTAGCCGTCGGATGCAATGCGGCGCTGTGTCTCGGCAACGACCTTGCCATTGCGGTCGGTAATTGCTACAGTGATTACTGGGTATTCGCCTGCTACACATCCATTGAGTTGGCTGTCTACAGCGACAAGTGCTGTATCGTTCTCCACCTTTATTGTGTGGATGTCCATACCCCAAGTGTCTATTGCCACACGGCCACTGGTGATGAGTTTCACGGGGCGATAAAGTCCTGCACCTGGATACCAACGGCTGCTCTCCTCAACGTTTTTAAGGTGAACTTCGAGCTCCCCTTTATAGTCAGAGTTGTTGATATAAGGTGTGATGTCTATTCTGAAGGCGTTGTAACCATAGGCCCAGCGTCCCACCTCTTTGCCGTCGAGGTAAACTATGGGTTCGCTCATAGCACCGTCAAAGAGCAACTCGGCGCGCTCGGTGCCCTCGGGTAGCACAATCTGTGTCTTGTAATAACCTTCGCCTATCCAAGGCAGAGCTCCTGAACGGCCGCTATGTTCGGTCTCGGTCTCCTCGCCGTTCTCCTTGATAGCGACAACCTGAAGGTCCCATTTCTTATCAAACGGGCCGCTTATTGCCCAGTCGTGAGGGATTGTTACTTCTTGCCAGCTCTTTTTGTCGTGGCTGAACTGCCAGTGTTTGCTTAATTCAAATTCTTGGGTTACGTTGGCATTACAAAACAATGATGCTAATGCCATCATTAGGGTGAGAATCCTTGATTTCATATGTTGTCCTTTATTTTCCGATTAATATGGAGTGCAAAGATAAGAATTTTTGTCTCAAACAACAAAAAACTTGCAATTTTCAAAATCTTTGTTTTTTACATTATTAAAAAAATAATGATGTTCTTGTGATAGCTTTTGCTCTTTTCTCTAAAATAATCACTATCTTTGCAGTCGATTTTTTGAAACAAATAAAATAACTACTATAATGGATAAGAAAGTAAGGGTACGATTTGCCCCATCACCCACTGGACCGCTTCACATTGGCGGTGTGAGAACTGCATTGTTTAACTATCTCTTTGCCCGTCAAAACGACGGTGTTATGATTCTTCGCATCGAGGATACCGACAGCAACCGCTTTGTGCCTGGTGCCGAGGATTATATCAACGAGGCCCTGCAATGGCTCGGCATCGGAATTGATGAAGGTGTGCGTGAGGGTGGCAACTATGGTCCTTACAAGCAGAGCGAGCGTCGCGACATCTATCGCAAGTATGTGAAGCAGTTGCTCGATGATGGCAAGGCCTACATCGCTTTCGACACCCCCGAGGAACTCGACGCTAAGCGCAAAGAAATAGCCAATTTCCAGTACGACGCCAAGACCCGTGGCATGATGCGCAATTCTCTTACATTGCCAAAAGAGGAGGTTGATGCGCTCATCGCTGCAGGCGAGAAATATGTGGTTCGCATCCTCATTGAGCCCAACCAGGAGGTTAAGGTCAACGACCTGATTCGTGGTGAGGTGACTGTCAACAGTTCGGTAGTAGATGATAAGGTGCTCTACAAGAGTGCCGACGACCTGCCAACCTATCACTTGGCAAACATTGTTGATGACCACTTGATGGAAGTCTCTCACGTGATTCGTGGTGAAGAGTGGCTGCCAAGCGCGCCATTGCACGTTCTGCTTTACGAGGCATTTGGCTGGAAGGATTCAATGCCACAGTTCGTGCACCTGCCACTATTGTTGAAACCCGACGGTAAGGGCAAACTCAGCAAGCGCGACGGCGATCGCTTGGGCTTCCCTGTGTTCCCACTTGAGTGGCACGACCCCGTGAGCGGTGACATTAGCAGCGGATACCGTGAGCGTGGCTATCTGCCTCAGGCTGTTGTCAATTTCCTTGCCTTACTTGGCTGGAATCCAGGCACCGATCAGGAGATTTTCTCGATGGACGAACTCATCAAGCAGTTCTCGTTCGACCACTGCTCAAAGAAAGGCGCGAAGTTCGACTTCGAGAAGGGCAAATGGTTCAACCACGAGTATCTTATCAATATGGATGACGCTGAGCTGGCCGGGATTTTCAAGCCCGAGCTTGCAAAGCATGGAGTCGACGCTTCACAATTCACCGATGAATACATCACCCGCGCTGTGGGCATGATTAAGAGCCGCATCAGCTTCGTGGGCGACATTTGGGACAATGCCAAGTTCTTCTTCCAGGCTCCAACTGAGTATGCCCCCAAGGACATCAAAAAACGTTGGAAAGAGGATACACCCGAGACTATGCATCGCCTCATCGAGGTTATCAAGGGCATTGACGACATGACAAGCGCCAACGCCGAGGAAATAGTGCTCGGATGGATTAAGGACAACGAGCTCCACATGGGCAATGTGATGAACGCCTTCCGTCTCACCGTTGTGGGCGAGTGTAAGGGTCCTCACATGTTTGACATTGCCGAGCTCATGGGCAAGGACGAAATTATCGCCCGCATTGAGCGCGGTATCGAGAATATCAAACCAGTAACAGAGTAATCATGCGTTACTGGTTGTCCACGATATTGATGACATTAGTGTCGGTGTTCACCCTAAGTTCGCAAGAACTTGAGTGGAGCATCGACATGAATGCTGTGTTCAATAATCGCGAGAGCGAGACTGCTTTGGCACCATCGAGCACCAACATCTTCACTCGCATCACGCCAATGATTGGTGTGTCGATGGACAGAACTAGACATCGCATTATGGGCGGGGTCACTTGGTACCAACCGATGAACGACCATATGCATGGTTACAAGGTCTTGCCGGCATTATATTATCGATACGAAGACAGAAAGAAGGGCTATGATTTTAAGTTTGGTATGATTCCCAACGAGTTGAAGGTTAACACCTTGAATGTAGGTACCCGGGGCAACGTGAGCGTGCCATCGTTTCTGTTCAATGATTCAATAAGCTATGTGCGTCCCAACATCAACGGATTCTTGATTAAAGTTGACAAAAAACACTTCTGGCTTCATTCTTGGTTAGACTGGCGACAATTACAGACCAACAATCGCCGCGAAGCCTTTCAGGTAGTTGGCATATTGGGGTGGAAATCTTCTATTAGAAGTGACAATATATTTGATATCTCGGCAATTCTAAGCTATAACCACTTGGCAAAAAGCAAACAACACAACGACGACCAGGGAGTTGTAGATAATGCTATATTCAGCCCTCAAATAGGTTTTGTTCATTTCTTTAACAAGTCATATGATTCATTCATAAGATTGCAGGCAGGCGCATTGATGTCGTTTGATCGCGACCGCTCAGCCGATAATAAATGGCAGGTACCTATAGGATTCATTGGAACTGTTGCGGGTGGTTGGAAATGGCTGCGACTCACCGAGAATATATATGCTGGTCAGCGCCAAATGCCTCTTTATGACAAGTATGCCTCACTACTGTATCAGGGCGACCAGTTCTATCACAACAAGTTTTACAGTCGCACCGACATTGTTGCAACAATATTTCAACGCGACTTTGTCAACCTTGAGGCGCGCTTAACGTTTCACGCCACCGACAAGTCGACTTCATTCTGGCAGCAGCTCGCAGTGCGTTTCTATTTAGATCAGAACTTGTGGAGAAATCATAAAAAAGGCAGAAAAGGAACTAAAGGTTTACCCCTTCAGTCACAATTCTAACTAATCCTATACTTTAAATGAATTTCCTGTATAACATTGCGATGGCCGCTACTTGCTGGGGGATGCACTTGGCTTCACCTTGGCACCACAAAGCTAAACTTACTGTTCAAGGCCAGGCAAGAACTATTCCTTATCTGAAAGAGACACTTGATCCCGATGGTGGCTACATCTGGATTCATGCTGCATCGCTTGGCGAGTTTGAGCAAGGCAGGACTCTCATCGAAAAAATGCGCGAGGAACAGCCCGATGCCAAGATTTTGCTCTCGTTTTATTCCCCAAGTGGCTATGAGGTGCGCAAGAACTACGACAAGGTAGATGCCGTGTGCTATATGCCGGTTGACACTCCTGGACGTGTCAAGAAGTTCCTCGATGTGGTGAAGCCCAAGATGGCAATCTTTGTGAAGTACGAATTCTGGGGCAATTTCCTTGAGCAACTCAAGCAGCGCAATGTGCCCACCTATATCATATCGTCAATCTTCAGGCCCAATCAGTCGTTCTTCAAGCCATGGGGCGGAATGTTCCGCAAGATGCTTGGCTGCTTCTCCCACCTCTACGTTCAAGACGATGAGTCGCGTGAGCTGCTGCACGGCATTGGTATAGATAACGTTACGGTGTGTGGCGACACACGTCTCGACCGCGTGCTGCAAATCAAGGCGCAAGCCAAGGAATTTCCTGAGATAGCAGCTATGACTAGTGGCGACAAGCTCACATTGGTTATGGGTAGCTCGTGGCAACCTGATGAGGATATCATCATCCCTTACTTCAACTCGCATCCCGAGATGAAGCTCATCATTGCTCCACATGAGTTTGACGAGAGTCGTCTTGATGCGATGATGGCGCGCATTAAGCGCCCTGTGGCACGCTACACCAAGCTCGACCAGGTCGACGACCCATCACGGCTCGACTGCATGATAATAGATTGCTTTGGCATTCTCTCGTCGCTTTATCGCTATGGCGACGTGGCCTATGTGGGCGGAGGATTCGGCTCCGGCATACACAATGTTCCTGAGGCTGCCGTCTACGGCATTCCCGTCATCTTCGGCCCACGTCACGAGAAGTTCCGCGAGGCTCTCGAACTCAAGCAGTGTGGTGGAGCTTTTGCTATTGACGATGCACAGCAGTGCCATGCTGTCCTCGACCGCCTGCTCAGCGACAACGACGCCCTGCAGCAAGCAGGTAGCGCCGCCAGCAACTACATCAACACCCACACCGGCGCCACCCACCGCATCTACTACGATCTTTTTCTTGACTGATAAGCCAAAGAGGTGAAAGTAACTTAGAAGTGAGAGATTGCACAAATACGGCATTTTTTTGAAAAGAATGCGTCATTCTCGGATATTATTATTATATTTGCTAGCTTTAAACGAACAATACTGATATCCATCTTATTGCTGACAATAAGTTTAAACTACTTGCCTTACTTTGCGCTAATGTTTAAGAAGCAATTATATGCCATATTGATAATGCTGCTGGCATCAGTTATGATGCTAGATGCTAATGCTTATAACGTAAAACAGTATAATCAATGGGTCAAGGTCTCTACCGAAGAACTGATGCGTCGTGGTCAGGATTACCTTCAAAATAAAGGTTGGGTTGACAGCGCGATGGTATGTTACAGTATCATTGCCGGTCGTGCCCAAAACAACAATTTGGAAAGCAAAGAGATATATCAGATTGCTAGAGCACTAAACAATATCGGTTATATCTCTGCGACCTACTATTATGACTTCCAGAAGGCATACGAGAATTTGAATAAATCAATGGAATTGTCTAAGCTATACGGTTTTGACAATAATCTGGCATACTCCTATCTTAACATGGCCTCTATCTTTGACAATCGCAATAGACTCTTTGCCAACGATGCCCTATCGACC
>CADAZN010000023.1 GCA_902792435.1 uncultured Bacteroidales bacterium
AGATTTTTCAAGGACTCGGTCGCCGAGTGAGCCTTAGAGTTCTTTAAGTGAAACCGCTATCTTTGCCGATGGCAGAAAACAGATTGAATTATGGCAAGATAATATAAATAATCTGGCGTAAGCAAGCCTTGCGACAACGATGGGTGCAACTTTGTGAGATTATTAAAGTATAATTGCGCGCGTCTCTGCAATTTTCAACCTAATTTTCAATAAATTTTAAGCGAAGCGCCCATCCAGCACCTGTGAGATTTATAAATATTTGTTAGATTTCTCGCCGCAGGCGACCCACCCAGTATCCAACGTTATTGTGCATTGTGCATTGATTAAAGCCAGTTGTTCAAGTTGTTTCTAGGTTGTGTAAGTTGTTTGATCAAACTTTTTCTTTTTAATGTCGTTTTTCTCACCAAAAATTACTAACTTTGCCAACTAATTTTAGTATAATAGATATTTTATATACTGTTTTGACCTATAAATGAACGACGATAATAACATACCCAACGACATGGAGCCCATCGAGGACGACGCTCAAAACCAAAACTCAACCTCCAACGCAGAGAGCGAGCAGAAAAAGTCCAAGAAGAGCTCCCCCTCTAAGATAGAGGAAGAGCAGGACGAGTCCAAGGAGAGCTCCCCCTCTAAGATAGAGGGGGCCGGGGGGAGTATGACCGAGTCAAGTGAGTCAGGTGAGTCAGGTGAGTCAGGTGAGTCAAGTGATTCCACTGATTCCAGCGATTCCACTGATTCCACTGATTCCAACCCAACAACCGATTCTCAAGCCCCAACATCCTATCCTCGCACCGATAGCACCAAGAAGGACAAGCGCCTCAAGCTCTCGGGTATGTACGAGAACTGGTTCATCGACTATGCCAGCTACGTAATCCTTGAGCGCGCCATCCCTCACATCGAGGACGGCCTCAAGCCCGTGCAGCGACGCATCCTGCATGTCATGAAGGAGAGCGATGACGGACATTATACCAAGGTGGCAGGTATCGTGGGCGACACCATGCACTACCATCCTCACGGCGACGCATCCATTGGCGACGCATTGGTACAGCTGGGACAAAAGGAACTGCTCATCGACACTCAAGGTAACTGGGGTAACATCCTCACTGGCGACGGTGCTGCTGCACCTCGTTACATCGAGGCACGATTGAGTGAGTTTGCCCTCGAGGTTGCCTTCGACAACAAGGTCACCGACTGGACCATGAGCTACGACGGACGCAACCGCGAACCCATCACCCTCCCCGTCAAGTTCCCGCTATTGCTGGCTCAAGGTGCCGAGGGTATCGCCGTTGGTCTTTCGTGCAAAATCCTGCCTCACAACTTCAACGAGATTCTCGATGCTGCTGTCGCCTATCTCAAGGGCGAGGAATTCCAGCTTTACCCCGACTTCCCCACTGGCGGATATGTCGACGTTAACAACTACCGTGATGGCGAGCGAGGCGGCAACGTGAGAGTGCGCACCAAGATTGAGAAGCTTGACAATAAGACTCTGCTAGTCAAGGATCTGCCTTACGGCAAGACCACCAGCACTCTCATCGATTCTATTCTGAAAGCCGCCGAGAAAGGCAAGATTAAGATTAAGAAGGTTGAGGACAACACATCTTCTACCGCCGAGATTATAGTCACCCTGCAACCAGGAACATCGAGCGACAAAGCCATCGACGCACTCTACGCTTTCAGCGACTGCGAGACAAGCATTTCGCCCAACATTTGCGTCATCAAGGACGAGAAGCCACAGTTCCTCACGGCAACCCACCTGCTTAAGTTCAGCGTTGACCACACCAAGGATATTCTCAAGCGCGAACTCGAGATTCAGCGACTGGAGACCATGGAGTCGCTCTTCTTTGCTTCGCTCGAGAAAATCTTCATCGAGGAGCGCATCTACAAGGATCGCGGCTACGAGCAAGCCAAGGACGAGGACGCCGCTGTTAAGCACATCGACAAGCGATTGGAGCCTTTTAAGCCGCAGTTCTACCGCGAAATCACGCGCGACGACATCCTGCGCCTCATGGAAATCAAGATGAAGCGCATCGTCAAGTTCAACAGCGACAAGGCCGACAACTACATCGCTATGCTCAACGAGCGACTTGCCGACATCGACTACAAGCTGGAGCACCTCGTGGAGCACACCATCAATTGGTATGAGAACTTGAAGAAGAAATATGGCCACCTGCATCCTCGCAAGACCACCATTCGCGACTTCGACACTATCGTCGCCAGCAAGGTGGTCGAGGCCAACGAGAAACTCTACATCAACCGTCAGGAGGGCTTCATCGGCACTTCGCTCAAGAAGGATGAGTTCATTTGCAACTGCAGCGACATCGACGATATTATCATCTTCTACAAGGACGGTAAATATAAGGTAAGTAAGGTTGCCGAGAAACTATATGTGGGCAAGAACGTGATGCACGTGGGCGTCTACAAGCGCAACGATGTGCGCACTATCTACAATGCGCTCTACATCGACGGCAAAGGTGGCACCACCTATATGAAACGTTTTGCTGTCACTGGTGTGACACGCGACAGAGAATATGACATCACGCAAGGCAAACCAGGCTCTAAGGTGCTGTGGTTCACTGTTAACCCCAACGGCGAGGCCGAGGTGCTGCGCATCACCCTCAAGCCCAAGAAGCACCTGCGCGTGCTGCAGTTTGATGTCGACTTAGCCGACATGGCAATTAAGGGACGCACAGTGCGCGGCAACATGGTGACCAAGAACGAGATTCACCGCATCACGCTCAAGGAGCATGGACGTTCCACCCTCGACGACCGCGAGGTGTTCTTCGACCAGGATATCCTTCGCATCAACTACGAGGGACATGGTGTTTCGCTGGGCAAGTTCGCTGGTGAGGACCGCATTTTGGTGATAATGCGCAATGGCGAGTTCTACACCACCACCCACGAGGCGACCAACCACTACGAGGAAGGCATTCTGCGCATCATGAAATATGACCCAAGCACCGTGTGGACAGCAATTCTCAACGATGCCGACCAGGGATATGTCTACCTCAAGCGTTTCACGCTCGACGACAACAGCAAGAAACAGCGCATGATAGGCGAGAATCCCGAATCGTCGCTCATCTTGCTCACCGATACAAAGTATCCACGATTTGAGGTAAAATTCGGTGGCGACGACAGTGTACGTGACAACCTCATCGTCGATGCCGACGAATTCATCGCCGTCAAGAGCTTCCATGCCAAGGGCAAGCGACTGACAACCTACAAGGTTGACACCGTAACTGAACTGGAACCACGCATTGTGGAAGAGGTTCCCGCCGAAATAGAACAAGACTCCGAGCCTCAAGATGAGATGCCAAGCGACATCGATCAGCAGGAGGTTCGCGACAAACTAACAGGACAAACGCGACTCTTCGACGATGATCAACCAGAGTAATATGGTAACTAGTAGCTCCCCCTCTAAATAGAGGGGGCCAGGGGGAGTATGATTTCCCCAAAATAGCTTTTTTATAGAACTAAATTTAATGAAACTAAAGGTCGAAATAAGGTTCCTCTTTCTCATGCTAATCATGGCATGCGGCACGCAATGCGCTCTAGCGCAGGACAATGAGAATGAGAAACCTTTAAGACCGGTAGCTTCGATTTTCTCGGCCCAATATGGCCACGCATCTCTGCTCGACTCTTATCTATCACCCATCAAATACGGTGGGCACGCTATTGCTCTCAACTATGAGGCACAGCAGGCAACAGGCTTCAACCCACAGCACTGGACAAGGCAGCTGAGCTTGGGAGTCGACTATGACTACACCCACAACCCCGCAGGAAACCACACTATGCACTCCCTGATGGTCGACGCCCGATGGGCCTTGATGCACCGCTGGAACAATGTGCTGACTCAAGGGCTCAACTTCAATCTGGGAGGAGAAACGCAATTAAGGGGAGGAGTGCTCTACAATGCCAACAACAGCAACAATGTCGTCTCGGCACGCATTCACTGGAATGTGGGGGTAATGGGACAGGCAATCTACAACACCCACATCAAGCGGCTACCCATCACACTGCGATATCAAGCATCGGTTCCAGTGGTGGGAGCTTTCTTCGCACCCGACTACGACGAAGCCTATTACGAGATTTACCTGGGCAACCGCGACAACCTAGCCCACTTCGGGTGGTGGGGAAACCGTTTTGATATCGATCACATGCTATCGGCCGACCTGCACCTAGGAAACACCATCCTGCGCATTGGTTACCGAAACCGCATCAGCACCTCCTGGATCAACAACATCAGCACGCGTGACATTGCTCACTACCTCGTGATTGGTATTGGAGGGGAGTTCCTCAACGTGAACTCTAAGCGCAGCAACAAGGTTAACAACAACATTATCTCGTCGATGTATCAATGAAACGGCTACTGAAAATATTGACCGTGATTTTAGTGCTCCTGCCATTGGGGGCATGCCACGACCAGGTGGAATGGGACAACGACCCCTACGGCAACTTCGACGCACTGTGGACAATTCTCGACGAGCATTACTGCTTCTTTGCCTACAAGGACGTTGACTGGCAAGAGGTAAGAACCAGATACCGCGCTAAACTGCATGACGACATAACCAGCCGCGAACTCTTCGACCTGTGCAGCGACATGCTCAAGGAGTTGAAGGACGGACACACCAATCTCGTCTCGAGCTACGATGTGTCGCGCTACTGGATTTGGGAGCAATATCCCGTCAACTACGACGAGAGGCTCATCAACGAGCACTACCTCAACTTCAACTATCGCAGGGCGTCAGGAATAAAATATAGTATCCTCGACAATAATTACGCCTACATGTACTATGGCGACTTCACTAGTGACATTGGCGACGGAAACCTCGACATCGTGCTCAGCACGCTTGCCACAAGCGACGGCTTGATTATCGATGTGCGAGACAACGGAGGTGGCTATCTCACCAACGTCGAAACACTGGTAGGACGGTTCATCGACGAGAGAACCTACGCCGGCTCCATTCAGCACAAAACTGGAAAGGGGCACAACGAGTTCTCCGAGCCCTATGATTACTACTTTGAGCCTGCTCATGGCAGGGTTCACTACAACAAGCCCATCGTGGTGCTTGCCAACCGCGGCTCGTTCAGCGCCACCAACAATTTTGTCTCAATCATGAAGTCGTTGCCTAACGTCACCGTTGTGGGCGATGTCACTGGAGGTGGATGTGGGCTGCCATTCACTAGCGAACTGCCCAACGGATGGAGCGTTCGATTCTCGGCAGCTCCTATCACTGGACCCGATGGGAAGCTCACCGAGTTTGGCGTTGAGCCCGATGTCAAGGTCGACATGACGCAACAAGACATTGCCGCAGGAAAGGACACAATCCTTGAAAAAGCTTTTGACATTTTGAAACACAAACAATAAAGGTTGAAACTATGGAAATTACCCCAATCGCCACATTCCACTCGCCGTTTAACGATAAGTTTGGCATTCCGCGTCAAAGTGGGATTGTGAGCGCGCTCGAGGGTACCATAGTTTTTGAGCCACAGTTCCGTAACCCCGACAGCCTGAGAGGTCTCGAAGAGTTTGATTTCCTTTGGCTGATTTGGGAATTCTCGGCCAACAAGCATGCTGCCACTTCACCCACTGTGCGGCCGCCACGGCTGGGAGGGAACACTCGCATCGGAGTCTACGCCACACGCTCGCCCTACCGCCACAATGCCCTCGGGCTCTCGGCGGTCAAGCTGGCAAAGGTAGAACTCGACACACCGCAAGGGCCAGTGATTCATGTCAATGGGGCCGACCTCATGGACGGAACACCAATCTACGACATCAAGCCCTACATTGCCTATGCCGACGCGCACCCCGACGCTCGATGCGGCTTTGTCGACACCAACGACTGGCAATCGCTAGAGGTCGACATCCCGCAAGATGTCGCACAACTGTTCTCGCCACAGCAGCTTGACGCTCTGAGGCACTCTCTCGCGCTTGATCCGCGACCGCACTACCACAACGACCCAGCCAAGGTCTATGGAATGCACTTCGCCGGGCACGATATCCACTTT
The DNA here is from genome assembly GCA_902792435.1 of uncultured Bacteroidales bacterium. GTDB lineage: Bacteria > Bacteroidota > Bacteroidia > Bacteroidales > Muribaculaceae > Sodaliphilus. Next base: position 6,013 of record CADAZN010000023.1, read on the forward strand.
ACCGTTGATGGAAAAAAATTGAAAGTAAAATAATTAAAAACCTAATAACATTTCACCCCATGCTTCAAATCCGATGTAAGAACAACAATGAGATTAGAGAATTTCCGGAGGGAACGTCTCTTCTCGAAGTCTACAATTCTATGGCCGATGAACTGCAGTTTAAGTACCCTGTCGTCTCGGCTAAGGTGAACAATGCCTCGCAAGGACTTAAGTTTAGGCTCTTCCAAAATCGTGACGTTGAGTTCCTGGATGCCCGAAGGGGCTCGGGATACCGTGCGGTAGTAAGATCGCTGTGCTTTGTCCTTTACAAGGCCACTAGCGACACCTGCCCTGGAAGCAAGCTCTTCATCGAGCACCCCATCTCGGGCGGATACTATTGCAACCTTAGGAAAAAGAATGGCGAACCTGTAACCGATGAAGATATCGAAAACATTCGCAACAGAATGCGTGAGATTATCGACAACGACACAGTTTTCCACCGTCATGAGGCAACTACCGATGCTGCCGTAAAGGTTTTTGCCGAACGTGGATTTGCCGACAAGGTAAAGCTGCTTGAATCAAGCGGACAAATCTACAGTGATTACTACACTCTCGAAGACACCGCCGACTATTTCTACGGGCCGCTGGTGCCATCGGCAGGGTACATCAAGGTGTGGGACGTGATGCGCTACAAGGATGGATTGCTGCTGCGCACTCACGACTGGGAAGATCCCGAAAAGCTCTCACCCATGTACGACATGCCGCGCACATTCGAGATGTTTGCCGAGAAGGTGCACTGGGATGTCATCATGCGTCAGTCTAACGCTGGTGATGTCAACAAGGCAATCCTTAACGGACACGCCTCTGAGCTCATACAGGTGAGCGAGGCACTCCAAGAGAAGAAAATAGTGCAAATCGCCGAGGAAATCAACCGTCGGTTCCGCGACAAGGACAACCCAATCCGCATTGTCCTCATCACTGGTCCATCCAGCTCGGGAAAGACAACATTCTGCAAGCGTCTCTCTATTCAGCTGCTGGCATGCGGCCTCAGGCCTCTGTCATTCTCTACCGACGACTACTTCGTTAACCGCGTCGACACACCACTGCTTCCCAACGGCGACTACGACTTCGACAACATCAAGGCGGTCGACTGCGATTTGCTCGAAGACCACCTCATGCGCCTGATGAACGGCGAGAGGGTCGAAATCCCCGAGTACAACTTCGTCACGGGAATGCGTGAGTTCAATGGTAAGAAGCTCAAACTCAAGAACGACACCGTGCTCATCATCGAGGGTATTCACGCCCTGAACCCATTGCTCACCGAGAAAATACCCGACGACAAGAAGTTCAAGGTCTACATCTCAACACTAACCAGCATCTCGCTCGACGACCACAACTGGGTGCCAACAAGCGACAACCGCTTGCTACGCCGCATCATTCGCGACTACAACAAGGGAGCCTTCAGTGCCAAGGAGACAATCAGCCAGTGGAAGAACGTGTGCAATGCCGAGGAGAAATGGATTGCACCCTATCAGGAGAATGCCGACATGATGTTCAACTCAGCACTCAACATCGAGTTTGCGGTACTTAGGCCACACGCCGAGCTGATTCTCTCGAGCGTGCCCAAGAACTGCCCCGAGTACAGCGAGGCTCACCGACTGCTCAAGTTCATCCACTATTTCATCCCCGTCGATGACAAGGAAATCCCGCCCACAAGCATCATGCGAGAGTTCCTCGGTGGCTCAAGCTTCAAGTACCCCAACCGCCAAGCCCAAGACTAGTAGCCAACCTAAAACTATCAACGAAAAAAACAACTGCATCGAGCATTGTCTCGATGCAGTTTCTGTAACAAGGAACAGGGAAAACGTCAGCAATCAGCTCTCAGCAATCACTAATCACTAATCACTAATCCCTCATCACTAATCCCTAATCCCCAATCCCCGCAAAGCGTCAATTAATCCTTCTTCAGCAGGTCGCGAATCTCGCCAAGGAGCTTCTCCTCGTTGCTGGGCTCGGCAGGTGCGGGCTCTTCCTCTTTCTTCTTGGTGAGCTTGTTCATACCCTTAATCATCAAGAAGATACACAGTGCAATGATGAGGAAGTCGATAACGTTCTGAATAAACGTTCCATACTTGAGCACTGCTGCTCCTTCGCCTTCACCAATCTTGAGAGCGAGACCATTGAAGTCTACATTGCCAGTGAGCATGCCAATGGCTGGCATCAGCACGTCGTCAACGAGTGAACTAACAATTTTGCCAAAAGCGCCGCCAATGATTACACCAACAGCCATGTCCATTACGTTGCCCTTCATGGCAAATTCTTTAAATTCTTTTACAAAACCCATAGCGATTAATTATTTATAAGTTAATAAATTAATTGTATACAATTATCACTCATGAACTATTAAACATTCTTAATTGGGACCACTACTCTCAATATTTTATGCCAAATGACTACGATTTTGAAAAAAAATATATTAATTTTGCAGTCGTAAAAAGAATGCAGTAAATGATCTACATTTGCAATCTATTGCAATAGCATGTGCAAAGATAATACTTTTTATACAATAATAATTATTTATTTTAAACAATTTACTGAATTATGGGTAAAATTAAAATCGGTATTAACGGATTTGGCCGCATCGGTCGCTTTGTTTTCCGCGCTTCTCTCGAGGAAGCTAACAAGAATGACGTAGTAGTTGTTGGTATCAACGACCTCCTCCCTGTTGATTACATGGCCTACATGCTCAAGTATGACACCATGCATGGTATCTTCGACGGCGAGATCAAAGCCGACGTTGAGAACAACAAGCTCATCGTTAACGGTAACGAGATTCGTGTAACTGCCGAGAAAGACGCTCACTATGGACCGTGCCGAGAAACACCTCCAGGCAGGCGCCAAGTATGTAGTTCTTTCAGCTCCTTCTAAGGCTGGCGACGATGGCCGTCAGGCTCCTATGTTTGTGTGCGGCGTTAACCACGACAAGTATGCTGGTGAGACCATCGTTTCTAACGCTTCTTGCACCACCAACTGTCTTGCTCCTATCGCTAAAGTCCTCAACGACGCTTTCGGTATCGAGAACGGTCTTATGACTACCGTTCACGCTACTACCGCTACTCAGCGCACCGTTGATGGTCCATCTTTGAAGGACTGGCGTGGTGGACGTGCTGCCGCTGGCAACATCATCCCATCTTCTACTGGTGCTGCCAAGGCTGTGGGCAAAGTTATCCCCGAGCTCAATGGCAAGCTTACTGGTATCTCGATGCGTGTTCCCACCCTCGACGTGAGCGTTGTTGACCTCACCGTTAACCTCAAGAACCCCGCTACCAAAGAGGACATCTGCGCTGCTATGAAGAAGGCCAGCGAGGGTGAGCTCAAGGGCATCCTGGGTTACACCGAGGACAAGGTGGTTTCTAGCGACTTCCTTGGCGATCCACGCACTTCAATCTTTGACGCCGACGCTGGTGTATATCTCACCGACAAGTTCGTCAAAGTTGTTTCTTGGTACGACAACGAGATTGGCTACAGCCACAAGGTTATCGACCTCATCAAGATCATGAAGAAGCACAACGGCTAATCGCACTTTCCGATTTTGAATTTTTACTAAAGAGCCTGACCTGCATCGCGCAAGTCGGGCTCTTTTGGTTAATCTTTAATGTAAGATTTGGTGGTATGCATAATTATTATTACCTTTGGAAACAAAAAGATTAATGAATAAGCTAATAAAATATCTATGGCTGCTGCTCGTCGTGACAATGACGGCAAGCTATGCCCACGCCAGCCGCAGCAACCTGTACCTGCAAGGCAGCGAAATGCCCAATGCGCTTCTCTATCTGCCAGGGCCGCCCGACACGACGATGCTGGCCCTCAATGGCGACTATGCCCGATGGACATGGGGCAAGAGTGTGCGACCCACACCCAGGGGCGAGATGGCTAGCGATGATGAGCTGTTTGGCATGGAGCGCATGTGCGCAATCTATAGCAAGATACTGGGCATCAACATCAGCCAGGAAAGCACTCCAGCAATCTACCGGCTGATGGAACGTTCGGGAGAAACGGGCTCAATCTCCTGCTTGGCGATGCAACTTGCCAACTTCCGCAAGCGGCCTTTCGTGCTCATGAATGAGACCACATGGGGAACTTATGACGACCCTGTCGACCTGGGCAGGAAAAGCTCCTATCCATCTTCACACACTGCCTTTGGATGGGGTACCGCACTTGCCCTTGCCGAAATGGTTCCCTACCTGCAAGACATCATCTTGAGGCGAGGACTTGACTATGGCATCAGCCGAGTGATTGTGGGAGCACACTGGCAAAGCGATGTCGATGCCGCAATACTTTGCGCCTCGGCCGCCATAGCACGGTCACACGCAACCACCAAATACCAAGCCGACCTTGCTGCCGCTCGCAACGAATACATGCAGCTCACTGCACTCAGCGAGAGCCAGATAAATGAAAGCACAACGCCCTCGGCACTCTTAATCCTTGACGCTCCCGCTATGGGTGACTCCTATTTCTACTACGGCGACGTGGCACCTTACTGGTTGGCAAAAGGTGAGCGTGACACCGAGCGTGGAGCCCAAGCCATCATTGATTCCAACCTTAACGATCTCGTTATCATCAATGGGTTTTCCGAGTGCACAGGGACCGAAATCTCCAGCAGCACCACCCCCTGCATCAGCGCGCTCATCAAATCGGCAAAGCACTATATAGAACAGCAGGCCAAGGCAATGGGTGCCGACTGGTATCGCCCACACCCCTATGTGCAACTAGCCGCCCCCACCATGCTACCTGACCAAGAAGCTAGCCACAGCAACGAGTCGAGCTACCCCTCGCTGCAAGCTGTGGTGGGATGGGGGCTAGCACTGCTACTCACCGAGGTCATGCCCGACTGCCAAGAACAAATCTTAAAACATGGCTATGACACGGGATGGAGCAGCGTTATAACAGGATACCATTATCCTACCGACGTGCAAGCAGGAAGGGTGATGGCTGCTTGCTTGGTTGCAAAGATGCACAACGAGACTAAATACTACAACATGCTCAGATCGGCCAGGCAGGAATATGCCAACCTGGCTACTAAAAACTCCCGACCCACCCCAAGAGCCCTTTCACCACAACTGCCTTCTCCTCCCGACTCGTCGAGTGTGAGTTTTGCTGCCGACTTCTACCGATGGAGTTGGGGCAAGAGCATGCGCAACACTGAGCGTGGCGAAATGGCTCGTCATGACTCGCAATGCGACATCAGCCACCTGTGCGACATCTATAGCGGGATTCTGGGAATCAACATCAACGAGAACTCGTCGCCTGCCATCTTCTACATGATTTCACAAGCTGCACAAGCTGGCAAAACCAGCATTCAGGCGATATCCACTAATCAATCCCGCAAGCAACCCTTTGAGCTAATGAACGAGCAGCCATGGGGCATCAACGACTCCAGCAGCGCGACATCCCACCCCTCGGCCCATGCCGCAATGGTGTGGAGCACGGCACTAGCAGTTGCACAAATGGCGCCTCAGCTCCAAGACAGCATTCTCTCTCGAGCCATGCAATGTGCCAACAGCGGCGTCATTACAGGATTCTGCTGGCAGAGCGATGTTGACAATGCCATTCCGTGTGGCAGCATGGCAATGGCACACTTACGCAGCAACAGCAACTTCACGACTCTTGCCGATGAAGCACAAAACGAATACCTGCAACTCTCAGGACTATCAATCAACGATTTAGACTCTCAATTTCCATCTATAAACAAGATTATTGACCCAGTAGCAGGAGTCGACGATGTGCACTTTTTCTACGACCTTGACAAATACTGGCAAGGAAAGGCTCTACGCGACACCGAGCGAGGGATTCTGGCCAACGAGGATGCATCTATCGACAACAGCTACATCATCAACATGTTCAACGACTGTGCAACCACAATCAATATTTCTAAAGAAAACACTCCTCACATCGTTACACTCATCGAGATGTTAAAACTATCACTTAACTCTCACACCACCAATCTAAAAAATGCCTTACCTCGATGGCGACCCTACAGGCAGTTCAACGAAACGATACCTTATGGAGGAGAGGCATGGCAACATTATTCCGAGTCGTCCTATCCGTCACGACATGCTTTACTGGGATGGGGAATCGCTTTAGTGCTCGCCGAGATCATGCCCGACTGCCACTATGCCATAACAAAACGAGGGTTCGACTATGGCGAGAGCCGCGTCATCACAGGATTGTGCTATGCCAGTGATGCACGAGATGCTAGAACCATAGCAGCAGCAACCACCAACAGCCTGCACAAGATTCCTCTTTTCGCTACATTGATAAATGAGGCAAAGGCCGAATATAAGCAAAAGAAAATGCCTTATGGCGACGTCAATGGCGATTACGCTGTAACAAGCACTGACCTCACAGCTCTTTACAACTGGTTGCTTAACGAAGACGACAGTAATATTGTCAACGGAGACCTTGATGGTAGCGGCGACATCACTGCCAGCGACATCACCATTGTCTACAACATTCTTCTTGGACAAAATGTAGAAAATTGATGCTAATTTTTGTTACTTAGGCCATTTTTTACTAATTTTACACGCTCAAATCATAGGCTTACCATGAGATGACGCACTAATTATCTATAACATAGACATTTCAATTAAATCTATAATAAGTATATGAAAAAATTAATTTCTGCATTGGCAATGTTGATGCTTCCGGTTTCGCTCATGGCTAGCGAGGCCGACCTGAAAATGCCCGAGGGATTTGCTGACAATGCGAGCGTCCTGTACTGGGGATTTTTAATTGTGATTTTAGGCCTTCTGTTTGGCCTTTGGCAATTCAGCCGAGTAAAAAAACTCAAAGCTCACAGCTCAATGCTTGAGATTGGCAACGTAATTTTCAAGACATGCTCTACCTACCTCAAGCAGCAAGGTAAGTTCTTGGGAATCCTGTTCCTCTTTATTGGTGCAGCCATTGCATTGTACTTTGGCCTGCTGTCGGGAATGGGTGTAGGTTCGGTATTCCTCATCCTTGGATGGACCATTATTGGTATTTTGGGCTCATATGCTGTGGCTTGGTTTGGCGTGAGAATGAATACCCTCGCCAACGCTCGCATGGCGTTTGCATCACTTCGCCGTCGCCCTCTCGACCTGCTGAACATCCCATTGTCGGCTGGTATGAGCATTGGCGTCGTGCTGATTTGCGTTGAGCTGCTCCTGATGCTTGTCATCTTGATGTTTATGCCTGCCGACCTGGCTGGTAGCTGCTTCATTGGCTTCGCCATTGGCGAATCGCTTGGAGCAAGTGCTCTGCGTATCGCCGGTGGTATCTTCACCAAGATTGCCGACATTGGTAGCGACCTGATGAAGGTGGTATTCAAGATTGGCGAGGACGACCCACGCAACCCTGGTGTTATTGCCGACTGTACTGGTGACAACGCTGGTGACTCGATTGGCCCGACTGCCGATGGTTTTGAAACTTACGGCGTTACTGGTGTGGCTCTGGTATCGTTTATCCTGCTTGCCCTCACCGACCCATCTCACCAAATCCAGCTGCTCGTTTGGATTTTTGTGATGCGCATCCTTGGTGTTGTGACATCGGTACTCTCTTATTATATTAATGGTGCTCTGTCGAAAGCTAAATACAACAATGCCGACGACCTCAACTTTGAGAAACCACTCACCAGCCTGGTTTGGATTACCTCAATCTTCTCGATTGTAGCAACCTTCCTCGCAAGCTATTTCTTGCTCAGCGATCTGGGTAACGGATGGTGGATTGGTCTTGCAACCATCATCTCTTGTGGTACTCTTGGCGCTGCTCTTATCCCCGAAATCACTAAGTGGTTCACCTCTCCTACCTCAACTCACGTGAAAGAAGTTGTAGAGACCTCACGTCAGGGTGGTGCCTCGCTCAACATCCTCTCGGGTCTTGTGGCAGGTAACTTCGGTGGCTTCTGGACTGGTTTAGTATTCTTCGTGCTCATGCTCATTGCCTATCTTGCCTCTACACAGTTTGGCATGGCCGACCTGCTTGGCGAGTATCACTCAATCTTCGCCTTCGGCCTCGTGGCATTCGGTATGCTCGGCATGGGTCCTGTGACTATCGCAGTTGACAGCTATGGCCCTGTTACCGACAACGCACAGAGTGTTTATGAGCTCTCACTCATCGAGGACGATATTGAGAAGGCTAAGACCGACATCGAGAACGACTTTGGCTTTACCCCCGACTTTGAGAAAGCAAAATATTACCTTGAGGCCAATGATGGCGCCGGCAACACCTTCAAGGCTACAGCCAAGCCCGTGCTCATTGGTACTGCTGTGGCAGGTGCTACAACCATGATTTTCTCGTTGATTCTCATGCTCCAGCACACCTTGGGCATCGACCCAGCCAGCATCCTCAACCTCTTGAACCCCTACTCAATCCTTGGTTTTATCCTTGGTGGTTGTGTAGTATTCTGGTTCACTGGTTCATCAATGCAGGCTGTTACCACTGGTGCCAACCGTGCTGTCGACTTCATCAAGAAGAACATCAAGCTCGACGCTAACGCTCCCAAGAAGGCCGACATCAGCAAGAGCCAAGAAGTAGTGCGCATCTGTACCGAGTATGCACAGAAGGGTATGCTCAACATCTTCATCGCAATCTTCTGCTTCGCGCTTGGCTTCGCTTGCCTGTCATCGCCAGGCAGCATTGGCGGCAATGATGCAGCTTGCCTCTTTGTAAGTTACCTCATTTCTATCGCAGTATTTGGTCTGTTCCAGGCTGTATTCATGGCTAATGCCGGTGGTGCTTGGGACAATGCCAAGAAAGTGGTTGAGGTAGACCTCAAGGCCAAAGGCACTCCACTGCACGATGCAAGCGTGGTGGGCGACACCGTGGGCGACCCATTCAAGGACACCAGCTCGGTAGCGCTGAACCCCATCATCAAGTTCACCACCCTCTTTGGTGTACTTGCCATGGAGATTGCCATTAGCGACAGCTTCAAGGAACTTGCCCCCTACTTCGGCATTGGTTTCGTGCTCATCGCTATTTACTTCGTGTACCGCTCTTTCTACAAGATGAAATCATTCTAATCAAGAGAGCAACACACAAAATCTAACACGTCAATCCCTGCCGCCTCACCCGCGACAGGGATTACTGTTTTACTGAAAAAATAATGACAACATTGTCCTTTTCTAAAAAGCGACACTTAGTATGTAGTTAGAATTTACTAACTACGTTCTTTAAGCCATAATGCAAAGAATCGATCGTAGACGCGATAGTGACCATTTTCACTTGTCACAAAATCTTTATCTATAAGTGCTTTGGTTGCTGCTACGGTAGAACTGGGCGAGAGTAACCGATATTTCTTATTGAATGCACCACTTGAAATACTCTTCACATCACCTTCATGTGCTATTGCAATTAGCACAGCACGTTGTTTCTCGGGCAACTGATTCATCATCGTCTCAAAATTATCGTTGAGAAGATTGATAAGGTATGTCACAGCCTCATCAACCATATCAATGGTAGCCAGTCCACCTGTTGGAGTGTTCATGAACAAAACATTCATAACACGCTGCAAACACAATGTAACACCATCAAAGAGGTCGTAGACATGCTCAACAACTCCTTCTGCAATACTCTTTTTGTGCTTTGCAAACATATCGTTACAAAATGCCACATATTTATCACATGCTATGGGCGCAAGACCCATAGTAATAACCGACTGGTAAAAAGGACGAGAAGGAGAAGTGAACATTTTTCCCATCAAGTGCCTTCGACTACCACTGAAGATGAAAGTTGCATTTGGACATCGCTGTATATGAGTGCGCAAAGTCGCTTCAACATCCTCTCCATTGGCATACGAGTTAATTTGCTGGAACTCATCTATTGCCACAATGCATTGACGGTCGGCATTGTTAAGATAGCCAAAAATCTCATCAAGTGTGACACCGGGATTATCAATACTTGACAATCCCATCCCCCACACTGGATTGCCAGTGAAGTCAAACGAAACCTCTGCCTTGAGAGAGGTTAATGCTGCCAAAAACTTTTCCCATGCTTTACGGCCACGTGGCTTAAGTTCATCAAGGATGGCTTTCCCTAACATATTTACAAAGTCCCTTAATGAACTGGTAGAATAAATGTCAATTAAGAAAGTATAGTATTCTTTCTTGAGTTCAGGTTGAGAGAAGCAGTGTCTAATTAGATCTGTCTTTCCCAATCTTCTAGGAGAAATCAACGCAATATTATTACCATTGGTCAGTAATTTGATAATGTCTCGGGTCTCCTGCTCACGGTCGCAAAAGTACTCCGGGCCAGCATAGCCTCGAGTTATAAACGGATTCATAGTTCGATATTTTTTGCCACAAAGATAATTGCAACAGTTGAAAAAAACAAGAAATTAGGCCTAAAAATAATTATTATAAACACAATTATTATAAATACAATTATTGTAAATACAACAAAAACAATAAAACCACAGGCAACGGTTAACAAAAAATTGGTATCAATCAATGTGATTTATCGGGGTTGAAAAGTTTTTTTGTTTATAAAGAAATTTGTGTGTAAATTTGTTGTTTGAAATTTAAAACAATTAGTTCGTTCTTATGAAACGTTTAAAATCAATAGTTTTGGTAATCTTTGCGATTCTGACGGTAGCTAATTGCGGCTGCGTTAACGCCAAGGTTCGCAAGGACCACAAAACCAAGCTGCCCTCACTCACCAAACCTGTGGTGGTTGGTGCCGAGAGGGTTAGTGAATACCTCCCCATTCTCCAAGGCAAGAGAATTGCTCTGTTGAGCAACCAAACGGGCGTGGTTGGCCCTCATCACAACAAGCACACACTTGACCTGCTGCTCGAGAAGGGGCTGAACGTGACCACTATCTTCTCGCCCGAGCATGGGTTCCGGGGAAAAGCCGATGCTGGCGAGCATGTGAAAAGCAGCGTGGACGAGAAGACGGGAATCCCCATCGCCTCGCTCTACGAGGGCAAGAGCCGTATGCCATCAAAGGAGACTATGGACCGCTTTGATGTCATAGTAACCGACATACAGGACGTGGGACTGCGTTTCTACACCTACTATATCACCATGGTCAACATGATGGACGCAGCAGCTGCCTATGACAAGGAGTTTGTGGTCTTTGACCGTCCCAACCCCAATGGCATGACAGTCGACGGTCCCATCCTCGACATGAATCTCAAGAGTGGCGTGGGATGGCTGCCCATCCCCACAGTGCACGGCATGACAATGGGCGAGATAGCACAGATGACTAACGGTGAGGGCTGGCTCAAAGATGGCAAGAAGATCAAGCTCACCGTCATCCCCTGCAAGAACTACACCCACCAGACCCGCTACAAGCTGCCAGTGGCCCCGTCGCCCAACCTGCCTAATATGCTCTCTATCTATCTCTACCCTTCCACTTGCTATTTTGAGGGCACACCAGTGAGCCTGGGGCGCGGCACCAAATGGCCGTTCCAAGTATATGGTCATCCTAACATGAAAGGCTATAAGTTCTCTTTCACGCCCACTAGCTTGCCTGGCGCCAAGAATCCGCCACAACTAGGCAAACTGTGCCACGGCGTTGACCTTCACAACCTCAAGGCCGAAGACGTGATTGCCAAGGGCATGAATCTGGAATATGTAATCGACGCTTACCGCAACCTCAACATGGGCGACAAGTTCTTCACCTCATTCTTTGACAAACTCGCAGGCCGCACTTACATTCGCGAAATGATACAGGCTGGCAAGAGCGCCGACGAGATTCGCGAGATGTGGCAAGAGGATGTTGAGAAATTCAAAGAGCAACGCCGCCCCTACCTCCTCTACTCTGAATAACACAAAAAAACTTATTACTTTTTACTTATTACTTTTTACTTCCTACTTTTTACTTATTAATCAAAATGTCTACTCCCTGGATAGTTCTCGCCACAATAGTTGGCTACTTCATTTTACTTTTTATCATATCATGGTTGGCCTCTCGCAAGGCCGATACAAACACAGCCCTCACCGGAGGACGACAAGCACCCTGGTTCATTGTCGCCATAGCAATGATTGGAGCTCCCATCTCGGGCGTTACATTCATCTCGGTGCCAGGCTATGTAGTTGGCTCAAGCTACAGCTATATGCAGATGGTGCTGGGATTTGCCGTAGGCTATTTTGTCATTGCCTATGTGCTCATGCCGTTGTTCTTCAAGCGAAACCTTGTGTCAATATATGGTTACCTTGAGGACCGATTTGGAGGTAAAACCCACAAGACTGGAGCATGGTTCTTCTTCATCAGCAAGATGCTGGGTGCTGCAGTGCGCTTCCTTGTAGTGTGTGTAACACTGCAGATGCTAGTGTTTGAACCATTACACATCCCATTTGTGTTTAACGTTATCGCCACTATCGCTCTAATTTTCCTTTACACCCTGCAAGGTGGTGTGAAAACCGTGGTGTGGACCGACACCCTCAAGTCGTTGTGCCTCATCCTCTCGGTGGTGCTTTGCATTGTGTTTGTGGCAAAAGCGCTAGGATATTGTGCTGCCGACATGGTAAAGGCTATAGCGAGCGACGACTCATCACGCATTTTCTTCTTTGACAATCCTAAGGAAAGCACATTCTTTTGGAAGCAGTTCATTGCTGGTATCTTCATGGTAATTGCCACTACTGGACTTGACCAAGACCTCATGCAACGCACACTCGCCAGCAAAAATGTGGCAGAGTCGAAGAAAGGCTTGATTGTGAGTGGCATCACCCAAATTTTTGTCGTTGGTCTTTTCCTCGTTCTTGGAACTATGCTTGTGCTCTATACACAACATTCGGGGATCCAAATACCTGAAAAACCCGATAAACTATTTGGGTTAGTGGCTAAAAACAGCTCGAACGTGATAATGCTCATTCTATTTGTGTTGGGGCTTATTGCTGCTGGATACTCAGCCGCTGGCTCTGCACTAACAGCTCTAACCACTTCATTCACTGTTGACATTCTTGGCAGTAATAAACAGAAAGATGAGAAAAAATTGGCGCGTACACGTCAATTGGTTCACATCGGCATGGCAGTGGTAATGGGCATTATTATTTATGTATTCAATGAGTTGAACAACGACAGTGCTATTGATATGGTATATAAGCTTGCCAGCTACACATATGGTCCCATCCTCGGGCTCTTTGCTTATGGTATGATGTGCAAGACAGGTGTCAAGGATAAAATGGTACCAATTGTGTGCATCATAGCACCAGCATTAAGCTGGATAATCCGGTGGTGGCTGAAAGAGCAGTTTGAATACGTCATGAGCTTCGAGCTCCTGCTGCTCAATGCAGTGCTCACAATGATAGGCTTGTTCATTTTCAAGAAAAAGACCACTAAATAATAAGTTCAGCAGGTTGCGTTGCCAACACAACTGATAACTAAAAACTAACAAATGGCTAAAAACTTAATTGCCAAATACATCTGGATTGTCGACACCATCGAGCGCCATGGCTCTATCACCCGTGAGCGACTGAGCGAGCTATGGAAAAAGAGCGAATATAGCAACGGTGAGCCATTGCCGCGGCGATCGTTCTATAACTACCGCAATGGCATTGCCGACACCTTAGGTATTGACATAGAGTTCAACCCATCAACCTATGAGTACTATATCGCCAATGACGGCACCGACACTGCCAACAAGCGCCAACAATGGCTTCTCGACTCAATGTCGATTAGTGGCATGGTGAGCGGCTCGGCCGACCTGTCAACGCGCATTTTGCTCGAATATGTGCCGTCGGCGCGCGAGTTCCTGCCTGTGATTATCGATGCCATGCGGCAAAATCACCGCATCAAGTTCAGCTACAAGAGCTACCAACGTGCCAACCCACAAAGCGGTATAGTCATCGAACCTTACTTTGTCAAGATTTTCAACCAGTTGTGGTATGTGATTGGATATAATATATCCGACAAGAAAATCAAGACCTATTCTCTCGATCGAATGACAAAGGTTAATATCACCGACGAGGAGTTTGTAATGCCCGAAGGTTTCGTGCCCGAAGATTTCTTTGCCGACTGCTACGGCATCACAATCAATCAAGCTGAACCCAAGCGCATCACTATAAAAGCCGAGCCCACACAGGCCAAGTATTTAAGGGCATTGCCTTTGCATCCCTCACAGCAAGAGGAAATTCATGACAACTACTCTATTTTCCACTACATGATGCGCAACACCTACGACCTGCGCGAGCGCCTGCTCTCGCACGGAAGCAGCATCGAGGTAATAGAGCCTCCTGAACTCAAAGCGCAAATCGTGGAGGAAATGAAAAAGGCTATTAGTAACTACACTAATAAGAAAAAAACATAGATTTAATAACTTTTTGTTGATATGGGCAATATTTTTGCACACAAACTTTATTAACTTTGCAACATCAAAACAAACCAACATCATGAACATTGGAGACAAAATACCCGAGATTCTGGGGCAGGACGCCCAGGGCAACGTGATTAAAGCAAGCGACTTTGCAGGCAAGAAATTGGTAATTTATTTCTATCCCAAAGATAACACTCCCGGATGCACAGCCGAGGCATGCAGCTTGAGCGAAGGCTATGGCAAACTCATGAAAGCTGGCTTCGCACTTGTGGGCGTGAGTAAAGACAGCGCTGCTTCGCACCAAAAATTTGCAGCTAAGCACAACCTACCCTTCCCTCTCATTGCCGACGTTGACTTGACTCTCAACCAAGCGTTTGGGGTGTGGCAAGAGAAGAAAATGGCTGGTCGCACCTATATGGGCACTGTGCGCACCACTTTTATCACCGATGAACAAGGCATTATCACTCACATCATCAACAAGGTGAACACCAAGGATAGCGCCAACCAAATCTTAGCGCTTTTCGCTGATTAAAGATGAATTTATTAAAATAACTAACAATAATAATAGTACAATGAACGAAGAAATTTTAAACCCCGAAGCCAAGGAGGCTATGGAGCAACCACAGCGCGTGGCACCATCGCCCGAGAAGCTCAAAGCCCTTCAAGTGGCAATGGACAAAATTGACAAGACCTACGGACGTGGCTCTATCATGAAACTCGGTGATGACAACATCGAGAACGTGGAGGTGATTCCTAGCGGCTCAATTGGCCTGAACTATGCACTTGGAGTGGGAGGATATCCCCGCGGACGCATCATCGAGATTTATGGTCCCGAGTCAAGCGGTAAGACCACTCTCGCCATCCACGCAATTGCCGAGGCTCAGAAGGCTGGCGGAATCGCCGCTATCATCGACGCTGAGCACGCATTCGACCGTTTCTATGCCGAGTCATTAGGCGTTGACGTCAACAACTTGTGGATTGCTCAGCCCGACAATGGCGAGCAAGCCCTCGAGATTGCCGACCAGCTCATCCGTTCTTCAGCTGTCGACATCGTTGTAATCGACTCAGTAGCTGCACTTACCCCCAAGGCCGAAATCGAGGGTGAGATGGGCGAGAGCAAGATGGGACTGCAGGCACGACTCATGTCGCAAGCTCTGCGCAAACTCACCGCTACAATCTCTAAAACCAACACCACTTGCATCTTCATCAACCAGCTGCGCGAGAAACTCGGTGTGATGTTCGGCAACCCCGAAACCACAACCGGTGGCAACGCACTCAAGTTCTATGCTTCGGTGCGCATCGACATCCGCCGCATAGGCCAGCTCAAGGACGGCGACCAAGTGATTGGTAACCTCACTCGTGTCAAGGTGGTTAAGAACAAAGTGGCTCCTCCTTTCCGCAAGGCAGAGTTTGAAATCCTCTTTGGCAAGGGCATTTCGCGCACAGGCGAGATAATCGACCTAGGCATCCAGTTCGGAATCATCAACAAGAGCGGTGCTTGGCTGTCCTACGAGGGCACTAAGTTCCAGGGACGCGACAACGCCAAGCAGCTCATCGAGGACAATCCCGAACTAGCACAAGAACTTGAAGCCAAAATCTTCGAAGCCATGAAAAACCCACCAACCAAGAAGAAATAACTACTAACCTTTCTTCAACACTCCAAATCAGTAATTTGGTAAAAATGCGGTGCGCACCATCACTGGTCACGCACCGCATTCACAATCTAAGTCTTTGCGTGAAAAAATTTGATTCCAGCTGAATTCACCGATTCCAGTGATTCCACTGATTCCAGTGATTCCAGCTGAATTCACCGATTCCATCTATTGTGTTAGTATAAATAAAAACAGGAGGGGCAAGTGGTCTTGCCTCTCCTGTGAGATAGGGATGTTTCAAACTTATTTCACCAAGATGGTGCCGGTGTTGCCCTTGAGGGCCTCGCGGGCTTTGTCGAGCGAGGTGATGAGGGCAGTTCCGCCGGTGGTGTTCTCAACGAAGCTGATGCAAGACTCCACCTTGGGAAGCATGCTACCAGGAGCGAAGTGACCTTCGGCGATGTACTGACGTGCCTCGGCGATTGTCATGCGATCGAGATCCTTCTGGTCGGGCTTGTTGAAGTTAATAGATACTTTCTCAACAGCGGTGAGGATAACAAGCATGTCGGCATTGAGGTCGAGCGCGAGCTTGGCGCTAGCGCGGTCCTTGTCGATAACTGCTGCTACTCCCTCATAGTCGCCAGCACCCTTTTCAATAACGGGAATGCCACCACCGCCCACGGTGATAACCACGCTGTGAAGGCCCACGAGTTGCTCAACAACGGGGAGCTCCACAATCTTCACGGGAATGGGCGAGGGAACTACGCGGCGATAGCCACGTCCAGCATCCTCAACAAAGGTGTAACCAGTCTCGGCCACGATGCGGTCGGCGTCTTCCTTGCTGTAGAACATGCCCACTGGCTTGGTGGGATTTTGGAAGGCGCTGTCGTTTTGGTCAACAACCACCTGGGTTACCACTGCTGCACAGGGTTTGTTGATGCCACGGCGAGCGAGCTCGCGCTCCACTGCCTGCTGCAGATGATAACCAATGTAGCCTTGGGTCATGGCACCGCACTCGGGGAAAGGCATTGCGGGAGTGCCACCGCCATTGTTGGCACTGTACTCAAACGCGAGGTTTACCATACCCACCTGTGGACCGTTGCCATGGCCAATCACTACGTCATAACCTTCCTCAACGAGGTCAACGATGGTCGAGGCTGTGCCTTTTACCAGTTCGAGCTGCTCTTGAGGGGTCTTGCCCAGGGCGTTGCCACCCAGAGCTATAACTAGTCGTTTGCTCATAATTTTTCAGAAAACAAGAAAACGAGAAAGCAAGAGGACAAGAAGATAGAAAACGAGAAGAGAATAAAATCTTGTTTTCTTGTCACCTTGTTCTCTTGTCATCTCTATAAGCTTTACTTCAATGTTGCGTACATCACAGCCTTGATGGTGTGCATACGGTTTTCGGCCTCGTCAAATACCTTAGATTGTGGGCTGCGGAATACCTTGTCGGTAACCTCCATCTCCTTCAAGCCGAATTTCTCGTAAATCTCGCGACCAACTGAAGTCTCAAGGTCGTGGAACGAAGGCAGGCAGTGCAGGAAGATAGCTTCGGGGTTGGCGTTGGCCATAACAGCGTCGTTAACCTGATAGGGGCTCAACAGCTTGATGCGCTTCTCCCACAACTCGGCAGGCTCACCCATCGATACCCAAATGTCGGTGTAGATAACGTCGGCATTCTTGGTGCCCTTCTTAACGTCGTCGGTAAGAGTGATGGTGCATCCGTTCTCTTTAGCAATCTTGCGGCAGGTGGCGACGAGTTTGGCATCGGGCATGTTGTCCTTAGGACCACAAGCTACGAAGTTGATACCAAGCTTAGCCGAAACTACCATCAGTGAGTTGGCAACATTGTTGCGAGCATCGCCCATGAAGACCATCTTCAAGCCTTTGTAACGGCCAAAGTTCTCCTCGATAGTGAGAACGTCGGCGAGCATCTGAGTTGGGTGGAACTCGGTGGTAAGACCATTCCACACGGGAATACCAGCATAGCGGCCCAGATCCTCAACGATGTCCTGGTCGAAACCACGATACTCGATACCGTCGAACATGCGGCCAAGCACCTTAGCGGTGTCCTCGAGCGACTCCTTGTTACCCATTTGCGATGAAGCTGGGTCAAGATAAGTAACGCCCATACCCAGGTCATTACCTGCTACCTCAAACGAGCAGCGAGTGCGGGTTGAAGTCTTCTCAAACAACAGAACGATGTTCTTACCGGTTAAGTACTTGTGAGGAGTGTTTGTTCTTTTCAGACGCTTGAAATCTTTAGCGAGTTCAAGTAAATACTGGATTTCCTCGGTGGTGAAGTCTAACAACTTCAAGAAATTTCTTCCTGATAAACTTCTTGGCATAGTTTTAAATTGTTTTATAGTTAATAAAATGTATATTGTTAATTTTGCCGCAAAGGTAAGCATTTTCGCTCAACAAAAGAATTATTTGAACGATAATTTTGTGTTTTGTTTTTCGAAGTCTATAAATGGCTATATCATTGCTGTTTTTTAATGAAAGATACCGCGCCTAGCCGTTTTTACGTATAATCATCAAAAGGATTTCATCTTTTTTAAGGTGAGACTTGATTTTCAAGAATAAAACAATTATTTTTGCAAATATAATTAGAATCATTAACTAAACATTTGACATTATGAAAAAGATATTACTTACTCTATTTGCCTTGTTCGCTTGCAGCGTCACGATGTTTGCGACTGTCAAGGGCGATGTTAACGGCGACGGCTCGGTTACCAGTGCCGATATTACTGCACTTTATAACTATCTGCTCAATGGCGAAACTAGTTCTCTCCAAAATGGCGATGTGAATAGTGATGGTAATATCACCAGCGCTGATGTTACCTATGTCTATAACATTCTGCTCGGTAACTTGCAGCCCGAATTTGCCCACGTTTACATCCTTGGCGAGGTAAACGGCAACTATTGGTCTCCCAGCAATGGCGTGGAGATGACAACCGAAGACGGCAAAATCTACACCGCCGCTATCACTACTGATGGCGATTACAGCTACAACTATTTTAGCTTCACTACTAAACTTGCCGATGCTGCCAGTAGCACACCGTGGGACGATATCGCCCCTTATCGATTTGGTGCTGTTAGTGCAGGCGATTACAACTTCATCGTGACCGAGGAACTCCTGGGCACCGAGATTGCTCTAACTAACGAGAATTATTTGGCTCTACAAATGGCTCATGGCTCTTTCAACTTAAGAATTGACCTGGAGAACATGAAGCTCACTGTCACTGGTGAGTTCGCTCCTCAAGGCATAAAGGAATACACTGTCAATGGCGTGAAGTTCAAGATGGTGGATGTGGAAGGCGGCACATTTACGATGGGCAACCCCAACTATCAAAGTTCTGATAACACTTCTAACGAGGGACCAGTACATCAAGTCACTTTAAGCTCTTACAGCATCGGCCAGACCGAGGTCACTCAAGAGCTGTGGCAGGCTGTTATGGGCAGCAATCCAAGCTACTACAGCGGCACTAATCTGCCTGTTGAGCAAGTGAGCTGGAACCAGTGTCAAGCGTTTGTAGCCAAGCTCAACGAGATGCTGCCAATAGATGGCTATGAGTGGCGCTTGCCCACCGAGGCGCAGTGGGAGTATGCTGCACGTGGAGGCTCCAAAAGTCAAGGTTATCAATATTCTGGCAGCAACACCATTGGTGATGTGGCGTGGTACCAGAACAACAGTAGCTCCAAGACTCATCAGGTGGCGACTAAAGCACCCAATGAATTGAACATCTATGACATGAGTGGCAATGTGGAGGAATGGTGCCAAGACCATTACGCCAATTATTCATCTTCGCCACAAGTAGATCCTTGTGTCTCTACTGGCACTGCCAACTTCCTTGTCAACTTGCGTGGAGGTTTCTATAGTGCCACCGCCTTGCAGTGTCGAAACACACGACGCGACTGTTGGGACCCCGATCAAAGTTATATGGAAATAGGCTTGCGACTCGCATTAGTGCCAAAGGATTAAATAGAATTTTATGTCAACGGCGTGAGCTTCAAAATGATAAGGGTCACTGGTGGCACATTCATGATGGGCGCCAGTGATAGTGACAACGAAGCTTATAATAATGAACGGCCAGCACACCAAGTGACGCTGAGCAGTTACTACATTGGCCAGACCGAGGTGACTCAGGAACTGTGGCAGGCATTGATGGGCGAGAATCCCAGTTACTTTGTTGAAAAAGAAATTTTTATTGACTGGGGCGAGCACTGGGGCGATTATATCATATATTCTGAAAACTTTCAGCGTCCAGTGGAACAGGTCACATGGGACGATTGCCAGGAGTTTGTCGATGTGCTCAGCCTAATGACTAACAAGCATTTCCGTCTCCCTACCGAGGCTGAATGGGAGTTTGCCGCACGTGGTGGCAACAAGAGCCAGGGATATAAGTATGCTGGCAGTAACAACATAGATGCCGTGGCTTGTTACGGAGGAAGAGAAGAAGACTGGACCCATGCTATATCGGCCACCCCACCTGACTCGGTTGCCACTAAGTTTCCTAACGAGCTCGGCCTCTATGATATGAGTGGCAACGTTGAAGAGTGGTGCCAAGATTGGTACGGAAATTATAGCGCAGAAGCACAAATCAATCCTGTTGGACCAGCTTCGGGTTCTAGCCGCGTGTGCCGTGGCGGTTCGATTTGTAACGTTGCCAGAGCCTGTCGTACGACTAAACGTTCCTCGACTCCTACTAACCATGGCTCCCAATACATAGGTTTGCGTCTCGTTATGTAGGATGAATAAAATATGTCATTCTTTGACTGCCTAAACGGCGAACAGAAATAAAGAATTTGGTCGCAGGTGAGCATGAAATAATGCCCCTGCGGCCAGTTTCTCTATAGTGTGAAATGTGGTGTTAGATTTGTGGCGCTTTGTTTTGGCATTTTGAGTAATAATTTGTAACTTTGCACGCACAACCATTACAGGAACTTATCTATCTATAAAATAATAACAAAACTAATCATGAACAATTCAATTATCAATTTTCCACTTCCAGCTAATGAGCCAGTAAAGGCTTATATGCCTGGATCACCCGAGCGTGTAGCATTAGAGAAAGAACTTGAGCGCCAGAGCAAGCTGGTGGTAGAAATTCCTATCATCATTGGTGGCAAAGAGATTCGCACCGGCGACATGGGCGAAGTTACTTGCCCACACGATCACCAGCACGTTATTGCCCGTTACCACAAGGTAGGCAAGAAAGAGGTTGAAATGGCTATTGATGCTGCCATGAAGGCTTGGAAAGAGTGGAGTTGCACCCCCTGGACAACCCGCGCCGCTATCGTGATGAAGATGGCTGAGCTGCTTGCTACCAAATACCGTCCCATCATGAACGCCGCCACAATGCTTGGCCAGAGCAAGAACTTCTTCCAGGCTGAGATTGACTCGGCTTGCGAGACTATCGACTTCTTCCGTTACAATGTGCACTATGCATCTAAGATATATGCCATGCAGCCTAAGGACGGCGTGGCACAACTCAACCACACCGAGTATCGCCCACTCGAGGGCTTTATCCTTGCTGTGACTCCATTTAACTTCACCTCTATTGCCAGCAACCTGTGCATGACTCCAGTTCTCATGGGTAACGTGGCACTGTGGAAACCATCGACCACTGCATTGCTGAGCAACTACTACTTGATGCAGCTCTACAAAGAGGCAGGTCTGCCCGACGGCGTAGTTAACTTCCTGCCCGGTAGCGGTGCCCTCATTGGCGAGGTGGCAACCGAGTCGAAGTACTTCTCAGGAATCCACTTCACCGGTAGCACTGCAACCTTCAAGTCGCTGTGGAAACAGGCGAGCATGAATGTTGACAAATACATCTCTTATCCACGCCTCGTGGGTGAGACTGGCGGTAAGGACTTCATCTTTGTTCACCCCAGTGCCGATCCTAAGGCTGTTGCCACTGCTGCCTTCTGCGGAGCCTATGAGTTCCAGGGCCAGAAGTGCTCGGCAGCATCGCGCATGTACATTCCCAAGAGCCTGTGGGCAGGCGTTCTCGAGGACATGAAGGCTATGGCCGCCGAGGTTAAGATGGGCGACGTGATGGATCCAAGCAACTTCATCAACGCCGTTATCGACAAGGCTTCGTTTGACAAGGCTAAATCTTACATCGACTTCGCTAAGGAGGCTGAGGATGCCAAGATTGTGATGGGTGGCAACTGCGACTGCAGCAAGGGCTGGTTTGTAGAGCCAACTATCATCGAGACTAGCAATCCTCACTTCAAGTCGATGGAGGAGGAAATCTTTGCTCCCGTGCTCACCGTTTATCCCTACGACGACGAGAAGTGGGAAGAGGTAGTGAAAGAGTGTGACGAGACCTCTCCTTATGGCTTGACCGGTGCCGTATTTGGACGTTGCCGCATGGCCGTTGAGAAGATTACCGACGCTCTGCGTTACACTGCTGGTAACTTCTACATCAACGACAAGCCAACAGGTGCTGTAGTTGGTATGCAGCCCTTCGGTGGTGCACGCGCCAGCGGTACCAACGACAAGGCAGGTGGCGAGTTCAACCTCATCCGCTGGATTATCCCACGCGTGATTAAGGAGACTCTGGTATCGCCCACCGACTACCGCTACACTTATATGAAATAATCACATTTCTATAAAACGACTTATTCAATCCCTGTTCCGCAACCGCTATTAATTGTGGCGGTTGCGGATGGTAGGGAGAGATATTATTTATGGACAAAAATCAACTTAAGCCTTGTGAGGTAAATGTAAGCTCCGAGACTGGCAGGCTCAGGGCTGTGCTGCTGCATCGTCCCGGTGTGGAGATAGAGCGCATGACGCCACTAAATGCCAATGCCGCACTCTACAGCGACATACTTAACAAGCCTATCGTCGATCAAGAATACCACAACTTCAGCGGTGTGCTGGAGCGTTGGACCCAAGTCTATTATGTGCAGGACATCCTCGAGGAACTGCTCAAGGATGAGGCTGTAAAGACAAAATTGCTCGCCGACAGCTTAAAGGGATGCAATCAAAAAACTGCGAGAGTTATTAACGAGATAGCAGGCGACGACCCTAAGAAGCTTGCCCAAGTGCTCATCGAAGGCTGCGAAGACCCCAAATGGGATGGCGTGAGCGAGCATCGTTATCTGCTCAAGCCATTGTACAACCTGTTCTTTACGCGCGATGCTTCGTCAACGGTGTATAACCGCGTTCTCATCAACTCAATGAGCTTTGAGGTGCGCGAGCGCGAGTCACTCATCTATGAGGCAATTTTCAAGCATTTCTTCGGTGTCGACACCCTCAATGCCATGGCATGGAACCCCTATGCCCGCACCGAGGGCGGCGACGTGCAGATTGCTAGCCCCGACATGCTGTGCATTGGCCAAGGCATACGCACCAATCGCAAGGGTATTGAGTATCTTGCTCAGACCTTTGCTCGCGAGCGTGAGCACTTTACCATCGTGGCACAGGAACTGCCCAAAGAGCCTGAATCGTTTATCCACCTCGACATGGTATTCACTTTCCTGAGCAAGCATCAGTGCATGGCATTTGAGCCTATGCTTACCAAGAAAGGGCTCTTTGCTGGTAAGGACACAACAGTTATCACCATAGACCACGGCAAGATAAGCTACAAGAGCGCGCCCAATATTGTTGAGGCACTCAATAATCTTGGTTGGGAGATTGAGCCAGTGATTGGTGGCGGCAGCGACCCATGGACTCAACTGCGTGAGCAGTGGCACAGCGGTGCCAACTTCTTCTCATTGGGCGACGGCAAGATTCTAGGTTATCGCCGTAACACCCACACCATCGAAGCGCTTGACCGGGCAGGCTTTGCAGTGCTCAACGCCGAGGACATCGTCAGCGGCAAGGTCAACATGAACGACTACGAGAAGTTTGTGGCAGCCTTCCCAGGCAGTGAGCTCCCCCGCGCCGGTGGTGGCGCCCGTTGCATGACAATGCCAATCTTGCGCGACTAACTTTTAGTCGACTATTGGGACAATTAAGGACTAAAAATCGCTATTCACTTATTATAAATGAATAGCGATTTTTATTATAGTTACACTTTGCTTGAGCCAAAAGGAATGCCAAGTGGCAAAGGAAATATAATTACATATGTGCCGTAATTGTCTTTTTTAAGAGAAAAAGCAATAAATTATGAGGATTTATTTATAATTTTGTAGTGCTTAATTGTGGTATATTATTTACCCTATCGCAAAGTTGTTGAAACACCATGAATTCACATTCAACAACACTAAAAATACTTGTTAAAAACTTATATAAAATAAAAAGAAATGAAGACCTATCCTTTGCTCCAATCTCAGTTGGGTGTTTTTTACGAGTGCTTGAAGTATCCACAAGTGATGCAATATAATGTTCCCAGCATCACTCCGTTAAGCGACGGTGTGGATTTTGATCGCGTTGAAGCTGCGTTCCAAGCGATTTTCGCCGAACGCCCAGTGTTGCGACTGCGTTTTCTCATTGATGAACAAGGAGAACCTCAACAATTTGTCGATGACAACAAGCATCTTGAGATACAGCGCCGCTCGATGACCGAAGAGGAATTCCAGCGCTATGCTCATCAAGGTTTCTGCCGCCCCTTCGACATTATGGGTGACGAGCCGCTGCTGCGTGTGGAACTCATCACAACCGAATCGGGCAGATATATGCTCATGGACATCCACCACTTGGTAACCGATGGCACGAGCTACCTAACAGTATTCCCACAACGCGACCTGCCTTTGGCTTACGATGGCAAGCCACTTCCAAAAGAGGAATACGGAATGCTGGAGGCAGCCGTTGATGAGCACGCTCGACTGGGCGACGAGGACTACCTGAAGGCTAAATCGGTGATGATGTCGCGCTATGCTGGTGTTGATCTAGCCACATTGTCGGCGCGTCCAGAGAACCCCGTTGGAGAGATGGCCCAGGAGTCGGCCTACATCAACCGTGCTCTTGTCGACAACTGGTGCAAAGAAAACGGTTTTGCCCCCTATCAGCTGTTCCAAGCTGCGTTCAGCTACACACTTGCTAGATTGCTGCGAGAGGAGAAAGTGGCTTATACCACCGTCTATCACGGTCGTCGTGACTCGCGCGTGAAACAAGCCTATGGCATGTTTGTACGCACAATTCCATTTATGATGGAAATTAAAAAAGAACAAAGTGTTCGCGAGTATATCGCAACTGTACATAGCGAGATGAAGGCAACGCTGGCCGAGCTAGCCTATCCTTTCACGCACTTCTGCCGCGACTTGGGCGTTCAGCCTGGCATTTCGTTCAACTTCTCGGCGCTGCCTGGTTGGGAAGAGGCTTACTATTTCGGTGACAATCATTGCCCGCTTGTGGAGCAGGACCGTGGTGATGTGTTCTACGACATGCTGGCTCACATCTTCCTTGCCGGCGACGACTACGACATACGCATGGAGTCGAGTCTGGCGATGAACAGCCGCAATACCATGCGCATGATGGCCGATGCTATCAAAGCCACGATGTGCAACATGATGGCGAGCCCCGACGGCGACATCAACAGCATAGCCATCGTGAGCGACGAGCAGGCCCAGAGTCTCATCAAGATTGGTTCGGGCAAGGATATCAACGTGGATATTAGCAAGACATTCGCCAATCTGTTCACCGAGCAAGCTCAGCGCACCCCCGATGCTCCTGCCGTGGTCGACAAGGACAGCCAGCTCACTTACCGCGAGATGGACGGGTATGCCAACTTATTGGCACGGCAACTCATCGACCACAATGTGCATCGCGACGACTTTGTGTGTGTCATGCTCGACCGCACTAAGGAGTTCCCACTGGCAGTGCTTGCCATCCACAAAGCTGGAGCCGCCTATACCCCACTCGACTTTGAGTATCCCAACGAGCGACTTAGCTATATGCTTGAGAATTCCGAATCTAAAATACTCATCACCACACACGATGTTCTCGCTGCCAAGCAGGCCGAGGGCAACTTCGACACCGCTGCCGCTCAAGTCTTCTTCATTGATGACTTCATGGCCAGTGCCGACCTCACCACTGCAGCGCCCATCGACCGCTCTCGCCCCGATGGTCTGGCTTACATGATTTACACCTCTGGTTCGACAGGCAAGCCCAAGGGTGCGATGCTGCATCAGGCTGGCTTGCGCAATTTCATTGCAGTAGTAATCGATATGGAGAAGCTCACGGCCGAGGACCGCATCAGTGGTCACCGCTCATTCTCGTTCGACGCTCACATCGAGGATATGTACCCAGTGCTAACACTCGGTGGCTCATTCCATGTGATGCCAACCGAGATACGCAAGGACCTTGCCGCCATTCGTCAGTTCCTTATCGACCACCACATCACTGGTGGCGGATATTCAACTGCAATGACGGGATTGCTGCTCAACACCTTCGACGACCTGCCCATTCGTTTTACCACAGGTGGAGGCGAAAAGATGGATGGTGTCTATAGCGACCACATCGAGATTATTAACGTATATGGCCCAACTGAGTGTACCGACGACACTTCCTACTATAGCATCGCTCCAGGCAAGCGTGTAGAGAACATCCCCATTGGCAAGAGCGTGGCAAACAACTGGAATTTCATCGTCGACACTGCAGGCAACCTAGTGCCTCAAGGCGCTGCAGGCGAGTTGTGCTTTGCCGGCATACAGGTGGGACGCGGATACTGGCGATTGCCAGAGCGCACAGCCAAGTCGTTTGTCGATTGTCCATTTGTTAAGACCGACCGTTGGGGACGCCCTGTGAGGATGTACCACACTGGTGACTTGTGCCGCTGGAATGAAGATGGAGACATCGAATACCTGGGACGCATCGACACCCAAGTTAAGCTGCGTGGTTTCCGCATCGAGCTTGGCGAGATTGAGAGCAAGGCACTCAACATCCAGGGCATCAGGCAGGCGGCCGCCGAGGTGCGCAAGGTGGGAGGCAATGAGCATCTAGTGCTTTACTACACCGTCGACCGAGATTCTAGCATCACCGACGACGACATCAACAAGGCACTCGCTGCTTCATCACTCGCCGAGTATATGGTGCCCGACACCTATATGCGCCTCGATACCATGCCTATGACTCCTAACGGCAAGATTAATCGCAAAGTTCTGCCTGTTCCGGAACTCAAGCGCAACACCGATTTTGTGGCACCCGAGGGCGAGACCGAACAACTCTTCTGTAACATTTTCTCCGAGATTCTACAAATCGAGCAAGTGGGTGCTCTCGACAATTTCTTTGAGATTGGCGGCACCAGCATCAACGCCATTAAGGTGATTGTCGAGGCGAGCAAGCACGGAGTGCAGATTGTATTCAACGACCTATTCAACCAAAAGACTCCCAGGGCTCTCGCCGAGTTTGTAGCACAAAAGCAGTCGCAAGCACCTGTCGCCACCGAAATCACCCAAAAAGAAAAACCAGCCAATAGGGTTGAGAACACACGCTATGACGCCTACACACCTATTCTCAAGGCCAATAACCTCGATGCCTTCCGCAACGGAGAAAGACAGACAATCGGCGATGTGTTGCTCACTGGCGCCACAGGATATTTGGGCATGCACGTTCTTAACGAACTACTTTCATGTTACGACGGCAAAATCATCTGTCCTATGCGCGGTAAAACCAGCGAGGAAGCGATGAACCGTCTCAAGACACTATTCTTCTATTACTTTGGCAGATGCAAAGCGTTTGAGTTAATCGACAGCCGCGTGACAGCCATCGCCGCCGAGGTGACTCAACCCAATGCCCTCGACAGCATCAATCTCGAGGGGCTGACCGTAGTCAACTGTGTGGCCAATGTGAAACATTTCTCGGCTGGCAACGACATCGAGATGGTTAACATCGAGTCGGTGAGGAACCTCATCGCCTTCTGTCTGCGCACCAACTCAAAACTGATTCACATCTCAACGACGAGCATCGCGGGATTGAGCATCGACAACGTGCCAGGTCCCGATGTGAAACTCACCGAGCAAGACCTGTGGCTGGGGCAGAACATCGACGAGAACAAATATGTATACTCCAAGTTCGTTGCCGAAGACCTCGTGCTCGAAGCTATAGCACACCATGGGCTCAATGCCAAAATCATGCGAGTGGGCAACCTCTCGGCACGACAGCGCGACGGCGAGTTCCAAATCAACTTCCAAACCAACAACTTCCTGGCCCTGTTACGAGCCTATGTAGTCATCGGAATGGTGCCCTACGAAGCTTTAGGCAACGTATTTGAGTTCTCGCCTATCGACGAGGTGGCACACGCCATCATGCTGCTGGCAACCACTCCACGCGAGTGTGTGGTGTTCCATCCCTACAATGTTCACCGCCAGTATTTGGCCGACATCCTCAATGGCTTTGCCGATGCGGGCATCACAATGAAGCGCGTTGAGACCGAAGAATTCCAGCGTGCGCTCGACCGCATGATGGAAAATCCCGAATTGGTGACACTGCTGCGTCCACTCATGGCCTACAACCTGAGCAGCAGCCACGAAATGCGATGGATTGAGGCAACAAACGACTACACCACACAAGTCCTGTACCGATTCGGTTTCCAATGGTCACCCACAGCAACGCAATACGTTCATCGCTTCGTCGACACCATCGTCGGCTTCAACTACTTCACGGTATAACCCAAGCAACAATATATAAGAAAGTAAATGGGATAAGATTAAATAAAAACAAACCCAGCTTAGAATTAACTATGCTGGGTTTTTATTGTTGTGTAGATAGTGGTTGTTATGGTTGCTCTAGTACTTTTTCTGCTGAACCATCACTATATAGAATTATTTGTATTCCACCATCTTTTTCTTCAACCCTTACACCATTGATGTTATATCTTCCAATTTCTTTTTTCTCAATATCTTCATCCATTTCTACTGCTTGTATGGCTGAATCTGAGTTATATACTTCAATAGTTTTAAGATTCTCACACCCATCAAAAGCATTATCCCCTATGTAAATAACCGAAGAAGGAATCCTAATGGTCTGGATATACTTATTGCCCTGAAAAGCACCTTTTGCTATAGTTCTTACGTTATAAGGAATTGTGTATGTGGTAACATTCTTATTTTGAGGATACTTTACTAATGTATGGGTGAAAGGTTGATTTGTTTCATACTTATAAATAAGATATAATACTCCATCTATAGACTCGTAATAATCATTATTAGATAAATAGGCATAACCTCTATCAGTTATTCTTGTTTGGCTATACACACTAGTTCCTATAGCCATTAGGAACAATAAAATTAAAAATTTCTTCATAATATAAGTCTTTTAGTTATTGTGATTATTATTTAATTTCCCTTCTTGATACATTTTGTAATGCTGTGTGCAATACCCTGAAGTCTTAGCAGCTCTGGAACACCTAGAACCACTTTTAGTTTTTGCTTTGCATTGCTGAACATTTGGAGATTTAGCTTGGTGAACATAGTAAAACTTACTGTTCTCTATTGCATCAAGTCTGCAACGTGTACCCTTCTTGGTTGTTGCTTCACACCGTTTCTTTGGTGGCTGATTCTGTGTCTGTGTTTGAGCTATTGCAAACTGTGTTGGTAAGCTCAACAATAAGAATAGTGAAAATATTAATGCTTTCATATTATTAAAATAAAATGTTATAGTTCAGATTGATCATTATTGTAGTGTGTTATTTGTGTTTATATTAGCCATCTAGGTTGTATGTATACATATTATTTCCAACTTTTATTTGTATATAAATAGGTTTGGCACATTCTTATTAGGTAGGAATCCATACATTTAGGACAAAACTGTGAATGTTGCCTCCTATAGTTAGGATTTGTAAAGCCCCAATTCTCATTTATTCCATTTCTAATGTTAGGGCAAATAGAAGTGGAATGATAAAGGTAGTCTTTACCATTATTAATTGATTCAGCATACCAAATAGAGCCATTACCTTTAGGATTCTCATATTTTTGTACTGTCTCTGCAACACCTGATGAATGTCCATCACTATATCCTGATGTGTGTCCTTCTTTATATCCAGAAGAATAGCCAAATGAATATAAAGCATATCCACCACCTGCAAATAAAATTAATGCTGCAATAGCACCTATAATAATAAGTTGCTTTTTTGTTATTTCAATAGTCATATCTGAATAATTTTAATTGTTTTACTTCAGCGTTTCTTTGATATTTTCTACATCTTCTTCACTAAGGTTAAACCATTCTCCCCTTATTCGCTTTTCTCCATAACCTTTATGAAGAGCAGCTTCAATAGCTTCAGCAATGGTTCTTGTAGGATATTCTTTTGCTGATATAAGTTCTATAGTAGGTTTATCACTTTGCAAAGTGTGTTCCCTATATCTAGGATTATTAGATATACCAATTTTATAGAAATTGTTAGTTGTGTCTATCATCAAATAAACAAAACAAGTTTTCTCTTTTATGGAATGATTTGATTTATCATTGTCTTGAACTAACTGAGTAGTAATATTATCTTCAACTGCTTTGTTGTACTTCATTATAAAATCTTTTAATACATCAGCAGATAAAGTCTTTTTTGTTGGATTATATTCATTATATTCACAGCAGCAAATATTGGCACCTGATGCAACTTTGATCCCATCTCCATTGATTATTTGCCATTGAACAAGCCTATGTTGTTCAAGTGTCTTTAAATCATCTAATGATAATGAGTACTTTATAATAGAAGCAGAAGCCCAAGATTCAACTTTGACAGGGTTACTAATAGCATTTAAAGTTACAACTGTGTCATTATCAAATAGTAAATGAAGTGAACACTTCTTATTCAAATTGATTTTTTTCCTTTCGTATCTTAATTTTAAATAATTCTTAGAACCTATATTTTCAAAGTTAATTTTAACGTCATCTCCAAACTTGAACCCTAAAGTATTACCAGCACATTTCTTTCCAAAAATCACAATGTCCTTAGTAAAATTATCATTTGTAATCTCAATCTCATTTGGATAACTACTAACCCAGGATTGATAATCGAAATAGATAGTACAGATTAAACTACCTTTTTGCAAAGCACCACTAGATTTTTTTACTAAAAGTCCAGAAAATGGTGCTTTTATTTTTGCTGTAATATTCTTTTCGTATGAAGTATCATCTTTCACCATAAGTATATCATCACCTTTATTAACCATAGAGTAATCATCAACAAGCCATTGTTTAATTATAACCCATTTTAAATAATCCATTTTATCTATAAAAGCACTATCAAGCATTCCAAAATTAAATATGACATCATTAATTGGTTTTTGTTCCAATTGGGGGTTATCAGCAAGTCTTATAGTAAAAAGTAAATCACCATCTTTTATGGTATTACCTAGGTTGCAACTACCGATAAAATCATCTTTTACACAGTATGTTAAATAACCTGAGTAATTTGAATAAAATCTAATTCCAACACAAAGCAGAGTATCAACTTGAGAAACATTATTATTAATACAATAACTAGAGAAGGAAGTTGAATCTAGCCCCAGTTCTATAATTACATCCCCTTGTGAAAGAAATTCACCATCATAAAAGGGTCTATTAGTGATGGAATGTCTGTTAATTGCTATATCTGTCATTGTAACATTCCTTTTTCGTGCTTCATTTCCATCCCAGCTAAACTTAGTAGTGAAATTATTACTTTTTTGTTTTGCTCTTTGAAACAGACAAAAATCTAAGGCTCTTTGGTTAAAATATGCTTTAATGATACCATCTTCATCAAAATAATTAATTACGTTATCAATAGGTGATAATTGTTTTGGCAGTTCTGGTGGTGTTGGGGGTAGAGGTGGTGGTAGTTGCCTAGATTGTTGTTCTTCTTGGACACCTGTAGAGCTTAGAGTTATTTCTTGCTCATTCTCTTTTTTGCCAAATATTTTTTTTAGAGTTTTCATCCTTATATGTTTACTATTTTAATTGGTTTCCCTTTTTCTTTGGCATAGTCTAAAGATTTGTTTTCTTTTTCATTAAAAGCTTATTTAAGTGATAATTATCAGTTCTGCTTGACATTAATGGTTATATACTAAATTGCAAAAATACTACATTTTTCTAATTAAATATATAAGAATGAAAATAAATATTATTCTTTCTTTTGTGTGAAATGAATTAGATTCTTTGGCATGCCTGATAAACAGAAACTTTCAACTATTGCATAAGCAACCCAGAAATAACTAGGAATTTCTAAAACAAAAATCCGACAACTACTGAAAATCAAAATAGTTGTCGGATTAAATCGTGGTCCCACTTGGGCTTGAACCAAGGACTCCCTGATTATGAGTCAGTAAATATTATTGTTTATCTTTTCTTAAATTGCAAAATAACAACTTGTTATAAAACGTATTAGAATGATTCTTTTCTTGTCGTTTCTTATCTTTTCTTGATTTTTTGGGGTCAGTTTTGGGGTCAGTAAATTTTTTTTGTTTAACTTTGCAAAAAAATATCGATATGAACACAACCGCAACCGTCAAATTGGTTCTTGACCCCAATGCAGCAGACAAAAGACTACTAAAAATCCTTGTCCAATTTCGAGGTGTCAAACAACGTTTCCCATCTGGTTCAACTACAAAGTTGACAAAGGCCGAATTTCAGAATGAACGCCTCTCCATCAGGCGAAAGGCAGCAGAAGAAGCAAAGCCTCTTCTGCGAAAAGCCGAACTCATCGCAGAGGAACTCGGTTCTCAATTTACTTTCGAGGAATTTAGACTACGGTTCAAAAATCAACTCTACGGAAACGATAGGATTACACTTGAGGAGTTGCTCGAAGCGTACATCACACACAAGCAAGAGGGCGGTGTGAGAACAGAACTCTCCCGAAAGTCCAAAGAAATCTACAACACTGCCGTAAATTGGGTAAATCGTTATCGCCAAAACACATTAGTTAGTGATATAACAACAGACTTCATCATCCAACTTGAGAAGTACATTAGAAAGAACTCCAAATCACTTAGACCGGACGAATCAATCAAGGTCTATAAGAGGCATCTAAAAGCGCTGATGAGATATGCACTTGAATGCGGCTATATAAAAAGCGTTCCAAATTTCGGTACACTTAAGGCATCAGAGCGCGTAAAGAAAGCAATGACAAAAACAGAACTCATGAAGTTTCTTAATTACATCCCTCAAAACAGATACGAGATGTTAGCACATGATTTCTTTATGCTTTCATTTCATTGCTCTGGAATGAATCTGGTAGATTTATTAAAACTACGCAATCAGAACATTTCAGTCTCAAAAGACAGTGACGGAAAAGAAGTGTTCAAATTAACTTTTATCCGCAACAAGACTGCGAAGAAGCAACGCCCAATAGAATTCCATCTCACAGATAAAGCAGTTACAATTTTCAACAAATATGGCAAAATCAACCCAAACCTCCTACATGTACATGTATTGCCTTTCTATGAAGGTGTCAGAGACGAGAAAAACGAGGAAACCAGACGACAGAACCTTCTAAAGAGTATCAGGAAAGGGATGAATTCAATTTGTGATTCTATTGGCATAACGCGATACTCCTATGAGAATGCAAGGCACACTTTTGCGACATACCTCGTATATCATGGGAAGCAGGATTTAGTAACCATCTCGAAGTTACTAGGACACTCCTCTATAGAGGTTACACGTCATTATATAGACTCGCTCCCCAAGTCAGAACTCGATGAGGTTAAAGATATACTTGACAATATAACTGCCTCGCACGAGTAAGGCTCATTGGTCACGCTTCGAAATAGACAAGACATATTGGAGCCAGCGCGGCGTAAAGACAAGGTCGCACACAACTGTTCAACGAAGAGGAGGTTATTCGATACATCAAAACCAAACGAAGAAAGAAAGATTGCTTCGGTATGAATATGTCACGCTTGATTGGGGGGGGAGTTAAGCGGTGGTCACCAGAATGTGTCATCCAAGAGTGTGGCAGATATTGTGGCAATGTATATGCAGGATGTCTCACATTCGTTGAGTTACAAATAGTCATGCGTTGTGGAATTGGTTCGAGAATAAAACTCATAGGTTGGGTTAGAAGAAGCCAAAGAGAATAATTTGGATTATCGGGGTCTTTATTATATCTTTGCACATCGGAATTCTTAATATAGTATTAATCACCTAGTAATTTTCAATTTTTTTAAAAAACATATTTGATTATTACTAAAATAAAGCATTTGTCTATGAAGAAATTATTTTTATCCCTTTTTGCTCTGTCTTTTGCAATAGCAATTTTCGCTCAGTCTCCACAACCAATGAGGCCTGAACCAAGGTTTATGAATCCCCCCGTTTCTAAAGATAGGCTGTATGACTTAGATGGGCTTGAATATGGAATAAACCCTAGTGATAGGATTGCATATGTTCAAAGTGTGCCATCTAATAAGGAGAAGACAACTGTTAGGATTCCTGGTGTTATAAAAGTCAATTCAGGCAAATTTGCTGGTCAAATATTCCGCGTTGAACTAGCCTCGGGCGCTTTTATGAACTGCCCAAATTTGACCGAAGTTGAATTTGAAAAAACATTAAATCCCGTAACTCATAAGTATGCTGCTGTTAGTAGTATCCCAATTGCTGCATTCTACAATTGTCCCAATCTTAAAAAAATAAACTTACATTTTGTAAACGATATTGGAATCCAGGCATTTGAATATTGCCGAAGTTTAGAAGCGTTGTATATAGGAGACAGTATCGCCAATGCACCTCATCCGATGTTTATAAGAGCATCTGCATTCGGAGATTGTATAAATCTAGAAGATGTTATTATTGCATGTAAATCTACTACACAAGACCGAATAAAAAAAGTTGAATACAATCGTTTCTTAAAAGATAATGTGTATAAATCATTGACATCATACGGTTGGATGTTTATAGACAGAGGGGCCTTCGAGAATTGCGGTAAACTAAAAAAATTATCCGTAATAGATATAGCCAATAGGTCTGAATTATCAACATTTTGCATTGCACATGAAAATGCATTTAGTGACTCGCCATTTAAAAAATCAGCATCCTATAATAAAATTGCCTTCGTAAGTGAAGATTGCGTCTATGACCCTGATGATGTGCCAGTTACCAATTCATCAAGCACCAATTCATCAAATGGTGATGCTCATCCTGTAAAGCCCGTCTATTCGAATTCGAGAACCAATTCATCAAAAAGTGGTGCTCATACTGTAAAGTCTACTAATTCGAATTCGAGAGGACTCCCTTCAGACGCAAAAGGCTGGTATTTATTCAATGGCGGTAACAAGATTTTCATTATATACGTAGGCAATAATAAATTAGGACAAATCTCATATGTCAATGGGCATGAAGATGTTGAAATTGGAACATTTAATTATGATGGCGATGCACTGAATGTTTCCTTTGGTGATGGAGTTAATATGCCTCTTGCTCTTTCTTATAGAAATGGGGGTTGGCAACTAGATTTGGGAAGTGGTAATTATGCCATAAAATCATCCGAAAATATGGTAAGTATGGTATACACCAACCCAAGAACATTGAACTATATTAAAAATTATTGTCGTTAATTGATTTTGTCTTACGACAAATACAAACTGGAAAATATACCAATTTAGACCAGTTTTTGATTTGGTGATTATGTGAATTTGAAAATTTCCTATTGATAATACAGAGAGGGTGTGTCAAAATTCTGGCACACCCTCATTTGACTTTTTAGGTTATTTTACAATGTCAAATTCAAGTTTAGTTACCCTTGACTTAATGGATGACCAGCCCCCCTAATTACGCACCGAAACGCTCCTCAAACAACTTTTGGCACATTTCCAAAGGAAAATCATGGTGGATGAACCTTCGGCATCGCTTTGCAAATAGACGGTAGATGTGGTATCTTTCCGTTTGGGTAAGGTTGTTTGGGTTTTCTGGCTCGTTGTCGTCCAAAGACATGTCGAGTATGCGTACAGCCTCATCTATCTGCCACGGCCACACTGTTATATTGCAACCTGATGACTCTTCCACTTCTTGGCTTCCATCTGGGGCTGTTGAGCCCACTTCCTGTCCATCTGTTATTGGTGCATCTGGTGGACTCTGAGTGTCATTCCCTTGTTCATCAACAATAGGAGTTTCACTTGTTTTTTTCCTCTTATTGTTTTTCGTATAGCCATGTTCCTTTCGGAAGCGCTTCAGAGTCATAAGAGAAATCTCAATCCCGTGCTTGCGCAAAACTGCCAAGTTTTCTTTGTCTTTAAGTGACGGATTGAAGTAATCGGCTATGCGCTGATGATTGATGAGTTTCACTGCTCTATTCCGTGCGACATAGGCATTGCAATGGTGAGCAACGCAATATGACTTGTTTACTATGAATTTCTTTGTCGTGACATACCGGTTCATTAGTGAAGGGTATATCTCCGATTTATAGGCATAGACGGTCGTTTGTAGTAGGTCTTTCTTTGTAATGACAGCCTCAGTGTTATTAATGTGATGGAACAACTCGTATGCCATATTGTAAAGTAATCTCTCAAAGGAAACATCTGGAATCATTACACGACGCAGCAATGCACCTATGTATAATTTTTTCCTTCGGTTCTCCCCGTAAGGAATTCGCCTAATCATCTGGTATGTCGCAATCTGGTTGCCTTTCTCATCGAAGATAGGTTCGTTCCAGTAGTATCTTCTTATTTCAACATAGTTTGGCGGCAACAATATATAGGGTGTGTTGTCATCTACTTTTGGCAGTGGTGTGTGGTCAAAGTAACAATACACCTCTCGATATTTTAACAATAATTCCCCAAAATCCATATTAAAATAATCATTCTGAAATTCTTTGTCGGAAAAGTATCTTTCAAAATCTATATTATTTGTGCCTCTTTTCTTTTTTATAGAATCTGAATGATACTTTTTGTCGGAAACATCCATAGTCGTTAAAGAGAAGTCCGATGTTCTATACAGTTTGCCGGTGTTAGTCAGTTCACAATCAAAATGACTCCCGAAAGCCGCCTGCACACAAACCTTCCCACAGTTATCATTCAAGTGGAAATTGTTATCAAAACAGATACCGTCATAGATTCGTCGGTATTCATCGATACTATTTATACCATCGACAAAGAAGTACAATAGTCGATAACGATTTCCTTTACCTGGTTGTTGATGCGAGAATGTGGTGTACGCCAAAGTTGGAATCAGCGTCAGGCTGTCCACGAGTTCTTCCAAGGTGAACGTGCAATCGTCATCCATGTCAAATGCAACGAAACACGTGCTCTCAAAGTTGTCGTATGTGCGTTGCGTCTGCCCAATCTCTGTGGCTCCGTCCATACAGAAGTTAGCCGATAGGGTATATCCCTGCCGTATTAATTCTGAAATCTGCTCTAATGTTAGTTCTTGCCTCCGGTAATTTGCTATCGACATTTGTGCGTCCGTTGGCTTGTGCTGATACCCCTTAGTTGAGGTGGTAATAATAAACACGATTCTATGTGTTACATGGTCAATGTGCATTGACCTTATTGTGCGCACCTATGGGCTACCTCGAATGACTGAAAGTGCGCGCCGTTGCAAAGCATAAATTACAACTCATTCGGTATCACTTTGCAAAATTACATCTAATATTTCGAATAGGACAAACTATAATCCCGCATTAACTATTTTAACGAAAATTAAGTTAATTTTATCGCCATTTATTTGAGTTTTGATTTCTTCGATATATTTATATATAAATAGAAGTAACACCATATAAGAAATGATTGAAAATAAAAAAATAGACAAGACCGACACGCAAGTGAATGATGATTCATTGCTGTCAATTAACGATAACCATAATGGGAGTGATGTTGTTGATGAGTAATAGTAAAACAAAGGCAATCAGAGATTTCAGAGGCGTGAAAAACCCGTTCTATGGCCATCGCCACAGTACTACGAGCCGAGGCAAAATCGCAGAGTCGCAACGTTCTAGATACAAGAAAGCAATGGAGTTACTCCATCTTAAATCATTGAGCACAAAGTCGTTGGACAAAATGCGAGACACGCCTGGGTAGCATTTATCAAGAGAGAGGAAACGTTGTAATCGGCTGATTGTCAATTTGCTGCGATATTTTCTTTACAAACCAAATGGATATAAAAAACTGTCTAACAGCAGGCGTAATTGTTTTTTTATTTCGTTGGCGTGATTGCGAGATGCAGTCACGCTTCTTTCTTTCGTCTAGTCTGGGTCTTCACTATTAGGCATTTCTCGTTCTCATAAAACTTTGTGTTGTGGCGAAATATATGTAGATTGAATTTCTCTCGCGTGATGCCGAGGTCATCCTGATGGTGTGAAAACAGTGCTGCGGGGCTACCGTATGCCTCGACTAATTCTGCTTGGACTTTCCCCTTCTCATTCTTGGGGAAGAGCAGAACCACATTCATATCTGCGTTTTTAGCCATAATTTATTAGTTTAATGTCCGCAAAGATAGTCAAAATCTTTCATTTGATGAAATTATTTTGGGGATTTAGTTATTATTAACTGAAATTATTTGGGGGATATAATTTCTTTATCTACCTTTGTGAAGTCATTATTAATAAACATAAATTATGGAAACAAGGGTAGTTATATATGCTAGAGTCTCAACAAAGGGACAAGATTTTGAAAGGCAATTATTGGAACTTCACGAATACGCTAATAAGATGGGTTATGTTATAATCAAGGAATATACCGAAAAAATCAGTGGAGCAAAAAAGGTGGCGGAACGTCAAGCATTGTCTGAGTTATTAGACTTTGTGGATAGCAGTAAGGTGGACAAGGTGCTCATATATGAATGTTCACGTTTGTCAAGACGTGCCATTGACTTTTTGTCAGTGATAGAATATCTCAATGATAGACGGGTGTCGCTATACATTCTTCAAAATGGATTAGAAACCCTCCTCGCAGATGGAACAATCAATCCAATAGCCCAGTTGGTGCTTGGTATTATAGGTCAGTTTAACACTATGGAACGTAGTCTGATAAGGGCAAGGATGGAGTCTGGCTATCGTACCTATCGGCTCAATGGAGGACAAGTAGGACGTAAGGTTGGATATCGCAAGACAAACGAGGCAATGCGAGACCAGTATGCCCAAGAAATAAAACTGCTAAAGAAAGGGCTGAGCATGCGACAGGTCAGAGCCATTACACATACGAGTATGAATACGCTACAGAAATTGAAAAAGATATTCATTGACAACAACGCTGCATAACACAGAATGGCTGACGATATTGGTTCGTCAGCCATTTTTGTTCTAATTTAATTATGTCACTTTTTAATCTTGACAAATGACAAAATAAAGTGTCAATAATGTTCCCATTTAACTTTTTAGATTATTCTGATAACTTCAACAAGGAAAACAACGAAAAAAGTATTATCTTTGCATTTTTGATAACAGCAAGAACAGTATGGCAAAAAAGCAAAGTACAACTGAACTGGGATTTGAAGCGCAGATGTGGAAGGCGGCCGATGTGTTGCGTGGCAACATTGATGCCAGCGAGTACAAGAATGTGGTGCTGGGGCTCATCTTCCTCAAATATATCAGCGACCGCTTCGAAGAGAAATACACAGAACTGCTTGACGAAGGCGACGGCTTTGAAGAGGACAAAGATGAATACACTGCCGACAACATATTTTTCGTGCCACGTGAGGCACGATGGAGCCGCATTGCTGGCGATGCTCACAACCCCACCATTGGCGTTACCATCGACGATGCCATGCGTCTCATCGAGCAGGAGAACCCACGTCTCAAGGGTGTGCTCCCCAAGAATTTCGCCCGCCCCGAACTCGACAAGCGCCGTCTGGGCGATGTGGTTGACTTGTTCACGAACAGCATCAGCCTCTCCAGTGGCGACGACAGCCGTGACTTGCTGGGCCGCACCTATGAGTATTGCTTGCGTATGTTTGCGGAGAAGGAGGGAAAGAACGCTGGTGAGTTCTACACACCAGGTTGTATTGTACGTACCATTGTCGAGGTGCTCCAGCCCTACAAAGGCCGTGTCTATGACCCCGCTTGCGGTAGTGGCGGCATGTTTGTGCAGAGTGCCAAGTTCATCAAGCGTCATCAAGGCAACCTCCAAAAAATCAGCATCTACGGTCAGGATGCCAATGCCACCACCCGCAAGATGGCAATTATGAACCTCGCCATCCGTGGCATTGAGGCCAACCTGGGCGACCACGCTGCCGACACGTTCTTTGATGACCAGCACCCCACCCTCAAGGCAGACTACGTAATGGCAAATCCACCATTTAACCTCAGTGACTGGGGAGCCGAGAAGTTGCAGGAAGACGTGCGCTGGCGATATGGCATACCACCGGCTGGCAACGCCAACTTCGCCTGGCTCCAGCATATGATACATCACTTGTCACCAGTGGGCAAAATAGGTATGGTGCTCGCCAACGGTGCGTTGAGCAGTCAGAGTGGTGGCGAGGGCACCATTCGTGAGAACATCCTCAAGGCCGACCTTGTGGAAGGCATCGTGGCACTGCCCAGCCAGTTGTTCTACACCACTGGCATCCCCGTGAGTCTGTGGTTCCTTAACCGTGACAAGAAACAGAAAGGCAAGGTGCTGTTCATTGACGCACGCAACATGGGCGAGATGGTGAACCGTCGCTTGCGTGAACTCACCGAGGCTGACATCATAAAGATTGCCAACACCTTCAGCAAATTTGACGAGGGCACTCTCGAAGACGAGAAAGGCTACTGCGCCGTCAAAACCCTCGATGAGGTAGCAAAGCAGGACTACATACTCACCCCAGGTCGCTATGTGGGCATTGCCGAGCAAGAAGACGATGGCGAACCCTTTGCCGAGAAAATGTTACGACTCACCACCGAGTTAGGCGACCTCTTCACCGAGAGTCACCGCCTTGAAGAAGAAATACGCAAACAACTCGCCTCTATCGGCTATAATATCAAATGACCATGAGCGAGTGGAAAGAATATAAACTGGGTGATATTGCCATAATGAAAAATGGGAAGAAACGTCCAAATAACAAGGGAATCTATCCCGTTTATGGTGGTAATGGAATTATGGATTATTGTAATGATTATAATTCTGAAGCCACTATTATTGTTGGACGAGTAGGGGCATATTGCGGCTGCGTTTATTTATGTAAAAGTAAATGTTGGGTCACCGATAATGCCATATCAGTATCAGCCAAAGATTCCGTTGATTTAGAATATCTTTTTTATGCGATGAAAACACTTGATTTTCATCGTATGAGAATTGGTGGAGCACAACCACTGATGACACAAGATATTATAGGAGGTTTTGATATTCGGTTGCCAAATATTCCTGAACAACGTGAAATTGTTTCCATTATCAAATCTCTTGATGATAAAATCGAGAACAATCGAAAGATAAACGAGAATTTGGAGCAGCAGGCACAAGCCTTATTCAAAAGTTGGTTTATCGACTTCGAGCCCTTCAAAGACGGCAAGTTCATTGATTCAGAATTAGGCCCCATTCCCCAAGGTTGGCGAGTAGGAACTTTGGATGAAATATGTTGTTTCATATCTCGCGGTATCTCACCAAAATATGATGAAACAACAGAAGAATTTGTTTTAGGTCAAACATGTGTAAGGAATAACATTGTTACTTTAAATAACGCTAGGAAGCATAGGCCAAAGGTCAAAAATGAAAAATGGACGAAGCAATGGGATGTTCTTATCAATTCTACTGGTGTTGGCTCTTTAGGACGTGTAGGCATCGTGTATTTTGATAAAGCCAATGTGGCATTTGATTCTCACCTTACTGTTGTTAGAACCAAAGATGATATAACAAGACTCTATGTAGGTCGCAACCTTCTAAATAGACAATTAGAGATAGAGAATATGGCAGTAGGCAGCACAGGTCAAACAGAACTTCCCAGAGACAGTGTCAAGTCAATGCCTATAATAATTCCCACTCATTTTGTCATTAAGAAATTCAATGAACTTATTAAACCGATGGCATTGCAGATGTATCATCTCATAAATGAGAATATCAGTTTGTCTCAAACGCGTGACACTGTGTTGCCTAAGTTAATGAGTGGTGAAATTAAAGTTTGAATCTAATTAATAAACACTTTTATGGATATAGATAAAGGTAGTATATATAAGTTGTTAAACGGACAGTCACAATATGTGATTCCTGTCTATCAGCGCAAGTACAGTTGGCTTGCTGAAGTACAATGTGCCAGATTGTGGAAAGACATCGTGAATATGGTAAAGCAGAAGAAGCAGCACCATTTCGTAGGCTCCATTGTTAACGTTGCCGAGAAGAATTCCCCAATGGGATTGAACAAATATCTTATCATTGATGGACAGCAACGTATGACAACTCTGTCACTGTTAATGATTGCATTACGGGACCACTTGATTGCTAGTGGCGATGATACGGATGCTGACACTAGTATCACGGATATGATATTGAAGAATCCAAATCGCAAAGGCGATGATGCATATAAGATGATGCTAACTGACACCGATAGGGATATAATGGTCAGATTGATAGACAAGTTGCCAGTTAACGACAACGAGGAATCTAAGATATATCAGAATTACCTTTATTTTCGTCAGAAGGTGGCCGAGGAGGTATTAACCCCACAAGAGATTTACGAATCTATAGCAAAACTGGATATTGTCAGTATAACACTTGACAAGAGCCAGGGGGATGAACCACAGTTGATTTTTGAAAGTCTCAACTCTACTGGCATGGATTTGTCTAAATCGGATTTAATACGAAATTTCATCTTGATGGGACTGGACAACGATGAACAGATATCACTATATAAGAGTTACTGGAAACCTCTTGAGGATTTCTTCCCACCGGAGGAGCGCTCAGACAAGATGGACAGATTCTTCCGAGACTATCTTGTGATGAAGAAGTCAACCAAGGACATCAAGTTCGGACTGATTTATGAGGAAATAAAAGAATATGCTGCGAACTCAGAATTTGCCACATCTCAAGAACTAGCAGAAGACCTTTACAATTATGGTGACTTATATACCAATATTATTAATGGTAACAAGAAACTTCCAATCGTTGAGACTTCGCTGAAACCTGTCTTTGACGAGATGAGGGGACTCAGGATGGAACTGACATATCCATTTTTAATGCGTGTTTATATGGATGTAAGGAAGGGGCTTCTTTCGGTAGACGAGTTTATCGAGATACTGAGAATGGCAATTTCCTATGTTGTGAGGCGTTCTGTTTGTGAGATTCCAGCAAACTCATTCAACAAGACATTCGCCACGATGGGCAATGACATCAAGCCTGATGACTATCTAAATTCAGTCAAAGCGGCATTCTTATTACTTGACTCATATAAACGTTTCCCCAGAAATGACGAGTTTATCGCTGCATTGAAAGAGAGGAATATGTATAAGATACGCATTAGTAAGTATGTTTATGTTCAATTGGAAAACTTTGGTAACAAAGAGCCAATTACGTCCACTGGATATACGATTGAGCACATTCTCCCACAAAATGAGGATATGCGTGAGGAATGGAAGACTGCGTTAGGAGATGATTATAAGGAAGTGCAAGCGAGATACCTCAACAGCCTGGGTAATCTAACGCTGACAGGATGGAATTCCGAAATGGGAGACAAACCGTTTGAGGAAAAAATAGAGGTATACAAGGAAAGTGCAATGCACAACCTCAACAAGTACGTGGTTCAGCAGAGTACTTGGAATAAGGACACAATTGAGGAACGCACCCGTCAACTTGCTGAATGTGCATGCAAAGTGTGGGGTATGCCAACACTGAGTGAGGACGTTTTCAATGCATATAAACCTAAAGAAGAACAACCTAAGCAGCAGTTTGATATCACCCACTACAATTTTGACAATGCGTTTGTTAAGATGCTTTATGACAAATTGGATGCTGCCATCATGGAGGTCGCACCGACCTGCAAGGTCGAATACAAAAAATTATACATCGCCTATAAACTAAAAACAAATTTCGTAGATGTTGTGGTTCAGAAGTCGAGGTTGAGACTTACTGTTAACCTTGCTTTTGATGAAGCATATGACCCACATGGAATATGCAAGGATGTAACCGATTTAGGGCGATGGGGCAATGGAGACGTGGAAATCGGATTCGATTCGTTGGACATGCTGGATAAGATTATGGAAATCATTGAACAAGCAATTGAGAAACAAGGCGTTTAATGCAAAGAATCTATCTGGACACAAACATTATCACTCGTCTGAAGGATGATGATATATTGCTAGACTTTCTTAACAAGTACGGCAGATTCTTCATCTTTCCATATTCACCCGCTCATTTTGATGACTTAACACATGGTAGTTTGGATGAAGATGCAGAAATGCATCTCCAACAAGATATTAAAACAATGGATTTGCTATGTGGAGACAATCTAGTCGATTTCGATAAAGAAAAAGATATGCTGATACCTTATAAATGTCTTCCAAGTGAATATGTGAAAAATAATCGCAGATACCATACTGACTACAATACTATATGTAATGCTTTTGTTGG
The DNA here is from genome assembly GCA_902792435.1 of uncultured Bacteroidales bacterium. GTDB lineage: Bacteria > Bacteroidota > Bacteroidia > Bacteroidales > Muribaculaceae > Sodaliphilus. The sequence goes on from CADAZN010000023.1 coordinate 50,203, forward strand.
AAATCAAGAGTCCAACGAAACGATATTCAATAACATCCCAAGGCTATTTGATGTGACTGAAGGAGAATCACCATTGGTTGATTTGTCAATGGAAATGTTAAAAGACGCTTTAGGACTTTTTTCCAAACAAATATCTGGATTATTAAATTCA
>CADAZN010000024.1 GCA_902792435.1 uncultured Bacteroidales bacterium
CTGAAGCAGATGAACGAGGAGCTGGCTGAGACCAGAAAGCGATATCAGGAGCGTCTTGACGTGGAGAAGAGGCGCATCCAGGACCTTGTTTCTGTGGCGCGTGATGACAAGGCATCGATGGAGCAGCGAAAGAAGGCCATCGACACCCTGAACAGAATCATCCCTAACTACTGCGCCAAACTTGACGCAGAGACAGGAAAGTACCACGAGAACAAGAAGGCTCTTGACGACTATCTCGTGTCACTGGAGCGCAAGATACGTCTGGAGTCGAACCGTGCGGAATATGAGCGGCTGATCAAGGAGGATGAGAGGCTGTCCCGTGAGATTGCGACAGCACAGGAGTATGACATAGCAAGGGTTCAGGGTGCAGTGGACACGCACAGCGGTAGTGGACGCTACGAGATGAAGGAGGCTGTGGCGCACGCCTACGGCGCAAGCATGACCGCCAACGGCCAAATTACCGGAGTGCCTGACTCAAAGCAAGTCAAACAGCTGAAGGGGCAGCGTGCAGCCGTGAGGGCACAGATTGACCGTCTGGTGAGATACGCCGGTAAGGAGAACCTTATCAGCACTGAGTCAACTTCCGTGACTGAGCCGGTGATTGTTGATCCGTCATACACTCCTGGAGGTGGAGGAAACGGTGGAAATGGTGGAAACGGAAGAAACCACAGCAGCCGCAGCCATAGCAGCCGAAGTCACAGCGGCAGCAGCGGGTCTCAGAAAAAAGAGGACAAGTTCGCTGCCGAGAAGTCATGGCGTGAGCGTGAGGAGGCGCTGGCACGGATTGACTATGCCATCGGCGAGGACAACTACGAGGAGCACACACAGCGTATGCTGAAAATCGAGGAGGAGTTCTACCGCAAGCAGCTCGCTCACACCGACCTTGAGGGCAACGAGCGTGTAGTGATTGAGGCGCATCTGTATGAGACTCTGAAGAAGCAGATGGACGAGGCGAACAAGCAGTCCATCGAGGAGGAGAAGCGTGCCTACGCCATCCGCAAGGCAGAGCTTCAGCACTCGTACCTCGACAACAAGATCTCCACCGAGACATACAACGAGGAGATGACACGGATTGAGCTGGAGCATCTGAAGAACATACAGGACATCTACCGTGACCAGGCACTGGCTCCAATCACTGAGTGGCAGGAGACAAAGGACAAAGCTGAGCAGATGATGCTCGAGAACTACAACGGCAATGTGGACCTGTTCAACAGACCGATTATTGACGCATACGCGCTGACACAGGCTGGATGGTCGGGCAATCCCGAGAAGGAGGGCGAGGCTGTGGCCACTGTCTATTCCTCGCAGTACGGCATCAAGGACAGTGAGGGGAATGTGAGGGAGATACTGGTGACTCCAATCCTTCCTGACGGCTCGGTGCTGACAGAGAAAGAGCTGAAGGACTATGTGTATAACACTCTGCAAGGCGCGGAGGACATCCTCGCCGCCGATGACAAAGGTCTTGTGATATCTGTTGATGTGTCTGCCGACGGCAAGGCCGGAGAAGAGCTTCACCTACTGCAGGAGGCATACTACATGGCGAAGCCCGAGGTGGACAGTAAGGCGTGGAACGACTTCCTCAATGCCGAGGCTGCGTACCAGGACAGGCTGATACAGGAACAGCTGAAGAAACAGCACGAAGCGGAGGAGGAATTGCAGAAGCACCAGGCTGAGTTGAAGAAGATCAAGGACGAGTATTTCGGCAACAACGCCGTGGAGGACAAGCAGGAGTTCGACAAGGCGATGGCGCTGCTGGATGAGCAGTACAAGGCGGAACTGGAGATGGTCGGTGACAACGCCAAGGAGAAACTACGCATCGAGGAAGCATACGAGAAAGCAAAGCTAGCCCTGAAGAAGAAATACCACCAGCTCAACGAGGAGGACAATCTCAACTTCATGCAGAAGTTCAACAAGGACGCTCAGGAGTGGCTGGAGTCAGACGTGGGCAAGGCAGTCACCAAATCCATCGACGCTGTTTCATCGGGAATGTCCTCGCTGTTCTCGCAGCTGCGCTCGCTGATGCAGGCCGAGATGGAGATGGAGGTGGCCGCTGTAGAGAAGAAGTATGACCGTGAGATTGAGGCGGCACAGGGCAATGCATACATGACAAAGCAGCTGGAGAAGAAGAAGCAGCAGGAGGTGAAGAAGATCAAGGACGAGGCGAACCGAAAGATGTACGCCATGGAGGTGATGCAGGCCCTGGCACAGACTGCCACGGCTGCCATCAACGCCTACTCATCGGCTGCAGCCATTCCTTTAGTGGGTTATATCATCGCTCCTGTAGCGGCAGCGATGGCACTGGCGGCTGGTATGGTGCAAGTGGCGGCAATCAAGAAGCAACAGCAGCAGTCGGCTTCGGAAGGATATGCAAAGGGTGGCTTCACAAAGCCTGGTGCCGTGGACGAGGTGGCTGGAGTGGTGCATGCCGGGGAATGGGTGGCTTCTCAGAAACTGCTTGCCTCGCCTGTGGCGCGTCCGCTGATAGAAGCGCTGGACTATGCGCAGCGTACCAATACCATTGGCTCGCTTCGTGGTTCGGATGTTTCTCGCTCGATAACGGCACCGACGGTGCTTGCCCAGACGCAACCGCAGGTGATAATACAGGAGAATGCGGAACTGCGTGAGACCATAAAGCAACTGAAGGAACGTCTTGACGAGCCGTTTGTCACAGTGAACACTGTCACTGGTGACTATGGCATAAAGCAAGCGCAGGACAATTATCAACGGTTAATGAATAATAAATCCCCAAAGAATAAGAGAAAATAATTATTTTTATGTAATTTTGCGCACAAATATGTTTGTTATGAATAATTACAAAGCCTATTCCATATTTCGGTATATGGGTTTTTCAACACATAAAAAAGATTTTCTTTTTGAGGAACACTTCATTGGCTTTTGCCAAAAGAAAAAGTTTGATATGTTTAAAGGCGCATATCATGTGCACTTTGATTGGGACAGAGTCGAAGCAACTATTAATCATGCTTTATATTCAATAACCACAATCGAAGAATTAAAAGGTTATATGCTTTATGTATATGCTAATAAAGAATGTAAGGAAATAATCAAACTTCACGAAAAATCACCTTTTCTTGAACTAATAAAATATTGTGATTCTCTTCTTGAACTTGATGAAGAACATATATTTCTCAAATCTGACAAATCTCTAGTCATAAGATATAGAGAATTTCTATTGTTTTATAGTAAAGCATTACATGATTTAGAGTTCAGGGATATTTGATTAAGACTCACGTCTTTTGAAAGCATAAGTGATTGGTTTACATTTGCATTGTAAATCAATCGCTTTTTTTATGATACTTACTATTAACGGACAACAGGTTGCGCTGAAGAAAGGAGCATCGATAGAATACGTCTCGGAGAACCGCATATTCACAGATGCTGATGATTACAGCATGGAGATAGAACTGCCTCTGGCGGGATGCTCACAGAACCTGGCAGTCTTCGGTATGCTTACACGCAAGGACGTGGATGCTGAAACTATCTATTATGATGCTGTTCTACAGGACACGAACTTCTATAAGCGAGGAGCTGTGGTGATAACTGAAATCACCAACGAGTATGTGAAGGTGCAGTTTCTTGAGAAAAGATCTTATCAGAACTTCTTTCCTCGCTTCGACGAGAAGTACATCAATGAGCTTGACCTCGGGAATTGGCCGGACTACACGGCGCTTCCATGGGTGAACAACTCTACTGGCGTAATGCAGAACTGCGTGAAGTGGAACAGCTCGCAGAACCGGTATGAATGGAAAACAGAAGGAGATAATGACGATGACTTGGACTATTCAAAAGGCTTCTCATTCCAGCCGAACCTGCTGTGGCTGACAAAAAAGATATGTGACGCTCTGGGCTATACATACGACTTCTCGATGTGGGAGAACAGCATATACAAGTACCTTATTGTCATGAACACCACTCCTTATGTGTGGTCATCAGGTAAATGGGCGACAGCACTTCCTCATTGGACAATCAACGAGTTCTTTATGGAGCTGGAGAATCTGCTTCTCTATGAGTTTGACATTGACCACAAGAAGGGGCATATAAGCTGCTCAAGGACACAGGAGAACGTAGAGTCGGCAGGAAATGTTCTTATTGAACAAGTGGTAGATGAGTTCTCAGTGGAGGTGGACACGGAAGATCAGGACGATTACAAGGCTATGCTTAACCGTGGATATGCGAAAGGTGGCCACCGCTTGGACAATTTCTATTCTTGCGAGTGGTACATACATCGACTCACAAAGCCTGACGGCAGTGTGAAGTGCACGGAATACGAGACTTTGGCGCAACTGCTTGCCCATAGACTGAAGCAGGACTGCATAAGCGACAACACCGAGCCTCGAGGCAGCAACTTATATCCAGGCGGCAAATGGGGCTTGCACCATGCGCAGGACGTGGACACATACTTCGTGGTGGAAGTGGTGGAAAGGATTGAGTACCGCACGCAAGGTGGCAATGTATTCGAGACTTGGGGCAATGTGTGCCGACTGGTACCGGTGAACCGTTTCGGAAATCTCATCCTTGACGAGGAGAACCGTGACAGCATTGATGAATTGCGAATTGTGCCGGTGTGCATAGATGCCACAGATAGGGATAAAGGACCAATAACATTCCTGGAGTGTGGAGACTTCGGCAATGATGCTGACACTGGTCCAGCACACCACTCTCATAACCCAAACAATCCTTTCCTCTCTGACTATGCTGATATAGACGAGGTGATTCAATTCGGGGCTTGCCGCACTGTAGGCAATGGTGAGAGGGAGGCGAAGGATGAGATATTCAGTAACCTGAATGTGGCTTTCTGGGATGGGGCAACTGCAATGTTCCCTCCAAATCTGCCGCATCCGTGGATTGACTCTTATGACACAGATTACTCTTATGTGACACAGAACACTGACTCACCACAAGGTACACTGACAATAACCTGGCGAGCAATCTACGCAAACCATCCCTTCTCGCTACGAATCAACAACCAAGCATACGGACAAGGAGTGGAGCGCACCTCGTTCACTAACATCGACCGAAAGAAGAAGTATCAATTCTCCTTCCTCTCTAAAGAAATACCCAATGTACGCTCCACATTCTTCATCGATGGAAAGAAATACTTATGTGTCAAGCTTACTGCCCAGTTCAATGAAGAAGGCATGTCAAATCTTCTGAAGGGAGAGTTTTATAAGGTAATATAAGGAACCCACTTATTATTAATAATTCCATCACTTTGAGACTGCAAAAATGTGGTCTCTTTTTGTTATGTTTTGAACTTGTCGCTTCACATACAACATCATTATATGCATCACAAAGAACATCGCTAATACCATCACCAATTCCACCACCTTAAATTAAAATAGAAGCACAGACAACATCACATGATGCGTCACATACAACATCGCACATCACATCACAAACTCCATCACTGATTCCATCACCTATTGTTGGCAAAAAAGACTGCACTTTTTTGATTTAAGTACAGCCTTTTCTGCATAGTTGAAAGTTTACTTCTTTTCGTATAGAACCCAATCAAGCACTTTACGATTTGCGTCATCCACTTTTTGCTGGTCAAAGTCTATATATATGTCTGTTACAGTGTTTCCACCATGCCCCAAAGCATGGGCTATGGTGTCACGCGGTATGTCCAGACTGGATGCTATTGTCGCCCATGAGTGACGTGCCCAATATGATGAGATATTTGGAAATAAGGGCTTTCGCTCTTTCTTTCCTCCCAATCCACTACGTTTCAATGGCCCGATGTTCTTCAAGGCATTGTTCATGTGCTTGGTGAAGTCATGATAGTCATTATATCCATCCAGGATGTTAAGCAACCAGTTCTTGCCTCTGTATTTCTCGATGATTTCCATAGCTTCCTTCTCAACTTTAATGGAATATAAGCGTTTAGTCTTTGCCCGATGGTAGTTGATTCTGCCATTGGAAATCTCTTTAAGGTGACAGAGATCAATGCTGTTGATTCCTATAAGCATGAACATCAGCTTGAACATGTCTAGATACTTCTGTGCATACTTTTCGCAAGGATAATTGATTAGCATCCTCAAATCCTCAACTTTCAAATTGCGTTTTGCAATTGCCACTGGACGAATCTTAAAACGTCTGAAAGGATAAACGGTTGTAATATCCTCATCAATAGCTTCATTGAAAACAGCACGGATGTTGCGGAAATGAATGTTTCTGGCATTTTGCGAAGGTGATGTCTCAGACAAGAATTTCTCAAACGAAGTAAGCCAATCTTTGGTTATGTCTTCGAACTTTAGTGTGGAAAGATGCTCACCCTCAAAGATCTCCATCCGTGAATAAGTGTGCATATAGATTTTGCGGGTACTTGGTTGTTTGCTGTCAGCGTATTTCAAAAACCTTGTTGAGAAAAGATTCTTGTTCTCAGTGATTTCTTTTTCCTTTTTCGCCTTTTCAGGATGTATAAGCTGGTCAATATGCTTCTTGATGTCAACAGCTGTCATTGAAGCGATTTTCCCTTCACTAACTAGTGAGAGGATTCCATAATCAACCTTTTGCTTAACACCTGAGATGTATACATTAAGCTTCATCTGCTCTGGGTGATTAATCACCTTCAACTTTTTGCAATCCCACTGATGGGTAAAAATCTTTGAGTTGAGTGACACATAGACAGTCTTATGCCTATGGGCGATTGCAATTTTCAAAACACTGGGTTTGCCTGGTTTTGTTCTCCGGTCATCTAAAAAAATCCTGGTACTTGCCATAATAAAAATAGAGGCACTTGCGACTTTATCGCTGTTTTCATTTCAGATTGCATAGAAAAATGAGCAATCAAATGAGCAATCATTTCACAAAAAAAGAATGAAAACATAGGAAAAAGAGTGCATAGTTGCCATTTTTTTTTAACGGCTCGCAAGGGTCATTTATAAGAGAAAATCGCTGATAGTCTTGAATTAATCAAATTACTATCAGCGATTTAATCTTGGGTGGGTGCTGACGGATTCGAACCGCCGACCCTCTGCTTGTAAGGCAGATGCTCTGAACCAGCTGAGCTAAGCACCCGTGCTTTTTCGAAAAGCGATGCAAAATTACAACCGATTTTTGAACTGTGCAAGTTTTTTGCGATTTTTTTTACAGAGGTATGCCATTTTCAATTATCGGTATAATATCCATAGGCTTGTTGATGATCACGTTGGCGTGATATTCCTTCAGTTCTTTGACTGGTCGGAAGCCCCATGACACACCCACCGAGTCGATGCAAGCTCGCCTAGCAGTCTCCATGTCGATGCCTGAGTCGCCAACGAAAATCGTCTCCTGCTTTGTGATGTGGGCCTTTGCCAGAATCATGAAGATGATAGATGGGTCGGGTTTTACAGGAATGTCCTCTTCTTGCCCTTGAATTGCGATCCAGTTGATGTCGGGGAAGAAATGGTTAATGATTTTGAGCGTTGCTTGCTGGTATTTGTTGCTTGCAACGGCTAGTTGAATTCCGTTATCTTGCAAGTGATGAAGCAGCTCTGGAATGCCTTCGTAGGGTGCAGTGCGGTCGGTGTTGTGCTCGTTGTAGTATTGCTTGAAGTCTTTGAGCATAGTGCTTACCACGGTCTTGTCCTTTCTTGCGTCTTCGGGCAGAGAGCGTTCAATGAGTCGCTTCACGCCGTTGCCCACAAAGAATGGGTAGGAAGCCACGCTGTGGGTGTGGAATCCGTTTCGGTCGAGAGCATAGTTTACAGCCTCTCCCAGGTCCTTGATAGTGTTGAGCAAGGTGCCGTCAAGGTCGAATATCGCTAGCTGTTTCATAAGAGTAGTCAGTTATCAGTTGTCAGTTATTCTGGATTTTCTAGCATTTCGTTGAGAGCTTTCCACTCTTCATTAGGTTAGAATGGATAGCCGATTGAGAAGTGTAGTTCGGCATCACGCTTGAGCGAAGGGTGGACTAGTGGCCAGTGCTCTTGTCCCGATGCTGGGTTGTGGGCCTTCATACCCACATCGAAGCGCACTAGGAAGTAGGTAAAGTCCATGCGGAGTCCCAGTCCGTAGGATAGTGCCAGTTGCTCAAAGAACTTGCTAAACTTGAAAACACCACCTGGTTGGTTCTCATATTCCTTGATGGTCCACACGTTACCACAGTCGATGAAGGCTCCCAGCTCGAGCACCCAGAAGAGCTTGCAGCGGTACTCAAGGTTAAGGTCGAGTCTGATGTCGCCGCACTGGTAAATGAAGCTGTTCTGCGCCTTCTTGCCGTCGAAGCTACCAGGACCGAGGGTGCGCACTCCCCATCCTCTCACGCTGTTGGCACCGCCCGAGTAGAAACGTTTCTCAAATGGCAGCACTGTGCTGTTGCCATAGGGTACTGCGATGCCAAAGCCTGCGTGCATTGCCAGCGAACTGCGCTGGTTGATATAATGTGTGATGGCGAAGTCACCGTCGAGTTTTACATACTGTGAATATCGGGTGCCAACTACCTTGTAGCTATCATCGTCTTCACGTTTTTGTCCAATCAGGTGAGAGATGCCATAGAGCAGGTTGCCCGCAGTCTCGGCCGAGGCTCTCACTGTGTAGATGTTGTCCTGGAACACAGTGGTGAGCGGGTTGGTAGCGCGTCGATTGGTCTTGTAGAAGGTGTAACCCATGCGCATGATAAGGTGGTTCTCGTAGGAGTAGCGCAGCAACGGGTTGGTGATGCTGTCCAGGAAGTTGATTTTGCTCTTGGGCAGGTACACATAGCTCAGGTCGATGAGGTTGAACGTGTGGCGCATTTGGTTGTTGCGCTCGCTCCAGATGTATTTCCATCCACCACCAGCAATGATGCGGGTGTACTCAGGCCGTTCTTGATAGTTGAAGCTAGTCATGAACTCGGTAGAGGCTTGGATGCGGCGCTTGAAGCTGTCGCGCAGGAACGGCATTTTGAACTTGGGGAAGGTGATGCCCACGTCGCCCGAATACTCGCTGTAGTTGTCGTTGATGAGGCCGCTCAGGTCGCCCGACAAGCTCTCGTAGGAAGCCTTGAACTTGACGTTCAAAATCTCGGAGCCCTTGAAGATGTTGCGGTGCTGGTAGTCGGCACCGATGCCAAATCCCAAGTCGCCCTCGCTGTTGGTTCCCTCGAGCGAGAAGGATATGGTTTGCGACTTGTCGCGATTGAGCAGGATGTAGGCATCGAGCAGCAAGTGTCCATCAACCTCTCCAACGGCTTTCATGTCGATGTTTATATACTTGATGATGCCCAGACGGCCCAGTGCTTTGTAGGTGCGGTCCACATCGTTGGCGTTGTAGATGGTTCCGGGCCTGATGAAGCAGTTCTCGTCGAGAATAGCCTTGTCTATATAGCGGTCTTCGCCATAGAGCACGGTGATGCCGTTATAGGATGTGGAGTCGCCATACACTCCGTTCTGCATGTTCACTGCATCGTAGCTGGTGACGAAAATCACGTCGCGCACATAGAATTGCCTGTGCGTGTCGATGTGTGGCATGTGGGGTAGGTCTTGCGTCTTGTCGCTCAGGGCCAATGTGAGATCCACGTCATGAGAGCCTGCTGCCGTGTCGGCCACAAAGGTGATATAATTTTTATTGAAGGCGTAGTAGCCCTTGTTTCTAAGTCGTTGCACAATGAGTTCACGCTCGTCGTCAAGCTTTTTGTGGTCGAGGGCCGACTGACACTTAATGGGGAAGTCGGTGGTGTCGCCCAAAATTATCTCGCGCAAGCTGTCATTTGGAATATCGTAGGCTATCGACCTGATGAGGTAGGGCTTGTTGAGCGTGATGTTATATTCCACTTGCGCTTTTTTCTTCTCGGGTTTCAGAGTCACGTTACTTGTTACTGTGTTCTTGAGGTAACCCTTGTTGATGAGGGCGCGCTGGAGTTGGTTTTCGCTCGCTGTGGTGAGCGTGGAATCGTAGATTACAGGTGGGGTTCCCACTCGCCTGATCCACTTGTTGAACCAATTGCTGGAATCTTTACCTGAAATGTTGTAGATGGCGAGTTGCATCTTCAGTCCGCCCAGCACCTTGTGGTTCTCGGTCTGACGTAGGTAGTTGGTGAGCTCCTGTTTATTAAGATCTTTGGCGTTGTCCTTGTCAAGGATGTTGATTTTCACCTTGTCGAGAAGTAGCTGGCCATCGGGCACATGTTTGGTCGAAGCACACGAGCACAGCAATGTCACTGTTGTCAGCGTCATCGTAATGAGCAAGAGATGTGTGATTCTTTTTATCATGTGCTTCTAGTGGTGCAAACAAAATGCAAAGTTAGTAAATAGTTTTCAGTTATTGGTTATCAGTAGTCAGTTTTTGTTTGACAAAAGGTATATAAAAAAAAGAAATCCCTGACTCAACGTCGGGGATTGCTTAACTAATTAACTTTCTAATACCATTAACATAAACCTTAAAACAATGAAAAGTATCGTCTCAAAACTGATGCAAAGGTATAGCATTTTGTGTTATAAAACATAATTTTCAAGCAGAAATCGTCTTTATTTAACTTTGTTTAACAAAAATAGGTCGATTTTTCTTGTGAAATGGTAATTTTTTACCCTTAATGCTTGTTTTTTTAGAGGGGTGCAATAACCACTCAGCTATAAATAATCTTCCCAACTCCCCCTCAAGGGAGTTGGGAAGTGGAAACTTGCAACCGAAGACTTATTTCAGATAGTCGTCGAAGTAGCGGGTGATGCGCTCGTGCAGGTGCACGCTCTGGTGGCCACGCATGTTGTGGCCCTGTCCTGGATATACGAAGAAGTCGGGCTGTGTGTCGGCGCCGATGCAAGCTTTAAGGAACGAGTAGGCGTGCTGAGGCACAACTGTTGGATCGTTGAGACCGATGATGATTTGCAGACGTCCCTTCAAGTTCTTGGCCTTGTGGATAAGGCTGGTTTCGGCATAGCCGTCGGGATTTGCCTGTGGGGTGTCCATGTAGCGCTCGCCGTACATTACCTCATACCATTTCCAATCAATCACTGGTCCGCCGGCCACACCCACCTTAAACACGTCGGGATAGTTGGTCATCAGGCTGATAGTCATGAAGCCACCGAAGCTCCATCCATGCACTCCCAGACGATCCATGTCGACATAGGGCAGAGACTTGAGGAATTCAACACCCTTCATCTGGTCGCGCATCTCAACCTGTCCTAGGTGGCGGAAAGTGGCCTGCTCGAAATCGCGTCCGCGATTCTCGCTGCCGCGGTTGTCGAGGATAAACAACAGGTATCCCTTTTGCGCCATATAGGTCTCCCAGCTGCGGCTGCAGTAGTGCCAGCGTGCGTCAACGTTGTGGGCGTGAGGTCCACCGTATACATATACTACTGTAGGATATTTCTTGGTGGGATCAAAGTCAACAGGCATTACCATGCGGTAATAGAGGTCGGTGACGCCGTCGTCGGCCTTGATGGAGCCACACTTGTACTCAGGAACAGCATATCCCTCCCAAGGGTCGGGAGCGGTGTAGTAGCGCAGTGGCTTGCTGCCATCGTTTTTCACGATAGCGATGTTGCGAGGCACATCAGGCTCCTGATAGTAATCTACAAGCCAAGAGCCGTCACCACTCAGCACACCACTGTGCCAGCCCTTGCCACCCTCATCAACACGTGTGCGCTTACCGGTGGCTACATCCACACTATAGAGGTTGCGCTGGATGGGGCTGGCCTCGTTGCTGGCGATGATTACTGCCTTGCGAGTCTTGTCAAAGCCCATCAACTCCATTACCACCCAGTTGCCGCTGGTGAGCTGCTTAACAAGCGTGCCGTCGGCGTTAAACAGATACAGGTGGTTGTAGCCGTCCTTCTGGCTCTGCATGATGAACTTGCTATTGTCCCATGGAAGGAAAACGATGGGGTTTTGTGGCTCTACATATTTCTCGCTTGTCTCACGGTAAAGTTCAGCTACCTTGGCGCCAGTGCTAGAATTATAGCTCACCAGTCGGCAGTCGTTCTGGTCGCGGTTGATCTCAAACATGTAGATGAGCTTGTCGTCGGGACTCCAAGCGATGTTGGTGAAATAGCGGTCGGTGGGATCGCCAGTTTCGAGATATATTATTCTGCCCGATGCCACATCGAGCACGCCCACTTGCACCTTGTGCGATGTGCGGCCTGCCATTGGGTACTTCTCGGGAGCTGGAGTGGCCTCGACATGAGTGGAATCGTAGATTTCGGGCACTGTGATGAGAGGATAGTCGGCCACCATGCTCTGGTCCATGCGATAGAAAGCGAGTTTCTCGCCGTTGTTGCTCCAGAAGGTGCCCTTCTCGATGCCAAATTCATTGCGATGCACAGCTTGAGCGTAGACGATGTCGCGCGAGCCGTCGTTGGTAATCTGCTTCGACTCTCCGCTGGCTGTTGTCACCCACAGGTTGTCATCCTTGACAAACGCCACGTTGCGGCTGCCTTTGTGCCAATCGCTGTTGGTCTCGTTCTTGTAGCTCTGACTCCACTCGGGGCAGTGCTTCTTCACGTCGACGAGCATGCGGTCCTCACCAGCATAGACCATCATCAGCGACATGTCGGGATAGGGGAATGAAGCGTAACTCAGCATTGGTGCTTTCTCGAGCCCGGCCCACTCTTTTACCTGCTCGGCAGTGAATGCGAGCGTTTCCTTGCCGGTCTTGGTGTCGACCTTCCAGCACGAGTCCCTCTCAATGTGCATGAGTTGATTGCCCATCCATGTCAGGGTTTTGTTTTTAGGCAACATTTTGTAATAGTTCTTGCCTCCAAAGTTCAAGTCCTCGAGCGTGAACTCCTTTTGAGCACTAGCGGTAACTGACCATAGCAGCACCACAGCAGCGCAATAAATAAATCGTTTCATTATCATTTTAGTTTTTTGTTATTAGTTTCTTAGTTTTTAGTTCTAGAAGTTCTAGACATTCAAGAAAATCTAGAGGGGCTAGCCTTGAGCACACTCATCTCTCACCACTACTTTGGTTTATCAAAATCGCCACTATCCTGAGTCTGGATGGTGTAAATTTCGCGGTAGATGTCGTTGTTTTTGAGCAGGTTTTCGTGGGTGTCGAAGCCTGTGATGCGACCGTTGTCCATCACGATGATGCGGTTGGCATGCATCACGCTGTGTACACGTTGCGCTACAATCACCTTGGTCACCTCGGGCATATAGTCGCGCAGGGCACGACTGATGCGGGCGTCGGTGGCAGTGTCGCATGCGCTGGTCGAATCGTCGAGCACCAGCACCTTGGGGCTCTTGAGCAAGGCGCGGGCGATGCACAGGCGTTGCTTTTGTCCGCCCGACACGTTGGCTCCACCTTGTTCTATAATAGTGTCATATCCGTTTGGCATCTCCTCGATGAACTCGTCGGCACAAGCAAGCTTGCATGCGTGCTTGCACTCCTCGAGCGTGGCATCGCTCTTTCCCCAGCGCAGGTTTTCGAGCACTGTGCCGCTGAAGAGAACGTTCTTTTGCAGTACCATCGACACGTTGTTGCGCAGCGTCTCAAGGTCGTAGTCGCGCACGTCCACTCCACCCACCTTGATAGAGCCGTTGCTCACGTCATACATGCGGCTGATTAGCATGGCTAGGGTCGACTTACCGCAACCGGTACCGCCAATGATGCCAATAGTCTCACCACTATTGATGTGTAGATTTATGTCGTTGATGGCATAGTCGCATACGGCTGCTGCTCCTACAACGCCCAAGAAGGCGATAGGTGGTGGAAGCTCACCGGTCTTATTATAGGTGAACTTCACGTTCTCAAAGTCGATACTGCCGTCGGCAACTGTCATGACAGGATTCTCGGGATTCACGATGTCGGCTTTCTCATTGATGACCTCGGCCACACGTTTACCACTGGCGGCACTCATCGTGAGCTGCACAAAAATCATTGAGAGCATCATCAGTGCGCTAAGGATGGTCATCACATAGGTGAAGAGCGACGTGAGCTGGCCAGTGGTGAGGTCTCCACCCACAATGTGCTTGGCACCAAACCACGATAGCGAGATAATGCAACCATAGACGACTATCATCATCACTGGATGGTTCAACGCCATCAGGCTCTCGGTTTTGACAAACAGGCTATATAATGCTCTTGCCGCCTTGCTGAACTTCTTGTTCTCATAGTCCTCACGCACAAAGGCTTTTACCACTCTAATCGCCGACACGTTCTCTTGTACCACATTGTTCAAGTCGTCATATTTCTTGAAAACTTGTTGGAACAACTTCACTGTGCGGCTGATGATGAGGTATAGCGCTGTTCCAAGGATCACGAGGGCGATAATGAAGATTGTGCTCATTTTTGTGTTAATGAACACGCACATAAAGATGGCAAACACCAAGTTGAGTGGTGCGCGTACCGACACCCTGAGAAGCATTTGGAAAGCATTCTGAAGGTTGTTGACGTCGGTAGTCATCCTAGTAACGAGGCCCGACGAGCTGAACTTGTCGATGTTGGAGAACGAGAAAGTTTGAATGTTGCGAAACATGGCCTCACGCAGGTTGCGTGCGAAGCCCGACGAAGCAATTGCCGAAAAACGGCCAGCAAGAATGCCGAATAGCATGCTCATGGCTGCCAGCACCAGCATGATGGCTCCATATTTGTACACATTGCCTAGATGGCTCTTTGCTATGCCCTCGTCGATAATCCACGAAGTGACATAGGGAATTAGTACCCCCATCACCACCTCTAAGGCGATAAAGATAGGAGTCAATATCGACGCAGTCTTGAAACTGCCAATCTGCTTTATTAATGTCTTAAGCAATGTACTCTAAATTTTAATTTGTCGCAAAGATAGTAAATAGTTTTCAGTTTTCAGTAATCGGTAGTCAGTTTTTAGTTATCAACATCTTTTGTTGGTTAGAAGTCGCAGCCGTCTTCCCAGCCTTCATCGTAGTCTTCGTTGTCGCCGTCGCTATCTCCGTAGTCGTCGGCGTGGTGCCCTGGATGTCCTGTGACGCGATCTTCTTCGGCGAGTGCGTCGGCTTCCATGAGTCCGTCTTCATAGTCATCGACTGTAGCCTGCTGGGGTGGGGTGTAGGGCCTAGGTTCTTGTATGCCTGATGAATCGGGTGCTGTAGTCGTGGTGTGATCGAGTGGAATTGTGGTGTGACTCGATGATGCCGATTCGTTGCCGCTGTCGCTGCCACCGCAACCTGTCATAATGAGAGCGATTAGACATGTCATGGCCCAAAAAGTAGTGTGTTTTACTGTATTAATTATAAAGTTTTTGGTCATCGTGTGTGTGTTTAGATTGCAAAGATAATAAAAACAAGCGAGAATATGCTTTTAGGTTTTTGAGGGGATGTACAAATTTGTAGATTGTGTTAATTTTTGGCGTTTAAAGTCTTAAACAATTATAAATTTTCTACTATTATTTTGGGTTAAATTTGTTTTTTTGAAAAAAAACACTATTTTTGCAATATATTTAGTGATATGCTTTTAGGACGAAAAACGAAATATAAAAATCTTTTTTTATTGAAAATGCTTTTAATAATACAAAAATTATGAAAATAAATCGGCCAGTTGCTGAAATTGGTCAACAGTTTTTCATATGTATCTTTTTCATTGTTAACAAACACAAAAGTATTGTAAGGTAAATAAGTTTTAGTATTTAAATTTTATGGTGAGGATGTCGTTGGATGTGAATCTAGCGGCATTTTTCTTTGTCCATTTTAGGTTGTAAATAAAAGAGTGTTTTTTAAGTTGTGAACTTGGGAATTATTGACTACCTTTGCAGCGTTTTTTAGAAAATTGAATCATAGAGAAGAAATATTTCATGGTATTTACTTTTGAAATACATTATATAATATGGTGCTTGCTGGCGGCGGCATTGGTGTTGTCGCTGGTGTGGGTGGTTTGGTATAACCGTCGTAGCATGAAGCTGTTGAAGTTCATGAAATATGAGGAGCGCACCCGTCGTTATCTTTATCCCGAGGACTTGCCTTCGGTGTCGGTAATCGTGTTTGCCGACAATGACGAGAAGTGGCTCAACAAGTACCTTCCCACCATGATGCGCCAAAAATATCCTTCGCCATTTGAGGTGATAGTGGTCGATGATGCATCGTTCGACGGCACCAAAGACTTGGTGGGCGACATGATGGTGTATTTCGACCATCTAAAAATAGTTTCGGTTCCCGACCAGACCCGCTCCCTGTCACGCAAGAAGCTTGCCGTGATGCTTGGTATCAAAGCCGCCCAGCACGAAGTGGTGCTGACCACCAACGCTAATTGCCAGATTCATAGCGACCGTTGGCTGATGGCTATGATGCGCAACTTTGGTCCTGGCGTAGATGTGGTGCTCGGTTATTCTTACTTTGATCACAGTGAGGACCGTGGCATTGGAAAATGTTACCGAGTGCTTGACGAGATGACGACTGCCATGCAGTGGATACTTAGCGCCGTCAAGGGCCAGCCTTACCGTGGCATCAGCGACAACCTCGCCTATCGCAAGGAGGTGTTCTACCGAAACAAGGGCTTCTCCAAGTCGCTAGAGATGAAATGGGGCGATGATGACATCTTTGTCAGCGAGATAACCACTACCAAAAACACACGTGTGGAACTACTTCCTGCAAGCATGTCGACTGCCCACTTTGACGATTTGCCACATGCTTTCAGCACCTTGAAGTCACGCCGTGATTTCACATCAAGACATGTGAAATATAAGTCGCAGTTCCGCGTGCAGGCCTGCATGTCGCTACTATATTACTTGCGTCTTGCTGCTCTGGTAGCGGCTGTTGCTTTGTGTTACACCAACCTGGCTGTGAGCCTGTGTGCATTCCTCATTTTCCTTATCACATGGTTGCCCATGATGCTCACCACATTCAGGAACTGCTACTTGCTGCGCTTGCCGTTGCTGTTGTTCTCGGTTCCGCTATTCACCTTGATTCGTCCTGTTGTCAACACATACTACAAAATCAAGGGATTGTTTACCCGCAAAAACAATTACACGTCAATAATGTAAGATGATTAAGACCCTCACCAGCTGGCGCGGCATCTTTGCCTTGTGCATCGTGTGTTTCCACTTTGCGATGCATGAGTTTGACCAAATGACCTATGCCGGTGTCACGTTCTTTTTCATGCTTAGCGGCTTCTTGGTTACTTACAAGCATGAGACGCTGAATAGCGTCAAGAGTTTCTATAGTCGTCGCTTGTGGCGCATCTTCCCCCTTCACTGGCTGGTGCTCGTGGCAATGATTTTGCTCGACCTTGCAGTTGTCCACCGGTTCCACTACGGCTGGGACTTGCCACTGCATGTCACGTTGCTCCAATCGTGGATTCCCTACAAATCAATACACTATAATTATAGCATCCACTCGTGGTTCTTGAGTTCGCTCATGTTTTGCGTGCTGGCCACTCCTTTGCTGCTCAAAGTCATTAAAAAGCTGCGTCTCAAGATGGTTTTAGTGCTGGCGCTTGTGGCTTGTGCGATAGTGATAGTGTTGAATACCGTGCCATTAGGCTTTGACACAAGCTATTGCTATGTGTGCCCTCTCACTCGCTTGGTTGACTATGCATTAGGAATGGTGCTGGGTGTGGTTGTTAGAAAACTTCAGGCAGTGACCACTAGCCAATACTCGCTGGCTAAAGCGAGTTTCGTTGAGCTGTGCGTGCTGATGGCACTGACAAGTTGTGTCGCGATTCATGCCAGTGGTAATTTCATAGCTGTGAAGCTAGAAAATTCGCCACTATGGTGGATACCCGTAGCTGCAATCATCTTTGCATCGGCAATGCTCAACGGTCAAGAAGGCGTGGTGGGTAAAGTGTTGAAGTTGCGCCCACTGGTGTGGCTGGGTGAGATAAGTTTTGAGGTTTATTTGTTGCAGAAGTTGGTAAACAATGCCTTCTGTTACCTGGTGGCGCCATTATTTGGCCACTATGGCATCATGATTTATGATTACAGTTTTGCCTGCACCCTGCCGCTACTCATCGTCACCGCTTGGGCTGTGAACCGATTGTTGTCCTTCACAATCGCAAAACGACTAGCCCCAAGACCATAATAATATATATTATTTATTCAAAAAGTGACATATTTGCAATAACAGCGGGAAAATTGCGTTATTAAGTTAAGATGAATATTCTCAAATACCGACATATTGCAATTTTAGCGCTACTATTAACGGTTGTTACTGCTGTGGCTCAAGACAATGACAAAATCTTGAATCGCCAGTATGCCGATATGAAACGAGTGCATTATGGTTTCTCGGTGGGTGTTAATTTCCAGGACCTTAAGCTGACAAACAACGGCTACATTAGCGAGGACGGTCAGGCATGGTTTGCCGATGTGCCAAACCATTCTCCGGGCTTCTGTGTTAATGTGCTTGCCGACTTGAGATTGTCGAACCACTTCAACCTGCGATTTTCGCCAGGTATGTACTTTGGTAACAAAGTGGTGAGATATTTCAATGCTAACGCTCCTGTCGACGCCTTGGAACCATCGATCAAGCAGCAACGTCAGAATGTGAAAGCTACTTATATTGTCGTACCTCTAGAACTCAAGTTCTCGGCTCGTCGCCACCATAACATCAGGCCATACTTCACTGGTGGTGTCATGGGACTCTATGACCTCAGCAAGGAGCGTCCAGAGCAGATGCGCCTTAAAGACTTTGACGTGATGCTTACTGTGGGCATGGGATGCGACTTCTACCTGCCTTTCTTCAAATTGTGTCCCGAGGTGAAATTCTGCTTTGGCTTGAAGAACCTTCTCGAGACCAACCGTCCTGATCTTCAGGACAATCCAGCAATGGAGGTGTTTACCAAGAGTCTAAGCAAGGTAAAAAACAGTATGGTAGTGCTTACATTCTATTTTGAATAAAGAGAAAAAGATAATGCAACTGCATAAATCATATATTAGAAAACTGGCTGTGGCGCTGTTGATGGCAGTGGCGTCATGGGGATTTAAAGCATCGGCACAAATCGACGCCCAGCTCACTCAATATTGGGCTGTGCCGTCCTATTATAACCCATCGTCAATCGGTAATGTTGACTTCATCCACATCACTGCTGGCAGTAAGTTGCAGTGGATAGGCGTGAAGCATGCCCCAATGAACTTCCTAGCGATGGCCGACATGCCATTTAAGTTCCTTGGCAAGCGATGGGGCACAGGTCTCTTGTTGCAACAGGAGAGCGTGGGTCTTTTCAGCACCCAGACTGTAGCGGCACAACTCGCATGGAAGAAAAAGATGCTTGGAGGAACCTTGAGTGTGGGAGTTCAAGTGGGACTGCTCAATCAATCCTTCAAGGGCGATAGTGTGAGAGTGCCCGATACCGACCAAGCTCACACCAATGCCGACGACGCTATCCCCAAGGGAGTTGTCAACGGCAGGGCACTTGATGTGGCCGCAGGCGTGTCGTTTGTCCACAAGTGGTTTTGGATAGCAGCCTCAACAACCCATGTGACCGCTCCAACCATCACTCTTAAGGCCGGAGAAAACGAGGAAGATTTGTACGAGTTTAACACTGGTCGCTTCTTTTATTTGATGGCTGGTAGCAATATTCCTATAAAAAATACGTTATTTGAGATACAGCCTTCGGTTTTTGCCAAGACCGACACTAAATTCTGGCAAGCCGAGGCAACATTGCGTGTGCGGTACAATAAGTTCCTTTCAGGAGGTTTTGCTTATCGTCACAAAGATGCTGTCAGCGCTATGTTTGGAGCCGAGTTCAAGAACTTTTTTGTGGGATATGCCTACGACTTCCCCATCTCATCGATGAACAAAGCGACGCATGGTAGCCATGAGCTGTTTTTAAATTATAACGTGAAACTCAACTTGGGTGAGGTTAACAAGAACAAGCACAAGAGCATACGCATCATGTAGCTTGGGCTGTAATTTTTTGAGAGAGACAACAAACTATCAAGACAAAATATATTCTAGAGTATAATGAAAAAGTTATTGATTATTGTTTTGGCGACTTTAGCTCTTGCATCTTGCAGTGGCATTCGCAAGTCTATCAATAGTGGTGGCGGCGAAGTTACTGGTGTGGGAGCAGTGACTTATTCGGAACCCACTCCCTATGGAATGGTGCTCGTTGATTGCGGCTCGATGAAAGAGGGTCCATCTCAACGTGACTCCCTGTGGGGAATCGACTCTACAGCTCGTGGAGTGAGCGTCGACGCCTTCTGGATGGATGAGAATGAGGTCACCAACAGTAAGTACAAGCAGTTTGTCTATTGGGTGCGCGACTCAATTATCCGTGAGCGTCTTGCTGACCCTGCTTATGGTGGCAACGAAGAGTTTAAAATCGAGGAGGACAAGGATGGCAACCCCATCAAGCCTCACCTTAACTGGAGTAGAAACATTCCTTGGAAAAACCCAAGTGAAGATGAGGAGCGCGCTATAGAGAGCGTTTATCGCATCAACCCAATTACTGGAAAGAAGGAATTGGATCCTCGTCAGATGAACTATCGTTACGAGATTTATAATCTCACCGAGGCAGCCAAGCGTCGCAATCGTTTCGACCCAACAACACGTGACTACAACACTGACCATGCCGTTCCAACCACTAATCCTATTATTAGCAAGGACACAGCATTTGTTGATGATGACGGACGCATCATTCGTCAAACTGTAACACGCCCACTGCAGAGCGAGTTTGACTTTGTCAACACCTATATCGTGAACATCTTCCCCGATACCACTTGCTGGATTAACGACTTTGAAAACAGTTACAACGAGCCCTACGTGAGGTTGTATTTTGCCAATGGCAACTACAACAGCCACCCCGTAGTGGGCGTGAGCTGGGAGCAGGCTAATGCCTTCTGCCACTGGCGCACCGAGTTCCTGAAGAAGTCGCTGGGCAAGGAGGGTGTTTACATTGAGCCTTTCCGCTTGCCTACCGAGGCCGAGTGGGAGTTTGCTGCTCGTGCAGGAAAGAACGAGAACATCTATCCGTGGGATGGGGCATTGCCGCTAACTGAAGATGAAGGGTGCTTCTATGCCAACTTTAAACCTAACGAAGGAAACTATGTGAGGGACGGAAGCATCATAACGTCCCCGGTGGGGACGTATGAGCCCAACGACAACGGCCTATTTGACATGGCGGGTAACGTGAGCGAGTGGACATCGACTAGCTATACCGAGAGTATCGACCAGATGACCAACGACCTCAACCCCGAGTACCGTTACAACGTTGCCAAGGAAGACCCCTACAAGATGTCGCGCAAGATAGTGAGAGGCGGCTCTTGGAAAGATGTTGCCCACAACATCCGCAGCGATATTCGCATGTGGGAGTACCAGAACGAGCAACGTTCCTACATTGGCTTCCGTTGCGTGCGCTCAAAGGTGGGCTTCACCAAGTCGAAACGCAAGAATAACTGCTGCGATTGACCTAGTGGCAACCATTTGTCAAGAAATCTAAACAACTTAACATAGCAACAATATGTCAACTGATATCAATAAAAGAGCAAGGCTTCAGCGCAAGAGAAAAAGGCAGATGATAACCCAGCGCTTCTTCAACTTCGCCTACAGTATAGGTGCAGCTGTCGTTATCTGGGGTGCTCTGTTCAAGATTCTGCACTTACCTTGGGGTAACACACTGCTGACCATAGGTATGGGTACCGAGGTGCTCATGTTTATCATCACTGCTTTCGAGCGTCCCGAGAAAGAGTATCACTGGGAAGATGTGTTCCCAATTCTCGACACTGGCGATCCTGACGACCGTCCTCCAGTGCTCAATGGCCAGCCAGCCACTGTCACCATCAATGGCGATTTGAGTGGTGAAAATGTGACCGACGAAACCGATACCGATGAAAGCGGTGTGCCACCAGTGCCCGGCAGTGACGAGCAAGTTGGCCGTCAGCAAACAGGTGGACAGAACATTACCATCAACACCCTTCCTGCTTCGATAGGAGGCGCAACCGTAGTTGCCAGCCCCGATGTGGCTGCCACTATTGCCGCTATGAGCTCGGAAGACGTGAAGGCTGTGATGGGCCTGCCACAAGGTGTGGAGCTTAACGAGCAAGAGACACAGTCGCTGAGCGATAGCATCGCCAAGATGAACAACGCTAGCAACCAGCTCTCTCGCATGGCCGAGCTTACCGACGCCACTCAGCAGTATCTGAATCAAATGTCGGCAATCAGCGAGCAGATGCAGCGCTTGAGCGAGACCACAACTGCGTTGAACAATGTTCAGCAAACCTTGTTGTCGAGCTATGAGGCTATCACCAGCAACAGTGAGAATATCACCAACAACACCACCGGCTACATTGAGCAGATGGAAGCGTTGAACCGCAACGTGGGTGGCTTGAACACAATCTATGAGATTCAGCTCAAGAGCATCTCGTCACAACTCGACAGCATCGACCGCGTGAACCGTGGCTTGAAGGATATTCGTGACATGTATGAGAAGTCGGCCGCCGAGAGTGCTCACTACTGCGATGAGACTGAGAAGATGGCCCGCTACATGAAGCAGCTCAACAATGTCTATGAGAAGATGATAAAAGCAATGACTGTTAACATGTATAACCCCATGGCTGGTAACATGATGGCAGGAATGGGCGACAGCAACTCTCAGCCCAGCGATAGCTACGACGACTATAATGCTGGAAGTGGCATCGACGAATAAATAAGAAACTTTAATCACTCAGATTATAATATTAGGTAATGGCAGCTGGAAGAAATCAGTCACTGGCGAAGATGTCGCCACGTCAGAAGATGATAAACCTTATGTATATCGTCTTGACGGCCATGCTAGCGCTTAACGTGTCGAACGATGTCCTCAACGGCTTCAGCCAGGTTGAGGAAGGCTTGACGCGCTCCAACAACACTATCACTTCTCGTAACATGCTCATGATGTCGAAGCTGCAGGAGTTTTACGACGAGCACCCTGAGGAGGGCGAGCAGCTTCTCAACTCGGGTAACGAGATTCGCGAAAGTGCCGACGACCTCTATTATTACATCGACAGTCTTAAACTGATGATTGTGAAGGATGCCGATGGACCTGAGGGACGTCTCGACAACATTAAAAATCGAGATAACCTTGATGCTCCTAACAATGTGATGCTCTCACCTGAGACACGCCGAGGAAAAGACTTGCGTCTGCGCATCACTAGCTACAAGGACTTCTTGCTTCGTTATATCGATGACCCTGACAAGCGCAGGAACATTGAGGCATCACTGTCGACAGAGCCTTACAAGCTTAAAGATGATATAAAGGGTAACAAGACGTGGGAGGAATCGCTATTTGAAAGCATGCCTACGATTGCCGCCATCACGCTGCTCACTAAGTTACAGAACGATGTGAGATATGCCGAGGGTGAGGCCTTGCGCCACTTGCTTACCGAGGCTAAGATTGGCCCCGAGGAGCTGGAGGCTATAGAGACCGCCGACTTGAGCACTATCAAGGTGAACTGGATGAACGCTTTTGTGATTCCTCAGTCACGAGTGGTGATGAGAGGCTCAAGATATAAGGCACAGATTGTGCTTGCGTCTATCGACTCCACACAGCGCCCCGCGGTGTATGTTAACGGCTCAAGATTGAGTAGCCGCGACGGCACCTACGAGGTTGGTACCACCCAATCAGGGACTTTCAACTACTCGGGTTACATCGAGGTGGTGGGAAGAGACGGACATGTCTACAAGCGTGACTTCAAGTCGAGTTACACCGTTATTGATCCTGTGGCAACAGTTAGCGCCACAATGATGAACGTGTTCTACGCTGGTATCGACAACCCAGTTTCTATCTCGGTTCCAGGCATTGGTGACGGAACAGTTAACGCCACAATGACCAACGGAACGCTCACTAAGAGTGGAAACGGATGGATTGCACGACCAGCACAAGTGGGCGTTGATTGTGTTGTATCGGTTTCGGTGGAGATTGACGGAGTGAGGACCAATGTGGGCTCTTCAACGTTCAAGGCTCGCAAACTTCCCGACCCAACGCCTTACATACCACTGGGACAGGATATACGTTACAAGGGGGGAAAACCTATTGCCAAGAGTACTCTGTTGAACGTGAACAAGTTGCATGCTGCCATCGACGATGGTCTGCTCGACATCGAGTTCCAAGTCATAAGCTTCGAGACAATCAGCTTGGGCTCTATGGGTGAGGCCATTCCCGAGATTTCGGCTGGTAGCGCCTTCTCGGAGCGCCAGAAGAACAGCTTCAAGCGCATGCAGCGCGGCAAGCGCTTCTTCATCTCTCGCATCAAGGCTAAAGGTCCCGACGGAGTTACACGCGACATTTCTCCAATGGACGTTATAGTGAATTAGTAAAACAGTTTTTGTCACATCACACATAAACTCATTATAATGAAATATTTTAAAATAATAGTTTTGGGCATCATAGTAGCTTTTGCAACAGCAGGAGCAAGTGCTCAGGTTGTCAAGAAAGATGGTAAAGACACTCGCGACAAGAAGCAGGACAACACTGTGAAGGTGTCGGGAAGGCAGCAGGCATTCTATGAGCAGAATGAGCCTAGCGAAGCCGACCTTCAGTGGAGCAAGACAGTGTATCGCGTCTTGGATCTCACAAAGGGAAAGAACGCAGCTCTTTACTATCCCGATGAGCCAAACGAGGACGGCCAGAGCATGTTCTTCATCATTATGCGTCTGCTCGCTAACAACAAGATATCGGCCTATGAGTATCTTGACGGTCGTGAGATGTTTACCGATGAGTACAAGATTAAGGTTAATGAGATGCTCGACCGTTTCCATGTTCTTTATACCGAGGCTAAAGGCAGCTCCGAGAAGAATCCGCTCTACACAATTGACGACAGCGACATTCCCGGCAACGAGATTCTGAGCTATTACATTATCGAGAAGTGGTCGTTCGACACTCGTTCTAACAAGATGCGTTCTCGTGTCGATGCTTTGTGCCCTGTGCTTCATCGCATGGACGACTATGGAGGCGTGCTCAAGTTCCCAATGTTCTGGGTGAAACTCAATGACATCAGGCCTTACATTGCACAGCAGTTTGTGTTCACCGATGATGACAACAACCTCATGCGTTACAACCTCGATGACTTTTTCAAGCTGAAAATGTACACAGGCGATATCTACAAGGTTAAAAACCTCCAGAACAAGTCGCTCATGCAGCTCTTCCCCGACTCGGCAGCGCTGGCTCATGCGCGTGACTCAATTGAGGAGCGCTTGCATCGCTTTGACAAGAACTTGTGGGCGCCCTCGCGTCAGGAACTTCAGGCTCAGGTAGAGGCAAAACGTAAACTTGAAGCTGAGCAGAGGGGTGAAACCCTTGAGGAGGAAGGCGAAGCAGCTACCGAGGCTAAGGATGAGAACAAGAGCGTGAGAAAGAGCACTACCAAGCGTGGAAGCAGTAGTAAAAACGACGATAAGAAGAAGACTACTAAGAAGAAAACCTCTAAGCCCAAGGAGATTAAGAGCAATCAGGGTGTAGGTCGCTCGGTGCGTAACCGCAAGCGGTAACCCCCTACATCACACTAACAATATTAGAAACACATCACTCTATATAATTTAGTGTGGTGTGTTTTTTTTTGTTGCAATCTTTTTTAATTGAAACGGCATTGATTTTTAAATGTTTTGCTTATTTTTGTGGAAAATATTATTCAAACCTAAAAGTGATACATTATGAGAAGAATTATTGCTGCCACAATAATAGCGATTACTACACTTGTGACGATGGCTCAGGTGCAGTTTAATCACAAGGGACTAAAGTACACAGTTCTCGATGACAGTACCGTGAAGGTGGGAAAAATAGACGATAAACACCAGCCCAAAGGCAAGCTTGTGATTCCCTCGCAAGTGGAGCATGATGGCGTTACCCGCACCGTCACTGCTCTTGATAGTTGGGCATTCTTTGGTTGTGAAGACGTGACCGAGGTTGAATTGCCTCCCACGTTGACCAAGATTGACATATGGGCGTTCTGTAACTGCAAGAAACTCAAGAATGTTGTCATTCCGCCAAGTGTGGTTGAAATTGGTTATAGTGCTTTTGAGAATTGCGAGAGTTTCACATCATTCAATTTTCCCAAGGGTATAAAAGTGGTGCCCGAACGCCTGTTGCAAGAGTGCTACGCCCTCACTCAGGTAAATCTGCCCGAAGGTGTTACTCGCATTGGCAATAGCGCTTTCAGCAGCTGCAGGGCATTAGAGAGCATCACACTGCCCGAGTCGGTCAAGGCCATCGGCAACTATTCATTGGCCTATTGTGACAACCTGAGAAATGTCATCTTGCCCCGGCAGCTTGAGAGCATTGGCAATGATGTGTTCTCTTGCTGTAAGTCTCTAACCAGCATCGTGCTTCCTGAGGGCTTGAAATCGATAGGTAGCAATGCGTTTAATAACTGCACTGCACTCGAAGATGTGACACTTCCCGCTAGCCTTACCGATCTTAACGGAAATCCATTTTCTTCATGTAGTGCTCTAAGAGAGTATAAAGTGGCTGAGGATAGCCAATACTTTACCATCAAAGACGGCATCCTTTTCTCAAAAGACTTGACACAGCTCATTGCATGCCCAACAAGTAATAATATAGGCAACTACACTGTGCCTGCTACTGTAAAGAGCATTGCCTCCATGGCTTTTTATGATTGCAACTTGCTCACCGGCATCAAGATGACTGGTGTGGTCTTGATAGGAGAGAGCGCATTCAATGGATGTCGTAATCTTGCGACGGTGGATCTTGGCTCGAAACTCGAGACACTGGGCAAAGGTGCCTTCTATAGCAACTCGAAGATAGAGAGTGTGGTGCTGCCCGATTCGTTCAAGCACATGGATATGATCAACTTCGATTTTTGCAGCAACCTTAAGACAGTGAGCCTGAGCGAGGATTTAAGCAAGCGTGAAAGTGACTTTAATAATCTCTCTTTTAATTACAATTCCCAAGACTTGCGTTTCATCATTCGCATGCCTGATGGCACAACCAAGACGTTGACACACGATGAAATCAACGACGTGAAGAAATACTTTATCGAGCGTTGATTGCACACACACGCAGATGGACAAAAAAAAGAAACACTTGTTGCAATACAAATGTTTCTTTTTTTTATGTGTGGATTTTAAAATCAAATGATGAAAGCAATGAGCATAAGGGTTGTGAAGATTAGCATGTTGCGTGCCGTTTCTCCAAGCAACGGGTTGAGGGCCGCTCCTGCGCGATGGTTGAGCTTGAACCAAGTGATGGTGTGCATTACCAGATAAAGGGCTGGAATGATATATACCCACAAGGACAAGGTGCGCTCAAGGTAAATGAGAAGCCACAGTGGTGAGAGCATGGCGATTGCCATGAAGCCGTTGAAAAGATAGGCAGCGGCCGATAGCCGGCGTCCGAAAATCACCACAGCAGTGCGCTTTCCCGCCTCGATGTCGTCTTCCATGTCGCGGTAGTTGTTAACCAGTAGCACGTTCACTCCCATGAAGCCTATGGTGATGCCGCCCAGCACTGCAAGAGCATCGATGCGACCAGCTATCACGTAGTAGCTGAAAATCACAGGAACCAAGCCATAGAAGATGAACACGGTTAATTCTCCCAGTCCGTGATAGGAAAGAGGGTAGGGGCCAGCGCTATAGGCAAGTGCAAAGATTGCAATGGCAACACCCACAGGAATCATCTGCCACCCTCCATAGGGTATGAGCCCGCATCCCACGAGGCATGCAGCGGCAAGAGTGATATAGGTCACATTGCGCAACGTTTTAGGCTTGATGTCGCCTTCGGTCACACCGCGCCGAGGCCCAACGCGTCCTTTCTTGTCGCTTCCCCGCAGGTAGTCGTAATATTCGTTGGCCAAGTTTGACACCACTTGTGCCATAATGGCGAAAATAATGCACAATATTGCCGGTATCCACTTGAAATGGTTTTGCCACACAGTGATGCCTATTGCCATGAGCACACCGCTCAGCGACACTGGCAATGTGCGGAGCCTAATTGCTTCTAGCCAAATCTTTGCCTGCTTGTTCATCCCTCTTGATAGTTATCAGTTATCAGTTATCAGTAATCAGTTGTTACTTGTTTATATCTTTGTCAGTACCCATGCTCTGGGAACTAGGACTTTTATTTTCATGTATTTCTCGGGATTGTTAACAAAGGTGGCTGCTGTGCTCAGGTCGTCATAGCTTTCGACCACAACACAATAAATTTTTTTGGCAGCGATGTAAACTACAAAGGAGCCATGACATTCCTTGCGCAGGCGGTCACGATAGCTCTTAGCATTAAACTCTTGCTTGAATTCAGCAACCACAACGTTATATTTCTTGATCAAGTCGCTCTTGTCGTCAACAATGTTGAAATGGTTGTGCAGCAAGCGAATGCTGTCGCCATTAATAACATAATTTGACTTCATGCGGTTTTCTAAATCTTGTTGATAGAGCACTCCTTTCTCTCCAGTGCGGCTTGCTGCCACAGCCTTGTCATAACTTTCCTTGTAGTTGGCCTCGGTAGAGTGGCACGACCACAATGCAGCTGCTACTGCAAATATTAGAATAATGTTATAGAAAATTTTCATATTCATCTTTTTCTGATTTCTGACGTTTGAGATATGTTTTTTTTATTCAACTATGCGTCCTTGAGGGTTGTCGCGGTCGTCGGCCAGCTCGATTACTTGGCAACCTGTGATATTGCCGCTGTCGAGAGTCAGGCGAACGAGGGTTCGAACCTTTTGCCACCCTTGTCGTCCAGCAGCTCCAGGGTTGATAGTTAGCACTCCCAGGCTGCGGTCGGGGATAACCTTTAGGATGTGGCTGTGCCCGCACACAAAGATTTTGGGCTGCACGAGGTCAAGTCGCGACTTGATGCCAGGGGCATAGCGTCCGGGATAGCCTCCAATGTGCGTTAGCATCACTTTCACTCCCTCGACGGTGAAAACTTCGGTCTCCTTGAAGCGACGGCGCAAGTCCTGTCCGTCGGCATTGCCCCACACCGCTCGCACTTGAGGCCCTATTGCCTCTATCATATTGATGAGCGCTTCGTTGCCAATGTCGCCAGCGTGCCAAATCTCGTCGCAGTCGGCAAAATGCTCGGCATACCGGTCATCCCAATAGCAATGCGTGTCGCTTATGATTCCAATAGTTTTCATAAGATGTAAAAGTTTTAAAATGTGCAGCCCAATTATGCATTGAGCATTAATTAAACTCCATGAGGCGTGCGAGGTATTTGCCTATTATGTCAAACTCTAGGTTGACGACAGTGCCTTCCACGATATTGTGGAAGTTGGTGAGCTCGTGGGTGTAGGGGATGATGGCCACCTCAAAGCTGTCGCGCTCGCTGTTGCACACCGTGAGGCTGGTGCCGTTGACAGTGATGCTGCCTTTTTCGACTGTTACATATCCCTTGCGCGCCATGGCAGGGTCGACCTCGTAGTGGAAAGTGTAGTACCAACTGCCGTCGGCCTCACGCACGCTAGTGCAGGTGGCGGTTTGGTCGACATGTCCTTGCACGATGTGCCCGTCAAGTCGTCCGTTCATGAGCATGCTGCGTTCCACGTTCACCTCGTCACCCACCTTGAGCAGGCCCAGATTGCTGCGGTCGAGCGTCTCTTGTATGGCAGTTACTGTGTAGGTGCCATCACCTGGCAGTTTCACCACAGTGAGGCACACGCCGTTGTGCGACACGCTTTGGTCTATTTTCAATTCATGCACAAAACTGCATTTGAGCGTGATGTGCAGGTTGCCTTCTTCTCTCTCGAGTGCCACCACGCGGGCAGCTTCTTCTACTATTCCTGAGAACATTTTTCTTAAGCGTTAAGTGATAAATTCTAATGTGAGGACTAGGCCTGCCTCGTCGTGCGATTCACTACCTTCGTTCCTCGTTACACGAGAAAAACTATCTCTTGCGTGTTGCACTGGGATCGCTAGACTTCCTGGTTGCGCCAGTTCCTGCGCCATTACCAGTGCCAGTGCCGCTTCCGCTGGGTCGTCCTCCAGTGCCGGGTCTAGTGCTTCCACCCAGTACGCCACCGTCAAGTTTAGGTCTCTCTTTTCCGTCCTGCCCACTATACTTGCCTTCGGGATCCTTTTCCCTTCCTTCGGCAATAGCTTTCTCCCTCTCTTTTTCGGCCTCCATCTTCTTCATAGTGGCGGCTTCTTCCTTCATCTTGGTTATTTCCTCAGGAGTCTTGCCTTCTAGGTCTTTCTCACTGAGTCCTAATTCAGATAGAGCTGTCTTGGTGGAGTCATTCTCTTCTTCACCAGGTTGTATCATCGAGCTATCGAACGTGCGATAGTAGTTGGTGGTGAGCACTTGGAACTCGGTGCGGCGGTTTATTTGGTCGGCTGCCGCAAGGTCTTCCTTAGATAGTGCCATGACAAACGGCTCGTTGAGCGTGTCGCCCTCGTTAAACTGCGGATATAGACGTGCGATGCGCTTAGTCACGATCTTTGGCCTTGTCTTTCCGTAGCCATGATATTGCAGGCGTGCACTGTCGACTCCGTTCTCGATGAGATAGTCAACTACACTCTTGGCGCGTGCTTCACTGAGCTTGTTGTTATATTCGTCACTTCCCACACGGTCGGTGTGCGAGCCCATCTCGATTGTGATGTAGGGGTTGTCGTTGAGCACCTGGACCATTGAGTCGAGAGCTTGTTTCGACTCAGGGCGAAGTGTTGCCTTGTTGTAGTCGTAGAAGATGTTCTCGATAACCTGTGGCTTGGTCATTGCGGCGAGGATGAAGTCGACGCCATACTCGGCATCCTCCTCCTCCATGTCGCTGGTGAATTGCTGCTTGCCATTGAGATAGCCGTTGGCACCGGCAAGCATCACATAGCTGATTCCACGCTGCAGGTCAAAACGGAACGAGCCGTCGGGCTTGGCAACGGCCTTCTGGTTGCTACCATCGTTACCCACGATGCGGATTAAAGCATTTGGCACAGGCTCCTCGTCCTTGTCGAGCACATAGCCCGAAATCCAGATTTTCAAGTCGGGTTTCTCAAAGCTGAAGATGTGGTCATAGCCACGTGCATCCTTGCGGTTGCTTGAGAAATATCCTCTCTCGCCTTCACTCTCAAAGGTGATGCCAAAATCGTCACCACTGGAATTCATGGGCGAACCCATGTTCTCGACAAACCAGCGCCCCGAAGGCTGCAGGCGCGCGCGGAAGAGGTCAAGGCCTCCAAGTCCGGCGTGGCCATTGCTCGAGAAATAGAGTGTGCTGTCGTCGCGCACATAAGGGAATCGCTCGTCGCCAGGTGTGTTGATTTGCTCACCCAGGTTCTCGAGAGTACCGTGCCCGTCGCTAATCATCACTCGCCACAAGTCTTTGCCACCCTGTCCTCCTGGCATATCGCTTGAGAAGTATAGCCACTTGCCGTCGGCACTTACAGCGGGGTCATCGTAGGCCGAAAGTGTGTCGGCTGTGATTTCAAAT
This sequence comes from uncultured Bacteroidales bacterium, assembly GCA_902792435.1. Classification (GTDB taxonomy): domain Bacteria; phylum Bacteroidota; class Bacteroidia; order Bacteroidales; family Muribaculaceae; genus Sodaliphilus. The sequence continues at coordinate 31,179 of CADAZN010000024.1, forward strand.
TTTGAGGCGCCACTCCATTTAGCTTCGCTACGGCTGGCTTTATAGATTTCAACACTTGTTCCCGAGTCGGTTTTTCTCAATGCTTTGGCAAAGTACATCGTTTGTCCGTCGGGTGTGAATGCTGTGATTCCCTCGTCAAACTCGGTGTTCAAGTCTCCTTCCACGGGTTCGGGGTTGCTCCACTTGCCCTTGTCGTCCTTCTTTGAGAAGAACACGTCGCAGTTTTTGGCTCCTGTAATCTCACTCTTAGCAGTGCCAGTTGCTTTCTCACGCGACGAAGTAAAATACAAAACATCGTTCTTGCTGTCGAGGAACATAGGGCAGAAGTCGGCACGCCTTGAGTTGAAAATGCGTGCGTTCTTGACGATGTAGCGCGAACCTTGCTCACGCCACTTGGGCGACTGCTGGCAACCGCGAATGCCTTCCTTGGCAAGTTTGTTGTTGGGAGCAGTGTCGAGGTATGCTTTATAGTTGCGCTCGGCAAGGGTGTATTGTCCTTCCATCTGCTGAGCTTGTGCAAGGTAGAATGGGATAAGGCTGTCTTCCCACTCATAGCGCTGTGCGTTTTGATAGGAGGCGGCAGCGCGAGCGCTCTGGTTCAAGTGCCTGTAACACTCGCCAAGCATAAACGCCACCTCGCCACGCTGATATCGGTCTTCCTTGCGGCGTAGTTTGTTGTAGATTTTTCGGTAGGTCTCGGCAGCAGCATAATATTCTCCGCGCTCATATTTCTCGTCGGCATCCTTCATCTTGGCAGTCTTGCACGAGGTAAACTGTACTGTAGTCGCCAGCATAATAGCCGATAATATTATGTAAAATATCTTCTTCATAGTTATAATAAAACTATAATTAAAACGAAATAGAACCTTGCTTTATTGCGCGCGAACAATTTAGAGTATTAATTTATCGTTATTAATTAAACCGAATAAGGATTTTAGTGTCAAAACTCGAAAGAATCTAAATACTTTTATCAATATGGCAAATTTAAAAAGAATGATTTTATTGCTGGCAATAATTTTGCCGGCTATTTGTTTTGCGCAACCCGAGGTGTGCAAAGTGTCTTATACAGGCAAGCAGCCAACAATCAAGGACTTTGCTAGAGCCTATTGCTCGCAGTTTGACCAAGGCAGCTTTGAGCGTCAAGCGCTTGCCGCATTTAGTAAAGGAACTTACCAAGCAAGGGTAATGGGTGGTTGTGATTGTTGTGTTGTAGACTCCAAGAACGGTTATGTGAGATTTACCGCGCTCAAATATGGCACAGATGGAACCATTAACCAAGAGACACTTGAAATGTGCTACTGGAACTGCGACAATAAGAACGAGAAACTAGTGGCAGTCAACAACATTGACTCATCTATGGGCTTTTACGAGAGCATACTTTACTTCTATCGTTATAACGTGAAGACCAAGAAGATGAAGCTGATTGAGGCACCATTTGACCGCGAGCCCAATGCTATTGACCTGGTAGACCAAGACAAAGCCGACAAAGCAACTATCGACCTGGTGCTTAACTCAATCAACGAGGATGCTAACAAGTTTCAGCCTAGTTTCAGCCTGCCACGAGAGGGCAAGGATATCATCTATCGCATGGCCGATCCAACTGCCATTCCTGAGGCCTTACAGCGTGAAGGCAAACTTGTGTGGAACGGTAACGGTTTCTCACCTGAGGACTAAGGTAGTTGTAGCACAAAACACAAAAAAGCGCCCGCAGGCGCTTTTTTGTGTTTATGCATTATGCATTTTGCTAGTTGCCTAGCATTATGTTGTAGATAACTGTAATGTCGACAGTGGTGATGAATCCGTCGCCATCCACGTCGCTAGTGTCGATATAGGTCTCGTCGCCATTGAGCAGATAGTTGTAGATGCAAGTGATGTCGATAGTAGTTACCTCGCCGTCACCATTCACGTCACCAACGATTACAGCATTTGGATCGAAGCCGAGCTGCTGATCCATCCATGTCAAGCGGTCGTGAATCCAGCTCTTGAGGTGACTCACCTCGTCATTAAAGTTTTGAGATATGTACTGGTTGGGCCACACATACTGTCCCCAGCGAGGCCATGCCTGACTATTGCGGTCCATCGCACCCTGTGAGGTGAGCTGAGTTGCCATCGAGTCGATGGTAGCATAGATGCGGTCCTCGCGCATGTTGGCGCGGCGGCACTGCGCCCAGCGGTTCTTGAGCAAGTTCTGGTAATATGGGTCTTTGTTGAGCTTATACCACCAGAAAGGCACAAGCTGGGTGTCACCCTGCCAATTCAAAAGGTCGTTGTTCTGATATACCCATGTGTTGGTGTACCAACCATTATAGTAGTCACTGTTGCCGAAAGCAATATTGAAATCCCAGAGCACCATCTTGAATCGTGAGTCTATGCTGTCGTTCCATTTGAAAATCTTGGAACTGAGGCGGTAACCATCCACATTGTGAGAGATTTCTTGAGCAATTTGGAAATCAACAAACGACATCACGTCCATATACTTGCGGTATCCAGTCTCGGGGTCGGTGTAGTTTGACGAAGCAAGAGCGTCCTCCATCAGGTCGACTTGATGGGTGATATAATTATATTGAGCATCGGTTAAGTCCTCATATTCTGGCTCTTTGAACTGGTAGTTGATGTAGCGGTTGCTAATCCACTGGCCGTTCTTTGTCATAGGGTGATACTTCGAGGTGTAGGTAGGCTCGTCGGTTCGGTCAACTTCGAGCAGGTAGCCTCCAGTAAGTTCGTCACCTTCCTCGCCTGGGTCGTCAAGGTTGAGGCGTTGCTTGCCCTTGGTGGGAAGCTCACTCATGATGTAGATGCCGTAGTAAATGCCATCGAGGAAAAGTTCGCAGTATTTTCCATGTGGAGTGTAGAACATCCAGGGGCGCTCTAATTCAAAGATAAGCAAGTCGCGCATCATACTCTTGTCACTATAAGGTGCGAGCAGAGCCCAGTTGTTGTCCTTGCCCATGCCCAGGATTTTAACCTTCTGCTTGGTGCCCCCTTCCTCGAGAGGAGCGTTGAGCGGTCGGAAAGAGTAGGGTTTCTTGTCGCTGGCAGTGAACGATGAGTTGCCACGATATTTAAGTGCGACATATCCTTGATAATCAATAGTCTGACCAGGGTGTGCCACGGTGTCGGCATAGTTGAGGTTGCCGTCACCATTGTGGATAATCTTCATGCGTGCTGTGATGCGCTCTTCACGGTCGATAGTAGCACCATCCACCTCCATCCACACGATGGGGAGGTTGGTTTGAGTGAGCTGCACATTCTCGTTGTCGGGTGGATAGTTGGGATTCCATCCCCATTGTGCATTAACCGATGTCATAGCCATCAGCGTCATTGCTAAAAGTAGAAGTCGTTTCATGTTGATTTTAATTATTGGTTAATATTATTGTTATTTATCAATCCAGTCACCGTTTTCTTTAATCAAGGCGATGAGGCGAGGTATTGCCTCGTCTTCGGGGATGTTTTTCTCGATGCATTCCTTGCCCTTGTAGAGGCTTATTTTCCCTACAGCAGCCCCCACGTATCCATAGTCGGCATCGGCCATCTCGCCAGGCCCGTTCACGACACATCCCATGACTCCAATCTTGAGGTGGGTAAGGTGCTCGGTTGCCTGTTGCACGCGGTGCACAGTGGTTTGGAGGTCAAACATTGTGCGTCCGCAACTGGGGCAAGAAATGAACTCAGTCTTTGTGGTGCGTAGTCGTGCCGCTTGAAGAATGGCAAAGGCATAGCCCACTACATCGTTGTGATTATCATAGTTTGGGGTTTCAAGCCACACGCCGTCACCCATGCCATTGAGCAACACTGCGCCCAAGTCGGCTCCAGCTTTCACCTGCAGCCACTCGTTGTCGTTGTCGAGGTAGGCATTGTGCAAAATCAGGGGGCAGTTGATGCCGGCATCAATAAGAGCGTGGATTAACGCTTGTTGGCATCCCGAGATATTGATGTTGTCGGGGTCGATAATAAGTGCCACGTTGTCGCAGTCCTTAAGGAAGAGAAGTTGCTCGATGGGTGTGCTTGCCGGAACATCGAGCCACTTGAGTGGTGCTTGTATGCTGTCGTCCCAGTTCTTGAGCGAGAATAGGGGATAGGTGTTAGTCTCGTTGCAGTTGTAAATCTCGGCAGGCACAATAAACTGGTCGTCGCCATTGAGAACTCCGTCAGGACTGAAGAAGAAATCGGGACGGCGGTTGCCAGTGATGTCTTTAGGATTGCACGACGCGATGACGATAGGTTTCTTGCCGCCCACCAAATTTGCAATGCTTGCACCCACACGTCGCTTGGGCATGAGAGGGTCATAACCATTGCTGTAGTGACCCTCGATGGGTGGATGATTCTCACGGCTGGCGATATAGTCAACGAGTTTGTTGGCTACTGGCACCTCGAGCTCAGGGTCTTCACTGAGCGAAACACGAATTGTGTCGCCCAATCCCTGACTCATCAGAGCTCCGATGCCCACGGCACTCTTGATGCGTCCGTCTTCACCAAAACCGGCTTCGGTGACTCCCAAATGAAGAGGAAAGTGCATGTCCTCGGCGTCCATAGCGGCAACCAATCGGCGCACTGCTTCGACCATAACCACAACGTTTGAGGCTTTCATCGAGATGACTACATCCATAAACTGTTGCTCAACAAACACGCGCAGATATTCCATCACACTCTCAACCATGCCTGGAGCGGTGTTGCCATAGCGACTCATGATGCGGTCGCTCAGTGAGCCGTGGTTCACCCCAAGTCGCACAGCTGTGCCATGCTTGCGGCACAGGTCAATGAAAGGTACAAGCGAGTCGTGTATGCGCTGCAGCTCGGCTTGATACTCCTCGTCGGTGTAGCTCAAGCTCTTGAACTGGCGTGCTGGATCAACAAAGTTGCCTGGATTGATGCGCACCTTGTCGGTGACTTGCGCTGCAGCGAGTGCTGCCCGTGGGTTGAAATGGATGTCGGCAACTAATGGCACCTCGCATCCTTGCTTGCGCAACTCGGTGCGTATGCGTCCCAGGTTTTCGGCCTCTTTAACGCCTTGCGTGGTGAGTCGCACGTAGTGGGCTCCAGCCTCAGCGATGCGCAGGCATTGCTTCACGCTTGCGTCTATATCGTTGGTCGACGTGTTGGTCATCGACTGCACCCTTATGGGGTAGTCGCTGCCCAGTGGCGTGTTGCCAATGTTGACAGTGACAGTCTTGCGTCGTTGATAGTTGAGAAAATTCATGATTCTTGTTTTTTCTAGAAATTATCACCTCTTATCCAAAAAGGCGCATCATCACTGAAACGCACACCAGACCGTTGCAGAATCCTGCCAACACTTGCGACAGGTTGTGGCGCTTGAGCAAGATGCGAGCAGAGCCCAAAGCCCCACTCAATCCAATGACTACGAAGATGAAAAACAACATCCACACTGGGCTTATAACTTCCAAGTCCATTGCGTTGAGTTGCCACAGCAGGGCCAGCAAGCCGCCCATGCCTGCCATGTGGGCACTAATTTTCCACTTGATATTGACAATCGTGGAGATAAGGCACGCCAATGCTCCACCTGCGGCAAACATTACCAACCACTGTGGCTCGTGGGTGTAGGACATATACCACACGGCTCCCAGATAGAAAATGGTACCAGTGATATAGGGTATGAGTCGGTCTTTGCGTTTGATTAATCGCTTGTCTTTTATGACCTTGAAGTTGTGGAGTACGGCAATGGTTACCATGGGGAGAACGCATGTGATGCCAAAGATGATGAGCAGCAGGTTGATGCGTGTGCCCATGTTGTCAAGCACCTTAGGCGATATGCTCAAAGCCAAGAAAACACCGTAGCTAGGGGTGAGCAACGGACTTAGCACGGTTGAAATGAACCGTGCTGACTCATCGAGAAATCTTATTCTTGCCAGTCGTGTAGCCATCAGGGGGGTGGAGGGTGATTTATAAATGTTGAGTAGTAAGTTGTAGCATGTTGCAATCACAAGGTTTTGCGTTGACGAGCCACAGGAATTTTCAAGCTCTCTCGGTATTTCGCCACAGTGCGTCGCTTTATATCATATCCTTGTTGCTGCAGGGCCTCACATAGCTTGTCGTCACTCAGGGGTTTGGTCTTGTCCTCGTTTTCAACCATCTCTTTGATTATGTCTTTGATAGCCGTTGACGAAGCTTCGTTATCATTTAATTTCTTAACAAAGAAGTACTTCACAGGAAAGATTCCCCAGTTGGTGTCGACATACTTGTTTTGCTGGGCTCTCGAGATAGTCGAGGTGTCATAACCTGTCTCCTCGGCGATGTCTTTGAGCACCAGTGGCTTGAGGGCGTGAGTATCGCCTGTGATGAAGAACTCCTGCTGTCGCAGCATGATGGCCCTCATGATTTTGTAGAGCTTCTCCTGGCGCATCTTCAGTAGCATGATGAAATTAGAGGCGTTCTCATATTGGCGCTTGATAGTCACGTCCTCATCGCTCTCCTTGATGTTCTTGCCTTTGCGTTTTGCGATGCGTTGATATTCAATTTCGTAGCTTTCCGAAATCTGCAACTCGGGGATGTCGTTTACCACGGTGAGTTGCAGCTTGTTGTCGTCGGTGGTGATAATGAAGTTTGGGGTGATGTGTGTGGCATTGGCCATGCGATTGCCGCTGTTGAACATGTTGCCGGGGCGAGGGTTAGTGCGCTTGATGATTCGGTTGGCCTCTTCAAATGCCTTCTCATCAATGTTGAGAGCGTTGAGAATCTTATCATAGTGGTGGCGCTCGTAGGCATCGAAATACTTGTCAACGATAGTGTGGGCAAGTTGCGCCGCCTCGATGTTCACACCTTTCATGTCCTCAATTTGCAGCAGGATACACTCGCGTGTGTTGGTAGCTCCAATGCCAGCTGGCTCCAAGTCTTGTATAACATCAAGAACCTCTTGCACCTCTTGTGGGGAGACAAACTCGTTCTCGAGAGAGATGATGTCACCGCATATCGATGTGATGGGGCGTCGCATGAGTCCGTCATCGTCAATCTCGCCTATTATATATTCGGCAATTAGCAGCTGGCGATCGGTGAGGTCGCGCTCGCGCACTTGGTTCATGAGAATCTCATACATCGACGCCTCGTTAACAACAGGCGGACGGTAGACGTCGGTCTCTGCGCGTTTCCTGCGTGACGGTGCTATTAATGCGAAGCCGTCATCGCAGGAATCGTTCCCTGTGTCGTCATCGTTTTGTGTGTAAGGAGAGTCAAACGGGTCGTCGTTGCCCTCGCCAACCTCGGGAGTAGTGTCGCTCGACGAGTCGTCGCCGTCGTCAACATTGTCACCGTAGTCGTCTTGACTGTCGCTGGCTTCCTCCAATGCTGGATTGTCGACGAGCTCAGCCTCGATGCGCTCTCTGATGCCGTCGTCGTTCATCGCTATTAGCTCACCAAGCAGCATCTGGTTAAGCGTGGCGCGCTGAGTTTGGATTTGCTCCTGACTTAGCTTTTGTATCTGTTGGAAACTGTCATTTTCGCTCATATCACACTAGTGTTGTATTGTAATTACAAAGGTAATGCTTAATTTTGTTTTAGACAACATCCAGCCTGATTTTTTCTCACTTTAGCTATTGAGAGCACATGAAGTTTGTTTTATTTGCCTCACTGATGTGAAAAAACTGATAACTGATAACTGAAAAGTAAAAACTATTTACTATCTTTGCAGTTTGTAAGCATGGCAACAGAGCTGTGTGAGAGATTATGGAAGGACAGAAAAACGTGTTTATAAAGAGTGCCGAGCTGGGTGTGCCATTTGGTGCGCTGTTGCTGCTGGCGTCGGTAGCGATGATATTTGCCGACAAGGTGCAGCCACTATCGTTTGTGACACTCTTGGTGGCCATTATCGCTCCCATGGTGCTTTACTGCTTCCAGCGCCGCCGCTTCGTTGAAAGCAATGGCTTTGCGCCCTTCAGCGAGTTGTGGACACTAGGCATTTTCACTACAATAGGCGGAGCGATGATATGCGGCCTGGCAACCTATGGGGTTATTACCTATCTAAGGCCCGACTATGTGTATGAGCAGGCCCAAACTGTTGTCGATGTCTACAAGCAGGTACCCAGTGGCGATGCCAAGGAACTGGCCGATGTGCTGGAAAAGGCTATAAAGAGCAACTTGCTGCCATCGCCGTTCGACTTTTGCGTTCAGATGTTCTGGCTCACTTCAAGCTTGGGCTGTGTGGGAGGTGCCATCACAGCATTGATAGCGGGAAAAATTCCATTGAAAAGTAACAAGTAAGAAGTAATAAGTAACAAGTGAGAAATAATAAATAACAAGATATGGACATTTCGGTTGTAGTACCACTTTATAATGAGGCCGAGTCGCTGCCCGAGTTGGCGGCGTGGATAGAGCGGGTGATGAATGAGAATAACTTCACCTACGAGGTGCTCATGATTAACGACGGCAGCACCGACGACTCGTGGAACGTCATTAAAGAGCTTAGCGAGAAAAATCCCTGCATCAAGGGTGTGTGTTTCCGTCGCAACTATGGCAAGTCGCCTGCATTGTACACTGGTTTCGAACGCGTGCAAGGCGACGTGGTAATTACCATGGATGCCGACCTTCAGGACTCTCCCGATGAGATTCCTGAGCTCTATCGCATGATTATGGAGGATAAATATGACTTGGTTAGCGGCTGGAAACAGAAACGCTATGATCCATTGTCGAAGACACTTCCCACCAAGCTCTTCAACGCCACTGCGCGCATGGTGAGCGGCATCAAGAATCTGCACGACTTTAATTGTGGTCTCAAGGCCTATCGTCGTGACGTGGTGAAGCACATCGAAGTGTATGGTGACATGCATCGCTACATCCCTTATTTGGCTAAGAATGCTGGTTTCGATAAAATAGGCGAGAAGGTGGTGCACCATCAGGCACGCAAGTATGGCAAGTCGAAATTTGGTCTTGACCGCTTTGTGAACGGCTATCTCGACCTGATGACCCTGTGGTTCCAGTCGAAATTTGGCGTAAAGCCTATGCATTTCTTTGGTTTGTTGGGCAGCTTGATGTTCTTCATCGGTCTTATAGCTGTGATTGCCGTGGGGGCTATCAAACTCTATAACATGTATGCTGGCAACCACTATATTCTTGTAACCGACTCACCCTACTTCTATCTCGCGCTCACATGCATGATTCTGGGCACTCAGCTGTTCCTCACGGGATTCCTGGGCGAACTCATCGCGCGCAACTCGGCAGGACGCAATCACTATGAGATAGAGGAGGAGATAAAGTAATAAGTAACAAGTAACAAGTTGGCAAGTAACAAGTTTGCAAGTAGCAAGTAGGGAACTAAGAACTGAAAACTGACTACTGAAAACTGATAACTAATATGAGATTGGGAAGAAAATATGGAGCGTTGGTGGCTGCGGTGATTCTTGCTGCAACAATGTTGTCGTGCAATAACGACAACTGCAAAGGCAATAGCAATGGCATACCACTGGCAGCTTTCTTTGATGATGACAAGCAAGTCTCTATTACTAATCTCACTGTTTACGGCATTGGAGCCCCTAACGATAGCGCTATCATACGTAAGACCGCAGCTAGCCAGGTCTATCTGCCTTTGCGCATCACAGTGCCTACGTGCAGCTATGTGTTTGATTATAACGATGACGGAATGCTCAACGACACCATCACTCTCAACTATGACGTGATTCCTTATTTTGAGTCGGTAGAGTGTGGGTCGATGTATAATTTCATTATTACTTCATGGGAATACACCCAAAATGCCATCGACTCGGTGGCTATACCTAATCCCCTGATAACCAATAGCGATGTAGTAACCATCAAGATTTATATGCAATGAGACGCAAGATTTTTATAATAGGTGTGGCATGCTTGATGGTTGTTCTTGCTTCAATGACAGTCAACGCACAAGATCAGCAGCGAAAGGTGACTCCGGTGAAGCCTAAAACTAACAAGGTGCTGACTCCACCCAAGGGCACCGATGAGAAGATAATACAGCAGTATCTCACTGGCGACACAGCTCAGGCACGTGCACAGGAGCGCAAAGACTCGTTGGCCAAAATTTATCCTCACTATCCTAAGCTCACCGAGTTCTCACTGGGTCTGGGCTTTGGCGACGCCCTGATGATGGCGTTTGGACAAAAGTATGCCTCATTTGACCTCAGTGCCACGCTTAACATGTGGAACCGTTTCCAATCCGTGCTGGTGGTGGGATTAGGGCGCGCCAAGAATATGCCCGATGATATGAATTTCACTTATGTGGGCAAACTCTCACCATTTTTCAAAATAGGTGCGAACTATAATTTCTTATACAAGAACGAGCCTCAATATCAGCTATATGCAGGCGTAAGACTAGGTTACTCCACTTTCAAGTATGATGTGGACGATGTGAGTGTGAGCAATCCCTATTGGGGCGAACTTGAGACCTATTACTTGCGTGGATTGAGCTCCAATGCGCTTTGGGGCGAGTTCCTTGCTGGACTTAAGGTGGGCCTTTTCAGCAATTTCTCCTTGGGATGGGAAGTGAAATTCCATGGCATTTTCAAGGAGAAGAAGAGCGATAGTGGCAAGCCTTGGTTTATCCCTGGCTACGGAACGCGTAACGGCAATTGGGCATTTGGCATTTCGCTTTACTACACCATCCCCCTGAGCCGTGACCGTTGGCCCGTGAAGGAAGACAAGAAAAGAGGCAATAAAAAGACGACCAACAATCCGCCGGTCGTCCCTCCTGTCAAGTAAATCCTAATCGAGGATTATATCTTATTTTTAATCAATATTCGTGCAGGCTTGCAAGAGCTTGCTCATATTCTAGTACCAGTCGTTGCATCACAGTGTCGACTGGCTCAATGTCATTGCCTTTGAGCAGCGAGGCTACTTGGCCTATCTCCAGCTCACCGTTCTCGACATCGCCATCAAAGATACCAGCCTTGGTTTTTCCTATGCCTATAATGTCGAGCAGCTCCTCGCCACTGGCACCACGATTCTCGGCCTCCTCGATGGCGTCGTAGAAACCGCCTTTCACCAGTCGGGTGGGCGAGAGCTTGCGCAACAGCAGTTTTGTGTCACCCTCGTTAAGGTCGAGACAGCGACGCTTGAAGGCCTCGTGGGCACCACTCTCTTGGGTGAGGGCAAATAATGTGCCTATCTGCACACCCTCGGCTCCCAGCACTTTTGTAGCAAGAATTGCCTCGCCACTGGCAATGCCACCCGCAGCAATCAGCGGCAACTTTGTGGCTTTGCGGGCTGCTGGTATCAAGCACATTGTCGTAGTCTCTTCTTTGCCATTGTGTCCTCCAGCCTCAAAACCCTCGGCAACCACAGCGTCAACTCCAGCCTCCTCGCATTTGCGGGCAGAAGTGGATGATGCCACCACATGGGCGACCTTGATGCCGCGCTCGTGTAGCCAAGCAGTCCACTTCTTAGGGCTGCCAGCGCTGGTGAACACTACAGGCACATGCTCCTCGGCAATAACATCCATGATTTCGGCTACATTGGGCTTCATCAGTGGCACATTTACGCCAAATGGCTTTTGCTCGTCATCAACATAGGTGGCCTCACGGCACTGAGTGATGTGCTCCCTGAGCACCTCAGGCGTCATCGAGCCTGCACCTATCAGGCCTAGGCCGCCAGCGTTGCTCACTGCCGCCGCTAGTTTCCAACCACTGCACCACACCATGCCGCCAGCAATGATGGGATATTCAATTCCAAAGAGTTTGGTAATTCTACTTTTCATGTTTTCAGTGTTATAGTTTTTATTCCGACTTCAAAGATACATTCTTTTTTTGAGAATCTCAAAAACGCGACACATTTATTAGTTTTCAGTTTTCAGTTTTCAGTTATCAGTTATCAGTTATCAGTTGTTACTTGTTACTTCCCACTTGTTACTTCCTACTTCCTACTTATTTCGTGCCTCTGTATTCAAAGTGCTGGAAATCTTTGCATGATTTCCAGTCGCCTCCCCATGAAAATCCGTGACTTGTGAAGAGCTTGTAGGCAAGGTCGTTGTGGTCAATTTTGTAGTTGAATTCAGCGCTTCGGTCGGCATATTTTGTCGCTGTAGAAGGCTGAAGGTCAACGATATTGTTGCCTCTTATTCTATAGTAGGGATTGTAGAGAGGGTTAAGGTCGATGGCGAGCCCAAGCGCGTGCTTTGACAAGGTGCGCGTGCCTTTCACTGGGCGGTAGCAATAGCACGAGGTGTTGTTGGCCTGCATTTGTGCCTCATCATCGTTGGAGTAGGCACTGGCTGGCTTTATGCTTTGAATGGGATATCGTGCCTCATAAAGCTTCTTGAAAATATCGCATAGGGTGTTGGCGATAATTTTGTTGCTAATCATCTCGCCCGAGTGAGTTTTGTTGTCAATGTCCCAATGGAGCACCTTGACAAGACGCAAATAGTTACGGTTAATTTGACCTTTGCTCTCGGCTTTTATCTGTTCCCACAGCTCGTCGCCGATGGGCTCAACCACAAAGCAATTGTCAGTGACAGGTTTTTTCACCTGCTTGTTGCTGGCCGTGGAATCGGCTTTGTGCTGCTTAATCGCCGGGGTGTCGATGTTTGGCTTCTGGCTGGTGTCGCTGCCTTTCTTCTCGGCGGTGCATGAGCACAGTAATGCTGAAGCCGTGACTACTATTAATATTAATAATGTGTATCGTCTCATCCATGGCAAAATTATAGAAAAAGGATGAATTTGTTCCTCCTCTTGTTCTTTTTTGATTAAAAAAATTGGCTTTTAACTTAGTTTGATTTATGTGGGCAATAATTTAGCCCAATGACGGCCTAAATTTGCAGTGTAAAATAAAAACAGGAGGACATTATTATGAATTACACATCAACATCACTCTCGGTTAATGACCAGATTTTTGCCACTCTCGAAGTAGGTGGCAAGATCATGGCTACTGTGAATAAATCGAATTTCTCGAATATCAACGATATCGTGCGTTTTATCTATTCGATTGCTGGGCGTTTCATGGGGCTTGCTCGCTTGAGCATCCGCAACAAAACGCAGGGGTGGACTATGAATATGGCACTGGCTTCAAGGCAGAATCAACCCTTAGCTGCCAACCATGTAGCACTGCCTAGTCAGTACCGTCAGGCTTCACTCTTTGCTTAAAAACGAATCACCTTATCTAAATCTAATACACTGAAAACACTAGTTTCGACATTTTTCGTTTTTATTTGTTTGACTTCAGAGGGAGGAATCTGCCATGAGAATGGCGGATTCCTTCTTTATTTGTGGGTGATAGTTGAGACGATGTACTCGGAGCGTGTGCCGATGCGGTATTTGCCGCCCCAGATGCCGATGCCCGATGTGACGTAGTAGCGTGTGTCGCCCTTTTGGCAGAATCCCCATGCATTTTCATACATGCGATGCACCAGCAGGCTTATGGGCCACACTTGTCCCTCATGGGTGTGTCCGCTTAGTTGGAAGTCGACGCCAGCCTTTTGAGCCTCTTCGAGTTTGTAGGGCTGATGATCGAGCAGAATGATGAACTTGGATGTGTCAACGTTCTCAAGAAGATGCTTGAGAGGCTTGCGCTTGCGGCTGAAGCGGTCATCCCTGCCCACTATCACGAGGTCGCCCACTGTGATAGTGGAGTCGCGCAGCAGTGTGATGCCGGCGCGCTTGTAGAAGTCGAGCGACTTGTCGATGCCGGAGATATACTCATGGTTGCCAAAGCACGCCACCACAGGGGCATTGAGCTGGTGGAAGTCGGCAGCCATGTCCTCCTCGAGCAGCGGCCGCACATATCCGTCGATAATGTCGCCTGCCACGAGAATCAGGTCGGGTTTCTCATCGTTTATCATCTTCACCCAGCGCTGCCACTCGGCCTTGCGGTTGTTGTATCCCAGGTGCAGATCGCTTAGCATCACCACTCGCATGGGTTTTGAAACCTCTTTGGAAGTGTCGAGCTGCAAAGGCTCGCGCACCTTGTTGTGGTAGTGTATGTTGCCGTAGATGAGCAGCCCTGCAATAAGTGCAGTGATGGCTCCTGCCGTCCATGCGTTGTTGTGGAGCAACTCTTTAGGCACCAAATGCACGAGTCTCCCCAGGTCGAGGAGGATAAAGGCGATGAGCAGATACAGGAACACGATGAGCCATGATGTGCTCACGTCATAGGTCGCCGAAGCCAGCCACAGCGGCATTCGGTCAAACACTCCCATGATTCCTGTAATCATCAACACCACAGCTGCCACCATGATGGCCACCACAGTCCACTTTGCCCACACGGGTATTGGCAGCAGGTGATAGACATGCCACAGCACATACACATTGGCGGCAATCACCATTGCCATTATAACGATAAAACCTATCTTCATAAATGAATAAAAATTCTTTTTTGTGACACAAAATTAATGTTTTTAATTTTTATTTACGTCAACAAAATAGTTTTTTCAATATATTTTATTATTTTTGTCAAAAATTTTTTTCAATAGATATGACAAAGTTACATTTATTACTATTAGGGATAATTTCGCTTATGGCAAGTTTTTCAATAAATGCTGAGGTGCTACCTGAACCACAAACCACAGGCGGAAAGCCGCTTATGCAGGTAATGAACGAGCGTAAGTCTAGCCGTGATTATCAAGAGAATCAGACGGTTACTAAGCAGGATCTGAGCAATATGCTTTGGGCGGCGTGGGGAATCACTCACGACGGCAAGCGCACAATAGCAACTGCAATGAACAGGCAGGAGCTTGTGCTCTATGTTGTCACTCCCACCGAGGTTAGCCGATATAACCCCGAGGCCAACACTCTCACAGTGGTCAACACCGGCGACTTTCGCAAGTATAGCACAATGCAGGACTTTGCAGCGATAGCTCCAATCAACATTGTTTTGGTTGTTGACACCAGCAAGCAGAGCAAGCCAGAGTTTCAAGGCTACACCGCTGGAGCAGCATCACAAAACATTTATCTCTATTGCGCACAAGCGGGCCTCAAGAGCGTGGTGAGAGCCGGATTTGATGTCGAGAATCTGCCACAAGTGTTGAAGCTCTCGAGCAATGAGCGCATAATGTTTGTCCAAACAGTGGGCAAATGAAAAACACAGCCTCAATAACCATGAATTCAAGGATATTCCTTTATGCTACGGCGCTATTAATCGCTGTGGCGGCTGTAACTATGTCTTCTTGTAAGGAAGAGAAGCATTACCATGACTACTTTGACAAAAGTCAGCTGAAATATGTTGCCAAGCTTGGCAATAAGCCAAAGCTTGAAGACAAGCATTTGCAGGGCGATACCACTTGGAAGGACCAACAAGGACTGCACCGCATTGCCACAACTCCATTGCCAGGCAATTATGATGAACTATTTGTTGATCTTAACAATGTTCAGTTGCCCAATGCTACCAAAAACGGCATTGAGCCCATCGATAATCTTCACGATGCTTATCGCTTGAGGCAGCCGTTGGTGAAAATAGCATCTTGCGAGGCCTACTTCCTGGACTCGCTCACTCACTCCATGCCCTACCTTGTGCCTAAGGCTGCATTGCTGCTCGAGGAGATAGGATGTGCCTTTGCCGACTCAGTTAGGGCCCGAGGCGGCAGCCCTTACCAGATTGTGGTGACCAGCTGCACACGCTCACAATACACAGTTGGCAAGCTGTTGAAGGTTAACGGCAATGCCTCGGCCAGGTCATGTCACATGTATGGCACCACTTTCGACCTCAGTTGGGTGAGGTTTGTTCCTTATGAGAACGACTACCTCATCAATGCCGAGGACCTCAAGAATGTGCTTGGGCATGTGCTTCTTGATTTCAAGAGCAAGAATCGCTGCAACGTGCTCTATGAGAGCGGGCAGTGTTGCTTCCACATTACAGTAATCTAATTAGATAAACCATATATAATATAAACCACTCATAACAATTAAAATGACCGAACAAACAGCTATTGCCAACTATCTGAAGTATACTGGCAAGAAATCGTTCAACTTCACAACAGCACTTATCGACATGGACGGAGTGCTATTCGACTCAATGAAGAATCACACCCGCGCTTGGGTGAAACTTATGAAAAAGAACGGAATCAAGTGCACGCGAGATGAGTTCTATATGTATGAGGGAATGACAGGACGCGACATCATCAAGATGAAGTTCAAGAATGGTGCAGGAAAGAATGTCACCGACGATGAAGCGCAGGCGCTCTACAAAGTCAAGACGCGTTATTTCACCGAGCTGGGCGACGTGGAAGTTATAGAAGGCACCTTAGGAGTGCTCAAAGCATTGAAAGAGGCAGGCATCAAGTGTGTGCTGGTGACTGGTTCGGGCACACAAGCCATGCTTGACCGAATCGACACAGAGTACCCCGAAATCTTCGACGAGCAACGTGTCACTGCCGCCGATGTCAAGCGCGGAAAGCCTAATCCTGAACCTTATCTCAAGGCAATGGCCAAGGTGAACGTTCAGCCCAACGAGTGCATCGTGCTCGAGAATGCGCCACTTGGCGTTCAGGCCGGGCACACAGCAGGCTGCTTCACCATTGGAGTCACCACGGGTCCTATTCCCGAGAAAGACATGTATAAAGCGGGGGCCGATATCGTCTATAAGGACATGGCCACACTGCTCGAGGCTATCCCTGCTCTTCAAGAAGCTTTCAAACCTCAACAATGAAAAATGTGCTCTATAGCAATGAAGTAAACACCACTCTCAAAACTTTTATTGAGGGTGGTGATTACAATTTAGTGATGGTGCTTGTCGACAACAACACGCGCCAGCTTGTGCTGCCACACATCGCTTGCTTGAGCAATGCCCATGTCATTGAGATGCCGTCGGGCGACGAGGGCAAGAACATCGACTCGCTCATGAGTGTGTGGAGGCAAATGGAGCATTGTGGCGCTACGCGCAGGTCGTTGCTTGTAAACCTGGGTGGGGGAGTGGTTACCGACCTTGGTGGACTTGCCGCTGCCACATTCAAGCGAGGGATTCACTTTGTGAATGTTCCCACTACACTGCTTGCGGCTGTCGACGCATCGGTGGGAGGCAAGACTGGCATCAACTTCATGGGGTTGAAGAACGAGATAGGAGTCTTTGCTCATCCACAGCAGGTGATTGTTAGTACTTGCTTTTTCAACACGTTGCCGCAACAAGAAATAAAGTCGGGATTTGCCGAGGTGCTCAAGCACGCCATGCTCAGCAGCCATGAAGAGATGATGACTCTCCTTGAGATGGATATCAATAGTGTTGACTGGCGGCTTTTCCTCGACAAGTTGCAAGCATCGGTTGAGGTGAAATTGAAAATTGTGGATGAAGATCCTACCGAACAAGGACTGCGCAAATCCCTTAACCTGGGGCACACGGTGGGGCATGCCTTTGAAAGCATGGCACTTGCCAAGGGCAAGCCAGTGCCGCATGGATATGCCGTGGCTTGGGGGCTGGTGGTTGAGACTGTGCTTTCGCACATGAAGCTACATTTCCCCAGTGATGACCTTTATTCGCTGGCCAGGTTTGTTGTCGATTGCTATGGGCCATTCCACTTCACTTGCGACGACTATGATGAATTGATTTCTCTTATGCGACACGACAAGAAAAGCACTAACCATGAAATTAACTGCTCACTACTTAAAAAATGCGGTGATGTCGTCATTAATTATAATATCGATTTAAACGACATAAAGGCTGCATTTGACATATACCGTGATTTGATGGGTGTTTAACCATTTTTAATAATAAGAATAAATAATTTTTTAAAGAAAAAATGAAATAATTTGTGATAAAATTTTGATGTTTCATTTTAATTTCTTATCTTTGTGGCATAATATAAATAGGTAGTATATTACTTTTGTTTTGGCTTTTTTAAGTAAAATTCTATAAAATAAGCAAATAGAGAGTTTATTTTCTTTTATTATTAACCAAAACCGTTTTATTTATGAAAAAATTATTCTACTCATTGGTTTTGTGTGTAATCGCAGCTTTGCCAGCTTTTGCACAGGAGACAGTGACAGTGTATGACGGTGGCGCAACTAATGCTTACGTTCCCGTTTACGGTTTCTATGCCGATGCATTCAACAAGTGCGAGTACATCATGCCCGCTGATGACTTGAGCGAGTTGACTGGTTCGACCATCACTAAGATGGTTTGGTACTTGGCTTCTCCAGCTGAGGCAGTTTGGGGTGGCAACTTCCAGGTTTACCTGAAAGAGGTTGACGCCAATGCATGCGGTGATGCATTCATGGGCACTGATGGTGCAACCCTTGTATTTGAGGGTCCACTTGATGGCACAGGCGAGACAATCGAGATTGAGTTTGCCAACGACTTCGCTTATGAAGGTGGCAACCTACTCGTTTGCGTTTATCAGGTAGAGAAGGGCACTTACAAGAGTGCTACCTTTGCTGGTGCCGATGCTCCTAACGCTGCTTTGAGCAACTACAGCTACACTTCACTCGAGGCTATCACAACTGCTAACGTTCGCAACTTCTTGCCAAAGACTACATTTGAGTTCGTTCCTAGCAGTGGCGTAGTTTACTACAAGCCAAAGAACTTGCAAGTAACTGAGATTGGCACTAACAATGCTACTGTAGCTTGGGAGGCTGGTAGCAACGAGACCTCTTGGGCTGTAGAGTACAAGAAGGCTACCGAAGAGGAGTGGACAGCTGCTGGTACTGTTAACGAGATGAACATCACTCTCGATGCTCTCGAGAACGGTACTCAGTATAACGTTCGCGTTAAGTCTATCTATGCCGATGGCGAGAGTGGCTGGACAGTTGGCACATTCGCTACTTTGGCTTGCGAGGAGAGCGACATGGGCGAGGTTGAGTATGTACTCACCGACTCTTATGGCGATGGTTGGAACAACAACCACCTCCAGATCTTCCTCCATGGCACTAACGTGATGATTGCTGACCTCTTCATCCCAGGTGGTGTTAACGGCACTCCAAACGACAACTACCTTGAGGGCGTTGTTAACTTGTGCTACGGTGTTGAGTATGACCTGGTATGGGTAGCTGGTAGCTATGCTTATGAGACAGGCTTCACTCTGACTGGTCCTGCCGGAGAAGAGATTTACGTATTCCAAGGCACTGGTTCAAGTGGCCCAACTCCAACTCCTGGTGTCCTGACTACCTTCACAATCCAACAAGTTACTTGCCCACGTCCAACTGGCGTAGTTGTTGAGAACATCACTTACAACAGCGCAGTTGTAAGCTGGATTCCTGGCGCTGAGGAGCAAGACCTGTTTGAGGTAATCTATGCTAAGGGTGATGTTGCTGCCGATGCAATCGACATGACTCCAATCCAGACTAACGATCCATTCGTAACTCTGACCGACCTTGAGGAGAATTCTCACTACAGCGTATACGTTCGCGCTAACTGTGGTGCAGAGGATGGTGCAAGTATCTGGACTAAGGTTGTTACCTTCGACACTCCATTACGCTTCCCACTTCCCGAGAATCTCTATGTTAACGAAATCACCATGAATAGCGCTGTTGCTAACTGGACTGGCGATGCCCCAGCTTACAACTTCCGCTATCGTCCAAAGACCGGTCTTGACGAGAGCTTCGAGTATGGCGACGGTGAACTTCCTACTGGATGGATTCCTGCTGGCCTTACCAACCTAGACGCTGATGGCGACGGCAACGCATGGCAGGTTCTTAAGATTACCGACTGGAACATGGGTGGCACTCCACTTACCGCTGCAGCAGGTGACTACTGCATCGTATCTGAGTCTCGCTTAATCTCTGACGGTAACGTCTACGTAACTGGCGACAACTGGCTCATCAGCTCTAAGACTGCGCTGGATGGAACTCTTGAGGTTTCGGCTGCCGACCTTGGTGCTGACTATGCTGAGAGCTTCAGCGTAATGGTTTCTACAACTGGAAACAATCCTGAGGACTTCGTTGCACTTGAGACAGTGAATACTCCTGGTGCTTTGAACACATGGCAGAAGTATGAGTTTGACCTGAGCGCATTTGAGGGACAGGAAGGCTATGTAGCCATCCGTCACCAGTCAAATGGCAGCACTGGTTACATCCTCTTGATCGACGAGTTCAAGATTGTTTCTGAGACAGCCGGCGAGGAGTGGATTTATGTAAACAACACTACTTCTCCTGTAACTATGGAAGGCCTTGCTGCTGGTACTACCTATGAGTGCCAAGTACAGGGTGCTTACGAGGATGGCAACTCACTGTGGACCGACCTC
>CADAZN010000025.1 GCA_902792435.1 uncultured Bacteroidales bacterium
AAGTTTAAAGCCATCGTACAACGTTCAGATAAGGATAATTATGGACCTAAGAACGTTACCACTCCAGCCACAGGCATCACTCTTTATCCAGTAGACCTCAATCCTTCAACTAGTGAGATTCCTACCGCCATCAACACCGTTAATGTGAATGGTGAGGTTAAGAGCGTGAAGTACTATAATGTTGCTGGTATTGAGAGCGATGTTCCATTCCAGGGTGTAAACATTGAGGTTACTACCTACACCGATGGTTCTCGCACAACTCGCAAGATCATGAAGTAATTTTATTGAGGTGAGAGGGCAGTGAGAATGGGAAAACACTCTACTCTTCCCTCTCCCCTAATAATATTCATACGCTGAAAGAAGAGGGCGACCCCATGCGGGCCGCCCTCTTGATTGCTCAAGACGACCACA
Source organism: uncultured Bacteroidales bacterium (assembly GCA_902792435.1). Classification (GTDB taxonomy): domain Bacteria; phylum Bacteroidota; class Bacteroidia; order Bacteroidales; family Muribaculaceae; genus Sodaliphilus. Next base: position 412 of record CADAZN010000025.1, read on the forward strand.
AGCGATGGTGTGTCAAAATAGAGGAGTCACGCTACGCGTGAGAAATCATTCAAATTGTTCCAAATCTAACAAATAATTAATTTGCTTGAGACCAATTAATTAAATAATGTTTGATTTGTGATGATTTGTTAGATTTCCCATTATGTAGGGACAACGCGTGCGTTGTCCGAAATGCATGGAATGGTAGCTTGTGTTGTTAATCAGGGTATTATCTTGAAGCGGACATGGCACGCCATGTCCCTACATTGACCTCGCATATCAAACATTTGTATTTTGACACACCCTCTTCTTACTCAAGCAATCCACTGATAGTAGTTGGCATAGTCCATGTGAGTTTTTGCGAGATTGTAATAGATTTTTTTGCAAACGAAAAAATTCCTATCTTTGCACTCATTATAATAATATAGAGGTAATGAAACGACAATTTTGGCATATCCTGGTGTTGAGTCTCGTTTTGGCATTTTGCGCTAATACTGGCGCGGCCCAAAGCGACACTACCGCCGCCCACCCTAAGAAAGTGAGCCTTATCACTTTTTATCCGGGCAACGAGGTTTTCGAGGTGTTTGGTCACAGCGAGATATTGCTCAGCGACTCCACCGGCAACTACTATATTAATTATGGTGTGTTTGATTTCAACTCACCTGGATTTGTCACACGCTACATCATGGGTGAGACCGATTATCTGTGTGCAGTGATGCCTCCCGAACTTGACGGCGGCATAAAGGAAGGTCGCAAGATGGTGAAACAGGAGCTGAACCTCAGCCCCGAGCAGGCGCAGAAGGTGTGGGCAATGCTAGCGCTCAACGTGCTCCCTGCCAATCGCGAGTACCGCTACCGCCACTTCAGCGACAACTGCTCGACACGTCCCCGCGATGTGATAGAAACCGCCATGGGGCGAGAGCTGGACTACAGCCACAGCGGCTATGCCGATGGTAACACGCTGCGCGAGGTGATGAGCCACTACACTCGCAACTACCCATGGGAGCAGTTTGGCATCGACCTGGCGCTGGGAGCTGCTTGCGACACCGTGATTAGCGCCCGCACCCACACTTTCGTTCCCATCTACCTCATGCACGCCCTTGACAGCATCACCGTCACTGTTGACGGCAAAACGATGCCACTGGTGAGCAAAACCAGTGTTGTGAATCCTGGTAGTGACGATGGCATAGTTGCCGCACCCACACCGTGGTATCTCACACCGCTGTTCTTTGCGTTACTGTTGCTGGCAATCACTGTTGCAATCGTTGTGATGGAACGGCGCAGGGGAGTGGTGTGTCGCTGGTACGAAACCGTGTTCTTCCTCGTTGCCGGTTTGTCGGGTTGCCTCATCTTCTTCATTGAGTTCATCTCCACCCATGAGGCCGTGATGCCCAACTACAATATTTTGTGGCTGAATCCATTGCTCCTGTTGCTCGCCATCTTGCCATGGATTAAGAAGGGCGCGCGCTTGCTGCGATGCGTGCACTATGTGAACCTAGCGCTTATAGGCACAATGGTTGTGGTGTGGCTCACAGGGCTTCAGGCAGCCAATGTGGCGTTCTATCCAATAGTTGCGTCGAGCCTGCTGTTCTCGCTCTCTCGCGTTGTGATAAAGAAAAACTAATATAAAGCTGTTAGGTTATGGGAGTTCTGCTGCAAGTTGAGGGTTTGACCAAGTCGTTTGGCTACGACTTGCTCTTTGGCGGCATATCCTTCGGACTTGACGAGGGCGACAAAGTGGGCCTTATTGCCAAGAACGGTACTGGCAAGAGCACGCTGCTCAACTTGCTTGCTGGCGTTGACACGCCCGACTCGGGCACCATCATCTACCGCAACAGCCTGCGTGTGGGCTACCTGCCGCAGATTCCCACCTTTGAGGGTGCCAAAACAGTGATTGACGCCTGCCTTGAGGGCGACGATCCACGGGCACGAGCCGTGCTCGCCTATGAACGTGCTGCACAGAGCGGTGACGGCGACCAACTCACCGCCGCCATCCAAGCGATGGACTCGAGCCATGCTTGGGACTATGAAGAGCGCTTCAAGCAGGTGCTCACTAAACTGAAAATCGACGACTTTGGGCAACCAGTGAGCGAACTCAGCGGCGGCCAGGTGAAGCGTGTGGCGCTTGCCAAGATACTTATCGACGAGCCAGAGTTCCTCATCCTCGACGAGCCCACCAACCACCTCGACATCGACATGATTGAGTGGCTTGAGCACTACCTGCAGCGCAGCACGATGACCCTGCTGATGGTGACCCACGACCGTTACTTCCTGGATAACGTGTGCAACCGCATCATCGAGATGGACCAGCAGGAAATCTTCACCTACGACGGCAATTATAACTACTACCTCGAGAAACGCGCCGAGCGCATCGAGGCGCAGAACGTGCAGGTGGAAAAGGCCCGCAACCTGCTGCGCACCGAGCTCGAGTGGATGCGCCGTCAGCCACAAGCCCGCCAGCACAAGGCGCAATACCGCATCGACGCTTTCTATGACCTAAAGGAGCGTGCTCGTGGCTACCATGACAGGGGAGACGTGCGCTTGACGGTCAACTCGGCCTACATAGGCAAGAAAATCTTCACCGCCCACCACGTGAGCAAGGCTTACGGCGACAAAGTGATTCTAAAGGACTTTGAGTACACCTTTGCCCGCTACGAGAAGCTGGGCATCGTGGGCGACAATGGCGTGGGTAAGTCCACATTCATCAAGCTGCTGCTGGGCGAGGTGCCGTGCGACAGCGGCTCGTTTGAGCTGGGAAAGACGGTACGCTTTGGCTACTACAGCCAGGAGGGCATGCAGCTCGACGAGAGCAAGACGGTGATAGAAGCGGTGCGCGACATTGCCGAGTATGTCGTCTTCGACGAGAAAACTCATTACACAGCAGCGCAATTCCTTAATTTGTTCCTCTTTAACAACAGTGAGCAGCAAAAGTATATCTCCACGCTGAGCGGAGGCGAGAAACGGCGACTCTACCTGGCGATGGTCCTCATGGGCAAGCCCAACTTCCTTATCCTCGACGAGCCAACCAACGACCTCGACATCTCGACGCTCGAGATTCTGGAGGACTACCTGTCGAAATTCAATGGTTGCGTGATAATAGTGAGCCACGACCGCTTTTTCATGGACCGCACGGTGGACCACACCTTTGTGTTCCTGGGCGACGGAGTGGTGAAGGACTTTCCGGGGAACTACAGCGAGTACCGCGCCTGGAAGGATTACCACGACCGTGAGGCTGCCGAGGCCGCCCGTGCCGCTGCCAAACCTAAGGAAAAGGTGCAATATAACGTGCGCGACAACTCTCGCAAGCTAACGTTTAAAGAGCGTCGCGAATTGGAACAGCTCACAGTGGAAATCGATGAGCTCACAACCGAGAAGAAAGCTCTCGACACTCTCTTTGCCAGCGGCGAGGTGATTACCGATATGGACAAGAAAAGCGCCCGCTATAGCGAGCTTCAAGACTTGCTCGAAGAAAAGGAGATGCGCTGGCTCGAGCTCAGCGAGAAAGAATGAAACAGTTCTCAGTTTTCAGTTTTTTTACGACAATTAAGGACAAAGAAATTTTTCATTAGATTTCGTATACTTAGCCATTCGGCTATTGAGTATTATAGACAATTGACTCGTTTTTTTACGACAATTAAGGACAAAGAAATTTTTACATTAGATTTCGTATACTTAGCCATTCGGCTTTTGAGTATTATAGACAATTGACTCGGTTTTTTACACAGATCAGGGGAGAGGGAAGAGGGAGAGTTGAGAGAAATAAAAACTGCCAGCCCGGTTGGGGACTGGCAGTTTTTTAATGTGGTTGGCGATGGTTAGTCGCTGCACTTAGCGCTGATGTACTCGCGGTTGAGTCGCGCGATGTTGCTCAACTTGATGTTCTTAGGGCACTCGGCAGCACAGGCACCGGTATTGGTGCAGTTACCGAATCCCAGCTCGTCCATCTTTTGGAGCATAGCCTTTACGCGCTTCTTAGCCTCGGCCTTACCTTGTGGCAGGAGAGCGAACTGGCTCACCTTGGCCGAAACGAAGAGCATAGCCGAACCATTCTTACAAGCAGCTACACAAGCACCGCAGCCAATGCAGCTAGCGCTGTCCATTGCCTCGTCGGCAGCCACCTTGCTGATGGGGATAGCGTTGGCGTCTTGAGCGCCACCGGTGTTGAAGCTAACGTAGCCACCAGCCTGCTGGATTTGGTCGAACGCATTGCGGTTAACCATCAAGTCCTTGATAACAGGGAATGCAGCCGAGCGCCAAGGCTCAACAGTGATGGTCTCGCCATCCTTGAAGCGGCGCATGTAGAGCTGGCAAGTGGTAGCTCCAGTAGCGGGTCCGTGAGGATGTCCGTTGATGTATAGCGAGCACATACCGCAAATTCCCTCGCGGCAGTCATGGTCAAAAGCTACGGGTTCTTCTCCCCTCTCAACGAGCTGCTCGTTGAGAATATCGAGAGTCTCAAGGAACGAGGTATCGGTAGGGATGTCCTGGAGTTCGTAGGTTACAAATTCACCTTGCGCCTGAGGATTAGCTTGGCGCCAAATTTTCAGTTTAATATTAATATTTGTTTCCATATCTGTAGTGGACAAGTAGACAAGAAGACAAGAATACAAGAAGCATGAGAGGACTTCTCCTAATCAGTTTCTACTTCGCTTTTATCAAGTTCTTTTTTCTTGTTATTAGCCAGAGCGGTTGCCATTCTTATTATTTCATGAATTTGACTAGTGAGATGGTCAAAATCATTTCCATTTATTAGTCCAATTTCATGACAAATAATGAGTTGTGTTTCGATCTCAGCAGCTGACCCAATAGCGATATATAAAAAACGTATAAGATCTTTCTTGGAGCCACGTCCATTTCCTTCAGCAATATTAGAAGGAATGGAAACTGCTGCGCGTCGAAGTTGGGATGTTAATCCAAACATTTCATCTTTTGGAAAAGCCCTTGTGATAAGATAAATGTCCTTCACAAAACTAATGCTTTTGCTCCAAACTTGCAGATTTTTATGTATTGGATAATCGGCCATACCAAACTAATTGCCAGGGAACCCTCTCGTTTTCTCGTTTTCTTGTTTTCTTGTTCTCTAAATAAAACTAGTTCTTGTAATTTCTGGTTTGTACCTTAATTGCCTCGTAGTGTAGTGGCTCCTTGATGAGCGTTGGTGCCTTGGTGTCGTCACCGTTGTATTTCCAGCAAGCCACATAGAAGAAGTTCTCGTCGTCGCGCTTGGCTTCGCCTTCCTCGGTTTGATGCTCCTCGCGGAAGTGTCCACCACACGACTCCTCGCGGTTGAGTGCGTCGTAAGCGATGAGCTCGCCCATAGTGATGAAGTCGCGCAGGCGGAATGCCTTGTCTAGCTCAATGTTCATGCCTTCTTGGTCGCCAGGAATGAAGAGGTTGGTCTCAAATTCCTTGCGCAAGTCTTTGATTTTCTCAAGGGCAATCTCGAGACTCTCTTTGGTACGTCCCATGCCCACATAGTCCCACATGATGTTACCCAGCTCCTTGTGGATAGAATCAACTGAGCGGCTGCCCTTGATGTTCATCATGGCATCAAGATCGGCCTGTACGCGTTCCTCGGTCTCCTCAAACTCTGGGAGGTCGGTGCTGAAGCGTGGCACAGTGATTTGGTCGCTCAAGTAGTTCTGGATGGTGTAGGGGAGTACGAAGTAACCGTCGGCAAGACCCTGCATCAAAGCCGAAGCACCGAGTCGGTTAGCGCCGTGGTCGCTGAAGTTGCACTCGCCAATAGCGAATAGACCCTTGATTGAGGTCTGCAGCTCATAGTCAACCCAGATGCCACCCATTGTGTAGTGGATAGCGGGATAAATCATCATTGGGTTGTAGTAGTTAACACCGTTGATCTCGTTGGCGAGCTCACCAGGATTCACGTCGGTAATTTCCTCATACATGTCGAAGAGGTTGCCGTAGCGCTGACGCACAACATCGATGCCCAAGCGGTTGATTGCCTCGCTGAAATCGAGGAATACTGCTTGGCCAGTGTTGTTCACACCGTAGCCCTTGTCGCAACGCTCCTTGGCAGCGCGGCTGGCCACGTCGCGGGGAACGAGGTTACCGAAGGCAGGATAGCGGCGCTCGAGATAGTAGTCACGCTCCTCCTCGGGAATGTCACTACCCTTGATTTGTCCGGCTTGCAGCTTCTTGGCATCCTCAATGTTCTTGGGCACCCAGATGCGGCCATCGTTACGCAGCGACTCACTCATGAGGGTGAGCTTCGACTGCTTGTCGCCGTGGCGTGGAATGCAGGTTGGGTGAATTTGAACATAAGCTGGGTTAGCAAAGTAAGCACCCTTGCGGTAGCAAGCCATAGCGGCGCTCACGTTACATGCCATAGCGTTGGTCGAGAGGAAATAGGTGTTGCCGTAACCACCAGTGGCGATTACCACAGCGTGGGCAGCAAAACGCTCAAGCTTACCTGTAACGAGGTTCTTGGCGATGATACCACGTGCGCGACCGTCGATGATTACCACGTCGTGCATTTCGTAGCGGTTGTAGCTCTTCACGTTGCCCATCTCAATCTGGCGGTTGAGTGATGAGTAAGCGCCGAGCAGCAATTGCTGGCCAGTTTGTCCCTTAGCATAGAATGTGCGGCTTACTTGAGCGCCACCGAATGAACGGTTGGCGAGCAAGCCACCATATTCGCGTGCGAAAGGTACACCCTGTGCTACGCACTGGTCGATAATATTGTTTGACACCTCGGCAAGACGGTAAACGTTGGCCTCGCGAGCGCGATAGTCACCACCCTTAACAGTGTCGTAGAAGAGGCGGTAAACCGAGTCACCGTCGTTCTGGTAGTTCTTAGCGGCATTGATACCACCCTGCGCAGCGATAGAGTGAGCGCGGCGTGGAGAATCTTGAATGCAGAAGTTCAACACCTTGAAACCCATCTCACCCAGAGTAGCAGCAGCGCTGGCACCAGCAAGTCCAGTGCCCACAACGATGATGTCGAGGCGGCGCTTGTTGGCAGGGTTAACGAGTTTTTGGTGTGCTTTATAGTTTGTCCATTTCTCAGCAACAGGTCCCTCGGGGATCTTAGAGTCAATGACTGGCTGAGCAACGTTGTTCTTAATGTTTTCTTCCATTTTGAAAAGTTTTTAATGATTAATTACTCAGCTTAAACTTAGCAAGCTCCAATGCATTCGCATCCCCAAGCAAACTTGCAAGTGAGTGCGATAACGCAAATAGCAAACAGCAGCATAACGATGGTTGCCCACCACCAGCCAATGCATTTCCAGCGCTCAATCCACTTGTCGTTGTTTACACCAATCGACTGGAATGCGCTCCAGAAACCGTGGGTGATGTGGAACCAGATGGCAACAAAGCCAATGAGATAAACGATGCATACCCAAGGCTGGCTGAAAGTAGCCTCAAGAGCCTCACGTCCGCTAGCGGGATACTCGCCCATGATTTCGGGTAATTGCATCTTAGCCCAGAACTGATAGAGGTGCAGCACCAAGAAGCACAGCACGATCAGGCCAAGGACGAACATGTTTTGCGAAGCCCATTCAACGCTCTTGGGACGCTTGGTGACAGCATAGCGGTCGGCACCACGCGCGCTGCGGTTTTGCAGCGTGAGGATGAACGCATAGATAATGTGAATCACAAAACCTGCGGCGAGCACTGCAGTGCCCAGCAGAGCATACCAGTTGGCACCGAGGAACTCGCAAACAGCCTCATAAGCATCGAGCGAATAGACAGCCACAATGTTCATCAGTGCGTGGAATGTTAAGAATAGGATAAGGAACAAGCCAGTGACACTCATCACCACTTTCCTACCTACCGAAGATTTGAATAACCACATAGTTGATTTTAGAATTTAGTTATTAATTGATTTATTTAATTAGTTATCAATGCAATAGTAGCCACGCGCGCAGCGTATGGCCGATTTTCAGTGCAAATATACCATTTTTTAACGTGATGTGCAACCTGTATTAATGAAAAACTTTGTTCAGACTTGTTTTTTGTAAATATAATTATTATTTTTGCAGTGGAAATAAAGAAAAATTCTTAACAGAAAATATGAAAAAAGGATTATTACTTCTATCACTTGTCATGATGTGCTTGCCGTTGATGGCAGAACAACGCACCGCAAGTGAGGCTCAAAATGTGGCAAGTAACTACTTGCGAACCAAAGCAGCACACCACTTGATGGGTGTGAGTACACAATCCCCTCAATTGTCACTTTCGATGACGGGCATGAGTGCCGACAAGAAGGTTGACTACTATGTGTTTAACAATGGAAAGGACAATGGTTTCATAATTGTGTCGGGCGACGACAAGGCCGCTCCCGTGCTGGGTTACTGTGACGAAGGCTCGTTCGACGCCAACGACATCCCCGACGGCATGCGCTACTGGCTCGAGTGCTACGCCGAGCAGATGCAGTATCTGCGCTCGCATCCCGAGAGCGCCTATGTGGCTCCACGCTCACAGTCCAACGTGATGATTACTCCATTGCTCACCTGCAAATGGAACCAGAATTCCCCCTACAACGACCAGTGCCCCACCTATGGTGCAGCACAGAATCATGCGGCCACTGGATGTGTGGCAACAGCAACGGCTCAGGTGATGTACTATCACAAGTGGCCACAGCAGGGAACTGGTGAGTTCACCTACGTGTGCAACGTCAACGGTGAGGGCGAGCAAACGTTGAGTGCCGACTTTGGCAGCACTACCTACGACTGGGACAACATGCTTGACTACTATACGCCCAATGGCTATTCTGAAGCCGAGGGCAATGCCGTGGCAACTCTCATGAGTCATGTGGGCATCGCTTCGCACATGAACTATGGCAGTTCAAGCAACACTCCCATGTTTGCAGCGATGGAAGCTATGCGACTCTATTTTGGCTACAATTCAGGAATGAGAAAATACAACCGCATCAGTAAAACAGCAGCGCAGTGGGACAGCCTATTGATGAATGAGCTGCTAAATTCTCGCCCCATTATATATACCGGTTTCACTCCTAATGGTGGCGGCCACGCCTTTGTGCTAGATGGCATAAATGCCGAAGGATATTACCATTTCAATTGGGGTTGGGGAGGAAAAAGCGATGGCTACTTCCTTATCACAGCTCTCAGCCCAACCGACCAAGGCATCGGCTCTTTTGAGGGCGGCTACAACACTTCTCAAGAGTTTATTGCCAATGTTTATCCCGATAAGGGCGAGCCTGAACCTGAAAGATTTATTGAAGGAACCTGCTACAGGATCTGGTCAGGTGTTGACCATGTGAATTTGGGTCAGAATGCCCCTTTGCATTATAGATACCTGCATTTCAACAGCTATGGTTACGGTTTGAGTGCCGATATCGCGATTGGTTTTATGTTGAGCGACCTTAACGGCAATGTAGTCTATTTCCCAGGCAATAACACCATAACTCTTAATTTTGTTTTTGGATCAAACTATTCAAGGATTAATAATAGTTCCTTCACCTACCACACGCCAGCCTCTCTTGCCGATGGCGACTACCGCCTGTGGTTTATGTATAAGTTAGCAAATCCAGCAGTTACTGGTTTTTCTTACCTTGCCAACATTCCAAACATACCTAAATATATCAATGTTAAGGTGCAGAATGGTGTGATGTACTTCTCTACTCCTGCAACTGAATCAGGGCAGTTGAGCGTCACCGAACTTGTTGCTCCCAATGTGGTGGGGGCTGGCAACAAAATGGAAGTGAGTGCCTCTATCTCCAATGCCGGCAAGGAATACTACGACAATGTTTTCTTCGCCCTCATCAACAACGAGGATGAATATAAGATTTATGACCCCATTAATATTAATGTGCCCACCGGTGGCAAGGTGACAGTAAACAGCATCCTCACTGCCCCAACCGAGCCAGGCGAATATGAGCTAGCGGTTCTAAATAAGGATTTAGCCAAGATAGGTGGTGGCACCATCACTGTGATGGTGCAAGAGAGCAGCAACTATAACCTCACAATCAACACTCCACTGCAGGTGAATAGCTACTACATGGAAATGGACAACGTGGGCGGAACTGCTGTGCTTGGCAACACAGGCACCGGCGACTATGTGGGGCCCATCCCTTTCATGATTCTTAGTGAAGACAGCAAGCAAGTTCTGTACAGTGGCAACACTAATGTCGTCACTGTTCCCGCTGGAGGAACTGCTACGGTGAATATCAAGACACACTTTGAAAGAGCACCTCGAGTTGTTTACAAGATGTGCCTGCGTGATCCTAAATATCCCGACAGGAACGTCATTTGGGGCGCTCAAGTTCCATTCGAGCTTAATGGAACCTGGCCCACTACCTTGCTTGACAAGCTTGTTAAAGATGGTATAAACGACGGTGACTACCGCATTGCCGACAACCTAACCATAGCCGATTCTCACAATCAGAGCGTCTTTGCCACCAACGGCAACGGCTCGTGGATTGAAGTGAAGTGTGGCGAGCACTTTGATGCTGTAAAGGATATGGGAGCGTTGAAGGCAGGAACAGTGTGGGGCAAGTACTTTATGCTCGACGGCAATCCTTCAATCACCCTCACCCAGCTTCCTGATGTAGGCGTGGCGCAAGAGGGTGTTGTTCAAATGCTTGACTTGAGCAAGACTTACACTCCAGTTCCTGACCAAGTGATTGACTTCACTGGATATTTCTTCGTCGAAAATGGCAAACCTATCATTTATGCTTATAATGGCAGTAATGGTGACAAGGGACAGGCGGTGCCTATCACTTTTGAATGGCTGGATGGTTCTATTTCTCTTACCGAGGGTGAATGCTACAACCTGCATGGTGTGGTAATGCTCACTCCTGCGGCCAGTGGCACTCCCGCTCTCATGGCCGATGGAACCGTGCCAACCAACTACATTGTTTATCTTACCAAGGCTCCTCAAGCCTACACAGCAATCAGTAATGTTATCAACGATGCTGTGAATGTGAGCGTGAATGGTAGAACAATCAATGTGGCAGGAGCTAGCAGCGTGGCCATCTACAACACCGCCGGCGCATTAGTAAGCCGTGATGCTGAAACACAACTGCCCGCTGGCGTATATGTAGTAATCGCCGATGGCAAGAGCTACAAAGTGATTGTGCGATAATTTGATGCTTTCTTATACTGAGTCCACTTCGCGAAGTGGACTCAGTTTTTTAAACAATAATACCAAATCACTAAAAATGAAAAAAAGCATATTATTATTACTTATTGCGGTGCTAGCTTCACCAAGCATAATGGCAGAACAACGAACTGCTAGCGAAGCTCAAAATGTGGCAAACAACTACTTGCGAACCAAGGCAACACACCATTTGTTGGGCGTAAGTGCGCAAGCACCTCAGTTATCTCTGTCGATGACTGGAACGAGTGCCGACAATAAGGTTGACTACTATGTGTTTAACAATGGCAAGGAGAATGGATTCATAATCGTCTCGGGCGACGACAAGGCAGCTCCTGTGCTTGGCTATAGCGATAGTGGTTCGTTCGACGCTAACGACATCCCCGACGGCATGCGCTACTGGCTCGAATGCTACGCCGAGCAGATGCAGTACCTGCGCTCGCATCCCGAGAGTGCCTATGTGGCTCCACGCTCGCGGCCTAACGTGATGATCACTCCATTGCTCACCTGCAAATGGAACCAGAACTCCCCCTACAACGACCAGTGCCCCACCTATGGAACAGCGCAAAATCATGCAGTCACTGGATGTGTGGCAACGGCCACTGCTCAGGTGATGTACTACCACAAGTGGCCACAGCAGGGAAGCAGTGAGTTCACCTATGTGTGCAACGTCAACGGCGAGGGAGAGCAAACGTTGAGTGCCGACTTTGGCAGCACCACCTACGACTGGGAAAACATGCTCGACTACTACTCTCCCAACAGTTATTCTGAAGCCGAGGGCAATGCCGTGGCAACCCTCATGAGTCATGTGGGCATCGCTTCGCACATGGGATATGGCAGCATAAGCAGCACTGCCACTTATGCCGCAATGGAAGCCTTGCGACTCTATTTTGGCTATAATTCGGGAATGAGAATATACAATCGCATAACCATGAATGCTGCGCAGTGGGACAGCCTCCTGATGAATGAGCTGCTAAATGCTCGCCCCATTATTTTTTCTGCTGCCACCCCTAAGGGCGGCGGCCACTGCTTTGTGCTCGATGGCATAAATGCCGATGGATATTACCACTTCAACTGGGGCTGGGGTGGCGTGAGCGATGGCTACTTCCTTATCACGGCACTTAGCCCAAGTGACCAGGGCATAGGCTCATTTGAGGGTGGTTACAACGCTTCTCAACAGATTGTTGCCAATGTCTATCCCGACAAGGGCGAACCTGTTCCTGAAAGATTCCTTGAAGGAATCTGCTACAAGTTCTGGTCGGCTCAGGATCACGTGAATTTGGGTCAGAATGCCAACTTGCATTATAGATACTTGCAGTTCAACAGCTATGGTTACGGTTTGAGCGCTGATATTACGATTGGTTTTATGTTGGCCGACATTAACGGTAATATAGTCCAGTTCACAAGCAATAACACCCACACTTCTAATTTTAATTTTGGAACAAACTATTCATTGCTTAATGATAAATCCTTCACCTATCACACTCCTGCCACTCTTGCCGATGGAGATTACCGCCTGTGGTTTATGTATAAGTTGGCAAATCCAGCTATTACTAGTTACTCTTACCTTGCCAACTGCCCCAATATACCTCGTTTCATCAGTGTTAAGGTGCAGAATGGGGTGATGTACTTCTCTACTCCTGCAACTGAATCAGGGCAGTTGAGCGTCACCGACCTTAGTGCTCCCCAGGAAGTGGGCGCAGGTACCAAGTTTCAAGTATCAGCCTCTATCTCTAATGCCGGCAAGGAATATTTCGACAACGTCTTTTTCGCCCTTATCGACAACAATGATAATTATAAAATATATGACCCTATTAATATTAATGTGCCCACAGGTGGCAAGGTGACTATCAACAGCATCCTCACTGCCCCGACCGAGTCAGGAAAATATGAGCTCGCGGTTCTAAATAAGGCTCTCTCCAAGATTGGTGGTGGCACAGTCACAGTGATGGTGCAGGAGAGCAGCAACTATTTCCTCACAATCAGCACTCCATTGCAGGTGGCAAGCTACTACATGGATGTGGACAACGTGTGCGCAACTGCAGTGCTTGGCAACACAGGCACCGGCGACTATGTGGGGCCCATCCCTTTCATGATTCTTAGTGAAGACAGCAAGCAAGTTCTTTACAGAGGCAACACTAATGTCGTTACCATCCCCGCTGGAGGAACTGCTACGGTGAATATCAAGACACACTTTGAAAGAGCACCTCAAGTTATCTACAAGATGTGCCTTCGTGACCCTAAATATCCCGACAAGAACGTCATTTGGGGCGCTCAAGTACCATTCGAGCTTAATGGAACTTGGCCCACTACCTTGCTTGACAAGCTTGTTAAAGATGGCATCGATAACGGCGACTACCGCATTGCCGACAACCTCACCATTGCCGACTCTCATGACCAAAGCGTCTTTGCCACTAACGGCCGGGGCTCGTGGATTGAACTCAAGTGTGGCGAGAACTTTGACGCTGTCAAGGCTATGAACGCCTTAAAAGCAGGCACCGTGTGGGGCAAGTATTTTATGACCAACGGCAATCCTTCTATCACCCTCACCAAGCTTCCTGAGGCTGGTGTGGTGCAGGAAGGTGTAGTCCAAATGCTTGACTTGAGCAAGCCTTACACTCCCGTTCCCGACCAAGTGATTGACTTCACTGGATATTACTTCGTTGAGAACGGAAAAGCCGTTATTTATGCTTATGATGGCAGCAATGGCGACAAGGGACAGGCAGTTCCCATCTCTTTTGACTGGCTAAATGCTTTTGATCCTCTCACCGAGGGCGAATGCTACAACCTGCACGGTGTGGTAATGCTCACTCCTGCGGCCAGTGGCACTCCCGCTCTCATGGCCGATGGTACTGTGCCAACTAACTATATCGTTTATCTCACCAGGTCACCACAAGCCTACACAGCAATCAATAATGTTGTCAACGATGCTGTGAATGTGAGCGTGAATGGTAGAACAATCAATGTGGCAGGAGCTAGCAGTGTGGCCATCTACAACACCGCTGGCGCATTAGTAAGCCGTGATGCCGCTACTATGTTGCCCGCTGGCGTATATGTAGTAATTGCCGATGGTAAGAGCTACAAGGTTATTTTGAAATAATTTTATATGAATAACATTAAATTGATATTGCTTGGTGTCATGTCCATGGTTCTCATGGGATGTGGCACCAAGCCACATACTGTGGGTTTAGGTAATGCAATGGAAGTGAGTTATGTTGATGCTGGTGGCAAGAAACTCATGGTAATGACCCCCGGCAAGGATACACATTGGAAATTTGTGAGTCACAAGCAGAGCGATTTTAAGGGCGAGCCCGATATTAACGACACTACAATATTGCTGAATGTAGCGGCGGCATTCACTCTCGACTTGACGTCGATGGACGTGTGTGGCGACCATGTAGTTGCTGGGGAGCGCATCAAGGGTTATGACGATGTCACAGCCACTGGCCATATGCTTATGGTTGATGACAAGGTGATGATTGCTTCAAATGATAAACTCGAGCAATCGATACAGAAGGCTGTCGCCGGCAAGGGCTACTTGTTCCAGCAATGTCTTGTCGTTGAGAATGGCAAGGGATTTGTGGAACGTGTTCCTGAGGCATTGCTCAAGCGCAACCCGAGTATCATTTTCCGTGCCGTGTGTGTCAAGGACGACGATAGTGTCGTGGTTGTGCAAGGCGACGAGCCAATGTTGGTGAGCGAGTTTGTTGATGCCCTAGTGGCATTTGGTGCGCGCCAGGCGCTCTACCTTGACATGGGTACATGGGCCTGGGGATGGGTGCGTGAGTGGGACAAGCTGCCACAAGAACTCAGTGAGCACTTCTTCAATACCCGCTTCCAGAGCAACTGGCTACAGGTAGTCACTCCTAGTCGATGAGGCTAGTCTAGTAGCCGGGGTTTTGTGAGTCGCCCGTGAGGGCAAGAACTTTGCCGGGGATGGGGAAGACGATGGTGTAGCCGGTGGCCTCGCCAGGGAGTTGTGGGCGGAAGGTGCGGCTGCTGGTAAATGTGCCAAAGCGAATCATGTCGTTGCGGCGCCATCCCTCCCAAGCCAATTCAAGCATTCTCTCGGCAAGGATATTGTCGAGTGTGGCGGTGCGATGTGATGCATCAACACGGTTACGCACCACGTTGAACGGCATGTCACCGTTATCACCGTTGCGCACCAGTGCCTCGGCTTTCATGAGCAGCACGTCGGCATATCGGAAGAGTACGATGTCGTTGTCGCTTTGGTTGCCGTCTTTAGTACCAGTTGGATCTATCTCATATTTGCTCATTCTCGCTCCTGCCGTCTTCTCCCAAGGCTTACCGCTAACATCAAGTGCCACTTTCCATGGCTCATAAATTAGTGGAGTGCCATCGTCAAGCAGCACTGGATTGCCGTCGTAATCAAAGACTTCGCCAGCATAGTAGGTTGCTGCAAAACGTGGGTCAATATTATCGGTCCCATATCCAAAGGTGTTGAGAGCCTCGATTGTGGCACTCGAACCGTTCTCGCCGTTGAGTCCTAATGCAGCGGCATGATTGTAGTGGCGTGAGCGGAACAAGTAGATAAACAGATTAGAGTAGAGGTGCTTGTCCATGGGGATTATGAAGATGTTCTCGGCCGAGTTTTCATTGTTGACAGCGAAGGGCTGTGCGAAGTAGTTGTCGAGCGTGTAGCCATGATTGGTAATATCGTCGCAGAAATAGACTGCAGCTTCCCAAGTGTTCATTTTATTGCCGTCGATGGTCCACTCAATGCCCTTGCCGTTAGGGCGTGAGGCAGCGTCGGTCCAGTTGTCGTGGCAGTAGACTTCGGCGTTCAGGGCCAGTTTTGCAAGCAAGAAGTCGGCCACTGGCAGTGTGAAGCGACCATAATATTCTCCGTGCTTATTGCTGCGGCTATGGTTGAGCAATGGTAAAATGTCAAGCAGTTCGCTGCGAATGAAGTTAAAGGTGGTGCTGCGAGGCTGAAGCTTCATGTCGCCCATGTCGGGAGCTGACTTGGTGAACACTGGCACACGTCCATACAGGTCCATGGCATAGAAATAGAACATTGCGCGCAAGCCACGCACCTCGGCTCGCCATTTAGCCGCATTGTCATTGCTTGAGTGCTGCTCAAGAAAGGCATTGATGTGCTCGAGCGACTCGTTGCACTTGATGATAGCCTGGAACAGATAGTCCCAAGTGCCATCAATGGCTCCGTTGCTGGTTCCCCACTGGTGAGTAAAGAGGTCTTGCCAAAAACCACCGTCATACCAGTCGGCACCGCGAGTGGGCATGATTGCCTCGTCGGTGGTAAAGGTGTTCAAGTCATAAACACCACGTCCTGTACCTTGCAGGCCCTGACTATTGGCATTTCCTCCCACCAGCGTGTAGAGAGAAAGCACAGCATTGCGGTAGAGCTCGCCCTCGGTGCTGTAGGCCTCATTGTCGGGGATGCGGTCGGTGGGGTCCTCCTCAAGGAACTTGTCGCATGCCGTGCAAGCGATCAGCAATAATGCTATTATGTATAGTGATATGTGTTTCATTGTTGCTAAAGTGTTTAGAATGTGATGTTTACTCCCAGAGTGTAGTTGCGGGCGAGGGGATAGTTGCGCTTGTCGTCCACGCCCAGAGTGCCGTTCACGTTGTTGCTGTTGATAATGGGTGTGAGGCCGCTATAACTTGTGAACGTGGCAAGGTTATTGATTGTCACCGAGAGGCGCAAGCGGCTTATTATCTTGCTCTTCACAGGCACGTTCCATCCTAGCGTGAGGTAGTCGAGATTGAGGTAGTCGCCTCGCTCAAGCCAATAGTCGGTAGCCGTTTGGTCCACAATGTTTCTCTCGGGCGCTATGGCTAGCACATTGTAGCCTGGCAGACTGTTCATGTTCATGTAGGTGAGCGACGTGCCGTTGTAGATTTTGTGTCCGAAGGCGCCGTTCATCTGCAATGTGATGTCGAAGTTTTTGTAACGGAAGCTGAAATTGGAACCGAGCAGAGCCTTGGGAGTGGCCTGGCCACACAGCTGACGGTCTCGGCCATTCTCAAGGTCGATGATGCCGTCTCCGTCAAGGTCGGCAATCTCGTAGGTGTAGCTGCCGTCATCATTGGCTTTCAGGCCAGTGCAATGTGGCAGATAGAATGTTCCAAGAGGCTGTCCCACAATTTGATAAACGATGTTGTTGTCGCCACCGTGGAATCCTGCGCCGTTGAGGCTTGAGATTACCACATAGTCATCGGCGTTGATGTGATAACCTTGATATTCACCACTGAGCGAGAGAAGTTTGTTTTGCTGGAACGCGAGGTTGATGTTCACGTTAAGCTCCATGTCTTGAGTCTTGAAAGGTGTGGCTCCTACCGAAATCTCCACACCGCTGTTGCGCATCTGGCCTAAGTTGGCAAGCAGATTGCTGAATGTGAACGGAGGCACAGGCACTCCATAGTTATATAGCATGTCGCTAGTCTTACTGGTGTAGAAGTCGATTGCAGTGAAAAGTCGTCCAGCAAGGAATGCCGCATCAAGGCCAGCGTTGAAGGTTCGCTTCACCTCCCATTTGAGATCGGGGTTCACGTTACGCAAGATGGCAAAGGTGACCAACGCCTCGTTGCCCACAGGCGCTATGCCGGCAGGTTGCGCATAACGTGCGCTTGAGTAGGAGTCGATGCCTCCCTGATTGCCGGCAAGACCATAGCCCACCCTCAGCTTCAGGTTGTCGAGCCAGGGTGTGTTGCTCATGAATTGCTCATTGCTGATGGTCCACGCTGCCGATACCGAAGGGAAGAATCCCCACTTGTGGTTGGCGCCAAACTTGGAGGAACCATCGGTGCGAGCCGTGAGAGTGATGCTGTATCGGTCGGCATAGTCGTAGCTCACTCGCCCCATAAACGCGGTGAGCGAGGGCCTAGAGCGATAGCTGCCAGTGCCTTCCCACAGAGTGAGTGCACCTGCTTGTATGTTGTCGATGCCAACGGCATTGTTGTTGAAATTGGTCGTGGTGGTGAAGAATCCGCTGTAGGTGTCGCGCTCGGCCTCGGCAAGTGCCAGTGCATTGATGTGGTGAAGAGCAAAGGTCTTGTCATAAGTGAGCGCGATATTTCCAAGCAGTTGCTCGGTCTTGGCGGTGCTACGGTAGGCTTGTCCATGTGCCCAGATGCTGGTTGGCAGGAATTGCTGACGCTCCGCCTCGGTGTGGCTGTAAGCGCCAAATACCGCAAGGTCAAGCCCTTGTGTCAGTCGGAATGTCAGTTTGGCGTGAGTGCTTATGTGAGTTGTGTTGTCTTTAGTGCGGCTGTCCATGAGAGCCATGGGGTGATTGATTTGGTTGCTGTAGGCAAATCCGTCATATCCTCCGTTTGCGTTTTTTGCTGCCTCAAATGTGGGGTTGAATGTAGCGGCCGAGTAAAACGTCTTTTGTACATCATAGATGGCAGTAGTGTTCTTGAGTATGCTCCCAAACATGCCCACATCAATCTTAAGCAGTCCGTCCCACATGTTTTGATACATGCTCATGTTGCTTGTGAAGTTGCGCGACTTCTCGTGCAGGATTACGCCTGCATGGTCCACATATCCAAGCGACACGCGGTAGCCATTGTCCTCTCCACCGCCGCCAAAGGCGATGTGATGGTCTTGAATGAAGGCCGTTTGCTGGATAGCTCGTTGCCAATTGGTGTCGAATCCATGGTCGATGAGCATGAGTCCCCGAGCTTTCACCTCACGCAGGTAGTCGCTGGCGTTGAGCATGTTAAGGTTTTTGAACACCTTGCTGAAACCATAACTCCCGTTGTAGTTGATGGTTGTTTTTCCCGACTTCCCCTTTTTGGTGACAACCTCAATTACACCCGAGGCACCTCGAGAACCATACTGTGCCGTCTCGCTGGCGTCCTTGAGAATGTTGAAACTCTCGATATCGGCGGGATAAATCGATGATAGGGTAGTGAGGTCGCCCATCACACCGTCGATAATGATGAGCGGGTCGTTACCGCCAGTGAGCGACGTGGTTCCTCGCACACGCACGGCATTCATGGCTGCCACGCCATTGTCGCTGCGAGTGATTGTGAGACCTGCAACGCGTCCGTTGATGGCATCAAGAGCAGTCGATACCTGATCGTGGTTCATCTCTTTCTCGGTCACCGTCTCGACCGAGCCTGCTCCTGCCTTGGCATATCCCACAGTAATTGTGGAGTCGACAGCAACAGGAGCCGATGCAGCCATAGCTATCGTTCCCGTTGCTGCCAAAATAACTGAAAAGACTCTGTGGAAAAACATATGGGTTTATGGTTTATGGTTTATGGGTTGGTTAAACGTGGAAAGTGGATCGGAGTTCAGGCTCTAGATTGCCTAGAAGTTCTAGAATTCTAGAACTAAGAACTAAGAACTTTCCTAGTGCTTGTGGATGGTGACTTGTGTTGCACCAAAACCGTATTCCTGGAAACTTGCGTCTTGCACGGTACAAGCCGGCCATTTGCGCTTGAGCTCAGCTAGAATGGCTTTGCGGAGCACTCCCTCTCCCTTACCGTGGATGAAGACAATTTTCTGTCCCAATTTATCCTCGTTTTCCTTCATTACTTCGCAGAATTTAGCGAGTTGGAAGTTGAGCATGTCGGCATTTGAAAAGCCAGCTAGGTTATCTACCAGTTCGGTAATGTGCAGGTCTTGCACAATGGTTTCCATCTTTTTCTTTTTCACAGGCTTAGGCTTGCGTTGAGGATGCTCATCACGACGCCGTTTGTCTCGCATGGCATTCTCAAGGGCGCTGCTATCGATGCGCAATGGCTTTGCTGGCAAGTCGTTGCGAGTTATCTCTAGTTGGAGCACTGGCGAGTCGAAGTATTCACTCTCGTGAAAACAGTGAAGCTTGTAGAACTTCGTCACATCAAGCTTGAGCTGCACCAGAGCAGGGTTCTTGAGGGCAAAACCCTTGCCCTGTTTGAATGCAATGTACTGCACTGCCACATGAGTCATCGAGTTAAGGTCGTTGTGTCCGAACTCGTCGAGTGGCACCTGCGTGTTAGGCTCCACAATGTCATGGTAGCGTGTTGTCCACTCGCGGTCTTCGTCGCCGCGTGTCATGTAGGCGAAATAGAGGAAGTAGTTGCTGTCGTTTACAAGCATTGAGTAGAACGTAGTGGTGTTAAGGTGCTTGATTTCGCGTGGCTCATAGGCGAGCACAATGTTGAGAATTTCGCCTCCCTCGGTCTCGAACACAGGTTCAGTGGGCTCTGGCTTAGGTTTTGGTGCAGGGACATCGGGCTCCACGAGTTTGCTCTTTATCTCAAGAGGTTTCTCGTAGGTCGTGTGGTGAGGCTTGGCTGTGTCTACCACCACCACTTCACGTGCTAAAGCTGGGCGCTCAAAACCGTCCTCATCCTCCACATACACCATTTTGCCTTCAATTCTTGTGACCTTTCCTCCTCCCACATCGTTGAGGAATCGCACTATATCATTGACTTTTACCATATTTATATTGTTGTGTTAAATAAATCGTTGTTATATCACTGCAAATTTACACAAAATTCATTAGTATTCACAAAAAAAAGTGTAACTTTGCATTATTGAAAATAACAACAATAACTAATACATTTTTCTTATTATGGCTAACACTCCTGAGTTTAAGTATGCCCCCATGTTCCAGCTTGGGGAAGACAAAACCGAGTATTACCTTCTTACTAAGGACCACGTGAGCGTGGGTGAGTTTGAAGGCAACCCAATCCTTAAAGTAGAGCCCGAGGCCCTGACCAAGCTTGCTAATGCTTGCTTCCACGACGTGTCGTTCATGCTGCGCCGTGCTCATAACGAGCAGGTGGCTAAAATCCTGAGCGACCCCGAGGCTAGCGAGAATGACAAATATGTGGCACTCACCTTCCTGCGCAATGCCGAGACTTCGGTAAAGGGTCAGCTACCTCTGTGCCAAGACACCGGTACTGCTATCATCCATGGCGAGAAGGGCCAGCAGGTGTGGACTGGTTTCTGTGACGAGGAGGCTCTGTCGCTTGGCGTTTTCAAGACCTACACCGAGGATAACTTGCGTTATTCGCAGAATGCTCCTCTCACTATGTTTGACGAGGTGAATACCCGCTGCAATTTGCCAGCACAAATCGACCTCGAAGCTACTGAGGGCATGGAATATAAGTTCCTGTGCGTTACCAAGGGTGGTGGCTCGGCCAACAAGACTTACTTGTATCAGGAGACCAAGGCCCGCATTCAAAATCCTGGCACTCTCATTCCATTCCTTGTAGAGAAAATGAAATCACTGGGAACAGCTGCTTGTCCTCCTTATCACATTGCTATCGTGATTGGCGGCACAAGTGCCGAGAAGAACCTGCTCACTGTGAAGTTGGCTTCCACTCATTACTATGACGAGTTGCCCACTACTGGCGACGAGACTGGCCGTGCATTCCGCGACATTGAGCTTGAGAAGCAGCTGCTCGAGGAGGCTCAGAACATTGGCCTTGGCGCACAGTTTGGTGGCAAGTATTTGGCACACGACGTGCGTGTGGTTCGCTTGCCACGTCATGGCGCTAGTTGTCCAATTGGTTTGGGCGTTAGCTGTAGTGCCGACCGCAATATCAAAGCAAAAATCAATAAAGATGGTATATGGATCGAGAAGCTCGACGACAATCCAGGCGAATTGATTCCCGAAGAGCTTCGTCAAGCAGGCGAGGGCGATGCTGTGAAGATTGACCTCAACCAGCCAATGAGCGAAGTTTGCAAGATATTGAGTCAGTATCCTGTGAGCACCCGTCTGAGCTTGAACGGCACCATCATCGTGGGCCGCGACATCGCTCATGCCAAGATTAAAGCACGTCTTGATGCTGGCGAGGGAATGCCTCAGTATCTTAAGGATCACCCCATCTACTACGCAGGACCTGCCAAGACTCCTGCAGGCATGGCTTGCGGCTCGATGGGCCCAACCACAGCAGGTCGCATGGACCCCTATGTTGATGAGTTCCAAGACCACGGCGGCAGCCTGATTATGCTTGCTAAGGGTAACCGTTCACAAGCCGTTACCGATGCTTGCAAGAAGCATGGCGGCTTCTATCTGGGCTCCATTGGTGGACCAGCCGCTATCCTCGCTCAGAACAACATCAAGAGCATTGAGTGCGTTGAGTATCCCGAACTCGGCATGGAGGCCATCTGGAAGATTGAAGTAGAAGACTTCCCCGCATTCATCCTCGTTGATGACAAGGGCAACGACTTCTTCAAGCAAATCAAGCCTCGCTGTCCGCTTAAATAATGCATAATTCATAATGCACAATGCATAATGGGGCATCGTCTCTAATTAATGCATAGGGGAGTGCACTTGATTTAAAAGACTTTTAATGAGACTTTGGAACATATAGGCCAAAGTCTCATTTTTTTGGATGTGGGCGCTGGGTGGTAATATTTCTTGGGAAAATGTGGCGAAATCCAAAAATAATTACTAACTTTGCAAGTTAATAGGTATTAAAAGATTTATAATAAATACTTATTTCATTAAAAGACAACAATAAACAAAAACATAAACATGGCAAAAAAGAAAAATAGAGAAGCCCGTAACCGCAGTATTGTAAAATGGATGTGGCGATGCCTAGCATTGTTCTTCCTGGCAGTGTTTGCGGTGTTTTTCCTGATTTATAATGGTTTCATTGGCTATATGCCTCCAGTTGCCGAACTGAGAAACCCGACCGACAACTTCGCTTCAACGATGTATACGGCCGATGGTGTGGAAATGGGCAAGCTTTTCCAGAGTAAAGGAAATAGATACTATGTGGAGTTTGACCAGATTTCTCCTTATTTGCGTGACGCGTTGATCGCTGTTGAGGATGAGCGCTACTATGACCACTCTGGTATTGATGCTACTGCGATTGGACGTTCGGTAGTAAAGCGCATCATTATGGGTCGTGAGGCGGCAGGTGGTGGTAGTACCATCACTCAGCAGCTTGCCAAGCAGCTCTATTCTCCTGCCTCAAGAAACATCTTTGAGCGTGCGCTTCAAAAACCTATTGAGTGGGTTATTGCCATGAAGCTGGAGCGTTATTTCACAAAAGATGAGATAATGCAGATGTACTTCAACCAGTTTGACTTCTTGAACAACGCAGTGGGTATCAAGAGTGCCGCTTATGTTTACTTTGGCAAAGATTCTCCAAGTGAGCTCAATCTTCAGGAGGCAGCATTGCTTGTGGGAATGTGTAAGAACCCATCGCTCTATAATCCTGTGCCCGAGAAAAACCGTGAGCGCGCCAAGAGCCGCCGCAACTTGGTTCTCGAGAAGATGGCCGAGGCAGGTTTCTTGTCGCAGGCCGACTGCGAGAAGGCTAAGCAAACTGAGATTGTACTTGCCTATCACAAAGTGAGTCAGAGCAATGACGACTCTCCAGCACCTTATCTTCGCGAGGAGATAAAGCGCATGATGATGGCAAATCGTCCACAATACAAGAACTATCCCACTTGGAACAAGCAAGCGTTCTATGACGACTCGGCTCAATGGGTCGACAATCCACTTTATGGCTGGTGTAATAAGAACCACAAGGCCGACGGTCGCCCCTATAACATCTATACCGATGGTTTGAAGATTTACACGACCATCGACAGCAAGATGCAGCAGTATGCCGAGGAGGCAGTGAAAGAGCACATGCAGAAGTTGCAGAACACCTTCTGGCATGAGAAAGGTATCAGTTCTAATGGTACAGGCAAGCCTGATCCATACCGAGGAGCAAGCGAGCTCTCCGACACCTTGAAGCAGCGTCTTATTAAGTATGCCATCTTTGCATCAAAACGTGCTCAGACCTTGAAGGCCCAAGGCAAGACCAATGATCAAATTCTTAATGATTTCAACACTCCAAGGACACTCACCATTTGGGATCCTATCAATGGAGAGCGTGAGCAGACAATGACCCCCAAAGACTCGTTGCTCTTTGCAAAGAGTATCTTGAGGTGCGGCATGATGTCAATGGACCCCAGGACAGGATATGTTAGAGCCTATGTTGGTGGTCCCGACTTCAACCATTTCTCCTATGACATGGTATCGGTGGGTCGCCGCCAGATTGGTTCGACCATGAAGCCTTATCTCTATTCACTTGCTATGGAGTGTGGCTACAACCCCTGTGACAAGATTTCTAACGCTCGCATCAAGATTAACGGCTGGAGCCCTAAGGGCGGTGGCGGTGGCGGTATGCTGACACTCAAGCAGGCACTTACCGCATCAAACAACACTTGTTCGGCTCGCCTTATCGATCTGTTGAAACCTGCCAACTTGGTTAATATGCTTCACAATTATGGAATGACCAACGATTTCGACACCGTGGCTCCACTATGTTTGGGTCCATGTGAAATCTCGGTAAAACAACAGGTGAGCGGTTATTCAGTGTTTGCCAACCATGGTATGCGTGCCGATCCAATATTTGTGTCTCGCATTTGTGACCGATATGGCAATGTGCTTGCCGAGTTCACTCCACGACAGAAAGAGGTGCTCAGCGAGGAGTCATGCATGAAGATGCTCACCATGTTAGAGAGCGTAATCGATGCCGGTACTGGTCGCCGTGTACGCAGCTATGTTGGTGGTCTTGAGATGGGTGGTAAGACTGGTACTACCAACCGCAACGCCGATGGTTGGTTCATGGGATTCACCTCTCAACTCGTTACTGGCGTGTGGGTAGGTGGCGAGGAACGCTACATTCGTTTCAACAATGGTGCTATTGGTCAGGGTGCTGGTCAGGCGCTTCCTATCTGGGGCTTGTATATGAAGAAAGTGCTTGCCGATGACACTAACAATTACAACAACAGCGCTACCTTCGGTATCCCTAGCGACTTCGACTTCTGTTATCGTGAGAGGGGGCTTTACACCGATAAGGAAACTATGATTGGTGGAACTAGTGCTCGACCTGGCGGTGGTGGCACTCGCAGAGCCGGTGGCGGTGGAGCGCAGTCTGCAGCTGCAGGAGCTGCTACAGAGCAAACGCAGCACCGTGACGAGCCACGACAGGCCGAAGTTATGCAAGGCGTCTTCGATTAGAAGAACTTGTCTAAAAATTAAAATTGATGGTCACATGTTTTTCGTAGCATGTGACCATCAATGTTTTAGGTGCTAAATTTAATACGAAAGCTGATGGATTGTTGTCCTCGTTTTATTTGTTTTATTGTTAAATCGTGTTAAATAATTGCACATTTGTTTTGCTGGTATTGAGAAATGTTGTAATTTTGCACTCGCAAATCGCGGGGTGGAGCAGTGGTAGCTCGTTGGGCTCATAACCCAGAGGTCGTTGGTTCGAATCCGGCCCCCGCCACTAAAATAAAGAGTCTCAGTCTATTAGGCTGAGGCTCTTTAGTTTTTTAATGCCTTAAACTAAGCGAAGGAGAGGAATAAAAACACTTTACTTTCCACTCTCCACTCTTAACCCTCCACTCTCACACCAATTAAAGTTGCGCTGGTGGCTTTTTCAACTTTGCAAGTGACGAAGTCGCCAATCTTAGTGTCGCCAGCTGGGAATACAATTACCTTGTTTTGCTGAGTGCGTCCAAACATATCATCCTTAGAACGCTTGCTGTATCCCTCGACAAGAACCTCAAAGGTTTTGCCCACGTCGGCGCGGTTGCTGCAAAGAGAGAGCTCGTTTTGCAAAGCAATCATGCGGTTGAGGCGATCAATCTTCACTTCCTCGGGCACGTTGTCGGGCAGGCGCTTGGCGGCCAAAGTGCCAGGTCGCTCGCTGTACTTGAACATGAACGACGAGTCGAAGCCCACCTCACGCATCAGCGACAAGGTCATCTCGAAATCTTCTTCGGTCTCGTCGTGGAAGCCGGTGAACATATCGGTCGATATGCCGCAGTCGGGCATAGCGGTGCGTATGCGGTCGATGCGGTCGAGATACCACTCGCGTGTGTACTTGCGGTTCATGAGTTTGAGCACCTTGTTGCTGCCACTTTGAACTGGCAGGTGTATGTGGTTGCATATGTTGTCGTGGCTGGCCATCGTGTCGATGATGGCGTCGCTCAGGTCCTCAGGATTGCTGGTGGTGAAGCGCACACGCATCTCGGGTGCCGCTTCGGCAACCATTGCAAGAAGTCCAGCAAAGTCAACATCCTCTTGTCCTCTTGTCTCCTTGTCCTCTAGTCCTCTTGTCCCCTTGTAAAGATAGGAATTGACATTCTGCCCCAGCAGGGTAACTTCCTTGAAACCCTTCTCTTGCAGATCGTGTAGCTCATTGAGGATGCTTTGAGGCTCACGGCTGCGTTCGCGGCCACGGGTGTAGGGCACGATACAGTAAGTGCAGAAGTTGTTGCATCCACGCATGATGGAGATGAAGCCACTGGTGCGGCTACCACTGATGCGTGTGGGGATGATGTCGCGGTAGGTCTCGGTGGTCGAGAGCTGCACGTTGATAGCCTTTTCACCAGCCTCGGCGGTGGCAATTAGGCTAGGCAGCTCAAGATAACTGTCGGGACCAGCTACCAAGTCAACACCGTGGTTGTTGATGAGCTCGTCCTTCATGCGCTCGGCCATGCATCCAATGATGCCGATGATGAGTCGTCGGTCACGTTTGCGTCGCAAAGCGTTCAGCGTGTTGAGACGAGCGAAGATGCGCTGTTCGGCATTGTCGCGCACACTACATGTGTTGATGAATATGGCGTCGGCACTGTCTAGATTGTCGGTAGTTCCGTATCCTGCCATCTGCATCACGCTGGCTACTACCTCGCTGTCGGCGACATTCATCTGGCAACCATAGGTCTCCAAAAACAGCTTCTTGGGGAACTCTGCGCTCCCCTCATATTTTAAATCAAGTTTGTTCATGTTGTAATAATATGTGTGTTTGAGCGTGCAAAGTTACGATTTTTTTGTAAAATAATAGTTGGTTTTTCTCGTTTATAGATTAAATGAGTATTAAGAAGGACATATTATTGTTGCTTGTAGCGTTTTGCGCTCTGGTAGGTTGCGATAAGATAAACAACGAATCGCTACCCAATTACCCCGTTCGCATCGATTTGGGAGATTATGGCAAGTGGAACACTTATGGCGTTCATAGTTTGGGCGAATTCCGGTTTTTCATCCGTGAAAAAGGCATACCGTCGAATTTCCCTTATAACGTGAACACCTACACTGGTTTTGGCGGCGTGCTGCTGTTTATGGGGCAGGACATGTATGGCAACCCGTCTCCGCTTGCATTTGACATGTCATGTCCTGTGGAGCATAATGCCGATGTGACTGTGACAATCGACAGCGACAACCTCGATGCCTATTGTGCCAAGTGCAAGTCTCGCTATGATGTCATCACGGGGCTTGGTGGTCCCAAGAGCGGCATGGCAATCGACCGCAAGGTGGGCCTGAATATTTATAAAGTGCGTTCCACAATCAATGGAGGTTACATTATCTCAAATTATTAGTCAGTTGGCTAAAAATGTCAATGATATATAAATCTTTTACATTATTATAGGTAATGTGAAAGATTTTTTTTATTTTTGCACTAATTATTCTAAACGAGAAGAAAAATGTATCAGTTTAAAGTCCCCGATAAAATATACATGGGCGACAACATTGTTGCCACTGTAGAGAACGTGTTTAACCTCTATGGCAAGCATGCCTTGATAGTGACAGGACCAAACATTGCGCGCTCGACTATGATAGCGAGCCTGGAGCGCACACTCGATAATGACCGCGTGAAATATAACGTGATTACCAATATAGAAGGAGAACCCACAACCAAGATGATAGAGGCTGGAGTGGAGGCCTATAAAGAGCATGGCTGCGACTTCATTATTGGACTGGGTGGTGGCAGCCCTCTGGATTCGGCAAAAGCCATCGCAGCGATGACTGTGCTCGAAGGTTCGATAGCCGAATACAAGGGCGTGCGCATCGACGATGTGGAGCTTCCTCCATTGATTTGCATACCTACGACAGCCGGTTCGGGCTCGGAGGTGACAAAATATACTATCATCACCGACGAGAAGACTGGTGCGAAGATGTTGCTCACTGGAGACTCGATGTTGCCCAAAGTGGCGATGCTTGACTACACTTTCTCTAATGGATGCCCCAAGACTGTTACCGTTTCGGCAGGTCTTGACGCATTGACCCATGCCATCGAGGCTTTCATTTCGGTCAACGCACAGCCCTTGAGCGACGCGCTTGCTCTGAGCGCCATCAAGCGCATCATGCGCTACCTACCACAGGTGTATCGCGACGGCAGCAACTTCAATGCCCGTCGTGAGATGTCGATTGCAGCGTTGCAGGCAGGAATATGCATCAACAATAGTAGTGTGACTCTTATTCATGGCATGAGCCGCCCAATTGGTGCGCGCTTCGATGTGCCGCACGGCATGGCCAATGCGATGCTGCTTAATGTGTGCCTGAGCGACATGGAGATGGCTGCACGTCATAACTTGGCGCGCATTGCAACCTATCTGCGCATCCAGGCCGTTGACGAAATTGACGCCAGCGAGAAGTTTGTCGAGGAGGTTGAGAAGCTTGTTGAGCGCCTTGATGTTCCTAGCATGAGCCAATTTGGAATCGATCGTGATGCCTATATGGCAGCCGTCGACGACATGAGCTTCGAGGCCATTATGAGTGGTAGTCCATCGCATGCTCCTCGTGAATATACTGCCGATGTCATCCGCGACATTTACATTCGTGCCTATAAATAATTGTTAAGCCTATACATAAATGAAAATCAGGAATTTATTATCTTTAGTTGCTGCTTTATTTATTATTGCAAGCGGCACCGATGCTTATGCTCAGAGCACTAATGCTTCAAAGCGATTTGACGGAACCGTGACAATTGCCATGAACGGCGATATTATGACAGGAACGATTTTGCCCACTCCTAATATGCCGCCCAATGAGGGACGTGACATTTTCATCGACTGCGCCGAGCTGATAAAGAGTGCTGACGTGGCATGCGGCAACCTTGAGGGTGTGTTAGCCGATAAAGGCAAGTCACGCAAGGCTCCCGGTCCATTGTCGTTCTCATTTATGATGCCCACCAAGAGCGTGAACCTGCTTGTTGATGCGGGCTATGACTTTTTGGGTATAGCCAACAACCACATCAACGACTTCTACCCGGTGTGCATCCAGTCGACAATAAAGACCCTTAAGGACAATGGTATAGGAGTGGCTGGCACAAGCGACTGCGAGACCAGCATTAAGGAGATAAATGGCGTGAAATATGGCTTTTGTGCATTTGGTCACGAGAGCTATACTTTAAAAACACAGGATCACGCCACAGTAAAACGCATAGTCAAGAAGCTGCGTCAGGAATGTGACATTGTAATCGTGTGCTTCCATGGTGGTTCTGAGGGTATCTCGGAGCGTCACTTGCCAAATGGCACTGAGTACTTCCATGGTGCCGATCGTGGCAACTTGAGAGAGTTTGCCCACCTGTGCATCGACAATGGCGCCGACGTGGTCTATGGCCACGGGCCTCATGTGTGTCGTGCAATTGAGCTATATAAGGGACATCTAATCGCCTATAGTCTGGGCAACTTTGCCACTCCTCGTGGCATGAAGCTCGTGAACCAAACGAGTTACGCTCCATTGTTGATTGTGCGATTGAACGGCGACGGTGAGTTTGTCGACGGCAAGATACATCCTTTCATCCAGTATCGCGATAAGGGCCCACGTGTTGACAAAACTGGTGCAGTGGTGAAAGAAATAAGAACTCTCACCGAGGAGGATATAAAAGATAATAAACTTAACATTGCCGACGACGGCACAATAACACGCAAGTGATGAAGAGAATTAACTTGATTGCTGGATTGCTAGCTGCCTTTGCTCTGATGTCATGTAGCAATGGTGCGGTTAACGATGGGAGCGCTCGTAGCGTTGTTGACTCAACAGCCGCGACGGCCGAAAAGCCTGCTGAACGAGAGCGCATAGTCGATACAATCAGTATCGCCATGAACGGTGACATCATGACTGGCTCTATCAAGCCAAGATATGACATGCCGCCTAATGACGGCCGCGACATCTTCATTGATTGCGCCGAGATAATAAAAAGTGCCGATGTGGCTTGTGGCAATCTTGAGGGCGCTATGGGTGACGATGGCAGGACTCGCAAGGCTCCTGGGCCATTGTCGTTCTCCTTCTTGATGCCCACCAAGAGCGTGAAACTGCTGGTTGATGCCGGATATGATTTCTTGGGCATTGCCAACAACCACATCAACGACTTTTATGAAGAAGGCGTTCAATCAACAATCAAGACATTGCGCGATAATGGCATAGGAGTTGCTGGCACTAAGGACTGCGAGACCAGCGTCAAGGAGATAAACGGAGTGAAATATGGATTCTGCGCATTTGGCCATGAGGTTTACTCGCTGCGCACTCAGGATACAACCACTGTTAAACGCATCGTTAAGCAACTGCGTCAGGAATGCGACATCGTGATAGTGTGCTTCCATGGCGGGTCCGAAGGTCGTGGCCAAACTCACTTGCCTTATGGCACTGAATATTTTCATGGAGCCAACCGTGGCAACCTTAGGGAGTTTGCCCACCTGTGTATCGACAATGGCGCCGACATAGTTTATGGCCACGGGCCTCACGTGTGTCGCGCCATGGAGTTGTATAAAGGCCACCTGATTGCTTACAGCTTGGGTAATTTTGCCACACCCCGCGGAATGAGCCTTGGCGGAGTTACGTCCTATGCTCCATTACTGGTGGCTCGCATCGATGGCAACGGAATGCTTGTTGACGGCAAGATACACTCTTTCTTGCAGTATCGTGACAAAGGCCCTAGACGCGACGCCTCGTGCACAGTGGCAAAGTCTATTAAGTCACTTTCTCAGCAAGACATTAAGGACAACAAATTAAATATAGCCGACGACGGCACAATCACAATAAAGCAAGAATGAAAACTATGCGCTTTTTCCAGTTTTTTGCAATAATAGCCTTCCTGGCGATGATGGGATGTAGCGGAGTTGGTAATCAGCAAGGCTCTGGCACCCCAACGGGTAGCGATAGCACAGACGACTCGGTAGGTGGTCGCCAGCCTATCGTTGATACAATTTCGATAGCGATGACTGGTGACATCATGCTCGGCTCGAAGTATCCCAAACCATGCCTTCCTCCCAACGAGGGAAAAGATATATTTCAAGACTGTGATTCACTCATCAAGGGCGCCGATGTGGCATGCGGTAACCTTGAAGGTGTGCTTGCCGACAGCGGACGCTTGCGCAAGAGCCTGAACGGCAAACTCTCGTTCTCGTTCATGATGCCAACAAAGAGTGTGCAGTTGCTTGTGGATGCGGGTTTTGATTTCATGGGCATCGCCAATAATCACATTTTTGACTTTTGGGACGAAGGAACTCAGTCAACAATAAAGACACTTAAGGATGCTGGAATAGGGGTCGCAGGTACCAAGGATTGCGAGACCAGCATACGTGAGATTGATGGTGTTAAGTATGGTTTCTGCGCCTTTGGCCACGAAGACTATTCGCTCAAGACTATGGACACCGTCACAGTGGAACGCATTGTGCGACAGCTCCGAAAGGATGTGGACATCGTGATAGTGTGCTTCCATGGTGGAGCCGAGGGCACAGCTAAGCGTCACGTGCCTTATGGCACTGAGTATTTCCATGGATGGAATCGTGGCGATGTCCGTCAGTTTGCTCACTTGGCAATTGATTGTGGTGCCGATATCGTCTACGGCCATGGTCCTCATGTGCCTCGCGCCATGGAGTTATACAAAGATCACCTTATCGCCTATAGCCTTGGCAACTTCGCTACAATAGGTATGGGCACGGCTGGTGCTGTTGGCTATGCTCCATTGCTCATCGCTCGCATCGATGGCAACGGAAAGTTTGTTGATGGAAAGATTCACTCTTTGATTCAGCCTGGTAAGATAGGTCCTAGACGTGACGCTCAAAATCGAGCCGCTCATGATATATGGACTCTTACCCAAGAAGATATAAAAGATAATAAACTCAATATTGCCGACGATGGCACCATAACACGAAAATGAGAAAAATATTAGTCATATTGATGTTGAGTGTGGGGCTCATGTGCTCCGCCTACGATGGAGTAGCCCGCCTCTTTGCCGAGGAGAGCGCCGACCTTTTCAACTCGCTGTCGTTCTCGGCTAGGTATCAGTTGCTCAATAACTATTCAAGCAGTGAGAAATCCGAGGTCCGTAATGATTTACAGACCACTGAATCGAGAATACTGAAGCTGACTCCTAATCACATGGTGATTGCCACCTCGTCGGTACGCACTGTGGAGCTAAAGTTAATACCGCAGGGCAAGAACGACTCAATCGTTGCAGTGATTGAGACTGTGGCTACTCCTGTCAAGGATAGCAAGCTCTCGTTTTATGACATGAAATGGAATAAGCTAGATGCTGCCAAGTTCATCAAGATGCCTGAATTAGGTGACTTTATTGTATCGTCGGTTCCAAAAGAAAAGCGTCAAGAGTTGATTAGTGCCGTGAATTTCGCCATGATAGAGATGGCTTTTGAGGGTGACACTCTTGTCGCTCGTTGCAATCTTCAGGACTTCTATCTTGGCGATGATTTCAAGAACTACGCAAAATGGGTTGCTAAACGCATCGAATATAACATCAACAAAGGTGTGCTTAAAAGGAAATGAATTATGAGTGTTGAGGCTTTATCATTATTACAGTATAATTCTCGCATCAAGCGACTTGTTGGAGACTCTAGCGTTCAAGCTTGCTGGGTGAAGGCCGAAACTAGCGACTTGCGAGTTAGCCGTGGTCACTGCTACCTTGAGCTCATTCAAAAGAATGAGCGAGGCGACACTGTGGCAAGGCTGGGTGCTGTGATATGGGCTACAACGTTTATGCACCTCGACAAGATGTTCTTCGACGTCACAGGAAAGCATTTGGCAACCGGAATGGCGGTGATGGTGAAGCTCAATGCCAATTTCCACGAGCAGTATGGATTGAAGGCTGTTATAAACGACATTGATCCTAGCTATACTCTTGGCGACATGGAGCGCATCAGGCGTGAGATTGAGGCACGACTAAAGGCCGAGGGCATCATCGACATGAACAAGCAGTTGCCGTGGGGACTCGCTCCGCAACGCATAGCTGTTGTGTCGGCTAAAGGCGCTGCAGGCTATGGCGACTTCATTAACCAATTGCACAACAACGAACTGGGGCTCAAATTCTACACCTGCCTTTTTGAGGCTGTGATGCAGGGAGCCAACTGCGTTCACAGCGTTATTGCCGCTCTCGACCGCATCGCAGCAGCCGAGTCGATGTTTGACTGCGTGGTGATAATTCGTGGTGGCGGCTCAACTAGCGACCTCAACTCTTTTGATAACTACGACCTGGGAGCGCACATCGCACAGTTCCCTCTGCCAGTGATCACTGGAATTGGGCACGACAGGGACGTGACGATTCCCGACATAGTTTCGAAACTGCATGTCAAGACTCCAACGGCAGCGGCTGCTTTCCTTGTTCAATGTGGTGCTGCACAGCTTGAGCGAATCAAGACTTTGAGCGACGCTGTGGTGAATGTGTCACGCGATGCTGTGGCACAAGCCAGGGAGCAGTTGGCCTATTATGGCAATTACATACCTCTTGCAGCACAAAAACTCATTGAGACTAGCAACTTGCGCCTGAAGGGGTTCGTTCAGTCAATACCATTGGTTCTCAAGTCGAGACTTAGCAACGAGAGGGTAGGGCTCCAGCACAAGCAGGAGGCGATAAAAACTGTGGTGGGAACAACATTGGAACGCCAACGCTTGATGCTAACGGCCCTCACCGACAAGGTGAACCTGCTCTCACCGCAAAACACCCTGAACCGTGGGTACTCGCTCACGACTTGCGACGGACATGTGGTGACGAGTGTTGGCGCTCTCAAGGCTGGTTCTCGCATTGAGACTTCGTTTGCCGATGGAAAAGTTACAAGTATAGTAGAATGAATAATCACACAATAGAATATGGAAAATCAAGACATTACTAAAATGACCTACACTCAAGCCATTACCGAGCTTGAAGAGATAGTAAAAAAGATGCAGAGCCCTGAGTGCTCTATCGATAACTTGAGCCAGTACACCGCTCGTTCATTGCAACTTCTCAAGGTGTGCAAGGCAAAGCTCACCGCTACCGACGAGGAATTGAAAAAAGTCCTTGACGAGATGAGCGATTGAATTAATTCAGGAAAATTTTTCAAAGTAGGACTATTTAATATTTTGAATATATGGAAAAAGAAGAAGATGTTGTGGTTTTCGCCATGTACGACGACCCAGTCGAGGCAAATATTGTCAAGGGCGTTCTTGAGAGCAATGGTGTGGTGGCAGGCGTCATGGGCGATTCTTTTGCCAACACCATGATGAAGGGCTTCTCGCAAGGCTCGATTAGAGTAGTGGTGTTCCGCAAGGATTTGGAAAAGGCTTGGCAGATTATGGATTCTAAAGCCGAGGATGCCGATGCACAGTTACAAGACTAATTGTTTTAGAAATTAGCATAACACTAAAAATTCATATTTATGACAAAGAATAATAGCAAAAACTCGGAGCCTAAGGGCAAGGCAGGAAAAAAGAAACTCCCTAAATGGGTTATAATAGCAGCTATTGCAGCTCTCGTGCTCGTGGCGATAGCTGCTGTGGTGGCTTCGCCGTTCTTGACAGCTACAGCAAGTAAAGACGCTACATTGTTAATTAAACGGGGCACTTCTAATGAAGCCGTGTGTGAAATGATTGCCAAGGATGTTGATGCCGATTTTGCCAACAAAGTTAAGGAGTTGCTAACAATGACGGGAGGCGACCTTAGCACTCGTCAAGGTGCTTTCAAGATTGAGGAAGGGGAGAGCGCTCTGAGTGTTGCCAACCATTTGCGTCGTGGCGCCCCCGATGAGGTGAAGGTCACTATCAACAACATACGCACCAAGTCACAGCTTGCCAAGCTGCTGGGCAAGAAGCTGATGATGGAAGAGGGTGATATGCTCAAGGCTCTAAACGATAAGGACTTGTGCGCGTCACTCGAAAAAGATACCAACAATGTGACAGGACTGTTTCTTGCCGACACTTATCAGTTCCTGTGGGATATTGAACCTGCCAAACTCCTTGAGTCGATGAAAAAATTCAGCGATTCTTTCTGGACTAGCGACCGCAAGGAGAAAGCCGAAAAGCTTGGGCTTACTCCCGATCAGGTGATTGCTCTCGCTGCAATTGTCGAGGGTGAAACAGCAAAGGCCGATGAGAAAGGAAAAGTGGCTAGGCTTTACATTAACAGGCTGAACCAGAACATCAAGCTGCAGGCCGACCCAACAGTTAAGTTTGCTATCGGTGATTTTGCACTCCGACGTCTGCGCCTCTCCGACACACGCATCGAGTCGCCGTGGAACACCTATTATATCGACGGTCTTCCCCCAGGCCCCATCTGCATCCCCGAGAAATCGTCGATAGAGGCAGTCCTTGATGCTCCCGAGCACAATTATATCTATATGTGCGCCAAGGAGGACTTCTCGGGCTACCACAATTTTGCCACGAGCTATAGCGAGCACGAAGCTAACGCTCGTCGCTACCAGAATGCCCTTAATGAGCGCAATATCATGCGTTAATTTATTGCATGTTTTTTTTGATACGGAAATTTTTGAAACACTTATTCTATGAAGACGTTTTTATTGTCTGTTGTCGTGCTTGCAGGTGCTTGGTCGGCTGCAATCGCCAACGAGCTTGTGCGATTTGACCTCAACACCTATAACGGATGGGACTATACCCGCCCTGGGTTTGTGCTCAACTCCACGAGTATTGGCCAGAACGATGTCACTCTTTATAAGGCGTCTAATGGTGACAACTACACCCTCATTTCTCCAATAATTGACAAGGGAACGGTGACCTCCCTTAATATTAAGGTACTAGGATATTCAAAGCTATACAATAACCCTAATTATGATGCCTACAAAGGCTCGCCCACCATTGAGATTATTGATGGGCAGGGAAATGTGCTCAAGAGCGTGTTCTATGAGTTTAAGGACAAAATGCTGATAAGAGATTTTACAGTTCACATGTCGGTTGCCGATTTGCACATCCCGTCTTTTAAGGTCAGGTTGGCATGCTGGAGCGCAGGTATCTATAGCGCGTTAGCGATACGCGAAGTCATTGTTGACGATGGAATAATGCGCGGTGATGTGAATGGTGACGGTGAGGTCACTAGTGCCGATGTCACTGCTCTTTATGATTATATGCTTAACAACGACAGCAGCTCATTGGTGCATGGCGACCAAAACGGCGACGGCCAAATCACAAGTTCCGATATCACAGCAGTCTACGACGTCCTCCTCGGCACTTGATACAACTTAGTAGCTCTCCCTCTGTAGACCAATGGTGCAAACCTAATTCAGAACCGAGTTTGCTCGAGTTATGCTGAGGTGCAGCCCATCGCCGCCGAAAGAACGGGATACAGGGGTAGTATGATAGTCTCTAGGCCTGGGATACTTCAGCCGAAGGCTGACCTTTGTGTAACCCCTAGTAGCGCTTGTGTAACGAGCGTAGCGAGTGCAACAAGTGCCACTAGGGGGGATTGAAATACCCTCATTATTGTCGCTGGAGGCGACCACCATCTTTCCCGAGCAGCAAGTCATTTTCATCAAACTAACGTTAATTACACCTGGTCAGGACTTTCTGATTTAAGGAAGTCATCCAGGTTTTGCACATTGAACTTTAGGCGATTTGTGCTAATATTTTCGGCTCATTTTTTATAAAATGCTGTTTCAATTTTGGAAAATTCAGGGAAATTTGTGTTTAAAAACCGAAAAAGCACATTTTTAATACTTGCAACCATTTGGTTTATAATGCTTTGTAAAAAGTAAGGGCACGGGCAAAATGTTTGGTGGTTAACAAAAAACGTGCTAAATTTGCACGTTTTAAAAGCACCAATATGAGGAAATTATTATACATATTAATAACTATATTGACTCTCTCGTTTGTGATGAGTTGCAGTCGAAGTGTGGATAAGCGTCTTGTCCTCGCTGATACTCTCATGTGGACCCGTCCCGACAGCTCGCTAGCAATCCTTAATGCCATCAACCGTGATTCACTACAAGGAGAGGAGAACCAGGCATATTACGCCCTCTTACTCACGCAAGCACAGTTCCGTTGCAATATCCCACTGACAAGTGACACGTTAATCAGCAAAGCTGTCGATTACTACAGTGACAACCACAACCAAGAGCACTACACGCGCGCATTATTATATAAAGGTGGTGCATACGAGGACATGGGCAACCAAGTTGAGGCCATAAAATGGTACAAACAAGCCGAAAATAACGCCGACAGCACCGACTACCGCAACCTCGCACAAATAAACTTCCGC
This sequence comes from uncultured Bacteroidales bacterium, assembly GCA_902792435.1. Lineage (GTDB taxonomy): Bacteria > Bacteroidota > Bacteroidia > Bacteroidales > Muribaculaceae > Sodaliphilus. The sequence goes on from CADAZN010000025.1 coordinate 37,678, forward strand.
ATGGGTTTGTTGTACTACAACAACTACGCCAGCAACAACCTTGATTTAAACAAGTTCCAAATGGCAGCTCATTATTACGAGATTCTGAAAGACAAGAGAATGTTAATGCAATCGCTCTATTATTGCGGGAATTTGCTTAGAATAACAGATATTAATGCGGCTAGAAAATGTTATGATAAGGCTTTGTCAACGGCAATAGAATTAAAAGACACTATCAATCTTTATCGCTTAGACTCCAGTTATGCGTTAATGTATATTGAAGATTCTTTATACTCACAGGCAAAGAAATATATTTTGGATGCTTTCAGGTTGAATAATAGATTTGAAGAAAACTACAATTATTACTTGCTAGGTCTTATTTATGCCAATCAGAAAGACCTTGATTCCGCTAAATATTTCATTTCTTTGCCTGATAAATCACAGAATTCCGCATACGACAGCCTGATGATGTATAAAGCTTTAAGGGAGATATCGTTGTGCGATAACGACATATCACAGTATCGTAAATTTAACACTCAATACAATAGAATCTCTGACTCTCTTGAACACAATGAAACAAAATATATACTACATGATTCAGAACAAGAATTTGATGCCGACAGAATTGCAGCTAAAGGCAAGAAGGTGAGCTTATTAAATAAAAGCATATTTATCCTTGTTGCTTTATTTTTGATTTTTGCACTGGTTACCGCAGCACTCTTTATCGTCAGCCGCAGGAAAAATCGCAAAGACAAGCAGCAAATGATTGACGAGCTGAAGGAAGAGAATTTCGGCAATTATGAGGAGTTGAGGAGCAACCTTGCCGACTTTGACAACCACTTCAGCAAGACCATGAATGAGAAGTTGAAATCTCTTGAGGAGATAATGACTGGTGCCTACAATCCCAACCAGGACTCAAAGAGCAAGGAGGTGGAACACAAGATATCGCCTATTGCTGACGATGACACGAAGTTCTGGGAAGGGCTGTATTCCTATATCAATATCAAGCATAATGGCGCGATGGACAGGATTGCCAATGACTACCCACAACTCTCGGCCAACGATTTAAACTTCATCAAGCTGATGTGTTGCGGTTTCTCCGATGCCGCCATCGCCGTGTGCAGGAATTACAGAAATGTCGCTTCCGTAAGAAGTAGTCGTCGCAGGATAAGAGACAAGATGGGTATAGAGGGGAACCTTACTGACTATATTAGAAACATCACTGTCCGCTGAAATCAAAAAAGAATGGCATTAACCCATGATGCTCAGCAAAATGAATGGAAAGATCTAAATGGACTTCAAACGGCACTATGGGTATCTAAATGTCCACAACTAGTCGCTGGAGGCGACCCCTTCACTTTTATCGGACACAAATAATTTTAAACATCTCTCAAGGTTAAGAATCAAACAACTCTTTACAACAATAAAGACAACAAAAACAACCTTTTTTGCTTCCGTTTTTGTGCTTTTCATAAGACAAAATGGAAAAGCACTTTACAGAATCGCCTAAACCGCAGAACAACAACAAGTTACAGAAAGCAAGAACACGGGCATTTTTCTTGCAAAAAAGTTTTTGCCACCGTAACTTTGCAACCAGAAAATTAGTTCTACGACAATTACCGAGCAATAATTCTTTATGTTTGTTTTATTAATGACAATTGTCGTTCCTAAAATTGGCTCAAATTGAGTCAAATGTACTGGATTTTTGAGCTAAAAACACCGACAAAACCATTCGTTTTAACGCAATTTAACAAATGGGGGGGTAATTAAAAAAAATGTTTATAACTTTGCATCATCGCAATAAGATTAAGTTTAACACATAAAAATAAACGGCTATGAAAAAGATTATTTTTACCTTGCTGGGACTGCTGCTGATGACTAGTGCTCAAGCTGTCGAGGATGACTACCACCCCTTAGTAAAAGATGGCAGGAAATGGGTTTACTTGATGTGTGAGCAGATTTCCAGCTCTAATACAATAAGACCATTACGGTTTTATTCTCTTGACATAAGA
>CADAZN010000026.1 GCA_902792435.1 uncultured Bacteroidales bacterium
GTTTAAACTTTAATCAAATTACTTCTTTCTTCTTTCAATAATGTACTTAGAAGATGCCTTCTTAGGAGCACGGGTCTTCAATCCCTTAGCATAGATACCTGTGCGAGAGCGTGGGTGTCCACCTGACTGGCGTCCTTCACCACCACCCATTGGGTGATCAACAGGGTTCATAACAACACCACGGTTGTGAGGACGACGTCCGAGCCAGCGAGAGCGTCCGGCTTTACCCGACTGCTCGAGAGCGTGGTCGCTGTTGCCAACGACACCAACTGTAGCGCGGCAAGCTGCAAGAATCTTGCGAGTCTCACCCGAAGGTAATTTGATAATTGCGTAGGTACCCTCACGTGAAGTGAGCTGAGCGAAGGTACCGGCACTTCGAGCAATGCGTGCTCCCTGACCAGGGCGCATCTCGATGTTGTGAATTAAAGTACCAACAGGAATGTTACTTAGTGGAAGCGCGTTTCCCACTTCGGGGGCCACGTTCTCACCGCTTTCTACTGTAGCGCCAACTTCAAGTCCGTTGGGTGCAATAATGTAAGCTTTGTAGCCATCTACATAGTAAAGCAGCGCAATGCGAGCCGAACGGTTAGGATCGTACTCAATCGACTTTACTCGAGCTGGCACACCGTCTTTGTTTCTCTTGAAGTCGATGATACGATAGCGACGCTTGTGACCTCCACCACGGTAATAAGAGGTGCGATGGCCTTCATTGTTGCGTCCGCCTGTCTTGCGCAATCCGACTGTAAGAGACTTTTCTGGTGTAGTGCTTGTGATGTTGTCAAATACACCAATAATCTTGTGTCTTTGCCCCGGTGTTGTGGGCTTCAATTTTCTTACTGCCATTTTATTAATTATAAGTTGCTATAGAAATCAATAGTTTGTCCTTCGGCAAGAGTAACGATAGCTTTCTTGAAAGCAGCAGTAGCACCACGCTGAATACCGGTGCGAGTGTAGCGCTGTTTCTTCTTGCCGTCATAGTTCATAGTCTTAATCTCAACCACCTTAACATCGTAGAGCTCCTCGATCAAGTCGCGGATCTGATACTTGTTAGCCTCGGGAGATACCTTGAACGAAAAACGGTTGTTTTTCTCGCTGATGGCGTTAGCCTTTTCTGAAACGATAGGAATAATTTGAATATCCATTGTGTTTATATCTCTCCTTAAGATGATTAAAATTGGTTCATAGTGTCAATACTGCTCTCAGTAACGATCATAGCGCGGTTGTCGAGCACGCGGTAAGTGTTGAGCTCACGAGCTGTGCAAACCGAAGCACGCTCTACGTTGCGAACCGAGAGGTATACGTTCTTGTTCATGTCGTTGAGAACGAGCATCACCTTCTTTCCTTCAACCTTGAGAGCCTTGGTCATTTCAACAAAAGCCTTAGTCTTTGGAGCGTCGAAGTTGAAATCCTCAACAACGATAATCTGATTGTTCTGAGCCTTGAAAGTGAGAGCCGAGCGGCGTGCGAGGTCTTTCACCTTCTTGTTGAGCTTAGTGTAGTAGTTGCGTGGACGTGGACCAAAAACGCGGCCACCACCATGGAACAAAGGAGACTTAATGTCGCCGTGACGAGCACCGCCGCCACCTTTCTGACGACCGAGCTTCTTGGTCGAACCCATGATCTCGCTTCTTTCCTTTGACTTGTGAGTGCCCTGACGCTGGTTGCCCAGATACTGCTTCACACTCAGGTAAACGGCGTGCTCGTTAGGTTCGGGGATAGCAAAAACCTCGTCGTTAAGAGTCACCTTCTTACCTGTATCTTGTCCGTTAATGTTATATACTGCAAGTTCCATAGTTTACTTCATGATTGAGATGATTGAACCTTTACTACCTGGAACCGATCCTTTCACGATGAGAAGATTGTTCTCAGGCAAAATCTTGATGATCTCGAGATTTTGAACAGTAACTCTTTCGTTACCCATTTGTCCGGCCATACGCATGCCCTTGAAAACTTTAGCTGGGTAAGAGCAGGCACCAATAGAACCTGGTGCGCGGAAGCGGTCGTCCTGACCGTGTGTCTTTTGGCCTACACCTCCGAAGCCGTGGCGCTTAACCACACCCTGGAAACCTTTACCTTTTGAGGTGCCGATGACGTCAACATAGTGGTCATCGTTGAAGAACTCGACGGTGAAGATATCACCCATCTTGTGCTCACCTACAAAACCTTTGAACTCGGCCAAGTGTCTTTGTGGATTCACTCCGGCTTTCTTGAAGTGACCAGCCTCGGGCTTAGTTGTGTGCTTGTCCTTCTTCTCGATGTAACCAAGCTGCAACGCGTCGTAGCCGTCTTTCTCAATTGTTTTCACCTGAGTAACTACACAAGGACCTACTTCGATAACAGTGCACGGTACATTCTTACCGTCGGCACTGAAAACGGATGTCATTCCGATTTTCTTTCCTAATAATCCTGGCATTTCTCTTTAAATTTTAAAAAATTACTTACTAATCTTGTTAAGTTAATAAAACTGCGGTGTGACTGTCATTACACCTTGATTTCCACTTCCACGCCACTTGGCAACTCAAGTTTCATCAATGCATCAACGGTTTTGGCAGTTGAGCTGTAGATGTCGATGAGGCGCTTGTAAGCGCTTAATTGGAACTGCTCGCGCGACTTCTTGTTGACGAAGGTTGAGCGGTTAACAGTGAAGATGCGCTTGTGAGTGGGCAGGGGGATAGGACCGCTAACCACGGCGCCAGTGCTCTTAACTGTTCTGACAATCTTCTCGGCCGACTTATCAACCAAGTTGTGATCGTAAGATTTTAGTTTAATTCTAATTTTTTGGCTCATATTTGTTTAATAAAATAAAGTTATTTCAGTAAATCTACTCTTCCTCCCATTTGAGTGAGCACCTTTTGAGCTATTGCTGTGCTCACCTGTGCGAAGTGAGAGAACGACATAGTGGAAGTTGCGCGACCCGATGTGATTGTTCTCAAAGCAGTGACATATCCGAACATTTCGGCCAGCGGAGCTGTTGCCTTCACGATGCGGCAGCCAGTACGGCTAGTCTCCATACCGAGAACTTGTCCGCGTCGCTTGTTCAGGTCGCCAATCACATCACCCATGCTCTCCTCGGGAGTCACCACCTCAACTTTCATGATGGGCTCAAGAAGAACGGGGTTGGCCTGTGCGCAAGCCTTCCTGAAAGCTTGAATAGCGCATATCTCAAACGAAAGCTGGTCGCTATCGACAGGATGGTAGCTACCGTCAATCACGGTAACCTTGAGGCGCTCGACGGGATAGTTAGCCAGCACACCATTCTTCATGGCAGTGACAAATCCCTTCTGGATTGCAGGCAGATATTCCTTAGGAATGTTTCCGCCCTTAACTTCGTCGATGAACTGGAGTGAACCCTCGAAGTCATCGTCGGCAGGCTCAATGCGGCAGACGATGTCGGCAAACTTGCCACGACCACCAGTCTGCTTCTTGAACACCTCACGCAGCTCTACAGCCTTGGTGATTGCCTCCTTGTAGGCCACCTGTGGCAGACCCTGGTTGCATTCCACCTTGAACTCACGGCGCAGACGGTCGATGATGATATCGAGGTGAAGCTCACCCATACCGCGGATGATGGTTTGACCGGTCTCGTCGTTGGTCTCCACTTGGAAGGTGGGGTCCTCCTCGGCGAGTTTCTGCAAACCCACGCCCAGACGGTCGAGGTCGTTCTGAGTCTTAGGCTCCACAGCGATGCCGATTACTGGCTCGGGGAAGTCCATAGCCTCAAGCACGATGGGGCGACGCTCATCGCACAAGGTGTCGCCTGTGCGCACGTCCTTGAATCCCACACCGGCGCCAATGTCGCCACAGCCTATAGTCTCCATTGGGTTCTGGTGATTGCTGTGCATTTGGAAGAGTCGCGAGATGCGCTCTTTCTTGCCAGAACGAGAGTTGAAGACGTAGCTGCCAGCGTCGATCTGACCCGAGTAAACACGGAAGAACACGAGTCGTCCCACATAGGGGTCGGTAGCAATCTTGAACACGAGGGCGCACATGGGCTCCTCAAAGAGGGGCTTGCGTGACTCTTCCTTCTCGGGATCGTCGATTGCATGGCCGGTCACCTCGCTAGCATCGCTGGGGCTTGGCAGATAGGCGCACACTGCGTCGAGGAGAGGCTGAACGCCTTTGTTCTTGAACGAGCTACCGCACAGCATTGGCACGATTTCCATCTGCAATGTGGCGTTGCGCAGCGCGTTCTTAATCTCCTGCTCAGTGATAGCCTCGGGGTCGTCGAAGTACTTAGCCATGAGGTCGTCGTCAAACTCGGCGATTTTCTCCAGCATCTCATCACGATACTGCTGGCACTCGTCAAGCATGTCGGCTGGAATGTCCTCTACCGAGTACTCGGCGCCCATTGTCTCGTCATGCCAGTACAGGGCCTTCATCCTAACAAGGTCAACCACACCCTTGAAATGCTCCTCGGCTCCGATAGGAAGCTCGATTGGGCATGGGTTTGCACCCAGCACGTCGTGCAGCTGTCGCGCTACCTCGAGGTAGTTGGCACCAGCGCGGTCCATCTTGTTGACGTAGGCAATGCGTGGCACGTTGTACTTGTCGGCCTGGCGCCACACTGTCTCGCTTTGAGGCTCAACGCCTCCCACTGCACAGAAAGTGGCGATAGCTCCATCAAGCACTCGGAGCGAACGCTCCACCTCAACGGTGAAGTCAACGTGTCCTGGAGTGTCGATCAGGTTGATCTTGTACTTCTTGTCATCATAGTTCCAGAAAGCTGTTGTAGCGGCCGAAGTGATGGTGATGCCACGCTCCTGTTCCTGAACCATCCAGTCCATAGTAGCGGCACCATCATGCACCTCACCAATCTTGTGGGTGAGTCCGGTGTAGTACAATATGCGCTCTGAAGTAGTGGTCTTACCGGCATCAATGTGAGCCATGATACCGATATTACGTGTCATCTTCAGGTTTTCGTCAGCTTTCATCTCTATATCTTCCTGTTTCCTTTAATCAAAATCTGAAATGAGCGAATGCACGGTTAGCCTCGGCCATGCGGTGCATGTCCTCTTTGCGCTTGAAAGCGCCACCCTGCTCATTGTAAGCATCCATGATTTCAGCAGCGAGCTTGTCGGCCATAGTCTTGCCACCGCGCTTGCGTGCATAGTTAATCATATTCTTCATCGAAATTGATTCCTTGCGATCGGGGCGAATCTCAGTAGGAACCTGGAATGTAGCGCCACCGATACGGCGAGATTTAACCTCCACTTGTGGAGTAATCTTCTCGAGGGCCTCTTTCCAAATCTCGAGAGGGGCCTTCTCTTCGTTCTTCATCTTGCCACCCACGAGGTCGAGGGCGCTGTAGAAGATGCGGTAAGAAGTGTTCTTCTTACCATCCAACATAAGGTGATTGACGAATTTCGAAACTCGTACGTCACCGAACTTAGGATCGGGCAAAATGATCCTTTTCTTTGGCTTAGCCTTTCTCATTTTTTTAAAAAATTGTAGTTTTTGTCCGCTTGGTTGTTTGCTTCTTTGTTCTTCAACGGCCGACTCTTCGGTCCATTTACTCAACCCAAATTAACTCAATCCAAATAATCAAAAACTAAGTTTAAAAATTTTGTTTGATTTTGTAGTAAAAAATTGGTCACTGTGATTACTTCTTAGCAGCCTTTGGACGCTTGGCGCCGTATTTAGAGCGACGCTGAGTGCGGCCTGCTACGCCAGCGGTGTCGAGTGTACCGCGCACGATGTGATAACGTACACCGGGGAGATCCTTAACACGTCCGCCGCGCACCATCACGATAGAGTGCTCCTGCAGGTTGTGTCCCTCTCCGGGGATGTAAGAGTTGACCTCTTTACCGTTAGTTAGTCTCACACGTGCTACCTTACGCATAGCCGAGTTTGGCTTCTTGGGGGTGGTGGTGTAAACACGCACGCACACGCCACGACGCTGTGGGCAAGAATCCAAAGCAGGCGACTTGCTGGTACTCTCCAGTGAAGTGCGACCTTTTCTTACTAATTGCTGAATTGTTGGCATCTTAGTTCTGTTTTACTTTGTGTTTAAAAAAATTATTGTTACTTAGTTTCTAAAATGCCTTTTAGACAATAGCACACTCCTTTTTATCTCTCACTAAATCAGTGATTTAGTCAAAGAAAAGGGTCGCCTTTTGCCCAAAAAGCGATGCAAAGTTACTAACTAAATGTCTAATAACCAAATGTTTTTTATCTTGAAACTCTTGAAAATGCCTATTATATATATAATGTAAACTCCCCGAAACCACCTAACATGGTAGATTTCAGGGAGTTTGCCGAAATATGTGATTTTACTAAAATTTCAAAGATTTAACATCTTTTAACCGCGCACCCTTCTTATCCTTTTCACTCAGGAGCATTTCATCGGGTGCAATCACCCAATCGATACCCAAATCGGGATCGTTGAAAGCGATGGTCATCTCGCTGTGTGGAGCATACACATTGTCAACCTTATACTGGAACTGAGCCACATCGCTCAAGACCACAAAGCCATGGGCGAAGCCACGCGGAATGAACAGCTGCTCACCTCCGTCGTGAGTGAGCCTCACCGCAACATGGTGCCCATAGGTGGGACTGTCATGACGCAAGTCGAGCGCCACATCGAGCACCTCTCCCATCGACACTCTCACCAGCTTGGCCTGGCTCCACTCCCCTCGTTGCAGGTGAAGGCCACGGAGCACTCCGCGCGAAGAGAACGACTCATTGTCCTGGATAAAGTCGACCTTGCCAACATGAGCCTCAAACTCCTGCTGTTTCCATGTCTCGCTGAAGTAGCCACGGCTGTCGCCAAATCGCTGCGGCCTGATGAGCCACACGCCCTTGATATCTAACTCTTGGAATTCCATTGATATATTCTTTTTTTGGGTTAAGAGTGGCCACTAATCACATGCCACTTACACCTTATATTATATATAGGCCACAAAATTAGCAAAAAAAATTCGTTTATAATGAAAAATCCACTACTTTTGCACTCTGAAAACAAAAAAACAACCTAGCGCTCACTAGAGCCACACCTTATTATATATATAATATGAGCAACATTATCTTCTTTGACGACAACGAGGTGCGCAAAAACTTGCTCCCACTCACCTACACTCGCCCCACAGCAATGCTGCGATGCGGCATCACAACTATTGCCAGCAAGTGGAAAGCAGCAATTGGCAACGAAGGAATGACCTACTCGTTCCTCACAGTGCCCTACCTCAAGGCAAAGTTCCCCCTGATAGCACGACGAGCCAACCTGATGATTGCCGGACATGTGCTGCCTAATCCCGAACTGGTGCAGCAAGTGCTGGCGCTCAAGAGCGGTGAAGCGCTGATGCTTGGCGAGGAACTGATAGCCTTCCGTGGTGCAGCACGTGACTTTGACAACAAGCATTTCTCAAAAATCGTGCACCCAACAGTTGTCCCCATCGCTCTGCATTACCCCTACGACATCTTTGAGCAGAATGGCAAGGCCATGGAACTTGATTTCGAGCGGCTCACAGCAAGACGCAAGTCGCAGCACATATCCGACACTTGCACGGTGATTGGTGACAAAAAGAAGATTTTTATTGAGAAGGGCGCAAAGGTTGAAGGCGCTATGCTCAACACCAACGACGGCCCCATCTACATCGGTGCCGACGCCGAGGTGATGGAAGGCAGCTGCATCAGGGCTCCATTTGCCGCATGCCGACACGCTGTGGTGAAAATGGGGGCTAAAGTGTATGGTGCTACGACATTCGGCCCATACTGCAAGGTTGGCGGCGAAGTTGCCAACGTAGTGTTCCAAGGCTACAGCAACAAGGCCCACGACGGATTCCTGGGCAACGCGGTGATTGGCGAGTGGTGCAACATTGGCGGTGGCACAACTGCGTCAAATCTCAAGAACGACTATAGCGAAGTGAAACTCTGGAACTATGCGAGCAAGCGTTTCCTGCGCACCGGCAGGCAGTTCTGCGGCCTTATAATGGGCGACCACTGCAAGACGGGTGTGAACTGCATGATCAACACCGGAACAGTGATGGGCGTGGGCGTCAACCTGCACGGAGCGGGCTTCCCAAGACCTTTTGTGGGCTCTTTCCACGAAGGCAGCGATAATGCAGGATTCAAAAATGTGAAGCTCGAGGCGTTCTTCTCAACAGCCGAACGTGTAATGTCGCGCCGCGGCATCGAGCTCACCGAAGCCGACCGCACCATCTACGAGGCTATATATAACATCCGAGATAAATACAAGTAAGAAGTAACAAGTAAGAAGGAAATAATAGAATTTAGTAATTGCCATCTTTTATGGTTTTGATTATTGATGACAAGATTAAAATCAATTCGGAACAGTCTTTTCTTAAAGATTCATGCATATTTCCTGAGATATAATCGCCATAAAATAATACCTCAATCCAGTATAAAGTCTCATTTGCCTCTTTAAGGGCAATTGAGATTTTATGTTTAAAATCGATTCTGCTTTCTGAAAACACCGATTCGGCAATATTTGCCCCAATTGATGTGCCACTACGCAGCACTTGCCTTCTTATGTCCTCAATATTCTTGTCGTCAAGAAACTGATATAGCTTTATTATTCTATTGGCAAATTTTCTCGATTTAATGATTTTGATGTCATCCTCCATAACCAAATGATTAACATTTATTTCTTTCTTACTTCCTACTTCTTCCTTCCTACTTAATTTAGAAATCGAGGCCGAGGGTCACGTAGAAGTGAAGGCGATGGGTGTGGCTGCTCCAACCGAAAGAGCATCCCAATGGGCCGGCGATACCGCTGTTGTAGTAATAACCGAGCTGCACGCCATAAATGGGTTTGCGCGAGAAGATGTCGCCCAACTTGTTGTTGTGCTCGGCAATGCTGGCGTCGAGCATGGCGTAGTGACGCCCAAAAATGCGCTGCTGCAGTCGCACAGATGCGCTGACGAACTTGCTGTCGAAGAACTCGGAGTGTCCGAAACCTTCGAGTGGCAGCTGCTGTGGGAAGTATTTGCCATAGGTGGGCCCACCTATAATGTTATAGGCTGTCACTGGCAGGTCATCGCCAAACACCATGCGGGTCTGCAAGCGTGGGCGTATGTGAGTGCTTTCAGACAGAGGAAATGTCATTTGCCACATTGCCATGAGCGAGGTAAAGCCGCTGTGATCTTTCCATTTCGCAAAGTTATCGGTGTAATAAGCCACCTGTGCCTCAGTTCTCATGCCTCGGTGTGTGAAATAGCGATTATCCTCATTGTTGTAGCGCAGGCGCAGATGATAGTTGAAGTAGTGCTCATTGTCATTGACTTTCATCTCGTTATGTTCGTTCCATAAGCCCTTGAAGAAATGGTAGTGCTCCCATCCCAGTCCAAGTTCACAATCGAAATTCAAGGCATCGAGCGATAGCAGCTTCACATTCGCCTTCTGATAAATGACCGACATGTTGGCACTGCGATGGCCTCGTGTGAAAATGTCGTTGTATTTATACCATATTTCATAACCCAATCCCATCTTCTTAAACTTCCATGGTTCCATGTCAAATCCAAACCTGAGCATTGAGCGCAGACCCAAGCGCACGGTCAGGTCTAAGTCCTTGTTGACCTTGCCACCCATGTAGTAGTGGCCGTTAAGCTGGAAAGCAACGATGTCCTCGTTGTCATACCTTGCTCCTATCGACGCCACAATAGTGTTGTTTTTGCGCAAGTCGATCAAGCCACGTTCTTCGTCCTCGATATTCACCAAGCTGGTGATTGCGTGCGTGGGCTTGGGCATATTGAGGCCATATCCCAGTCCCACTTGCTGCTTGATTATCATCAATGAATCCATCTTAGCGCGCGTCGCCACCTCTCCACGCACCATCAGGGAATCAAGAGCTTTTTTAGTGAAACTGCCGCTTGAATAGCCAGTTACTGGCACCTTGATGAGCAGGTCGCAATATTTCTCGTTCTCCTTAGAACGGCGCGACACATCACTGCCGGCCGAACGCTCCATCACGTCCATAAGCGAGCGGAACTGCTTGTTGGGATTAATCACACCGTCAAACTTCACACCTATCACGATGTCGGCACCCAGCTGCCTTGCCACATCGGCCGCGAAATTGTTCTTAGCTCCGCCGTCAACGAGCACCATATCGCCCATTCGCACCGGAGTGAAGACTCCAGGAATCGACATACTCGAACGAATGCTCTTTACAAGAGAGCCTTTAGTGAGGACCACCTGCTCGTCGTCGACAAGGTCGGTGGCAACACAAGCGAACTGTCGAGGCATATCGGTGAGGAAGTTGATGCTGTCGGCATAATCATGCAGATAGTAGCCAAACACACGCTCCACATTGGTGCCACGAATCACGCCACCAGGCCTCGGGTCTTTGCTTCCTCCAACATAGAAATCGCGTTCGTAGATATAGGTATTTTGCTCGTCACGCTCATTCAGTGTGAGTCGATTCTGAGCGCTACGATCAAGGAATAATTCTACCCAATCCATTGTGCGGAACATGGTTGCGATGTCATCGCTGTTATAGCCCACACTATATAGAGCGCCCACAATGCTTCCCATGCTGGTTCCCACCACCATGTCAACAGGGATTCCTGCCTCCTCAATAACCTTGAGTGCACCCACGTGGATGGCTCCCAATGCTCCACCACCACTGAGCACCACTGCCACCTTCTTGCGATCAGGGCTATCAGCTGTTTCAGGAGTTTGGGCCTTAACACTCATCGATATCATTAGCAATGCCAAAATTGGCAACAAAAACCTTTTCATTCTATATTTTTTATTATTGGACAAATAAATCAAAGGTGCAAAGTTACTAAAAAAATTAAAAAAATTCGCACTCCTCCCCTATCCAAATTTGAAAAATGGGCTTTCAACGCCAGCTCGGTTCGCAGCATTCTATCTTTTACTAATTTTTGGTAAAGATGCTTAACAGTCAATGACGATTACAAAATATGTGTCTACCTTTGCAACATGAAAAACCAAAAACTATCCTTAATTTTAACATTCATGGCAATAACCCTGAGCATGATGGCTCAACCAAAAGGGATTAAATATGAGGCCGATAGCATCTCGCTCAACGGCGATGACTGGAGCGGCATGAAAGCACAACTCGAGCAACTGAAAAAATCAAAATCTAACGATAAGTTCACCATTGTGCACATTGGCGACTCACATGTGCAGCCGGGCATAATAAGCGACGAGGTGCGGCACGCACTACAGCAGAGATATGGAAATGGTGGACGAGGACTGGTTTGCCCTTTGGAGTTAGCAAGGACCAATCAGCCCGACGACATTGAGCTCACCTCTACCGCCTCGATAGCTGAATCAAGCATACTGCTGTTGCCATCCCGACCAGCAGGTATGGGGATAACAGGCGTTGCAGTGAAATTTGCCGGTTCGTCTACAATACTTGACATTTGCACCAAGCAAAAGGGCGATGACTTCGACCGAATCACCCTGTTCCACACCAAAGGAAAGCAATTTGAGGTAGCACAATCACGGGCGACCATCAAGGGCCACAAAGTGAGCAATTTTGCTACAAATTACAAACTTCGAAACCTCACCGACTCTGTGTCGCTCAAGCTGCGTGGAAACGGAGCACTTTTTGGAGTGAGACTGCTCAACAACAAGCCTGGTGTGGTGATGGACTGCATTGGCAACAACGGTGCCACATTCGCTAGTTATCTCAGCATCGATGGCTTTGGACAGCAACTCAAAGACCTTGACCCTCAGCTAGTAATCATTTCGCTTGGCACCAACGAAGCCTATGGCAAAACCTCTTCGTTGGAGAGCAACATCAACGCACTCATCTCGAAAATTAAGAGTGAGTGTCCCAACGTTAAATTCCTTCTCACAACTCCAATAGAGACACACAAGAAAGGCAGGCATGGCTATGTGGCTCAAAGTGGGATTATCGAAGTGAGAAAGATCATCATGGACTATGCCAAGAAGAACAACATTCCAACGTGGGACTTCTACACCATTGCAGGCGGTAAAGGCGCTGCACGCAAATGGCTGGCATCCCAGCACATGAGCAGCGACCACCTTCATCTTCTCAAAAAAGGTTACCACTTCATGGGCAATCTGTTGGCAAAAGCCTTTATTAAAATGCTGGACAACAAGCCTCCTGAACCACAAGACGAAAGGTTTCAAGAATCCCAATTAAATAGAGGCCTGGAATAACAACATGCCACGACAATTTGACACAAAAAAACGGGGCTAAGGAACATTAAACCTTCGACCCGTTTTTTCGTCATAGTATTATAAGGTGACCCTATAACGAAAAAAAATTAAAAAAATTGTGTGTAGGGTTGTTTTATCAAGAAAATTTTGTAATTTTGCAGGTTGAAATGAGACGAATGCTTTACATATTGACTCTTAGCATTGCACTTGCCGTGGGAGCGACAAGCGCAACTATCGCTGCACCATCGCGCGTCGAGCAGGTTTCGAGCGACGAGACAACGGTGCTTGGCGGCAAGGGCACAATATCGATGATTGCTGGCGATAACGATGCCACTTTCAGCATCTTCTCTATCACCGGTCAGCTCATAAAGACCGTGCGCGTCAACGCTGGAACCAAGATGACGATCGACCTACCCAAAGGCTTTTACATCGTCAAGTGTGCCGGAAAGTGGTCGCGCAAGGTGGTTGTTAAGTAACCGAGCAAGCACTCCCAAGCAAACTGAGAATTACTATTTGTGATGCCGTTATTTTGATAACGGCTCTTTTTTTATATACTTAATGCAAGTTGATGCTCAACCACTTGAGTGTTTCGCCGCATCGGTTTGCAGCCAACTTGGCGCAGGAACAAATAAGTATGTGTTAAAAAAGGTTTATTAGTAGTTTTTTATAATAAAAACTACTATTTTTGTGAGTTTTTATAACAGATTTATTCCATTTGAATGTTACGATGGATTTTTGTTGTATTACCTTTTTAAAAACTAATTCATTAAAACCTATACAAAAAAATGAAAAAAATTTTTACTCTCACTTTGCTTGCAGTCTTGATGGTGACTGCATTCAGCGCTAACGCTGTCACGCCACTACCCGACCAGGGCGTGTACCGCATCCAGAACGTGTATTCAGGCACGTGGGTAAAACTCCAACACAACTACCTTGCCGACATCACTGCTCTCACCTACGAGGATGCAAGCCCTCTGCTGGTGTGGTACGGCGAGCGTGACGAAAACGGAGAGGCGTTGCTCACCAACCTCAGTGGTGACGGTGGCGACATGATTGAGACACTTGAGTTTATCAAGGGCCTTGTTGAAGAGACGCTAGAGTATAACGACAAGCCTACATGGTTCCTTGAGGAAATGTTCCAGCTGCATCTTGTGCCCACTGGCGATCCCGACGGCTCAGTGTTCCTGTGTGTCGACGTTCCTCCAATTGACGATTGGGAGGAGATCCGCGACATCATCCTTGAGGCTGCTGCTGGACAGACCGCAGTGACCTATTACATCACCCACATGGTACCAGGCAACCGCCACTACATGGGCATCGACTACGACGGCAGCTTTGGCTATCGCCTGCAGGCCGGCACCGAGGAAGGCACCGACATCAAGTTCCTCATGGTGCGTGAAGACCTTCAAGGTGGCTACTGCTTTGTGAAGACTGCGTCGGCTACTGCCGAGAATCCCTACCTGCGCCGCGTGCACAGCATGACAAGCACCGTTGATTTGGCACAGGCTCACAACGATGCCAGCGCAGTTTTTGATCTCGCTGTTGATGGTATCAAGGTGAACCGTTTGGCTGTTCAAGGTCTTGACCTGGCACCTCTGGCACAAGCTATCGAGGGCTCTTACTTGGCACTTTGCCCCACCAACACCACTGCCGAGAAGTTTATCTATGACGCTTACGCTCTCAAGCTGCAGCTCCCCGATGAGGTAAATGCTGCTGCAGTGATTGCTGCCGCCACCCAAGCTCTGGGCGAGAACAGCGAGATAGTTGCTGCCTTAAGTGCTCACAGCGAGATGATTAAAAACCGCGCAGCCCTCTATTTCGTTCATAGCGACAACGGCGGCGTTACCATTGCTGGAGATGCCGACTATGCTGACTATGGCGACGACGCTAAGTGGAAAATTGAGTTTATCGACACCCAAGACAACTATCTGGCACCTGCTGCCGAGGTTGAGGCAAATGGCAAGTATTACACCACCCTTTACACCGCTTTCCCCTACGAACTTGTGGGCAGCTTGACTGCTTATAGCGTAATGGCGGTTAGCGCAGACGGCGTTCCCCAGCTGGAAGAGCTCGATATGGATGTAATTCCTGCCGGCACTCCCGTGCTACTGGAAATGGAGACCAACAATGAAGAGAATCACATGATAATGCCTGTTGCCGATGGCTCTAAGGTTGGTCGTGAGGCTCCCAAGTCGATGCTCAAAGGTACGCTCTTCGACGACGACACCGAGAACGACAAGGCCAACATGCTCACCTTGCAAGGTGGTCTCAATTTTGCCATTGACAACAATGCCGACTACATGCCAGCCAACAAGGCTTGGGCCGACAAGACCAAGCCAACTGCCATCACAACCGTTGGCACCGATGCCCAAGGCGACAACACCATCTACGACCTCATGGGCCGCAAGGTGGTGAACCCAACCCACGGCATCTACATCCAGAACGGCAAGAAAATCGTCCTCTAAACGGCAACGGAGTGCCACAAGTGGCAGAAATCCAGCAAATCACTTCAAATCAAACAATCTGAGTGATTTGAAAAAATTTGAATGATTTCTCGCCGTCAGGCGACTTGCAAAGCCAATTTAGAGAATCAGGGAAATGGTTGTCAACTCAATGAGAATATGGATAGTGACACTTGTGACGGGCCTAGTGCTCGCCACAAGCGCCGCCGTTCATGCCCAAGACAAAATCCCCTGGACCCACGGCGGCCCACTCCTCCCCGACAGCAGCAACTTCGTCACCGCAAGCCTGCTGGTGATTGAGCCAGGTCCCAAAACTGTATCAGCTATGGGGCATAGTGCAATTCGCTTAGAGTGTCCTGTTCACAATTTGGACTATTGTTTTACTCTTGAGAACAATCCAGAATACAGTACTCTATCTTTTATTTTAGGCAAGACTCCTGCACATGATATCGCAGTCCCAACTAATGAGTTTCTCAAAGAATTCGTTGCTGAGAAACGCAGGGTGATGCAATATGAGCTAAATTTAACTCTTCATGAGAAGCAGGAACTATGGCGAGCCGCCGACATTGAATTTTCCAATGAAGGAAATCGGTTGTTCAATTATTCTTATGATGGAACCGACAATTGCACATCAATATGTCTTGAGCTAATTGAGCAAGCACTTATCGATGAAAAAATCGTAGTCGATAAGATGCCCAGCATTCTCACAAAGAATAATGGCACTTATTTTCGTCATATGTCACGGCGTTCACCATGGGTGCAGTTTCTGCTGATAACATTAGCTGGTACCGCATGTGACGAAACTTGGGATATGCGCAATCGCATGGCTCCTGAGGTGATTATTCCTTTGTTTGAACACTCATATTTTGAGGGGCAACAAAGAAAAAGAGCCATGTTGAAAGGAGAAGGCAAAGAGTTGGTACGTGGAGGGGCACAGATTGCTCCAAATCCTATCACCCCAGTTTGGGTGTTTGGTGGATTATTGGTTCTTGCACTTATAATTTCGTTGCTTCAGTTCTTTCATATTGGAAAGAATTTAGTTCGATTATTTGATATTGGATTGTTCATTTTCCAATTACTGATAGCCTTGCTACTCCTTACAACTAGTAGCTATGGCTCTATAGTTGGAACTCATTGGAACTGGTACCTTATCCCATTCAATCCACTGCCATTAATAATTTGGCTTATCTGGCGCAAGCATAAAGGATTCTACAAGGTCTACTTGTTCTACACAGCGGTGCTGGTACTTTTCATCTTGGCAACACCACTGAGCGAACAACTCGACCTTCCACATCAGCTAATCACTGCAACACTCGCAGTGAGATGCTTATTTAATTATATCGACGGTAAGCACAATGCCACTACCGATACAATGACTTCTAAAACAAAAAAAAGAAAACTCAAAAAAATAAAAAGTGATGCTTAAATTTAAGAATTATAAAATACTACTTTTGCTGATGCTTTTTGCCTTTGCTGTAAATGATGCTTGGGCAGGAGGTACTGACTACTGAATGTATATGCATATTCAAGTTGATTCTTACCCTACAGGTGCTGGAAAAGTATATGCATCAACATCACAATCTAGTGCTCAAAATTCAAACAATTGCGTGTCTTCACCATATATAACACATACTTCCACCGCAGAATCATATATTAACAGTGGAAAAACTTTGTGGTATATAAATACAATGCCTGTTGATGCAACAAAATGGGCATTCGTAG
Organism: uncultured Bacteroidales bacterium; assembly: GCA_902792435.1. Taxonomy (GTDB): domain Bacteria; phylum Bacteroidota; class Bacteroidia; order Bacteroidales; family Muribaculaceae; genus Sodaliphilus. The sequence continues at coordinate 16,296 of CADAZN010000026.1, forward strand.
GTTGGGTTAAAAATGCTTCTAATGACTATACAGATTTTTATAACACCAATTATATATCAACAGATAGGAATCCTACTAATGGTTTTAATGACCCTGGGAGTTATGCATCAAGTACTGCAGATGGAAAAGGTGGAAAAGTATCACATAACAGTTCTACATATTATTTACCTGATCCTTTTCCAATAACTTTAAGAATGACGGCGGTATACAGGTCAATAAAGCCCGACGTTATTGCCGTATCTAATAATGGTGAACTTGGAGCTGCTGATTTCACAGATGCGAATAATAGTGTTGGTGAAACTGTTGTGTTAAGTGCAACTCCAGCACATTATAATTCAAAATTTGAAGGTTGGTATAAAAATGATGCTCTAGTTTCAAAAGAAAACCCATACTCATTTACAGTAACTAATGACAATAAAGGTACTTATACTGCTAGGTTTGTTGAGCACAAGTTTATGAGGATAAAAAATAATACAACAAATCGATATATAAATGGAATTAACGATGTTGGCAGTATTACAAACTTTTCATCACTCCAATTAGAAAGCAATTGGGAGTCAACAAGGTATCAAGCTGGAACCGTGATTTATTTGTGGGATTATGAAAGAACAAATCCGACTGCACATCCTTATGTGTTCGATATTCAAGGATTTAGTTCAAGTTCATATTATGATGACACAAGAGGTATCTATGTTACAATCCTTCATAACAATATTGAAAACACTTGGACTATTTCCGATAAAGATAAAAGTTATTATATGACTGATAAGGGTACTGAAAGTGTTGAAATGGCTGCAATAAATGCAGGATTTCCCCTTGATTGGAAATTTGAGCATATTGACAATGACCTTGAAACTTGCGAGAACTACTTCTCGCTTGATCCTGACAAGCTGATTGAGGTCGGTGGCAAGTATTACACCACTTTGCGCACGTCTTGGAACATTTTGTTCAATCCTGAGCAGATGACTCCTTACATTGTCAAGAGTGTTAATGAGACCGAGGGTACATTTGAGATGGAGCCTATCAGTGGCAATATCATCCCTGCTGGCACTCCAGTGATTATCGAGACAAAGAGCACAGATATAGAAGAAAACCACATGGTGCCAACTTTGACCAATGCTGCTAGTGGCGCAGTGCCCAGCGGAAACCAATTGGTATCAAGTACAAAATACTTCCCCAACCAGAATGCACCAGTTTCTAATTGCAAGGGCTTATATAAGAATGCCAATGGCCAGCTCGCCTTCGGTGGCAACGCGTTGAACACAGTCAACGGCAACGAGGCTTATCTGGGCGTGGCTAACGAGGTGGTTCATGATGTACAACCAGTGCTCACCGAGACAACTTTAGCTTACTTGCTTGAAAATGGAGAGATTGGTCCTAACTATAAAATTACCGACCTCACCTGCGTATATATTCAAGGCAACACTCTCTATTGCAAGGACGATAACCATGCGCTGAACAAGAGTGTTATAGCCGTAGGAGAAGAAGACTACATCAAGACGTATACCGCTTTGCAAAATGGTGATTGGGACCAGAGCAACTGGATTGCCATCAATCTTCCCGAGGGAAGTAGTGTGACTACTGATTATATGGAAGCTGTTATTGACCACCGCCTGAATAATGTGGTTGGTCGCTTGAAGAGCAAGGTTAACCCTGAGTTTGAAGCAACCCTGATGCCAACTGCTGGCGTAGAAAACCCATATAACGAGAACACCTATATTACTTGTAACTTCTCGGGCGTGCATCAACAGGGTGTTGTGAATGGCGAAGAGGTGAACTTGTTCTTTGTTGCTCCCAAGCCAATGGAAATTGCCCAAGTGGAATGGGCGATGTGGGATGCTGCGAGTGAAATGTTTATCATGCCACATGCCGCTGACGATTCTGGACTGCACGGTGCATTCTTACCCAACTTCTCGATGCTTGAGAATGTCTCCAGCCCTAACCCTCAAGATGGTTATGGCTATCATTTCCCCGCACTCATTAAGCTCACCGAGGCATCTTCTCAAAGCAGTGCACCAATCCTTGCTGCAGGCGACAGTATCACTTGGACAGTATATCCACTCGAGTGGAATACCGACACTCCTACCGCTATCGACAACTTGCAGGCGGGCAAGACCGTTACTCGCGTGGTTTATTACAACCTGATGGGCGTGGCGAGCGATGTGCCTCATCCAGGCATCAACATCGTTGAAAAACGCTACAGCGACGGTAGCCGCTCTGTTGAGAAGGTGATGAAATAACTCACTCTAATCTCTTTGACATTTAGAAGGTGTCTTCCTTAGGAAGGCACCTTTTTCTCACTTGTGGATTGGTCAGACTGGGTCGGACTAGGTCGGACTTTGTCTGACAGAGTCGGACAAACGCACTACCCTCAACTCTCAACTTACAACTCTCAACCCTCTACTATCCACCTTCCACTCTCAACTATTAAAAAATGTTATAAAACGGCTTGGTTTCCCGCAAAATCATTAACTTAGCAAGCTAATCAAGAACGAGCTGTAATGATACTTGCCGAGTTGTTTCCATATTCGCGGTTGATATTTACCATCTTGTATGGTATCACTGCTGTGGCTATTATCGGAGTTGTGGTGAGCGAGAACCGCAACCCGGTTAAGACACTGGCTTGGGTCACTGTGCTGGTGCTGTTGCCTGTGGTGGGTATCATTCTGTACATCTTCTTTGGCCGCAGCTTGCGCCACATAAGAATGATATCCCGAAAGAAGCGGCTCAAGCTCACCAACCGCGACGACATCAAGCACTTGATGCGCTCGCGCCAGGTGGTGCGCTACGAAGACAAAAAGAGCGAGCACCAGCAAATGATAAACCTGGTGAACAGCATCCAGGGCTCGCCCTATCTCGCCAACAACGAGGTGGAAATTTTCACCAACGGCAAGGACAAGTTTGATGCTCTAAAGCAAGACCTTCTAGCTGCTGAGCGTTACATCCACATCCAATATTACATCATTGAGAATGACAAGCTCGGCAACGAGATTGCCGACATCCTGAAGCAGAAGGTTGCCGAGGGCGTGAAGGTGCGCGTGCTCTATGACCACGTGGGGTCGTTCCACTTCGACATGTCCTATTTCAAGAAGCTACGCAAGGCGGGTGCCGATGTCTACCCGTTTATGAAGATCACCTTCCCTGAGTTTGCCAACCGCATCAACTGGCGCAACCACCGCAAGATAGTGATTATCGACGGCAAGGTGGGATACATAGGTGGCATGAACATCGCCGACCGCTATATCGACGGTGGCAAGATGAATAAATGGCGCGACACACATCTGCGTGTTAAGGGCGATATCGTGGCAGCGCTTCAGGTGTCGTTTGCCATCGACTGGAACTTCATGAAGCGTGAGCTCATCGAAGAGTCGGTTGACATGGTGGAGCCCGGAAGCATAGCCAACCCCATTGCCATGCAGCTCGTCACGAGTGGCCCCACCAGCCAGTGGGTAAACATGGCGTTTGTGTTCCAAAAAGCCATAGACTGTGCCAGCAAGTGCGTGTACATACAGACGCCCTACTTCCTGCCTAGCGACAGCCTGCTCAAAGCCCTTCAAGTGGCGGCATTGAGCAAGGTTGACGTGCGATTGATGATTCCTCGAAAGCCCGACAGCATCCTGCTGCGCTATGCCTCCTATTCTTACGTTAAGCAATGCTTGACGGCAGGCATCAAGATTTACTTCTATGAGCCTGGCATGCTCCACTCAAAGGTGGTGCTCATTGATGACGATTTTGTCACAACAGGCTCAACGAACTTCGACTTCCGCAGCATTGAGCACAACTTTGAGGCCAATGTACTACTCTATAGCAAGGAGTTCAACCACCGCATGCTTGAAGTGATGCGCGCCGACATGCAGGAGTGCACCCGCATCAGCCTCAGGGCATGGCGCAAGCGTCCGCTGTGGCAAAAAGCCGTGGAAAGCATTGTGCGCCTCTTTGGACCACTGCTTTAAGAGTTTTCAGTGATCAGTTCCCAGTAATCAGTTTTTCTAGTTATTCTAGATTTTCTCTAGATATTCTAGCACTTAATACTTAATCTCATGAAATCATTTAGAAAAATTGCAGTTGCTGTCGCACTCCTTATTGGTGTGATGGCAAGTGCTCAAGAGGCTCCCAAGCGCGAGTTCCGCGGAGCGTGGCTCCACATCATCGGGCAGGGACAGTACGCCAAGATGACCCCACAAGAGACGCAGGATTATCTGCGAGACCAGCTCAACAAGCTCGATAGTGCTGGAGTCAACGCCGTCATCTGGCAGGTGCGCCCACAAGCCGATGCTGCCTACATCAGCGACCTCGAGCCCTGGTCACGGTGGATAACCGGTGAGGCAGGCAAGGCCCCCGACCCCGTGTGGGACCCACTGCAGTTCATGATTGACGAATGCCACAGCCGTGGCATGGAGTTGCACGCCTGGATTAACCCTTACCGCGTTACCAGCGGCGAGAAAGACCGCCCCGCCGAGGGGCACATCTACTACGAGCACCCCGAGTGGTTCCTCAAGTATGCCGACGGCAAGATTTATTTCGATCCCGCCCTGCCCGAGAGCCGCGACTTTATCAACCTCGTGGTAAAAGACATGATAACACGCTATGACCTCGACGCCATCCACATGGACGACTATTTCTACCCCTACCCCGTTAAGGGCGTGGAGTTTCCCGACACCGCCTCATTTGCCCGCTACGGCAAGGGATGGGGCGACAAGGGCGACTGGCGACGTCACAACGTGGACTTGCTCATCGAGCAGCTGCACGGCACTATCCAGAGCACCAAGCCCTGGGTGAGATTCGGCATCAGCCCGTTCGGCATTTGGCGAAACAAGAAGAGCGACCGCAACGGCAGCGAGACCAACGGCCTAGAATGCTACGACGCTCTCTACGCCGACTGCCCAAAGTGGACGGCAATGGGATGGGTCGACTACATGGTGCCACAGCTTTACTGGGAGCTAGAGCACAAAGCTGCGAGCGACCTTGTGCTGAGCTACTGGTGGGACAAACACGCCAACGGCCGCCACATGTACTACGGCCAGGCAGTGCGTAACGTGATGGACCACCATGACATCCCCGACACACTCAACCCCACTCAGCTCAACCACAAGATTGAACTGATGCGTGAATTGCCCAACGTTCACGGCGTGACATGGTGGCCCGGATATGAAGTGACTAAGAATTATAAGGGAGTGCTCGACTCGCTGAGAAACAATCAGATGAGGACCAAGGCACTGTGCCCCGCTGTCACCTGGATTGACTGTGAGCCTCCAGCGCCGGTGAGCAACTTGCGCTTCGAGAAGAACAAACTCGAAACTGTGATCTCTTGGGATGCTCCCACCACAACCGACCCCATGCAGCAAGCTGTGCAATACGTTGTTTATGGATTCAGGGAAGGTGAACCCATAAACCTTGAGAACTCTCGAGCAATCTTGCGGATTACCAACAAAACGTCAATCACCGTGCCGACTCTCAATCTCCCCAAAAAGAACAAGATGGCACGACCACCAGGCACCACCTATGTTGTGACAGCTCTCGACCGCTGCAACAACGAGAGCTCGGCATGTGAGCCCATCACCGTGAGATTCTAACGTAATCCTTTTAAAAAAACAACACTGGACAGCCCCAAAAGCTGTCCAGTGTTTTCTATTGTATCTCAAAGCTGTTATTGCTTCGAGTTTTCTTTCTCTATAAGTTCTTGCGCGAGCTGCAGATGGCTGATGGCACCACGGCTCTGAGGGTCGTAGAGCAGAGCAGGCAGACCGTGGCTAGGGGCCTCGCTGAGACGCGTGTTGCGAGGAATAACGGTGGTGAACACGATATCGCCAAAGTGGCTCTTGAGCTCCTCGTAGATTTGGTTGGCAAGTCTCAGACGTGCGTCATACATAGTGAGCAGGAAGCCCTCGATGTGGAGACCGCTATTAAGCTTCGACTTGATGATGCGAATGGTGTTGAGCAGCTTGCTGATGCCCTCAAGTGCGAAGTACTCGGCCTGAACAGGTATAATCACACTGTTGGCTGCTGTCAGGGCGTTAACCGTGATAAGACCTAACGATGGGCTGCAGTCGATGAGGATGTAATCATAGTTGTCAACCACTTGCGTGAGCAGCCCCTTGAGCACCTTCTCACGATTAGGCTTGTTGATGAGTTCTAGCTCGGCTCCCACCAAGTCGATTCTTGCCCCCAGCACGTCAAGGCCTTCCACCTCCGACTTTGTTATAGTGCTCTTGATAGGATAATCGTCGACGAGGCACTCATAGACCGATGCCTGCATCTGGTTGGGGTCGATTCCCAAACCCGATGTAGCGTTGGCTTGTGGATCGGCGTCGATGAGCAGCACCCTTTTGTCATATTTAGCAAGCGAAGCTGCAAGGTTGATGGCAGTAGTGGTCTTTCCCACACCACCTTTTTGATTTGCAATAGCTATTATCTTTGTCATGATTTAAAATCAGGTTATTGTTATGATTGCTGAATCCATAAAGCCTTGATTTTGCGCTTTATGGCAAAAATGTTTCCCACGGTGATAAGCGACATTATCACTATTGCGACAATAATCGCGACGACTATCGTGCCGCCATTGGTTCCCATTGCTCTGAGCATGGGCAGATAGCAGGCTCGCGCGAGCAGCATGATAATCACTGCGAGTACCAGCACCACGGCGTTGATGGCCATCACCATGTTGATGTAAGGTCGTGACACTTGCGATGGCGAGTAGCCAAGCAGCAGCAAGTCCTGCAGCTTCTTGGTGTTCTTTTGGAGCAGCAGGTAAATGCTTAACATGAGCACAAAGAACGCCAGCACGCTGATTATAATGCCAACTATAATGACGATGGTCACCACCAACGTGAGGAAATACTGCGCCTTGCCTTGCTGCATCTTTTCGCCTGCAACCTGGTAGCCGTGGTCTTCGAGATACCGCTGCATCTTCACATCGCCTGGGCTGTTGACCTCCACGATGATTCGTGAGGGGTCACGCTCCAGTCCGCTGCCATATCGCTCGTTACTCCATTTCATGAAATCCTCGGGAACGATAATGGTGTTCAAGCGGTTAGAGAATCCCACGATGCGGCCCTTGATGGTCTCGTTGTGGCCGTTGCCGCGCAAGGTGAACTCAAGTGGCACCTTAGAGATGATGCCTTCACTCACCTGCGGCATGCCCTGGCTGGCGGCAAAACCAAAGTTGTAGAGCGACAGGTAGTCGCGCGACATTATCACGGGAATCTCGGGCTTGGCGGGATCAAACTTCCAGTCGCTGTCGGCCACATCGATGAACTCGGTGGGTATCGACTCAAAAAAGAGCATAGTGCCCATGGCGCTGCCACCCATACCTCCCACCGAAATGGTGGCATAGAGGCTGTAGTCGTTGCTCGAGAACTTACCCACCTTGCGGCACCAAGGCTGAGCCTCGATATCGGCTATGGCTTCCTGTGAGAATTGCGACTTGCTGCCTAGCAACGTGCCGGCTGTCGACACTGCCTGTGTCACAATTAGATAGTCCTTCTTGATAAAACTCTCCTCGTCGTTGAAGATGGGTTTCACGTCTTGATAAAACTGCACTGCAAGAATCACTATCGTGAGTCCGATAAGGCTGGCTAGCGAGAATCCCACCAGTTGCGACGGACTGATGTGCTTGCGCAGCAGTTTCCACTTCAAGTGATTGCTGCTATATTTATTGGCTTTATTGCTCATAGTTTAAACTCCTTATCAACAGTTATCTTCACATTGTTGCCCACCGATGTGGAAATCACGCCTGCGCCTTGTCGCTGAGCCTCTTCCGAGACAAGCCGGGCAACTATTGCGTTGTTGGCATCGTCAAGGTGGCTCACCGGCTCGTCGAGTAATATGAAATCGCAAGGCTGGCACAAAGTGCGAATGATAGCCACACGTTGCTGTTGCCCTATCGAGAGCTTAGAAACAGGGCTGTCGACTTTCTCACCTATGCCCAGCAAGTTCATCATGCCCACGATTTCCTGTTCACTCTTGTGGTTGGTGATGCTGTTTTTGAGCATAATGTTCTCAAGTGCAGTCAACTCAGGAAAAAGCTTCATGTCCTGAGCCAAGTAGGCTATGTGGTTAGTGCGAACATCGCACCACTCCTTAACCGCAAGAGTCTTTATGTCGCGGCCGTCAAAAGCCATTGTGCCGCTATAGTCGGTGCGGTAGCCATAGAGGTAGCTGCACAGCGACGACTTTCCTGTACCGCTCTCAGCACTGATAAGGTAGTGCTTGCCACGCTCGAAGGTGACATCGCGCAGCCATATCTCGCTACCAGTGTCGCCACGACCGGCAAACACCGCAGGCAATGTGTTGTGAAGGGTTATTGTGTTCATTTCATTATCCTTTACTCGGTTGTTCTCGCAAGTCAAGCAGAATCAACTTGCCACAAATAATTTGCAAAATTAATGATTTACTTTCAACCCGTTGCCATATTTAAGGAATTTTATAAGTGACAAAACAACGAAGTTGCTTGCCTTGCCTGTCATATATGCAAGGCAAATACTAAATTAACGAATAATAGATTTGAGAAATCTATTATAATTAAAGATATTTTCTCTAACTTTGTTGCTTTTAAAATACAACAACCAACATTTAGACGTAATCTTATGAGCACACTAGCAAAATTCTAAAACTGAGCTTATTGTCAGTTTTCAATTATCCTAGCAGCAGCACACTGGTGAAGTCAGTTAAATGCTTTAGAAACCGAATTTAATAGAAACATTTGATTTATCAACGCTGAAACTGTGGGCGTTCACAACCGCAGGTGATAATACAGGAGAATGCGGAACTGAGAGAGAGACTATCAAGCAACTGAAGGAGCGTCTTGACGAGCCGTTTGTTACCGTGAACACCGTGACTGGTGATCTCGGTATCAAACAGGCAAAAGACAGTTATCAACGTTTGATGAATAATAAATCTCCCAAAAACAAGCGTAAGTGAAGAAATATTCATTACCTTTGTAGTAGACAATCTCTTTTGATTAGTATTTATGACTATGACAAACATGTTTAATCAACGAACAATAGAGGCTTTAGCATATTATGTTTATGCTTTAGTTGATCCAAGGGACAATCGTATTTTCTATATTGGTAAAGGTAAAGGAAATAGGGCTTTTCAACATATGAAGGACTCCCTTAATGAAAAAGACCAAAGTCTGAAACTTGATATAATTAGAAGCATTATAAAAGAAGGAAAACAAGTCAATCTCTATATTTTGCGGCACAATTTAACTGAAGAAACAGCCTTTATTGTGGAATCAACGCTTATCGACTTGTTGACCTATGATAAGTTTAATAAAACAAATCTTTTGGCAAATATTGTTGCTGGGCATCATCAATGGGATGAAGGAATAAAAAATGTTGAAGAAATCAATGCTATATATAATTGTCAGAATATAGAGATAAAAGATGACGAAACACTACTTTTAGTCAGTCTAAATAAGAGTTTTGATCAAGCAAAAGCCAATGGGGTGTATCGTAGAGTGGATATTTATGAATCAACTCGTAAATATTGGAGGATTGGCAAGGATAAGCCTCAAGAAATAAAATACGTACTAGGAGTGTATAAAGGGATTGTTCGTAGTGTTATAAAGGTTGAATCATGGGAATGGACTGAAAATGCAGAAGACGGCACAAGATTTAAGTGCGAGAGATGCATCTTTAAGGGTAGACTTATAGAAGATTCTCCATATCTTAACAAAGACGTTTCTGATTATCCGTTTGGAAGTAGAGGCTCAATAAGGTATATAAGAAAATGACATGTTATTTGCATATGTAAGTATCGTCTTTTAAGAGCCAAGTCGGTTGGTTTACCTTTGTGTAAATCAATCGCTTTTTTATGATACTTACTATTAACGGACAACAAGTTGCGCTGAAGAAAGGCACATCAATAGAATACGTCTCGTATAACCAACCGCATATTCACAAGAAAAAAGCCAACAAGCAAATTCGCTTATTGGCTTTTTCAGTCGGGATGACTAGATTCGAACTAGCGACCCCACGCCCCCCAGACGCGTACTCTAACCGGACTGAGCTACATCCCGAACTATGCTTTTCACAGGGCAAAGCCCCATTTTTTTCGAAAAGCGATGCAAAATTACTGCTTTAGTTTGAACTGTGCAAGTTTTTTGCCGATTTTTTTTGAAAGGCTATCATTTCTTCATCTTTTTCAATTGCCAAGTTTCATGCACAAGCGATATTTTAGATGAGAGCCTCGCAAATGAGAAAAATAAGTATTACCTTTGCAAGAAAAAGAGACATATGCATTACCGAATACTATCCTTTGTGTTTTTCGCCTTGATTAGTGTGGGCGCGTTGTCGGCGCAGGAGTCTGACACCATAGCTTATTTCGACCCGAACCAGGTTTTTGTGGTTGAGGACGACAGTGTTGAGATGGCGAAAATTGCCGCCTGGCAGCAAGTTGCCGGCCAATGGGAATATGACAAGCCCTATGTGCATGCCGACGGGTCGAGCTTCGTGGGCAAACTTGGCAAACCTATCGCCAAGAGCAAGCTCAAAAAGGGTCTCGACAAGGCGTTTAAAAAGCTCAAAATCAAGAAACGCTGGAACTCAATGGTGCTCACTGCCGATGGCGAATGGGAGCTGCGCATGCTCGGAATGCCGCTAAAAGGAAAGTACGTCTACGACCCAGCCCAAGAGCAGCTGACGCTGAAATGGAACGGCATACCACTCACGTCGCACGTGCACCGCGACGGCAACAAGCTATATATAGCTTTCGACACCGATCGCCTGCTCATGTTCATGCATCTCATTAGTGGGCTGAGCCACAGCGAGACGCTGAAGTCGCTCTCGTTCCTGAGCCAGAATTTCCGCAACGTGAAGGTGGGCTTTGAAATGAAAGCCGCCAAGAATTGAAAGCCGCCAAGAATTAAAAACTTCTCTCCACTCTCACTCTCCACTCTCACTCTCCACTCTCACTCTCCACTCTCACTCTCCACTCTCACTCTCCACTCTCACTCTCACTCTCCACCCTCCCCTATCTCAGGAGTCTTGAGGCCTGCTAGCTGCTTTATCTTGGTAGACTTTGAGAGGATTCCGCCCTTGCCCTCAAGCTTGCGCTTTGCGTTGTCGAAGGTGTTCTGCATAGCGTTGATGCCGTTTTGAATCTTGTCGAGGTCGGAGTAGAACGAATCTATTTTGTCCATCAGTTTCATCACCTCTTTGGCGATGGCCTCGGTGTTCTTGCTCTGCTTGTCGCGCGACCACAGCTGCATGAGCAGCTGGGCAACGCTGAGCAAATGAGTGGGGCTCACAATCACCACGTGCTTAGAGTAGGCATACTCCCACAGCTGCTGGTTGCCCTGCATAGCCGCCAGATAGGCCGGCTCGCTTGGGATGAACATGAGCGCAAAGTCGGTGGCGTTGTTAACCTGCGTTGTATATTCCTTTTTCGCCAGCAGGTCGACCTGCGCCTTGACCGACGCAATGTGCTGCTTCAAGGCCTGCTGCTGAAGCTCAGGACTGGTAGCGTTGGCATAGTCGACAAAGGCCGTGAGCGACACCTTGCTGTCAATAATCAAGCTCTTGCCGTCGGGCATAAAGAGCGCAAAATCAGGTCGTAGCATCGCTCCCTCATCGTTGGTAATCACATTTCCGCCACTATCGCGTGTCACCTGAATTTGGTAGTTTATCCCCTCTTCCAGCCCCGAGAGGTCGAGTATGCGCTTGAGCACTCCCTCGCCCCAGTCGCCTTGAATTTTGTTGTTGCTCACAAGGGCGTTCGACAATCGTGTCGCCTCTTGCGAAATCTCCTTGTTGGCCTCAACCATCTTCTGCAGCTCCTTTCCAAAGAGCTGGGAATTCACGTCCTGCTTGTGCTGATATTCCTTGAGCTCCTTGTTCAAACCATCGATTTGCTCCTTCAATGGCGTGAGCAGCACCCCCAGGCTCGCCTTACCCTCCTCGTTGATGGCCTTGCGGCTGTGGTTCAGCAGCTCGGCAGCCACCAGCTTGAACGTGCTGCGCGACTCCTCCTCGAGCTGCTCGCGTGTGCGCGTCATCGCGTCGAGCTTAGCCTGCAGCCCCGCCTTGTCGCGGTCGAGAGCGTCCTTCACGTCGTCGAGCTCCTTAATCTCCTCCTGAAGTCGGCCCAGCTCGCCATTAAGCTCCTCCACGCGCGCCTTGAGCATCCTCGCATTCTCGCTAGCCGAGGCATGCTGTGCCTTGAGATTAGTGTTCTCGTCAACAAGCATTTGCGACTTGTTGTCGGCCGTTTCCAGCTGACGCCTGAGTTCTTGATTGGCACTCTGCAACTGGCCTCTCGCATCGGCGGCATTTTTCTGCATCAGCCACGCAACGAGCGCCGCGGCAACCACTACTACCGCGAGAGTAAAAATAAAGATTGGTGTTGAAATCATAAGGTTATCCTTTTTGTTGTATTTTTTTGTGTTTTGCAAAAGTACTAAAGAATCGGCTATGCACCAAGCAATGTGGAGAAAAAACGTCGCTCTTAACGAGCATTTATAGCAATTATTGTACAAAAAATCATTTTTTTCATTTTTTCTTTGAAAATCATTAAAAAGTTCGTATCTTGTCAGCGAATTTAAAACGGAAGATATTTTAGAATGGCTAAACTCAACATAATCGAGGACTGGTGGACGGCACCCAGCGAAGACCGTGACGGAAACACGGTGCTCGTTACCGGACGCCGGTCGCTAGACAATGTAATTGCCACTCAACGATACAAATATCGCATTGAAATGACCTGGGAATACGAGCCCGACAAGGGCGGTATGCCCGACTACGCCACTTCAAGTAAAATGGAAGTGGTTACCAACTTGCTACAAGAGAAGCTTCATCGCGATCCAGTGGCTATAATGACAGGCATCTACACTGGCGCAGGTGAGCGCAACTGGGTGTTTTATGCAGTCACGCTTAAGGCTTTTCAGCAGCTCCTCAACGCTGCGCTAGCCTCCATCGACGAGCAGCTTCCCCTCACCTTCCATGCCGAGGAAGATCCCGAGTGGGAAGAATATCGCGAGATGTGCCAGTGCGAGATAGCGCGCGAAGACTAATCAACCAGCAGTTGGGTGTTGAACTAACTGATGAGCACTTATCGCTCAACAGATTTCTTAACCAATTAAAAAACAAGCATTATGGCTTCTATTGGACTTTATGCACTGCTTGCTTTAGGCATTGGGTTAGTCTGCGGACTCATCACCAATGTAATCGTCAGATTTGTGCGCCGTCGCAGTGCCAGCGCTGCCAATACGTCCGACGATTTTGACGAGGAAGATTACAACAGCAACTTCCTCATGTACAGCCTTGGCTTCACCCTTGTGGCATTCATCGTGATTTGCTTTGCCAGCGGGGTATTTGAGAGAATTGGATACTAATTTCTAAAAAACTATCGCCTATAGAACATTATTACTCGTTTTGATTTTTGACAATACTAAAGTCAGGCGGCAAGACCGCCTGCTCGACGAAGCAAGAGCCCGTGAGATTCTTGCCAGTGCTCAATACGGCTATTTGTCGATGATAGATTTGGATGGTAAGCCCTATGGCGTGCCAGTTAACTTTGTGTGGGATGGCGACGACGCCATCTACATCCATTGCGCCCCCGAAGGCAAGAAAATCGACATCCTCGAGTGCCACGACCGCGTGTCGTTCTGCGTTGTGGGCAACGTAAACTTGTTACCCAGCCAGTTCACCACCGAGTATGAGAGCATAATCCTCGACTGCGACGTCACAATCCCAACCTACGACGAGGAGCGCATCTACGCCCTCGAACTCATCCTCAAGAAATTCTCGCCCAATGACATTGAAGTTGGCATGAAATATGCCCTCAAGTCACTGCCGCGCACCTGCATCGTGCGCCTCGACATCCTCACCTGGAGCGGAAAAGCGAAAAAAGTGCCGAGGTGAGAGTGGAGTGCGAGAGTGCAGAGTGAGAGTGAGAGCGAGAGCGAGAGTACAGAGCGAGAGTGAGAGGAAGAACTGATAACTGACTACTCATAACTGACTACTCATAACTGAAAACTCATAACTGAAAACTGAAAACTCATATATGAAACAAAACTGGAGACCTGGAACAATGATTTATCCGCTGCCAGCAGTGCTGGTTTCGTGCGGAGCAACCCCCGAGGAGTATAACCTATTCACAGCAGCATGGACGGGAACCATATGCAGCGACCCTGCCATGTGCTACGTGTCCATCCGCCAGGAGCGACACAGCCACGACATCATCGAGCGCAACATGGCGTTCACCATCAACCTCACCAACGAGGAGCTCGCGCGAGCAACCGACTGGTGTGGCGTTAAGTCAGGGCGCGACCTCAACAAATGGCAAGAGATGGGGCTCACACCCGTCAAGGGCGTGAAAGTGGCGGCACCCTACATCAACGAGGCGCCCGTCAGCATCGAGTGCATCGTCAAGGACATAATGCGCCTGGGCACCCACGACATGTTCATCGCCGAAGTCCTCAACGTCATCGCCGACGAACGATTCATCGACCCCACCACCGGAGCTCTCGACCTCAAAGAGGCAGGCCTCATCACCTACTGCCACGGCCACTACTACAAGCTAGGCGAAGAAATAGGTCACTTCGGATGGACCGTCCGCAAAAAGAAATAGTTGTAAAAACAACAAGTCCCGTCTGTTGCGTTGCCAACGCAACACCCACACAAAGTCCGACCCTCGCCCGACCTTGTCCAACCCTCGTCTGACCCTCGTCTGACCAATAAATAATGCGAAGCTTGGTGTTCGGTCGCTTTGCGATTCAAAACGGCTCAACGCGAGAGCAGCATAATGTTTGCATTAATATTGCCGAGGCGCAGCCCATTGAAGCCACAATTTATTTGTGGCAAAACTAGGCTATACTTAGTACAATAGATTAAAGTTAATATTCACCACCCATTGCATGATATAAATCTAATGTCCTTTTTATATCAGTAATTTGAGCTTTTGTGATAGTTTTAATATCATAATATTGCTTACCTATAAATTTCATCTTTGCAGATTTTGCATTTGACAATGCATAAATCAATTCTTTGTCTGAATTTGACAGCGGTTCATCAAACCACTCCCAAATCATGCCACCATCACCGCAATCTGTTTCAGTTTCTAAAGGAATAAACTCAAAAGCTTTATCATCAATAGAGAATTTTAGACGACCAAAAAACAACCAATCATCTGCATAATACTGAACTCTAAATCTTAGAGGATCTGGAGTTCCATTTTGAACTGAAAAATAGCAATAAATACCGTTTCTATTTGCATATTTAGGTGCAGATTTTGGTTCGTATAACATTTTGCCATTAGAATCAAATTCATCCTTTTTAATGTTAAAATAAGGTGATAATTCCTTTATTTTTGTGGAATCAATGACAGCTTTTTTTGTTTCGCCAACATTTATAGATGACATACTAGAATCTAAGCCTAAAACCATGTCTCTAATCTCTTTTTCTTTCTGCTTTTTTGTGGCAAAAGACACAAAAGAAGCAATGTCTTTACCATTTTCATCATATAAGGCAAATCGAATAGGGATAGCAAGATGCTCACCCATGCCATCCTTTACCATGTCACTATATACTTTACTCGCAATACAGAACTTTTCGAAAGCTTCAAGATAAGCTGCAGAATCACTTGAGGCAAAAATTTCAATAGGGTCTTTTCCATTTTCTACAGCTTCGCCTAATACATCAATGCCACCTTCAAATTCAACATACTTATACTTCTTGCTAGAACAAGATACAAGTATTAATAAAGAAAAGGAAAAGATTATTATTTTTTTCATAATTAAAAATATTAAAAATATTAATAATACTTTATTTAACACAAAATTATAACAATTATTTTAATTATCAATGGTTATTAACGAAATTCTTCTTATTCAAAGCTGAACTAATTATTCCACAGAATTCCCATCCCAAATTCTCCTCAAAGGACTCTTTCGCCAGCATGACGGAAGAGTATTACTTGGTGCTGAACCACTTGCGGCATTGCCGCACTTTCGTTCTGCCGATGTCGCCTGGGTTTCCTCGTGGTGTCTCACGTCCTGTTCCATAGTCCTGCCAAAGACCGTATTCGAGGAAGGTCTGCGACAGACCGACCTCAAAGAATCTGCCGTCGGCACGTACAGGCAGAGCTTTGGGCGAAGCAAGCAATGCTCCAGTGTCAATGACATCGAGCATTGTTATCTTCTCCTGCCAAATAGTTTGATGTCGATAGTCTTAGAGTATTTGTCCATAATAAAAGCGGTTATCGTACTGCAGTTGTACGGTAACCGCTTTTATTCTTAAAAGACACCGATTATTGTAACTTTGACTTGATTAGTTCTTTCGATTGTTTGAAAAAGTTGATGATATTATCAATGTCTTCTGCTTTATAGGTGTTTCTTGAGTCTTTGTCCCAAGTATGAGCATTAATATATGGAGTCCATTTTTTCCCATAATTAGTAACTCCCAGACCAACTCTATCACGCGATTTATATGCAACTTGAGAATAGTTGGCTTCATTTTCTATTGGAGTTGTTAAAACATTGTCTCGTATATAAATTAAAGATTGAATGCAATCATCAATCTCATCAGAATCAAGATAACCAAAATAATTGTAACGAG
This sequence comes from uncultured Bacteroidales bacterium, assembly GCA_902792435.1. Classification (GTDB taxonomy): domain Bacteria; phylum Bacteroidota; class Bacteroidia; order Bacteroidales; family Muribaculaceae; genus Sodaliphilus. The sequence continues at coordinate 32,852 of CADAZN010000026.1, forward strand.
AATCAGATGTCGTAATACGCAAACTTCCAACTTTATCTCCTTTCAAAATGTCAGTAAAAATGATAACATCAAACTGTATTGAACCGACTTTACCAACTTCAAATCTGCTCTCTTGAATTAAAGAGCCACTTTTGTCTTTGAATGCAACAGTCAAACTCTCTGATTTTTTATCCTCATCGTCTGCAAACGATGGTAAACAAACCATGATCAATAGAAATAGTAGGAATAACTTTTTCATAATTGTTTGGATTTATATTATTAATTAAATTTAATCTGTTTACCTGTAAGTACTTGTTGTTGCCCATTCATATATGTAATTATTACTTTTGTGATTTCCATTTCTGTAGCATCTCCAGCTACATAGTAACTGGAATAATCCCAGTTCCAATTAGCTGATTCATATTCTTGCAAAGGTCCAGTGCCTTTAAAATGTCCTGTTTTTCTAACATCACCTACTCCATTTGACACTTTCCAATAAACATCAATGTATTTGATTGTTCTCTTATTCAGATTCATATAATCAAAGTGAAATGATATAGATGAATAATCATCATCCCATCCCCAATCAACAAAAAAACCATATGGAGCTTGTTTCTTAACTTCATTAGTGTATTCTATAAAGCTATGAGAATTATATAAATCTACAATATCATGTTTATATAAAGTATCATTTGTTAAACTATCACTATATATATTTATATGCTCTTGAAATTTTGTGCTTGATTTTAATTTATTTGGAATACTATATCTATGAATATGGTAATATTGATTATCTAAATATCCTGTTTTTACACTTAATGAATATATTGTGTCATTATGAATAGCACAGGCAAAAATGGAGTCTTGGCTATAACTATGAGTAACTTCTTCACATAGATCACATTTTAAATCAATAGAATTTGTATACTTATATGTATTATTGTCAGGTGTTATAGGTATCCAATGCCAATTATGAGCAGATTTATAGTCATTTATTTTAGATTGATTTCTAGCATTCTCAATAGAGTCAAGGCGTGCTTTTTCTAAGGCAGCGTAACGTGCTTGTTCTCTATCGTATTCTATTGAATCAGCGACAAATAGCTCTCGTTCAATATTTAATTGGGCGAATTTTGTTTCAAGCGAATTATTGACAGACATAACTAGGGCCTCAATCTCCGTTTCTTTTAGCTTTGGAATAGATTTGTTCTTTTTTGCACTTTTTGCCTCACTTTCGATTAGTGTGATAACATAATTTCCATATGAAGTTGCTACATATAATTTGTTTTTTTTCTTGTCAAAAGCATATATGCTGATGATGTTCGTTACATTATCAACATTGAAATTACTGCGTTTTTGATAGAATCCGCTTTTGTCTTTAGTGTATTCTATTATTGCAGTTCTTGATGCAGAATTATACTGATTAAAAAACTGCGCGAAACCATTAATCGAGATGAGCAAAAATAAAAGAAGTGAAAATAATGTCCTCATAGTTTTAAATCTTTTATTTGCAAAGGTACAACTTTTTTCAAAACCAGTATCCATGTGCTTTCTTTTTATTCTCAAAAATCGGTGGTCCCATGAAAACCACAAAGTTGTTTTGTTTGTTTTTCTGTTGTTTTTGTTGTTTGAAAAAACCGAGTCAATTGTCCTTAATTGTCTGAAAAAACACCCTCTTGCAGCGTTCCAACAAAAACAAAATTTTAGCGCGTAGCGCTCTAATTTCCACTCCTCTAGGAGTGGCAAAACTTTAAACTATGAACTGAGAACTCTCCCCTATTTTTTTAATATTGTTTTCTCGCAAGCCCCTCCACTACCTTTGCCACAAAAAACGTTTAAAACCGAAATACTATGGAAACAACAACCATTACCGAAGAATTTATCAGTCGAATGGACGACGAATTGAAATACAACTCCAAAGTCTACCGAAAGGATGGCGAACCTTTTGGCGCACAAGCACTCTCCTCTATGGCAGGAGGTTCTTTTCCATCCGTCGACTTGTGGCACGGACTCTGGTACCAGGGCGAGATGGCTTGCCTTTTCGGTGAGCCCAACGTAGGTAAAACAATCCTCGCTATGCAAATCGCCAACGAGCTGAACAAACGCGGTCTCAAGACTCTCTATTTCGACTTCGAGAACGCTGCACACCAATTCAAGTCAAGATACAAGACCGACAAGTTCAACTACAACACTGGCGACGGAGAATTCATCGTCAAGCCACTAAACCCCAACTATTCCACTGCACCGCTCGATAGCCGCAGCATCCTCGACTACATTAAGAAGGACTTCGTCACCGAGCGCGCACCCGTCATCATCATCGACGATATCACCCACCTCATCGGCTCAGGCGACCAAGCCGACGTGCGCTATGTCCTCAACACCCTCCGCAGCTGGACGCAACACTTTATGGTCTCAATTCTAGTCCTTGCACATTCCAAACGACGCAAACCATCCTCGCTCACAACCATCGACTCGCTGGCAGGCTCCTTCGAGTATTCTTACGCCTTCGATTCCGTATTTTCTCTCACACGGGCCAATAAATACAATGAGGAACACCACAACATCACACATTACATTAAACACCACAAGAACCGCATGGGGCCTGTCTCCTTTAATGAGCTTAACGTCATCACAGCACAATTTGGACGCGACGAGAACAACGGCTTTCTGCAGTTCAACAACCTCTACACCGGCGGCAACGAGCGCCAGTTACTACGCGACAACGGCTACAAAAATTATGACGAGATTAACAAAGCCATAATACAATACCACAATCTTCACTTCTCTACAAGGGAAATCGCCAATTTAGTAGGAAGCTCCCAAACTCATGTCTGCAGAACCATCCACCGCTACGTGAAACAGCAACAAATAATTGAAAACTCCTATAAATCAGGCCAGAATGAGCAGGCTGGAGACAACTCTTCATTAAAGTTAGAGGGAGATATAGGAGAAGTATGCAACGACAAGGATGTGCTTGTTTATCCTTCGCAACCTTATGCCATGCCAAGAATAAAACTAGAGCCCGACCTTACCCCAATCTACGACGCATCACAATACACCATCGATCCTTACGGACAACGAATCACCATAGAAGAATACAACCTCTACTATAACGAAGAAAACCAAGACTACGATGATGAACCAACCGAACCAGCTGAACCAACTGAACCAACCGAACCAGCCGAAACAACCGAAACAACCGAAACAACCGAGCCAACTATGAACTCTCAACTTTGAACTATGAACTAAATAATTCTTCTCTCGCCTTTTTTAGAGAAAAACTGGTAAGTAATGGTTGGTAACTGAAAAGTATTCTCTACCTTTGCAAAAATTGTAATAATTAAATATTGTAATTATTGAAGAAGATTTTGATGCTTGCTTTGATGATGCTGCTTGGTGTGGCAGCTCAGGCTCAGAATAAAAAAACCTACGAGAACAAGGCGTTCTCGATTAAATATCCCGCCGACTGGGAGATAACTTGGGACAGCTACACATTCGTGAACATGGCCAGCGCCGACGAAAAAATACTCTTCGACGTGAGTTTCAATGATGAAGGACCCATGAAGTCACAACTACAGGAAGCTGTAGAGAATTGGGTGCTGATGAAACAAGGCCAAGGACACAAAGTTGACCAAAAGTTGGTGAAGGAAGACTATGCCCTCGTGCGCTCAATTGAGACCGACAAGGAGAGTGGCAAACAAATTGTGGTGGTGTGGTTCTTGATGATTTCCTCTGAACCACAGTGCTTCTCAGGATCAATACAAAGCGACCTCAGTCACGCCAACGAGGCCCTCGACATTCTTGTAGACATGTTGGCGACATTGAGCCCAAAATAAAAACTACAGATTACTGATTCTTTCAAAAAACAACTCAAAGCATCTAGGCAATTCTGTTGTTTGTGTTTTGGGTGGTTATTTAGCCTTACCCATAAGGACTGAGAAAACTAAATTTTTGCCTTAGATTTTTCAGTTTTTGCTTGGTGACTTCAAGAAACATCACTAATTTTGCACAAAAATTTAGATTAATCTATATAAACAACATTAACATTATTCTTAAAAGATGAAGAGAGACGATTTATTGTTCAGCATCATCGAGCGTGAACACCTGCGTCAACAACGTGGCATTGAGCTCATTGCCAGTGA
>CADAZN010000027.1 GCA_902792435.1 uncultured Bacteroidales bacterium
GTTCTTCAAGAAAGCCACAGGCAAGACGTGTACACAATTCCAGCAAGAATACGAGAATGGAACGTTTGAATAACTCTTTTAGGTAAATTCCAATTTATCGAATAGAAAAGCGAGGCCACTGGCTTCGCTTTTTTTAGTGATTGCGTCCAAAGTCTTTCGACAAAGCGGAGCATAGTATGCCAGTGAACGAGCGTCCTATGTTATCCTCGTAGAACTCCTTGACTTCATCGATGGAATATCCTTGCGCTATGAGGGTGAACAATGCATGGTGGTTTATATATTTAAAATAATGGGAATCTTTTAGAGCATATTAGTAATCCATTAATTTGTGGCATGGAAGTTGCTATTTATGCAAAAAACATATAACTTTGTAGCAATAAAAATCAGAAACTCATTACACTTAATTGATATGAAAGTAGCTATTGTGGGCGCAAGTGGCGCTGTGGGACAAGAGTTTATGCGAGTGCTCGATGAGCAGAATTTTCCTGTCGACGAGCTGGTATTGTTTGGTTCGGCACGTAGTGCCGGACGCATCTTCACGTTCCGTGGCAAAGACCATGTGGTGAAACTGCTGCAGCACAACGACGACTTCAAGGATATCGACATCGCCTTTGTGTCGATGGGTGGCGGTCCGGCACGTGAGTATGCCGAGACTATCACGAAATATGGCTGCATCATGATTGACAACAGCAGCGCGTTCCGCATGGATGACGACGTGCCACTGGTGGTACCCGAGGTGAACGGCGACGATGCTCTCAATGCTCCACGACGCATCATTGCCAATCCTAACTGCTCGACCATTATCCTGGTTGTTGCCCTGAAACCACTCGACAATATCTCACACATCAAGAATGTGCAAGTTGCTACCTATCAGGCGGCCAGCGGTGCTGGTCTGCAGGCCATGGACGAGCTGGCACTGCAACAAAGCGAGATAGCGCACGGCAAACTCGAGACAACCGTTAAGCACTTCCAACATCAGTTGGCCTATAACGTGATTCCTCACATCGATGTCTTTGCCGACAACGACTATACCAAAGAAGAGATGAAGATGGTGCGCGAGACGTGCAAAATCATGCATAGCGACATCCGCGTGAGTGCTACTTGCGTGCGTGTGCCTGTGATGCGTACCCACAGTGAGGCCGTGTGGATTGAGTGCGAGGAGCCCATCTCACCCGAGGAGGCACGTGCCGCCATGCAGCTCGCTCCTGGCATCGTGGTGATGGATGAGCCCGCCAGCAACACCTACCCCATGCCCATCACCTGCACGAGGAAAGACCCCGTGTATGTGGGCCGCATCCGCATTGACACTAGTAGCGACAACGGCTTGACATTCTGGGTAGTAGGCGACCAAATCAAGAAAGGCGCTGCGCTCAACGCCGTGCAGATTGGACAGTACTTGATCTCCCACCGCGGCTTCCCCAAGAAATAACGGTTTTTAAAGACAATTAAGGACTAAATCTTTTTGTTTCTTTTTATTAAGGACAATTGTCGCGGAGCGTAACTCACTTTAGATTTTCAGACGATTAAGTACGATTAAGACTATTTCATTAGATAATCGTTATTTAGCCATTAGGCAACAATAAAATATAAGCTGCTAGGCTTGCTGGGATGCAAGTTAGCAGCTTATAAACATTTTTACTTTATCTAAAATTTTTCCTTTTAGCTCAAGGGCATATCAAAGGCTTTCGGTGAGGATGTCGGTAATATCCTCGGGCTTGAGGTCAAGATAGCCTGCAGGATAGACTACGGTAGTGCTTGTGATGCCTGGGATCATTTCGGCAGTGGCACCGAGTTCGCCTATAGTGAGTGGCAGCCCAATCTCAAGCATCCAATCCTTGAGAGCAGCAAGACCAGCCTCGGCGATTTGCTCGTCGGTCATTCCGTCGCCGCCAATGTTCCACACATTCTTGGCAAAGCGCACAAACTTGGGCAAGCCTTCCTTCATGGCACGCTTGTAATAGGCCATAGAAACCGAAGCCAAGCAATAACCATGAGGAGCATGTGTCCAAGCGCCAACGCTGTGACCAATCATGTGCACCATCCAATCCTCATGCTTACCACAGCCAATGAGAGTGTTGAGGGCCCAAGTTGCAGTCCACATAATGTTAGAGCGAGCTTCATAGTCCTGTGGATTCTTCACAGCAATGCGCGATGCTGTTATGAGCGAGCGCATAAGACCCTCGGAGAGGTAGTCGCTGGTATTGTCGTCGAAATCAGAGAAATACTGCTCCATGATGTGGTTCATGATGTCATATATGCCAGCCTTCATCTGGTTCTCAGGTACAGTCATTGTGAACTTGGGATTGAGAATCGAGAACTTGGGCATGAGACGGTCGTCAAACACGTGGCCAACCTTGAAGTTGTGCTCGGCATCGGTAATCACCGTTCCGGCATTCATTTCGGAGCCAGTGCCAGCCATTGTGAGCACGCAAGCCACAGGCAGCAAAGGTTGGTCGGCAGCAGGTTGCTCCTGCTTGAGCCAGAATTTGTCCCAATAGTCGCCATCGCAGAACACCGAAGCAGCAACTGCCTTAGAGTAGTCGCACACACTGCCACCGCCAAGGGCGAGGATAAGGTCGACATTGTTGTCACGAGCAATCTTCACACCCTCATTCAGTTTCTCCAGAGTGGGGTTACTCATCACACCAGGATTCTCAACAACGGTTTTGCCGGCTTCATTAAGAATTGCGACTACCTGATCGTAGATACCGTTGCGTTTCACGCTGCCACTGCCGTAGTTGAGCAGCACAACAGGACCAAAGTTCTTCAACTCGTCTTTGAGAAAGTTCAAGGACTCATCACCAAAATACAATTTGGTGGGATTGTGGTAAGAAAAATTTCCTAACATAAATTGATAATTTTATTGGTTATTAATTATTTCACTTTGTTGTAAACCTCATCGGTGACGGGCTCGAGCCACTCGTTGCTAGCTCCTGGCTGCACGTCCTTGTGGTAGGTGAGGTGCTGGAACCACGAGTCGCGGGCAGCGCCGTGCCAATGCTTAGCCTCGGCTGGGATGGCGATTACGGTGCCTGGTGTCATCTCAACAGGCTCTTTGCCCCACTCTTGATACCATCCACGACCAGCAACGCAAATGAGCACTTGCACCTGCTTGTGGTGAACATGCCAATTGTTGCGACATCCGGGCTCAAAAGTCACGTTAAAGATTCCTCCACCCATATCGGCAAGATAGCTGTTGCCAATGAAATACTGAGCATAGGCATCGTTGGGATTACCCTTGGGCCACACGTTGAAATCAACAGTTTCAACCGCAGCGGGCTGAGGCTCGTTGAACACCTGGGCCATCATCTTCTTGGCACGATTGGCCTCGGCCTCCCCTACCCTTTGCTGCAGCACTAGTGGAATCTCGTGAAGTTGAGCATCGGTCACGCCCATGTTGCGGGCACCACTGATGTGTGCCATGAGTTGTGGTTCGCAACCTGGCAGAGCCGAGATTGCCGAAACAGTGACAATCTCACGGTCGGCAAATGAGAGGTTGTTGCGCGCGAAAATGTCGCCAAATAGATGCGCCTTGAGATAGTAGTCGGTCTGTGGTGCAAACTCATAGTTGAATGGACGTCCCGAGAGTTTAGTCTGCACCTCGGTGCCTTGTTTCAGCGCGTCATAGTTTTTAGGCAGTGGATCGGCCTCACGACCAGCCTCGGTCTTCTTGCCAGCCTCGGTGCGCTCCTTGATCACTTGTTGCAATGCTCCTAAGGCATTGAGCGAACGAGGGAAACCAGTGTAGGCATAGAGTTGCGAGAGCGCCTCTTTAGCTTCGCTGATTGTCAGCCCACCATCAAATCCTTCGTTAAGTGCCTTTTTCAGCCCATCAATGTTTCCCTTAGCCTCGTTGGCAGCAATTGCCACGAGAGCCTGTTGTCTTGTTGTAAGTGCCATGTATTGTGCTTTAATTTGCAGCGACATCAATAAAACTGTCGCTATTATTATTAACTTTTTCATTGCCGTTTTATTTTATTTGTTCTTACTTGCTTTCACCCACACTGGTTCCTCACTCATTGTGGGTTTATTCACTGCCATCACTCCCGAAAGGTTGTGAGGCACATAGGGTTCCTCAAGATAACGGATGTCATCGCCAGAGAGTTGAATATCGAGCGCTTTCACCGCACCCTCGATGTGATGCAGCTTAGTGGCTCCCACGATGGGCGACTCCACCTTTGTGAGCAGCCACGCCAGCGAAATCTGTGTCATTTCCACTCCATAACGGTCGGCAAGTTCCACGACGCGCTCCACAATGCGATTATCTTGCTCAGCTGTGCTGTCGTACTTGAAATGCATGAACGAGTCCTTCTCTTGTCGCAGAGAAGTTTCCCCAGGGCGCTTGGCCAGTTTACCCGATGCCAGAGCACTATAGGGTGTCATGGCTATATTCTCCTCACGGCAGAAGGGGAACATCTCGCGCTCTTCCTCACGCATAATCAGATTATAGTGATTTTGCACCGAGATAAACTTTGCCCATCCTTTCTTCTCAGCAAGGGCATTCATCTTAGCCACTTGATAGGCATAAGCGTTGGCAATGCCAATATAACGCACTTTGCCTGACTCTACGGCCTCATTCATGCCCTCAAGGATTTCCTCGGCAGGAGTCTTGTAATCCCAGATGTGGTAGATATAAAGGTCCACATAGTCCATGCCCAGATGCTGCAAACTGTTGGGTCACCAAAGCCCATGCAACCAAGGCAGATGCGCGACACACGCAAGTCGGAGTTCCCAAGTTTTACGTATTCCATAATTATCTTTGTTTTTTGAATATCAGTTTCATTGTCTCAGGATCGAGTGGCTCCATGGCTGGAAGTTTTAAGTCCTTTACCATGTGGAGCGTGCCCTGCTTGTACTTCTGGAAGTGGTCGGTCTTAAGATGGCTTTGGTAAGCATCTTCGGATGCATAGATTTCGAGGATGCGAATGACCGTAGAGTCTTCTGCGTTCTGCATCGGGAAAAGACATATTACGCCAGGTTCACGCTCAACACTGAGGCGGTCAACCTCGTTGACAAAAGCCAAGTACTCCGCGAGATACTGAGGATAGACCTCAATCTCGGCGATGCGAACTAGCATCTTTGTCATATCAGTCTTCTCAGCCGTCGGTTTTTCGTTTGATTGACCAAGCAACCACTTCGCATTCTTACACAATATCATTTCTTTAAAAGGTGCAAGGTCTTGCTCGGTTGTCAAGTATTGCTTCATCCTCGCGAGGCTCTGAGTGAGCACCTGTGGAGCAACGTAGGGATAGTCGGAGCCGTAGAGCAAATGATCGGGAGTAGTGATTGTGAGCATCATGCGGATGACCTCGGGCGAATGTGCACCAGCGAGGTCGTAGTAAAGGGCCGCAAGATTGGCATCCCAATCTATTTTACCCACCAATTTGTTGGCTTGCATCACTGGCGCTAGCGACTTCATGCGAGGCACAGCCAGGGGCAAGTAAGCGCCACAATGAGGCACCACCACTTTAACGCCCGGATAACGCGCCAGCACGTTACGACTTATCATGTTGGTCACGGCACGTGTGGTCTCCGACAGATACTCCTGCATGGCGAGGGGAGTTTGCTTCATCACCTCACGATTTACAGGCTCAGGACGATGTGGATGAAGGATGACAACCGCATGACGCTCGTTGAGAACGGCAAAGAGTGTGTCGAGTTCAGGTGCGCCCAAGTACTGTCCTTGCACGTTTGTCGCCAGTTTGATGCCATCGGCGCCCAGAGTATCGAGCGCATACTTCACCTCACGAATGGCTGCGTCAACATCGGGCAACGGCAATGCTGCACAGAACAAGAAGCGGCCTGGGTGCTCTCGCTTGATGCGAGCAGCAGTCTCATTGGTTTTCCTTACTACGACAGCCGAAGAAGGCTGTGGGGCCGCCAATGTCAGTATCGAAGTCTCAACGCCAGCCTCATTCATCCACTTGAGATGCGATTCAACGTCATATTTGGGCAGAGGGAATCCCTCGTCCATCAATCGGCCCTCATTCTTAATTGCAGACACAAACTCAGTGGGTATGAGGTGACTATGCACATCAATCACGCCCTGAGCGAATGCAGTCGCAGCAACAATTGCTGCCAATAATGCCGTGCGAAATCTCATTTATTCTATTGTTATTTATCCGTAGTTTTCAATTAGATATTTCACGAACTGTGGGTCGCCAAAGTTGATGGTGCCGGTGTCGTGCTGGTTGAGATTGGAAATAAGCGCCATGTCGTCGTTGCAGAGAGTAAAGTCGAAAACGTTGAGATTCTGCTCCATGCGCTCTCGATGAGTGCTCTTGGGGATTGCCACTATGCCACGCTGGGTGAGCCAGCGAAGTGCTACTTGAGCTGCACTCTTACCGTATTTTGCACCTAGATCAGCAAGCACTTTGCTCTTAACGATGCCGTCAACGCCTTGACCTCCGAGAGGCCCCCATGCCATCATATTGGTATCGAATTCGGCATGAATTGACTCAATGCCAGTTTGCTGGATGAGAGTGTTGCACTGCAACTGATTAACCATAGGTTTCACATCAACATAATGAGCAAAGTCAAAGAAACGACCTGCCTGGAAATTGCTGACGCCAATGGCGCGCACCTTTCCGTCGCGATAAGCCTTCTCCATAGCACGCCATGAACCGAACACGTCGCCGTAGGCTTGGTGGATGAGCAGCAGGTCGATGTAATCGGTCTGCAGTTTGCGCAGACTCTCGTCAATGCTCTGTGCTGCCTTTTCCTCACCTGCATTGGCAATCCACACTTTCGTCACGAGGAAAAGGTCTTCGCGCTTTAGTCCACTCTTGCGCCAAGCGTTGCCCACACCTTCTTCATTTTGGTAGGCTTGTGCAGTATCGATAAGACGATATCCCACACTCAAGGCATCGCTCACGCAACATTCACACTCTTCGGGGCTAACCAAGAACACTCCGTAGCCCAGCAAAGGCATCTCAACACCATTAGATAATTTTAGATTTTTCATGATTATAGTTTGTTTATTGTTAGAAACCTAGACCTTTGAGCCATTTCTCAACCTTGTTCTTTCCAGAACGGACATCGTGACCATAGATGCTGAAGCCCTTGGTAACGTTTGCTCCTGGGAAAGCTTCTTTCACGTCCTCCACACAATTGGCGAGTCCACTGCCCTCGTGGGTGGTAAAGGGGATTACAGTCTTTCCTTTAAGATCATTTTCGTGCTTCTTGAAGAAAGTGAACATCACCTGTGGATAGGTGCCCCACCACACGGGACCACCAATGAAGACGGTGTCATATTGTGACAAGTCGGTGATTTCACCTTCATAGGGTGGCAACTCGCCTTTTCGGGCCTCCTCCTGGGCTAGGTTGATTAGTGGCGTGTAGGCCATGCCGTCGTACTTGTGAGTTACAATCTCAAACTGGTCGGCACCAGCGATTTCGCTAATGTAGTCGGCAACGATTTTAGTGTTGCCCACCTCGATGTTACCTACTGCGTAGTTGTCGCCCGCATGCGAGAAGAACACTACCAATGCTTTACCTTTATTTTCCATAGATTTTTCGTTTTTTTCAACGCCGTTACAAGATACAGATAAAAACAGTGCCAGAGTAGCGGCAATAATGGTTCGAATTTTTGACATGATTATTTCGTTTTTAAATTTCTTACTGCAAAATTACTACTGTTTTTTGACTTAAAAGTTTCACAAAAAGCACCATAATTTTCACTTTTTACACAAAACATTCTTTTTCTTTGAAAAACTATGAGTAACTTTGCGCTAACTTAATCGCAACTATGTGGCTATGAAGGTAGATTTTCTTTTTTCAGAGGATTTTTATGGGATGAATGCTCCCGAGCTAAAGCACACTTGCATGCACATGCTGTGCATGCAGGGCGAGGGAAGTTTTGTGTTTAACGAGCACTGCTACCACATCGTGAAGAATGACCTAGTAGTGATGCCCTACCCTCACCGCGCGCGCAATCTTGCTGCACACCCTGATATGAAAGTGGAGTGGTTTGCCGCCGACTACAAGTTCCTTCAAAACCAGTTGCCATCAAATAACTATAGCATTGGTGGCAGCATTAGCCTTAACCACAATCCAGTGATACCGCTCAGTGAAGAGCACGCAGTGCGCATCCTTGACGATTTCCACCGGCTGAGAGAGCGCATGGAAAACCGGCAGGCCATGTTTTACCGTGAAATGATGGGGAGCCTGTGCCTGACCATGATGTACGACATCTTTGAATCGCACTCACAACGCGACAACACAAGCGAGCAAAGCGACCGCACTGGCTACATTGTGAAGTCGCTCATGGAACTGCTGTCAACTGGAGTGAGCTGCACCGAGCGTAGTGTTAATTACTATGCTGAGAGCCTGAACGTCTCGCCCAAGTACCTCTCGACAACCATTAAACGACTCACAGGGCATAGCGTCACTTCGTTTATTGATCGTGCCACTGTGCCAATACTGAAAAATCTTCTTGAAGACGAGCGCATGTCGCTCACTCAGATTGCCGAGCGCATGAATTTCGCCTCGCTGAGCTACTTCAGCCGCTACTGCACCAAGCACCTAGGGATGCCGCCCAGCGATTACCGCCGCAGCCATCAGCCCAAAATAAAATAATAAATCCTAATGACCGATTCGGGACAAACAAAAATCCCGAAACATTGTGCTTCATGTTTCGGGATTTAAAAGTTTAGGGTAAATAATCTCTCTATTCTTCGAGTGGCTCGTCATTCTGCAGTTTAGCCTTTGTTACTTGCAGAACACCTGAGTCGTTATAGACGAAGGCGATAACTGAAAGCTTTTCTAGGTTCCACTCATCGGAAATAGTGATTATGTGATTATTTGAGACTGAATATCCCTCTAGTACTTCAACATCTTCGCCCCACTCACCATTGACAGCAGCACGGAACACGTGCTGATGAACATAGTTGTCGTTTCGGGTGCCGTCGGGCATCATCTGGAAGGCAGTGATATCATCTTCAACAATCCACAGCTGCAGTTTGCCTTGTGTGTTTCCGTCTACACCTTGAATCTCGGTGTAAATATCGATTTGATTGTCATCACTAGGATTCACCATAAGATCAATGTCAACTGGCGCCGTCTTTTGCAACTCTTGTCGAATGAGAGTTCCCCAAGCAGTATACTCAGCAGGAGCACCGCGGTCAATCAAACCCACAGGCTGAAATTCCAGATTCCAATGATTGTAGTATTCATCACCCACATCGGTAGCAAGTCCTAAAAATCGGGGATTAGTGTGGAATCCCAACGGTCCCGAGTGAATGCTCACTGCAATGATTGCATCCTCGCCATACTGCTCATGCAGCTTAGCGATTTCATCGGCAGCCAAAGGGCAGTTAACACAACGCTGGCCAGTGAAGTCCTCAAGCAAAACGCTACGCTCTACTGGTGCCGGTTTCACATAAATCAACTGCTCATCTTCGGGAATGTGGCTACACGCAGCCATGAGCAGGGTAACCAGCATTAATGTTATGTAAGCCTTAATCTTCATAATCAGAATGTGTAGTTATAAGATAAAGTGAAACCTCGGCTTGCCGGAACATAGCGGCACACACCACCCGAGCAGTTGTAGCCCGCACGGGTGCGTCCAAAACCTAATTGCACACGATGAGCAGCAATGCTGAAAGTCACATCACCGTGATAGTAGTGGATATTAGTCTCTCCCACATTGTACATGTCGCTCACAGTGAACATCCAGTGCGGAGCCAGTGAGAACTCAGCAAGCCCATAGAGCCAATCGCCCTTGTCGTCGGGAGTAGACAGGTATTGCAACTCGGTGCGAAGTGATGTTTTCTTTGATAGTTGGAACTTAGCGTCGGCAATGAAAATATTTGAACGTACCATGCCGCCATGTCCCTCAACTATCGTCATGTTGTAGCGCTGATTCATGTACATGAGAGCAAGCTTGACACTTGGTGATAACTTGCGGGTCAACGTCACGTCAATGTCCTGATAGAAGGTCTCGCCTTTCCATCGCACATGCGAGAAGTTGAACTTCACGTTCATGCCATACTTACCGCCAAGCTTGGTTTTGCGCTTGAAGTTGTAGCCAACCTCGGCCTGATAGGCCCACTCACCACCCGCCAACTGTGTGGCGTAGGGGTAGAGTGCCGCAAGGGCATAGGTCTGCTCCTGCGTGAACGCCGGCAGATGGTTGATGAACGACGAGGTGCCAATCATGCTGCGACGGCTACGGAAAGCCATGTTCTCGCTACGTTTGGCTTGAAGCAATATGCTGAGGCCATTATTTGCATAAGAACCCGAGAGCACTGCTGCAGTACCTTTCTGGTAGTTATAGCCATTGTCGAACGACGGGTCTTGTGTCTTTTGGGCATACTCGGCATGAACGCTCCACGGACCCGTATTGAGTGATGCTCGCACATCCCAAGCGTTGACATACTCAGGCAAATTAAGCTTGTGAGTGGGATCGACAAAGATGTCCTCCTGTTTCTCATATTTGTTCACCCACGAGCCACCAATCATCAGCTCCGTGCCACGATTGCGCAATGCTGGAATCCACTCGTTGATATTGACTTCAGCATCAACACCGCTAACAAGCCCCTTGTTCCAACTCCAATAACGACGCTGACGGCCCGAGAGAGCCTTGATGGTAACACCCTTGGTGGGTCTCACAACCAATCGTGCTCCCAGCAGCGAATTGTCGATGCCCAAAGAACGCTCCTCATAGGTGCGCAAGATGAGTCCCAAGCCAAATTGCTCGTAGAACGTTCCCAATGTGAGCTCGGCGCCCTTATAGCGACCCTTAACCCAGAAATTGGGAACACCCCATCCCTTGAAATCCTTCTCAAAGCCAGGCAATGGATGGTCGAGATACTCAAACCTGAGCCCTGCGTCCACCCATTTGCTCTGCAACATGACGTCGGCATAGGTATTGGTCTGGAAATCCTCGGTTTTCTCAGCACCTATGGCATCGTCACGCATGGGCACGAGCATATCGCTCTGAATGCTACCACTCACCTTCACCTTCTTTTCTTCTTGGGCTGGTGAATAAAGGTAGCAGCACAGAATTACAATATACAGGAAAGCTCTTTTCATTTACCGATGAGTTCGCGTACTTTTTCTATAAGTTCATTCTCAACGCCATCGGTATATCCAGTGTGCTTGTATACAATTTTTCCTTGTCCGTCAACAATCATAGTGAAAGGAATCATCTGAACGCCCAAGGCCCGTTTCAGGTCTTCGTTAGCGTCGATAAGCACTTCATATTCCCAGCCATGATTGCTCACAAGTGGTTTCACCTTATGGACGTTTTGCGCTTGGTCGATGCTAACGACAAAAATCTTGACGCCAGTTTCTGCTTGCCAATCGCCATAGACTTCGGATATGGCATCCAACTCACGCAGGCATGGCTTGCACCATGTTGCAAACATGTCAATGATGAAAGGTTTGCCGGCATTGTTGAGAGTGTCAACTTTTACCGTTTGTCCATCAATTGTCTTTACTGTTACAGCTGGCAGCTGAGCGAAAGCGTTACTTGAAGCCAACAAGGCGAAAAGACATAGTAATAAAGCAATTTTTTTCATTGTGTATATATAGTTTTTAATTGTTAGAAGGATGTTGCAAACCACTTGCATAGTTATGCAACATCCTTTTCACATATTAGACATCTAAAACACCCGAAGGTTTATTTCTTGCTATTAAGCAAGATGTTATAGACTGCAGTAATGTCGGCACTAGTAATTACACCGTCACCATTTTGGTCACCGTTGGCAACGCCTGTGTTGTCGTTATTAAGGAGTATGTTATAGAGCATTGTAATGTCACCACTGGTAACCACACCATCACCATTAACATCGCCAGGAACAACAGGGCCACCAATAGGAAGAACGGTGAGGGTCATGTCGTTGGCATTGATGCGGAAGGTGAACTCACCACCATTCTCGATGCGGAAGTTAGAGCCGTCAACCATCTGCAGAGGAGTGTTGAGCAGGTTGTCATAAATCATGAAGAAACCAACGTTGTTCTCGTCAACGCCACCATACCATGTCCAGTCGTCGCCGTTTGGAGTGATAACCTTGAACTCAGCACCAGCCTCGAGTGTGCCAGTAGCCTCGTAAACACCCTCATCTTCGGTAGCAGTGAATGCTAAGCGTCCACCTGCCTCGGTAGTATTCCACTCGTTGAAAGTACCAACCATGTAGAACTCGCTTGGAACAGGATTGTATCCATAAGGATAGATTGTGGTCTGCCATGCGTTGATGATTTTGTTAGCACCGCGATCGATGAGCAGAGCAGCTACTTTAAGCTTCGACTTGTCTTGAATGAGAGTCTTAGTAGAGATATCAGCGGTATAGCTGAAAGGCATAACCTCACCAGCCTCAAATGAGGTTGGTACCGAGCCGCTAAAGCCACTTGCGATTTGCCAAGCAGCAACAGCCACGAAGTTGTACTCTAATCCAGTAACTTTAGAACCTTGACTGCACCACCAATCCATGTAACTAGGATATCCGCTTTGACCACTGTAGTAGTTGGACTGTGCCCAGCTAGAACTTGTGCCCTTCATGCCATCCTCGGTAAGCACAAATGCAATACCGTAGTTAGTATTCTCCTCGGCAAAGGCAAACTTGGATGTTGCATCCATTTTAATGGTTTTCATCTCCTCATCATTCCATTGAGCAGTAACCTGAACCATTCCAACAGGAACCTCGAGCATACTCTGATCGATAGCGCTCTGGATTGCATCTGGGTTAGGATCAAAGTCGGTAGCGCGGTTAGCACGAGCATCGGGGAATCCGCTTACTGTATTCATAACTGGATTATAGTCGGAAGTTACCATTGGGTCGCCGTTGTGGGCTGCGATGAGCACCACTTGGTCGCCATATTTCTCATGTGCAGTTTCCATTCCAACGAATCCACGAGGACACCATCCACACCAAGTGCCAGTGAACTCCTCGATAACAGGAACTCTTGTGAACAAGAATGAAACAATAGTAAAATTACCGCTTGCCACACAGTCGGCAGCAGGAGCATCGTTAGGCTGTCCATTCACCTTGGTGATAGTGACAGTTCTTGTGTCTCTCAATGGCTCGCTGGTATCGAATGAAATGTCGAATGTTGCAGTGGCACCATTTTCAATGTTATTGATAGGCACTGTAACCTCGGGGGTAGCAGTAGAAGGATCGTTATTGCTGGTTATAGTGTAAGAAACCGAAGTGATATTGTTCTCGCCTTTATTCTTGATAGTTACAGGTAGAACAGCCTCGTCGCCCACTTGATAGTTGTGAGTTCCAAGATTCTTGTTAGTAAAGATAGCCGCGTTTTGAGGAATGTTGACACCCTCGCCAAGGAGCTGCAAAGCCAGCTTACCATGGTTGGTAACCGATGACCAATTGGTCTGCTGGGCTGTAGCACGGAAGAAGAATGTGTTGGGTTCATACTCACCACCATTCATGATAGCGTAATCTTGACTGCTAAGCTCCATTGTGAAACCAAAGTATGTTACAGCATTATTAATCGCAAAAGGTGTTTCAAGCGCTATATCGTTGGCGCCGGCTGTCAAGGTTGACAAGTCAACATCTTGAACATAGAGAACACCCTGTGCGTTAACCTTTAGAGTCTTAGTCACCCAAATCTTCAAGCTGGTAATTTTAGGAATAGTGTTTCCATTCAGCCAAATGCGCATTGCCTTAACAGTGGCATTGCCCATAATTGGGTCATTCTTCACAATTTTAATAGCAGCCTCATAATTGGCCAATGCGTTAACACCGTAAGCGCTAAAGTTTGCGGCATTAGCATCGTTGTCGGTGAAGTAGCCCCACCAAGCCTCTCCAGCACCTGGAGTAATCGTGTTTTTAGGAGTCATCGCCGATTGAGCGAAACTCGACATTGCCAAGATCATGGCAAACAGAAGAAGTACTGTTTTTCTCATTGTCGTAAAGTATTTAAATGTTAATTAATTTCCTAAAAGTATGGTATATACTGCGGTAACATCGGCAGCAGTAATTATATTGTCGCCAGTTTGGTCGCCATTGACGATGTGGCTGTTGTCATTGTTGAGCATAAAGTCGTAGAGAGCAGTGATATCGGCTGCAGTAACATTGCCGTCGCCATTCACGTCGCCAGGCATGGGGTCGTCTTGCTGCTCGCCGTTGGTGAATTTAATCATTACAGTGTGAGTCTCACTGCCCATGGTTGCTGTGAGAGTGGCAAGAAGATGGCCCTCGCTCTGGATGTCCTCGGCATCAAACTGAACCAAGCAAATGCCGTTATTAACATTAAATGGTTTAGAATAATATGTATTGTTCCCTAAATTAACGCAGCTACTACCCATACACCACAAAATTCTTGAGGGATTAAAAGTGTTTTCGTCAATGGTTATTGTGGCATTTCCTTGTGTAGTATTGCCCGAAAGAAGTTTAAGGATAAGTCCATTGTTAGGATCAGAGCTCGGATTTGTGTAGCAGCCCATCTCTCCAAAACCCCATTCGTCTTCCTCGGCTTGAATAGTCACCGTTTCTCCATCGGCAAGAGACTCTCCATGGTAACGAAACTCAAAAGTCTGCGCCTCCACAATGGGAATTGACATTAAAAACATCACAACTAAGTAGAGTAAATTTTTAATCATAGATGATGTGTATTTTATGGCGGGTTCAAAGGAAAATTAATAACTTATGAGCCACTTTGAGGGTCGAACCCTTTAGTCCCTGTCAAGACCCATTTTTCTGTCGTTACAAAGTTATAATTTTTTTTTAAAATAATATATAGTTAAATAAATATTTAACTTTTATTTACCTAAAACATAAAAATGACCATGCGTACTAGACCTGATGTCAAAGAACGCCAATAAACAATATGAGCTGAGCAATCAATCATGCTCAGCTCATAAATGTATAGATTCATTTGAATTATCTCACTTCATCATTTTATGTGTGTGCCTCCCTTCAGGTCGCTGAAGCGCGCCGCATTGATAAGCACCACCTCTTTCACGCCATGGTCGATAGCCGAGAAGGCATTATTGATAGTGGGATAGGCAGCAGGATTGATGTCACCACTCTCACACATCGACTTGTACTGTGCCCGACGCAAAACTGGGATTACGCTATTGGGGTTCTGCTCGTTGGCCAGTACACCATTCTCTTCGCCAAGCACGTTGATAACATTCACGTCATAGGTGCTGGTAAGAGTCTGCGCAATCTCATAGGCAAACATCTTTACGTCGCCGTTGAGCAGATTTCCCTTGCCGTCGTGGGTGAGCGGAGCAATCACGGGCACCACATTTTCTTCGAGCAGCTTGATGAGCATCGACGAGTTAACTCGACGCACGGTTCCCACGCGCCCCACATTCACGGGCCTGATGGGAACTTTAGTGCTCTGCACGAGGTTCAGATCCACTCCTGTTAACCCCAAGGCATTGAGTCCTCGCCACTGCATGATAGCGACAAGTCGCTTGTTTACAAGACCGCCATAGACCATTGTCACAAGGTCCATCACTCGGTCGTCGATAATGTCGCGTCCGTCACTAGCCTGGCGAATGGTGATGCCCATTTTCTCGGCAACCATTGTCGCCATCGTGCCCTCGCCATGCACAAAGAGCTTAAGGCCCTTGATGGCGGCAAAGTCCCGAATCAAGGCGCGCAGGTTCCCAGGGTCCTCAACCACCACGCCATCCACGTTCACTATAGTAAGCTTCTTCCTCATATTTTTTTCAAAAGACTATTAAGGACAATCTTCTAATTTTCTTTATTATTAATGACAATTGAATTACATATATGCTCACCTCATGTTTATGATTATTATCTTCTGTTATAATCATAAATCACATGACCATCGGTAGCAATTATTTGATTGGTTTCTTTATCATAGAAATACCTTTCAACATCAGCCGAAAATGGGTAAAAATTAACCAATATTCCACACTGCTTCTTCAAGAGTCTCATATAATTGAACAGTTGAGCGCGATGGTTGCCTGTTATATCAGATATTGCCTTGCACTCAACCACAATATCATCTTTGCAAATGAAATCCACACGAAATGTTGCCTCGAGAGGATTTCCACGATATTGAGGGTGGAATGACATCTCACGAACATAAGGAATCTTTTTCTCTTTCAATTCAATTTGTAAACCTTCTTGATAACATGATTCGTTAAGGCCAGGCCCTAACACACCATGGACATCATAGATAGCTCTAACTACATCATAGACTTTTTGTTTTAACGAATTTATTTCAATCATATTAAAAGTAACTATTCAGAGTTGAACTATTAATTGTCTACAAGCATAAGAACGTAACTTTATTGTCCTTAATAAAAAAGAGAACGAACATATAGTCCTTAATTGTCGTAAAAAAGGAGTTATTCGTCGGTGGAGAATTCCATTAGGTAGGCTTTGATGAAGTTGTCGATGTCGCCGTCCATGACGGCGCCAACGTTGCTTGTTTGATGACCTGTGCGGTGGTCTTTGACACGGCGGTCGTCGAAGACGTAGCTGCGAATCTGGCTGCCCCACTCTATCTTTTTCTTGCTGTCCTCGATTTTGCGCTGCTCCTCGCGGCGGTGCTCGAGTTCCTTATTGTAGAGGATAGACTTGAGGTTGCGCAGAGCGTTCTCGCGGTTCTTGGGCTGGTCGCGCGTCTCGGTGTTCTCAACGAGGATTTCTTCCTCCTCACCAGTGTAGGGGTCCTTGTACTGGTAGCGCACACGCACACCACTCTCAACCTTGTTCACGTTCTGACCACCAGCGCCACCACTGCGGAAGGTGTCCCACGAGATGCGTGCAGGATCAAGAACAATCTCGATGGTGTCGTCGACCATAGGGCTTACGAATACCGAAGCAAACGAAGTCATGCGCTTGCCTTGAGCGTTGTAAGGCGACACACGCACCAAACGGTGCACTCCGTTTTCGCTCTTCAGGTATCCATAGGCGAAGTCGCCCTCGATGCCTATTGTCACGCTCTTGATACCAGCCTCATCGCCATCAACCATGTGCTGGATTGCAGTCTTGTAGCCATGCTTCTCGCACCAACGCAGGTACATGCGCATGAGCATCGACGCCCAGTCCTGGCTCTCGGTGCCACCGGCTCCCGAGTTAATCTTCATGATGGCGCTGAGCTTGTCCTCTTCGCGTCGCAGCATGTTGCGCAGCTCCAGCTTCTCAATCTTGTCAAGAGCATCGGCATAGAGCGCGTCGAGTTCGTCCTCAGTGAGCACTCCTTCTTTCACAAAGTCGAAGCCCACTTCCACTTCACCCACTGCGTCCTCTACTTCGGCGCATTTCTCAATCCACATTTTCAGCGTCTTGATTTTGCGCATCTGTTGTTCGGCTTTCTTTTGGTCACTCCAGAAATCGGGCACATGGGTGCGCAATTCCTCTTCTTCTAGTTGGATTTTCTTGTTATCGACGTCAAAGATACCTCCTCAACGCATCCTTGCGTTCTTGTATCTCTTTTAGTTGGTCGGTTGTAATCATCTGAGCTCAATGATTTAGGGGTTAATAAATATAGTTGTTTTTTAAAAATCTAGATTATGTGCATTATGCATTCGTCGCATTAAAACAGGCGTCAGCCCAGATTATGCATTGTGCATTATGCATTATGCATTAACTAAAGGCTTAGGTCCACGTCCAGCTTCTCTTCTTTTTTGCCTTTAGGACGATAGTCAACTGCATACATCGCGTCAATCAGCTTAGCATAGCGTTTGTTGATTACGGCGCGCCTTATCTTGAGAGTGTTGGTCAACTCACCGCTCTCCATCGAGAATGGTCGAGGCAGCAGCACAAAGCGCTTTATCTGCTCATAGCTAGCAAGGTCCTTCTGATATTCGTTGATGAGTTTCTCTATCATCTCGTGAACCTTAGGGTTGTTAACCAAATCCTCATTGTTCTTGAACTGGATTTTGCGTTTGGTAGCCCACATGCTCAGCTCGTCAAAGTCGGGGACAATGAGTGCCGAAACATATTTTCGCCCGTCACCAATCACTGCTACTTGAGCCATATATTTGTCCTGAGCTAGCAGTGTCTCAAGCATTTGCGGAGCGATGTACTTGCCATTGCTAGTCTTATACAAGTCCTTGAGGCGCTCAGTCATTATCAAGTGCCCTTTCTCGGTGAGCTCGCCGCAGTCGCCTGTATGGAACCAACCGTCGGCATCAATAGCCTTGGCCGTCTCCTCAGGCATGTTATAGTAGCCACGCATCACAGTGGGTCCCTTGACCAATATCTCGTTCTGATCTCCAATCTTCACCTTCACGCCGGGGATGGGCTCGCCAATGGTGCCAAGCTCCCAACCAGTATTAGGATAGAAGCACACCGAGGCGTTGGTCTCGCTCAAGCCATATCCAATAACGATGTTGATGCCCACAGCATGCAGCATCTCGGTGATATTGTCGCTGAGCATTGCGCCAGCAGTAGGGAAAAGTTTGCCATTCTCAACACCAATCGCCTTGCGCAATCGAGAGAACACCTTTTTCTCAAAATATTGATACTGCTTCTCAATAAGATAGGGTGCCTTTTGACCATTGCGAGCATACTTGATGTTGCGCGCTTTACCAATCCTTATAGCAGTCTTGAACAAGGTCTTCACCACTGGTTTAGCACCGTTCACATTGTCCATGATAGCGGTGTATACTTTCTCCCAGAATCGTGGCACGCTGCACATGCAATTAGGGCTCACCTCTTTAACTGTGCGTTGAATGTCGCGAGGATCGTAGTTGATAGCCACCACCAAGCCGTGAATCAAGCAGTACATTGTCCAGCCCAACTCAAAGATGTGGCTAAGCGGCAAGAAGCTAAGCGAAACATCATTATCATCCACATAAGTCAATCGCATGCCATGCGCCATCATCGCAGCACTGAAGTTGCTGTGGGTGAGCATCACGCCCTTGGGCTGGCCTGTGGTACCTGATGTGTAGATGAGGTACATTAGGTCGTCGGGGCGGCCCTCATCCATGCGCTTAGCTAGTGCACTGCGAACCAGCTCTCCTGCCTGACCGCCTTCACTCAGGAACTTGCGCCAGGTTGTCACATTCTTGAGATCGGCATCAACATTTACATTTGTATTCATCACCACCAGGAGCTTGAGCTTTGGGCACTCGGCAAAGAGCTGCTTGGCAATATCATACTGCTCTTGACCTCCCACCATGAGCACCGTAGCGCCCGAGTCGTTGATGATATAGGCAGCCTCGTCCTTGCTGCTTGTGGCATAGATGGGAACGGGGATTGCGCGGTTATAGAACGAAGCAAAGTGAGTTATCAAGATTTCAGGGCAATTCTGCGAAAACACAGCAACCTTGCCTTGTGGCTCAACACCAGCCTGGAGCAGTGCGTTGGCACAACGCTCGATGTCTTGCTTGAAGCTGTTCCACGACAACGACGTCCACTGGTCGGTAAGATAGTCACGGTAGCGCAACGCCTCACGGTTGCCATATTTCTTTGTCTGATTGCTTATCAGGCTCACAAATTCGTTTTGCATAATTTTTCTTTTTATTTGAATTTGCAAAAATAGTGAAAATCTAACGATTTTGCAACCATAAACTACATTTTATTATGCTTCACATAATTTCATAGCATTTTAATGCGTTATGTTATAAAAAAATACATAATTATGACACGAGAAATTTATTTGGCAGGAGGATGCTTTTGGGGCACCGAGCATTTTTTCAAGTTGATTGACGGAGTGGTTGAAACGCAAGTAGGATATGCCAATGGCACTGTCGAGAACCCAAGTTATGAGCAGGTGTGCACCCACAAGACGGGGCACGCTGAGACCGTGAAGGTGGTTTATGACCCCGAGAAAATCGGACTCGAGTTCCTACTCGACATGTATTTCAAAGCTATTGACCCCACTCTCCAAGATCAGCAAGGGCACGACGTGGGGCCACAATACCGCACAGGCATCTACTACACCGACCCCTCTGACCTTCCTGTCATCGAGAAGCGTGTAGCCAATGAGACCGAACGCTACTTCAAGCCCATTGTCACCGAGGTGTTACCACTCAACTGCTTCTATCCCGCCGAGGAATACCACCAAGACTACCTCGACAAGAACCCCGACGGCTACTGCCACCTCCCAGTGGGCCTCTTCGAGCTCGCACGCCGAGCCAAGCCCTCGCGAGAAAAAAAGTAGCAATGAAGAGCACAACGAAATTATTATTCTTTTTCCTAGTTCTGTCGCTTAGCATTCAAGTGCAGGCGCAACGTTGTGGGGCCTTCATTATTAAGGGAGATCGTTATATTAGTTATAAGGGCACTGCTGATAAGCGCTATGAGCTGAACAGCGTGATGAAGTTTCCTCAAGCCATCTATGTCGCCCATTATCTTGATTCGTGTGGCATCGGTCTCGACCAGCGAGTGACTGTGAAAAAGCAAGACTTAGAGCAGAACACTTGGTCGCCAATGCTCAAAATGATTGACGAGGAGCGAGAATTCAGCTATGGCGAACTGCTTGCCCTGTCGTTGCAGCAGAGCGACAACAACGCCTGTGACCTACTGTTCAAGTTGTGTGGTGCCCCCAAGGATGTACAAAACTACTTGCGAAACTTGGGTTTTAAGGACATACGCATAAAATGGACCGAAAAACAGATGCACAGCAAGCCACGACGGTCACGGGATAACTGGTGCACCCCTAGCGATATGGCAAAACTGCTCAATTGGTTCTACTGCGATCGACAATCAAGCCCAATTTTGATGTATATATGGGACTTGATGCTCAACTGCGAAACGGGCAACAACCGCATCAAAGCCGCACTTCCACCAGGCGCTCAACTCGCCCACAAGACCGGTACTGGATTCTCCAAAGACAAAACACTTAGAGGCATCAACGACGTGGGCATAGTTATCATGCCCAATGGCAACTACTACCCCATCGCCATCTTCATCAAGCACACACAACGCGAGGAAGAAGTCGCCGAGATCGCTAGACTCCTACTCTCGCCATAATGCATAAACAACTTACATACAGGCTTTTTCTTTAAAAATCACAACAAGTAAGAACTTTCTTACTAAGAAGTTTGTTACTAACAAAGTTATTTCATATCTTTGCAGTGTCAAACTTAACTATCTACGATTATGAACGAGATTAATCCTTTTGTTTTCGGAAAAGCTGCAGAGGGCGAATACTTCATTGACAGGCAAGAAGATGCCAAACGCCTGAATGCCAACCTCACTCACGGCATCAATACCATATTGATTTCACCACGCCGATGGGGAAAGACTTCACTTGTAAAGAAAGTAATTTCTGAGATTACCAATCCCAGCATTAAACCTATCTATATAGACATTTTTCAATGCAAGTCGGAGCACGAGTTCTATCATGCCTTTGCTTCAACCATAATAAAACAAACTTCATCAAAGCTTGAGGAATGGACCGAGATGGCAAAGACGTTTCTATCACGAGTGTCGCCAAAATTCTCTTTTGGACCTGATCCAATGAACGATTTCTCAATGTCATTTGACTGGAATCCAAAAGACAACTCCGATTTAGACATACTACAACTACCCGAGAAAATAGCACAAAAGAAGAACTTCAGGCTTGTTGTTTGCATTGACGAATTCCAGCAGATTGGCGACTTCACCGACTCAATAAAGTTTCAAAAGAAATTACGTTCCGTTTGGCAGCATCAGCAACATGTAACTTATTGTATGTTTGGAAGCAAGAAACACCTAATGGAACAATTCTTCAACGACAAGAGCATGCCATTCTTCAAGTTTGGAGACATGATGTTTTTGAAAAAAATACCTACACAAGAATGGGTTTCATTCATTTGCGACAAGTTCAAAGAAACTGGAAAGCTAATTACTGTGGAACAAGCCACTAAGATTTGTGACGCTACCGACAACCTTTCCTCCTACGTTCAACATCTGGCATGGGTAATATGGTACAAATCAGGCAATAATGTTACCAATGAAAACATTGATTCTGCAATAAATGACCTACTCGAACAAAATAGAATTTTCTTCCAAAGAGAAGTGGAACAACTCTCTGAATTGCAAATGAATTTCCTCCGAGCTGTAGCTAATGGCATATCTACTGGCCACAGCAGCAAGGAAGTTATCAAGAAATACAGGCTCGAATCATCAGCAAACGTAAATGCGATAAAGAGATCTCTGCTAAAGAAAGACATCATCGACATCGAAGGGCAGTCCGTAACCATTAACGATTCTCTTTTCAAGCTATGGATTCAACGCCAGCAATTCTTTGATTAATGAAACAAAAGAGGCATTGAGAACGCAAATTCCCAATGCCTTTTTTTCGGTTTAGTGGTGTGGCTTACAGCTTCATCACGCGCTTCATTTCCAGGTTCTCGTAGCCCTCGGGGCAATGGGTGGAAAGGTAAACGGTGGAATTGTTGGCAATGAACTCGCGCACGCGGTCGAGAGTGTCGCGAGCGGCAGCCAAATCCTCGAAGATGATGCTCAGTTTGTTGGCCTTGAGTGCAGCGTCGCAATAGGTCACGTCGCCGTGCATCATGTAGAACAGGTCGCCGTCTTCAGCAATCACGATGCTGTTGCCCTTAGTGTGGCCCCTTGCCTCAATGAAGTAAACACCCTCAGCAACCTTCTGCGCAGCAGGGAAGTTGTGATAAGCGCCATCGCTATAGGTTGCACACACAATGTTGTCGCCCTCAAGTTTGAGAGCATCGGCATCCTCGGGCGAGATGTAAATCTTGGCATTGGGGAAATACTGCAATGCTGCGGTGTGGTCGGGGTGCTTGTGGGTGACAAGAATCTTTGTCACCTGCTCTGGACGGTAGCCAGCAGCGGCAAACGCCTCCATAAAATCGGCTATCTTCTCGCCCATGTAGAGGGGTGCGCCAAGTTTCTTGGCAGGAGCATCATAGTCATTTTGGAAGCCTGTGTCAACGAGAATCACCTCGCTACCTGTGTCAATCAAGAAGTTTTGCAGACTGCTGCGATAGATAATCTGTTCATCAAACGCGTCGCGGCCTTCTTCGCCACCAAAGGCAAACGCCTGGTTCATGAAGCCGCCATCAAACATTTTTATTGCTTTAATTTCCATTTGGTAAATTAATTATTGGTTTGCTAATATCTTCTCGGCCATGCGGTGACCAGCATCGTAGGCGCGCTGAAGGTCGTTCTCCCAGTTCTGTTCACGGTACTCACGCTTTGCCTCCTCGCTGAAACCAGCAAGCTCGTAGCGGTCGTAGTTCTTCACTTGATAGGTGTTGTGGGCATCCACATGCTCCACATCGCCCATCGCCCTGTCGAGACAACTCTCAATGATACCCATCGACTGATAAACGCCCTTGGCTTGTTCACCATTAGCATTCATAGTGTAGGTGAGAATCACGGGAATGCGCTTGGGAGCAGTAAGGCTGTAGTCGTTATAAGACAGCCATGGGAATATCAGGCGCTCAAGGAACGCGCGCAGCTGCGCTGTCACCTCGCTAAAGTAGATGGGAGACCCCATCACAAGTCCGTCGGCCTGAGCCACTTCTTCAAGCACAGGAGTTAGGTCGTCGCGGAACTTGCACACATTTACCGCCTTGTCCTTAATCTTGCATGCCAGGCACGACATGCAACCCTTGTAGTCCATGCCGTAGAGTCGCACAGTCTTCACTTCAATTTCTTCACTCTCCGAGACTGCTCCCTCGGCAATCTTCTGTAACATCGAGGCCGTGTTGAAAGTTTTGCGAGGGCCTCCGTCAATAATAATAATTTTCTTCATTATTTATCCTAACATTTCTTCTATGTCTTTAACAATTTTCTCGGGCGCTGTTATAGGAGCATAACGCTTGATTACCTCGCCATCGCGAGAGATGAGGAACTTGGTGAAATTCCACTTGATGGCACTTCCGAGCAAACCTTTAGTCTTGCTCTTCAAGAACTTGAAAATGGGATGAGCATCATCGCCATTGACATCGATTTTCTTCATAATTTGGAAAGTGACACCATAGTTGAGCTGGCAAAATCCCTCAATCTCACTGTCGGTGCCTGGATCCTGATGGTTGAACTGGTTGCAGGGAAAACCTATCGTCACCAAGCCGCGGTCCTTATACTTCTGGTTCAGCTCCTCAAGCCCCTTGAACTGAGGCGTGAAACCACATTTGCTAGCGGTGTTGACAATGAGCAACACCTTGCCTTTGAACTGAGCAAAGTCAAGTTCCTGCCCTTTGCTCGTCAAGGCTTTGAAATCATATATTGTCTCCATACAAATTTCGTTTTTTCTTGATTTAGAAAAACAGGTTGGGCATTATGGTTGCAGCAATGCAATCACAATAACCCAACCATTAAACGTTTGTTTTTGTGAGCCTTACTTAGCAGGCTCCCACTTGCAGCGCACGGGCGATGTGATAGCACCCTCTTTCTTCAACTCGGCAAATGCCTTGTCAACAACCTTGCGGTCGAGGCCAGTGAGCTCTGCCACCTTGCCTGCAGCCAAAGGCACACCTGCCTTGCGCATAGCTTCCAAAACTTGCTCTTTAGCTTCCATATCTTTTTAAATTATATATGTTAATAAAATTGTGTTTGTTTTGATGCTGCAAAATTACAGTGTTTTTCCTCGATGAACACTATTTTTTCAAAACCAATGATTATCCCAAACGAAACAATCAACTTTTTTATTATCTTTGCGGCAAAAATCAATCAACATGGCAAATCTGAACGAAATCAGCACAACACATCTCCAGATGCTCGAGCGCGAGACATGGGACAACAAACTCACCTGTGCCCTCACCAACAAGCAGCTCACAATGCACACCAACGAAATGTCGGGAGAACTGAAAATATACAGTTTCACTCTTGTGACCGAGGGCCACATCATCCTTGACAACGGAGGTGGTGAGATGATTTTCACTCCCAATGAGATGTTTGTATTCTATCCAGGAAGCCCAATCTACATTTATGAGACAAGCGATGATTACAAGGGAATTTGCCTCATCATCGACGAGCAGATGGCACATGACACACGGGCATTTCGCAACCTCATCAAGGCCTCGGTGATACCTCTTTCTAATTATGGAAATTCCAAGGTCACCCTATTGCCCGATGACGCCCAGCGACTACAGTCGCTAATGCTACTCATCAGGCAATATATCATGCAGCCTTTATCACTAAAAAGTGAGATTTTGGAGCATCTCTACTCGGTTTTCATCAATGACCTCATCAGCATCCAGTCGTTTGAGAAAACCAGACTTTCAATCTCACGACAGAGCGAAGAGATTTTTGTCTCATTCTACACTCTACTCACAAACAACTATCTCGAGCATCGCGACTTGAAATTCTACGCCGACAGCCTTTTCATCACCACCACCTACCTATCTAGAATAGTCAAGCAGATAACAGGCCGCACAGTGATGGAATGCATCAACGAATTGCTTGCAATGGAGGCCACCCGTCTGCTCAAATCAACAGCCCTCACCGTCGAACAAATTGCCGACCAATTACACTTCGCCACCAGCGCTTCGCTTGACAAGTTCTACAAGCGCATGCGCGGCACCACTCCACTCTCGGTGCGCCGCAATCAGTAAAGATTGGTCAGTTTAAGGGGCAAAAATCATGGGGAATCTGAATACGTTCAAATCCCCCAAATAATTAAATATCAAAAAAAGTTGTTTCTACTTGCTCTGATTGAAGAGCCAGTCGCGCACGGCGGCGATTTTGTAGCCGTAGTCGAACGAAGCATTATGTTCCATGCCACCGCGAGCGCCATCGGTCAACACGCTTCCCGTTTCCCACTTGATGAAGTTCACGTTACCGCCTTTGGCTATAAGTTCTTGTGCCAGACGTTCCTGCTCTTGTGCGGGCAGTTTTGCGCTCCACGATGCCGAATCGACACGCGCATTGTTTTGTGCAATCGACACGCGCATTGTTTTGTGCAAGAACAGCAGCCAAATCTTTCATCCCGCCACTTGCCTTGGCGTCACCGCCAGCGACGATATAGAAGAATTTCTTGTTGCCAAAGTCCTGCATCTTAGACGTGTCCCACTGGCTGCTCACAAAGAGCGAAGCAGCAAACACATCAGGGTGAGTGATATTGAAGTAGAACGACATCATGCCACCCATCGACTGGCCAGTGGTGTAAAGTCTATTGGTGTCGACTGGATAGTCCTTGATAATCTGCTCAAGCAGACGCAATGTCATCTCGACCTCGTCAGTAGTGCTCCAATCGTCCTGAACAGCCCATTCGGTGTATTGAGGCACAAGCACAAAGCAAGGATGCACGCGCTGATCGCGCGATGAGGCAAACTCCAGTGCCCCATATCCCTGGGTTAGAGGCGCCGTCACCTCCTTGCCCACGGTGCTGGCATCGGCCATGAAAAGCAATAACGGCATTTTGTGGTCGGCATCGCATCCATCAGGAACCATCAAGTTGTACTCCATTGTCTTCCCTGTTTCTGAGTCTTTAAAGGTAAATTGCTTAAATTTGTCCAGAGCATCTTTTTTCAATGTGACAAACGCGCTGTCGGCATCTTTGTTTATTTGCATTCCTGCACCATGACGACCTCCACGCATTCCATTTTTCATTCCGCCCTGTTCACGCTGGGCACAAGCAGTCAAGCACATCAGCCCCACTGCCATAATTAACAACATCTTTCTCATGATTCAAAAGTTTGGTTCTATTAATCTACTATCTCACCCAACTCAATTATTAGTCAAGTGAGTCATTGCAAAGATACTATTTTTTCCAATACCTATGTGGCAATGAGATTGATAAAAAAACTAACATTTGCATCAATCTTAAGTAACATTATTTGTTGTGGGCCTAATTTTGGCACATCTGGTGACTTTTTTTGCGTTAAAAATTTAATTATGGAAAAAGAAAATATTTATCTCAATCGCATCTTTAATAAGCACGAGAAGCAGGAACGGGAGCAATATCCCTTTTCGATTCCTGTGATTGCAAACTTCAAGGAACTGGTTTTCAACAAGTCGGTCACCTACATCGTGGGGCCCAACGGTTCAGGAAAATCCACGTTGCTCGAAGCCATTGCAGTGTTGCTGGGCATGAATCCCGAAGGCGGCACTCGCAACTTTAACTTTCGCACAGTTGATTCCCACTCATCGTTATGGGAAGAACTAGGAAAAGGCATGGCAAGCCTCTCGTTTGAGGACACTTTCTTCTTCCGTGCCGAGAGCTATTACAACGTGATTTCAGAGATCGATCGCCTCGCCCACATCGACCCAAGCTATATTGCTTACTATGGCGGCAAGAGTATACACGAGCGCTCCCATGGCGAGGGTTTTATTACATTGATTCAAAACCGCTTGCAAGGCCGTGGCATCTACATTTTTGATGAGCCCGAAGCGGCACTCTCTTTTGTAAACCAACTTGCCTTCCTGTGCTGGATTAAAGAAGTTGTTCAGCAAGGAGCACAAATCATCATCTCGACCCACTCACCAGTAGTTCTTTCCTACCCTGATGCTTGCATCTATGAGATAGAAGACGGTTACATCCATAACAAGAGCTATGACGATTGCAGCGTCTATCGTGACCTCCACAACTTCATCCTCAACCGCCAGCTCTATTTAAAGCAATTAGGACTCTAAGCGATTCCAGTGATTCCAGTGATTCCAGCGATTCCACTGATTCCAGTGATTCCAGCGATTCTTGTACAGCGACATCTTAGCGCGCTAGCGCAAAAATAAATATTAGTGCCGTAGGCACCACGCTACCAATCTTAGCCCGCAGGGCAACAATCTTTAGCGCGCAGCGCGGCCATAGGCAATAAGGTCTTCTTCATGCTTTCCCTTTTTAATGCAAGCCTTGTTAACAAGTTTTTCTTTATTTATAGATGTGTTAGTGCGCTATAATTCGGGTTAATTTTGTATATTTGCAAATTATTTTAGGGACCAACCATCCAAAATTATGGATTATCAACTGATTGCCAACATATTACTTGCTGTCTCTAGCTTCTTTACACTGGTCGTAATGCTCCGGTGGGACTTGCTAATGCTAAAGGACAAAGACTATAGCAACAAGGAATTCATGGCATGGTTGCAAGAGACCGACGAAAGCTACAGTCCTAAGCGCATAGTGCCAATGGCGGCCCTGGTAGCTTGCGCAACCCCATGGGCGCGCGAGTCGTGGATGGTGGTCTTGCTCATTGCCATAGCTATGACGGCATTGGCTGCAACATTCTTGATAGGCAAGCGCAAGGAGTTACTAAAGTGCGACAAGCGCCCACGTGTCTTCTTGCTTATTATTATGGCTGTTGTAGCTGTGTGTGCATTCTCGCTGTTTAACGCTCACTTCTCGCTCGAGGCAGGAATGATGCTAATGCTTTTCACAGCATTCTCCTATGTGCTCGTGCTTGGCGTCAATGGCGTGGCAAACTTTTTTGACAAGAAAAAATAACAAAACTTACATTCTATAAAACCACAATGAAGAAATTTAACGAATACAACAAGTTCAATCTTTCGGACATCAACAAGGAAGTCCTGAAGAAATGGGACGAAGAAAACGTGTTCAATAAGAGTATCGAGGAACGCGAGGGAGCACCTGCCTTTGTTTTCTATGAAGGTCCTCCTAGCGCTAACGGCATGCCTGGCATCCATCACGTGATGGCTCGCACCATCAAGGACATCGTGTGCCGATTCAAGACAATGCAGGGCTACCAAGTGCTCCGCAAGGCAGGTTGGGACACACACGGACTGCCAGTGGAGCTCGCCGTTGAGAAAGCTTTGGGTATCACCAAGGAAGATATCGGCAAGAAAGTTAGTGTCGACGACTATAACGCCACCTGCCGCAAGGAGGTGATGAAATACACCAAAGAGTGGGAAGACCTCACTCACAAAATGGGATACTGGGTTGACATGAAAGACCCATATATCACCTATAAGAACGGCTATATCGAGTCGCTGTGGTGGCTCTTGAAGCAGCTCTATA
Source organism: uncultured Bacteroidales bacterium (assembly GCA_902792435.1). Classification (GTDB taxonomy): domain Bacteria; phylum Bacteroidota; class Bacteroidia; order Bacteroidales; family Muribaculaceae; genus Sodaliphilus. The sequence goes on from CADAZN010000027.1 coordinate 28,780, forward strand.
ACAAGGGCCTGCTCTACAAGGGTTATACCATCCAGCCTTACTCACCAGCTGCCGGTACCGGACTTAGCTCTCACGAGCTCAACCAGCCCGGCTGCTACCGCGACGTGAAGGATCAGACTGTCACTGCCGAGTTTACTGTGGTTGACAATGGTCACAAAGCGCTCGAAACTATCAAGGCTGCTGCCGATGAGAAGTTCCGCGACAACCTGCGCATCCTCGCTTGGACCACCACACCCTGGACCCTCCCAAGCAACACCGCATTGTGCGTTGGAAAGAAAATTGATTACGTGGCAATTGAAAGCTACAACCCCTACAACGGCAACCCAGCAATCTACTTGATGGCAAAGGCACGCGTTGACGCCTATTTCAAGCCCGAAGGTGCCGAGAAACCTCTTGACGAGTACACCCCTGGCGACAAGGTAATACCTTACAAGGTAATTGCTGAGTTCAAGGGTTCCGACCTGCTCGACATCAAGTACATGCAACTCTTCCCATGGGTTAAGCCCGTTGACAAAATTGACGACAAGATTGTGGGCAACGACAACGGATTCCGCGTTATCCCCGGCGACTATGTAACCACCGACGACGGTACTGGCATCGTGCACATTGCGCCCACATTTGGTGCCGACGACGCCTTTGTGGCTAAAGAAGCAGGAATCCCTGCCCTCTACATGATCAACAAGAAGCTTGAGACTCGCCCAATGGTCGACCTCACTGGCAAGTACTACAACATCGAGGACCTCGACGAGGACTTTGTGAAGAACTTCGTTAACGTTGAGCTCTACAAGGAATATGCTGGTGCATGGGTCAAGAATGCCTATGACCCCAAATTCACTGTCAATGGCAAGTACGACGAGGAAGCAGCTAGCAAAGCCGAAGACCTCAACATCTACATGTGCATCCGCATGAAGCAAGAAGGCACAGCTTTCAAGATTGAGAAGCATGTGCACAACTATCCACACTGCTGGCGCACCGACAAACCCGTGCTCTACTACCCACTCGACAGTTGGTTCATCCGTTCAACCGCATGCAAAGACCGCATGGTGGAACTCAACAAGACCATCAAGTGGAAACCAGAGCACACTGGCACCGGACGCTTTGGCAAGTGGCTTGAGAACCTCAACGACTGGAACCTGAGCCGCAGCCGTTACTGGGGCACTCCACTGCCCATCTGGCGTAGCGAGGATGGTGAAGAGAAGTGCATCGGAAGCATCGAAGAGCTCTACAACGAAATCGAGAAAGCCGTTGCAGCGGGTGTTATGGGTGGCAACCCATTCAAGGACAAAGGCTTCATTCCTGGCGACAACAGTGAGGAGAACTACAACAAGATTGACATCCATCGCCCATATGTTGACTATATCACTCTCGTGAGCGACAGTGGCAAACCCATGAAGCGCGAGCTCGACCTCATCGACGTGTGGTTCGACAGCGGCGCTATGCCTTATGCACAGCTTCACTATCCATTTGAGAATAAAGAGCTCGTTGACGAGCGCAAGTTCTACCCCGCCGACTTTATCGCCGAGGGCGTGGACCAGACTCGTGGATGGTTCTTCACACTTCATGCAATCGCCACAATGGTATTTGACAGCGTGGCTTATAAGTGTGTTGTTTCTAACGGTCTCGTTCAAGACAAGAACGGCAACAAGATGAGCAAGCGCCTGGGCAATGCCGTCGACCCATTCAATGCCATCGAGAAATATGGCACCGACCCATTGCGTTGGTACATGATTAGCAACTCGGCACCTTGGGAGAACCTCAAGTTCGACACTGCAGGCGTTGAGGAAGTGAGCCGCAAGTTCTTCGGCACTCTCTATAACACCTACTCGTTCTTCGCTCTGTATGCCAACGTCGACAACTTCGACCCCGAGGCTCCACAGGTACCCATCGAGAAACGTCCCGAAATTGACCGTTGGATAATCTCGCTGCTCAACTCTCTCGTCAAGGAAGTTACCGAGCAGTTCAATGATTACGAGCCCACTCGCGCTACACGCGCCATCAGCGAGTTTGTGAGCGAAAACCTCAGTAACTGGTATGTGCGCTTGAACCGTAAGCGCTTCTGGGGAGGAGAGATGAACGACGACAAACTTGCCGCCTACCAAACTCTCTACCAGTGCCTTGAGACCATTTCACGTCTCATGGCTCCAGTATCACCATTCTACAGCGACATGCTCTATCGTGACCTCACCGGCAGCACTAAGTCAGTTCATTTGGCTAATTATCCCACCTGCAATGAGAGTGTTATTGACAGCGACCTTGAGCACCGCATGGCAATGGCACAGAAGGTCACCTCGATGGTACTCGCACTGCGCCGCAAGAAGAACCTCAAGGTGCGTCAACCACTCACCTCAATCATGATTCCTGTAACCGACGACACTCAGCGTGCCGCTATTGAGGCGGTGAGCGACCTCATCACTAGTGAGGTGAACGTCAAGGGCATCAAGTTTGTTGGCAACGATGAGGGCATCCTTGTCAAGAAGGTGAAACCCGACTTCAAGAAGCTTGGCCCTAAATATGGCAAGATTATGAAGGCCCTTGCTGCACAGCTCACCACAATGTCACAAGCCGACATTCTCAAGCTTGAGCAGGAAGGATGCATCAAGCTCATGGTTGGTGACCAGGAGGCTGTGGTTGAGACCGCCGATGTAGAAATCATCAGCGAGGACATCCCTGGATGGCTCGTGGCAAATGAAGGTAACCTGACCGTGGCACTCGACATCACTGTCACCGACGAGTTGCGCCGTGAAGGTATGGCACGTGAGCTGGTGAACCGCATCCAGAACGTGCGCAAGAGCAAGAACTTCGACATTACCGACAAGGTGGTTGTAACCATCTCGCCCGACGAGCGCATCATCGATGCAGTAGAGAGCTATGGCGACTACATCGCTCATCAAGTGCTGGCCGTGGCTATCAATGTTGAGCCAGTGGAAGGAAGCGATGTCATCGAGCTCGACATGGACGGATGGACCCTCAACATTAAAGTAGAGAAAGCTTAACTTTCAAATAATAAGGTTGGCATGGCTTTTGCCGTTGCCAACCTTGATTACAACAGAACAATATTAAACCGCAAATATTATGGCAACAGAACAAGAAAAAACTCGCTACAGCGATCAAGAGTTACAAGAGTTCAAGACCCTAATTCTCGAGAAGATAGAAGTTGCTACAGCATCTTACAACCAGTTGATGGAGAAGATTAAGACTGATGAGTCGAAAAATAGCTTCAACATGCTGGAAGAAGGCGCTGCAACTCTCGAGCAGGAAGAGGCGAGCCAGCGTGCAGCACGTCAGCTAGACTTCATCAAGAAGCTCCAAGCTGCTCTCGTGCGCATCGAGAACAAGACCTACGGAGTGTGCCGCGTAACAGGCAAGCTCATTCCAAAGGGACGTCTTATGGCAGTCCCCCATGCCACTCTCTCGGTTGAGGGCAAAGAAATTGAGCAAGAACTCAAAAAGAAACGCTAACGGCAATAATGAAGAAAATATCTAACGGCTGGCTGGCAACTATTATCATTGCCTTAGCCATCATTATTGACCAAGTCACCAAGATTTGGGTCAAGACTCATTTCTTCTATGGTGAGCAGGTCGAGGTGGCCTCGTGGTTCAAAATTGCTTTTATTGAGAACAACGGCATGGCATTTGGCATGGAGCTGGGAAGCAAGGCCATCCTCACTTGGCTGAGAATTATCTTCTCTATTCTCTTTATCTACTATCTAGTAAAAATAAGGAATAGAACCGACTTGCCAAAAGGGTTTGTAGCATGTGTTGCACTCATTACTGCCGGCGCTATAGGCAATGTGATTGACTGCATTGCCTACGGTCAAATTTTCAACGACCCTATGGCACCCGAGGTAGCACAATTCCTACCCAGCGAGGGAGGATATGCCTCGCTCTTCAATGGCAAGGTGGTCGACATGTTATACTTCCCGCTTGCCGAGTGGGACTGGCCACAGTGGATGCCCTGGGTGGGAGGATCGCATTTCAGGTTCTTTGAACCAATATTCAACATCGCCGATGCTTGCCTAACCACCAGCATTCTTGTGCTCATTTTCTTCTACAACAAGTATCTTTCGGGCGATAAAAAAAGCGAAGAAGAGCCTGCTAGCGAAGAGATCAAAGAAGATACCTCCGACCAATAAAATCCACCATCTCATGGCACGCAAGTCAATAGCACTGAGCATAATTGCCCTTGTTGCATCTTTCTTGATAGGATGCGACAAGGCGCCATCAGGTGTCATCCCCGAGGGTGACATGGCGCATGTGCTTGCCGACTTTGCTAAAGCCGATGCTCTAATCAGCCAGTATCCCGACAAATTCCCCGACGACTCCTCAAAAATGGCGCTCAAGCAATCGATTCTCAAGAAGTATGACGCCGACCTCGCTATGTATGACTCATCGTTAGTGTGGTATGCTCACAACTTAAAACTTTACTCTGAGCTTCACGACAAGGCAGTGGTTATACTTGAGAAGGAAGGGAACATAAAACATGATGAAAGCACTGGCAACCAATGGGCTACAAACACCCCACCACCAAGCTCAGCACAAACCAATGGCACAAAGAGGGTTTATCCAACAAATGGCGATAGTGCCAACATCTGGAAAGAACCTCAGCAGTGGATTCTAACTAGCGCCATGCGAAATGGATACATAAAATTTGACTATAAGCCCGACTCCGAAAGTCGACAGGGTGACTTATACTCGTTGAACTTCAAGATGATGAATTCCAGCGGGAACACCGTCAAGATTTTACTCGCTATAGACTACCATAATGGAACAACAAGCTACATTAACCGAACAGCAAACGTTTATGGATGGTCAAACTATGATATTCAGTCCGACAAAGAGCGCGCCATTAAACGTATTTACGGATACATCTACTACAACATAAAACCACAGCGAGTTACATTTATCGACAGCATTTATCTGCTCAGGACACATCACGACCCAGATAAATACCATATATTTAACATTCAGCGAATTGCTGGGCCCAAATCGGTGCTTGCCAAAGACTCCGCACGAATGTCGGCACCAACACCTAGCAACCCTTCAATGCCAGGAAGGCCTAGTGTCACCCCAGTGCCACAACAAGGCGCCCCCGTGCAACGCCATGGCGACTCCACCTTCCGCCCTAAACCTCGCCTTAACAAGTCGGTTATACCAAGCCGTGAACGCATCTCCAACCCCAACGGTGAGCACATCCCACACCCACCCATCAGGTAACATTCAATCAACAATTTACTCAAAACGTATCACAACTTAATAAAGGGATGTTGAAACAAAACGATTGGCAAATTCCTATTGAATAGAAATTTTTTTAATAAAAAAATAAAATAAATTGTTATTTGTCGTTATAGTTGGGATTTTATTGCTATCTTTGTAGATTGCATAGAGAGGGAAATTATTCTGTGCAATGGCTACGGGATTAACAGCTGTAAGTGTCCCTTTGCCTTCTATCACACCTATGTAATTAACAATAAAACGATTAAGCTATATGTTAAAGAAATTCTTCCTTGTTGTGTGTGGCTCCTTTGTAGGAGTAATCTTGGCGTTAATATTCTTTACAATATCGTCAATTCTCATCAGTTTTGCAATCTTTGGCTCGATGGCTAACTCTAAAGGCGGAAAGATCGAGAAGAACTCTATCATGTATGTCAAGCTTGAAGGCATGCTCAACGAGCGTAGCTCAGGTGGCAACAATTCGCTTATGTCGCTGATGTCGAATCAAGGAGCAACTCAGAGCCTATCAACTCTTATAAAGGGATTGAAGATTGCCAAGGAAGATGAAAACATCAAAGGCCTCTATCTTGACTGCCGTGGTATGGCTTCGGGAATGTCGTCGCTCTATGAGCTGCGCGAGGCACTTAAGAATTTCAAAGCTAGCAAGAAGTTTATCTACGCCTATGGCGACGAAGGCATACTGCAGAGCGACTATTACCTGGTGTCGATTGCCGATTCTATTTTCCTTAACCCCGAGGGAATGGTTGACGTGCATGGTTTAGCATCGTCTACTCCTTACATGAAGAACCTTCTCGATAAGGTGGGAGTAGAAATGGACGTTGTGCGTGTGGGTACATTCAAGAGTGCAGTTGAACCTTACATCCTAGACCATATGAGTGACGCTAATCGTTTGCAACAAGAGCACTACTTGGGAAGCCTGTGGGGTGTAATTTCTGATGACATTGCTAAATCGCGAGGCATCGAGAAGGGAAAATTTGATGCCTTGACCGATAGTGTGATGACAACAATGAGTTCAAAGGAACTAATTCAGAACAAGCTCGTCGACCACCTGTGCTATCGCACTGAAATGGAGGACAAGCTTCGCGCCCTCACCGATGTAGAAAAAGATGAAGATCTCAAGTTGGTTACTGCCGAGGAACTCCTTGAAGCCAATGACGACCCAATGGGCACTGGCAGCAAAGTGATTGCAGTTCTCTATGCCGATGGAGAGATTTTTAGCGGCACCAACAACAATGGTGGGCCCATGCCCAACATGAACAACAATGTGGGCATCTATAGCGAAGATATGGCTAAGACCATTCGCGAGCTCAGGTACAATGACGACGTGAAGGGTCTTGTTCTCCGAGTGAACTCTCCTGGCGGTAGCGCTTTTGGCAGCGAGGAGATTTGGAAGGCCCTCGAGGACTTCAAGGCATCTGGCAAGCCATTTGTTGTATCGATGAGTGACTATGCTGCATCAGGAGGTTACTACATCTCATCGGGTGCTGAACGCATTTTTGCCGAGCCACTCACCATCACTGGCAGCATCGGCATCTTTGGCATGATTCCTAATGCAAGCAACTTCATCAACAACACCTTAGGAATGAACTTTGAGGAAGTAAGCACCAACACCAATGCTATAGCAGGAGCTATCTACAAGCCATTGACCGACCAGCAGCGCAACGCTTTGCAACAAATGGTTAATCGTGGATATGAGACATTCACAGGTCGCTGCGCTCAAGGCCGCAAAGTGACTCAAGACTCCATCAAGAGCATTGGCGAAGGACGAGTTTGGGATGCTATTACAGCCAAGCAAATAGGACTCGTTGATGAGTTTGGCGGACTGGAAGCAGCCGTTAAGTGGATAGCAAAGAAGGCTAAATTGGGCGACAACGATTATTCGGTAGTTGATTATCCAACTCTAGAGCTTTCATTCATGGACATGCTATCATCAATGCAAAAGATGAAAATTGAGAACGACATGCGCCAACGCATGGGAATGTTCTACACCTATTATGAGCAGTTACAGGCCATTATGGGACGCGACAAGGTTCTATGCATCATGGAACCCGTAGATATATCATTTTAATTGACAATTTACAACTGATAATTTATTGCCTAGTCTACTTGGTTTATTATAAACACACTGATGGATTTAGACAACATAATACGCATAAGCCGCAAGGTTCTTAACGTGAGCGAGACTATATTGCTCACGCCACTGTCGTGGATGTATGGCAGTGCTGTGTGGATGCGCAATTTTGCTTTCAACAGCGGGATTCTCAAACAAGAGGAATTTGAGGTTCCGGTTATTTCTATAGGAAATGTGACAGTGGGCGGCACAGGCAAGACTCCTCATGTGGAATATATCGTTTCACGGTTGTGTCGCAAATACGAAATCGCTGTACTGAGCCGTGGTTACAAGCGCCGCACCAAGGGTTTTGTGCTTGCCAACGATAACCTGTCGCCAGTGGACTTGGGTGATGAACCTTACCAGATATACCGCAAGTTCCGCTCGATGGTGACCGTTGCAGTGTGCGAGGACCGACGCAAAGGCATCAACACCTTGCTCCGCATCAATCCCGACATCAACCTCATTATCATGGACGATGCAATGCAGCACCGCTATGTTAAGCCCAAAGTCAGTGTGGTGATGATCGACTATAGCCGTCCACCCTATGAGGATAAGCTACTACCTCTAGGCTCCCTGCGAGAGCCTGCCGACCGCATTCTCAAGTGCGACATGGTTGTTGTCACCAAGTGCCCCGACGATGTCAAGCCTGTGGACCTGCGCATGATAAAGGAGCATATGGACTTGTTCAAGTATCAGCAGCTGTATTTCTCCAAAGTGCGTTATGGAGCCCCTCAGCCAGTATTCCCTATCGCCGACCCCGACCTCACATCGCTCAACTGGCTCGATAAGGATGACTTGATTCTGGGCATTGCAGGTATTGCCAATCCTCGCCCATTCACCAAGTACCTAAAGCAATTCGGCACCCGCCTCAAGGTTGTCCATTACGATGACCATCACACTTATAGCCGCGAGGATTTCCGCTATATCTTCAAGCTCTTTAAGGAGCTGGAAGGAAAGCGCAAGTATATAGTTACCACCGAGAAAGATGCTGTGAGAATTCTCAACAGCCCCTATTTCCCTCCCACCCGTCAGCACAACATCTACTTCATCCCAATTCAGGCCGACTTCCTGAACTATGAAGACCGCGACTTCATCCATGAGCTCCAAAAGAAAATAGAGGGCATTCAAGACATGTAATGAAGAGGGAACAGTTGTGGCAACTTTTAAGAAACTAAACATTTATAATAATTCTAATACAAATTAACTATTATGGAAAAAGAAATTAATTGGCTCGAAAAGATTCAAGAGACCGCAGCTTTCATCAAGGAGAAAGTGGGCGGAGAGATGCCCAAAGTGGCAATCGTATTGGGCTCTGGACTGGGCGACTTGGCAAACAAGATTGACACCAAGATAGCCATCCCCTATGGCGAGATTCCAAACTTCCCAATCTCTACTGTAGAGGGTCACAAAGGTCAGCTCATCTTTGGAAAACTGGGCAAGAAATATGTCATGGCAATGCAAGGACGCTTCCACTACTATGAGGGCTACACAATGAAAGAGGCTACGTTCCCCATCCGCGTGATGAAAGCCCTTGGCGTGAAGGTGCTTTGCGTGAGCAATGCTGCCGGTGGTATGAACCCTGACTTCCGCGTTGGCGACGTAATGCTTATCACCGACCACATCAACCTATTCCCCGATCACCCATTGCGTGGCAAGAACTATAACGAACTAGGCCCACGCTTCCCAGCAATGAACGAGGCTTACAGTCACCGCATTCTTGATTTGGCACGCGACATTGCCAAGAAGAATAATGTTCGCTTGATGGAAGGTGTGTATGTTGGCACCCAAGGTCCCACCTTCGAGACTCCATCAGAGTATCGCTTCTTCTATCGCATTGGTGGCGACGCAGTTGGAATGAGCACCGTGCCCGAAGTTATCGTGGCTCGCCACAGCGACATGGAAGTCTTTGGTTTGAGCGTCATCACCGACTTAGGCGGCGAGGGCATCTTTGTAGATGTCTCTCACGAGGAGGTTCAACAGGCAGCTTCTAAAGCAGAACCCATCATGACGCTTATGGTACAAGAGGTTATCAACCACCTAGACGAAGTGTAATTCTAATTCCACTTCTCTAATTATAACACATATTTAATCGAAAATGGCTTCGAAACCAGAATTCTGGTTTTGAAGCCATTTTTTTGTTGAGTTATAGAGAGAATAAAACGTTACTGGTTTATTACGCTAGCAGTCGAGAGCACTTGCTCGCGAAAAATGTTGTCCTTTTTAAGTCGCTCATAAGCTTTTTTGCTAGCGGCTTGATGCGACTCCTTCTTGCTGTAACCCGACCCATCGGAGGCATAAATTCCCCCTATGAGTACTGCTGTTTTGAATATAGGATTGCCCTCGGCATCGTTCATAGTGTCAATAAGCTGGAACTCAATCGAGACACGATACTTCTGGGTCCATTCAATAAGTCTAGACTTGTAGTTTTGTTCGGTTTTCACCAGCTCCTTGATATCGAGGTGCTGTGCGATAATCTTATTCTCAATGAAATCCTTGCAAGCCTTGTATCCTCTATCAAGATAAATCGCTCCCACTAGAGCCTCAACAGCATTTCCGCTTATGTAAGAATTGTGGCTCGACGAGTGAGTTGAGGCTCTCACGTGAGATTCAATCCTGAAAGCCTTACCAATGCGATTGAGGCTCTCACGCTGCACAATCTTGGCTCGAGTACTGGTGAGGAACCCCTCGTGCCTGGTGGGATATCGGTTGTAGAGATAAGCCCCAACTACCGCATCGAGAATAGCGTCGCCCAGGAACTCAAGCCTCTCATTGTTGGCCCAACGCCCGTTTGGAGTTTTCACAGGCATAGACCGGTGTACCAAAGCCAGTTTGTAATACTCAATGTGCAAAGGATAGAACCCTGTTATACCGTGAATAAAAACATAAAGTTCCTTTTCCTTAGCGAAAAGGAACTTTATGACTGATATGAATCGGTTAAACAAGGTGTTGGAGTCAAGCTTTATGGTGGCAAGGCTCCTCTGCCTTTAATTTAGCTTTAGGAAGCTATGGCGCTTACCCTGCCATCGTGGGTTAATGTGTTGAATTGAAACTGGTTTAGACAGTTATCAATACTTCTTAACAATCAGGCTGGCATTGTGACCGCCAAAGCCAAAAGTGTTTGACAGCGCCACATTCACCTCTCGGTGTTGTGCCTTGTTAAAGGTGAAGTTGAGCTTGTAGTCAATGTCGGGATCGTTGTCACCTTCCTCGTGGTTGATGGTTGGAGGAACAATATTGTTCTGACAAGCCAACACGCAGAAGAGTGCCTCCATAGCTCCAGTAGCACCGAGCATGTGTCCAGTCATCGACTTAGTGGAGCTAATATTGAGCTCATAGGCATGCTTGCCAAACACGTCGATGATAGCTTGTGCCTCGCTGAGGTCACCCACAGGAGTAGAAGTGCCATGAACGTTGATGTAGTCAACTTCTTGAGGTGCTATACCAGCATCTTCAAGAGCACGCTGCATTACCAACGAAGCACCAAGTCCTTCGGGATGACTAGCGGTGATGTGGTAGGCGTCGGCACTCATGCCACCGCCAATAACCTCGGCATATATTTTAGCACCGCGAGCCAATGCATGCTCGAGCTCCTCGAATATCAGCGTAACACCGCCCTCGCCCATCACGAAACCGTCGCGCGAGCCACTAAATGGACGCGAAGCTGTCTCGGGATTGTCGTTGCGAGTAGAGATGGCCTTCATCGAGTTGAAACCACCCACACCTGCTGGATAGATTGCTGCCTCCGAGCCGCCAGTGACAATAGCTGTTGCCTTGCCCATGCGCACGTAGTTGAAGGCATCAATCATAGCGTTGGTAGAAGTGGCACATGCCGATACCACACCATAGTTAGGACCACGCAAACCCCACTTTATCGAGATGTGACCAGCCGCGATGTCGGCAATCATCATTGGGATAAAGAATGGGTTGTACTTTGGACCCTTCTCCTCGTTCTTGGCATAGTAACCTGCTTCGCTCTCAAAGGTGTGAAGGCCGCCAATACCTGAGCCATAAATGACTCCTATCTCATTGCGGTCAACCTTCTCGTCGTCAAGGAGCTTTGAATCGGCAAGAGCCTGTGTAGCACTTGCCATTGCGTAGTGGCAATAGAGGTCCATGCGACGGGCGTCACGACGGTCCAGATACTCCTCTACGTTAAAGTCCTTTACCTCGCAGGCGAACTGAGTCTTGAACAGTGAGGCATCAAAATGAGTAATAGGTCCTGCTCCGCTCACTCCATTAACGGCGTTTTTCCATGCGGTTTCAACGTCATTACCTATAGGAGTGATTGCACCAAGACCTGTTACCACTACTCTCTTTAATTCCATAACAATTAAAAAGGAGATGTATTAAAACAAAAGAATGTTTAGATTGTTGTTTTATTGAGCGGCTTTAGCAGCCTCGATGAAAGAAACAGCATCACCTACGGTCTGTATCTTCTCAGTCTCTGCATCGGGAATAGTGATGTCAAATTCCTTCTCAAGCTCCATGATCAGCTCTACGGTATCCAAGCTGTCGGCACCAAGATCCTGAGCAAATGTTGCTTCGGGAGTAATTTGAGACTCACTAACACCTAATTTGTCAACGATAATCGCTGCTACTCTTTCTTGAATTTCAGACATAATACTATGAATTTTAAATTGTTAAATAATGTATGTTCGTTTTTTGCGGTGCAAAGTAAGTCATTATTTTCCAAATAGAAAAACAAAACCTCAATATTTTGTCAACAACGCCACATTTTTTCTGCAAAAATTACTTAACGAGGCTTAAAACAAGCAACTTAGAAACACAAAATTACCTTTTTTAACAGAGAAATGCTTCTTTTGCTGGCCTAAATACAGGTCTTGCGCTCTCTTGCGCCCGCATTGTTTTTTCCGTTATTTGTGGCCTTTGACTAGGGGGAGGATTATTGGTTTAATTGAGCATTCAAAAAAATGTCTTGAAGATGTTTTTTTACAGAATGAGCGGGCGCCGCTGGATGACAACGGCGACAAGGATTAGAAAAACATTAAAGATGAATAGAGACAGGGCTAACGTTCTATCAACAGATATGACTTTAGCCTTATTAGAAAAGTTCGCTTTCCAGGAGTTCGCTTGCGTCGGCCACGCAGTCTTCGCAAGATCGCAGCACCTGTCCTGTGCCCACCCCTTTAAGCAGCTTGCACTGGGTAGCGCCATTACGCTCTTGGAATTGGGTCATGATTTTAGTCATCACCTTGCGTGAACGCAATTTGTCGCCCGTAGCCAATCCCACGATGATCGCCGCTCCGGTGAGTGCTCCACATGTCCCTTCCATATTTCCCATACCACTACCAAAGGCATTACCCAAGTTCATAGCTTGTTGCTCGGTGATGCCCACCATATCGGCATAAGTAGCTATGACGGCTTGAGCACAATTGCAAGTCTTTTTTCTCTCGGCCGCCAAATGTTTCCTTGTCTCCATAACGATAACCAATCAAACAAAAAAATACTACACAAGATTTATTTCAAAAAGATTACTGAAATCTGCACCCCTCAATCGTGAAACCACGCATGAAATCGGCGGCTGGCATACGGCGCTTTCCTGAGAGTTGGAGCGACAAAATCTCTAACATTCCATCACCGCACTGCACCAATAGGTGTTTGCCATCGGCATCAATGGTGCCTGGCGCTGCCCCACCCTTCTCTAACGGCTCACTTGTGGCAAAAATTTTGACATGATACACATTGCCTTTCCCATCCACAATTTCACTCCATGCTGCAGGATAAGGCGAGAGACCACGTATGTGATTATATAGTTCTTCAGCGGGGCGTTTCCAATCGATGCGACAAGTCTCGGTGAAGATTTTGGGTGCTGGTGTAGGTAGCTCGCCATCGAGCATTTCCAACTGCGGAATGGGTTTGACTGTGCCAGCAATGATTGCATCAACAGTCTCAAGCACCATATCGGCCCCCAATAGCATCAACTTGTCGTGAATCACTTCCACGTTATCGGTGCGCCCTATTTCAATGGATTTCTGCTGAATCACGTCACCAGTGTCAATCTCATGCTTGAGGAAAAATGTTGTGACTCCTGTCACTTTGTCGCCGTTCATCACCGCCCAGTTTATAGGCGCTGCGCCACGATACTTGGGCAGCAATGAAGCATGCAAATTGAATGTGCCCAGTGGCGGCATTGCCCACACCACCTCGGGCAGCATGCGGAATGCAATAACGATGTGAAGTTGTGCATTAAGACTGCGCAACTCATTGACAAATGCCTCGTCTTTAAGCCTCTCGGGCTGCATGAGGTGCAAACCCTGCTCAACGGCATATTGTTTCACCGCCGATTGTATTAATCGGTGACCACGGCCAGCAATCTTGTCGGGCATAGTCACCACACCAACTATATTGTAACCACCCTCAACTAGGCGACGTAAACTCTCAACAGCAAAGTCGGGGGTACCGAAAAACACTATTCTTAAGTCTTCTTTATTCATTATGAGTTATCAAGTTAATCGTAACTGTAGTGCCTGAGAAGTTCCCGGTAGGAATTGAATATCTTGGATTTCGACACAAAACCCACATATTTCCCCTTTTCTACCACTGGAAGATTCCAAGCTTTAGTCTCCTCAAAAATTCTCATCACCTGCTCCATTGGCGTTCCCACTTCAATTGTAGCAGGAGGTGCCGACATAAAACGCTCCACATAGATGCGACGATAAAGGTCGGGTCTGAACATGATGTTTCTTATGTCATCGAGCAACACCACTCCGAGCAGGCTTCCTTCGTCATCGGTCACTGGGAATAGATTACGTGAGCTTTTGGCTATGACGTCGACCATCTCCTTGAGACTCATCTGTGGATTAACGGTAGAAAAATCGGTCTCTATCACACTGTCGATTTTGAGTAGTGTGAGAACCGACTTGTCGGTGTGATGTGTCAGCAGCTCTCCACGTTTTGCCAATCGTCGAGCATATATGCCATAAGGCAGCACAATGCGCGAAGTCAAATAAGACACCACCGAGACGATGAGCAATGGTAGAAATAGATCATATCCACCTGTCATCTCGGCCGTGAGGAAAATTGCCATGAGCGGCGCATGCATCACACCCGCCATCACTCCAGCCATGCCTAGCAACGCAAAATTCTTGTGCGAGAGCGGCAGAGTTTGATCCACCACCCCAAGCGAGTTGAGCAAGAACGCAAAGAAAAATCCCGCCATGCACCCCACATATAGTGAGGGAGCGAATGTTCCTCCCACACCGCCACCGCCGTTGGTGGCACTGGTTGCAAACACCTTGGTAAGGCAAAGGCACCCCACCAGAGCGACAGCCCACCATATGCTGCCACGATGGTCATAGAACAGGCTATTGTCAAACAGCGGTTTCACATCACCATTAAGCAGGCTGTTGATGGCTCCATAACCTTCACCATAGAGTGCTGGGAACAAGAAAATGAGCAAGCTCAAAATCACAGCACCAATAGCAAACCGCACCCAGTGATTAGTGATGCGCGCAAACATGTTCTCCATCATCTCAATCGCCTTGTTGAAATATAGCGAAACAAATCCGCAGAAAAGGCCGAGCAAGATTACAAATGGTATGCGTGAGGTAAAGAACGGCTCACTCTGAGAGAAGAAGAACTCCAGGTTATATCCCGTGAAAGCATATGCCACTGTAGCGCCCGTTACCGACGAGATGATTAGAGGCACCACCGATCTGGAATTCAAATCGATAAGTAGCACCTCGATAGTGAAAAGCACTCCAGCAATAGGAGCTTTGAAGATGCCCGCTATACCTGCCGCAGCACCACACCCCACAAGAAGCATGAGAGTTTGTGGCGTAAGCCGGAAAAATTGCCCCAGGTTAGAGCCAATAGCCGCTCCTGTAAACACGATAGGGCCCTCGGCTCCAACCGAACCACCAAACCCGATGGTCACCGACGAAGCCACAAGCGAAGCGTACATATTGTGCCGCTTGAGCCTGCTCTTGCGCTGCGCGATGGCATATAACACTCGCGTCACACCATGATAGATGTCGTCCTTGATGATGTGTCTAACATACAACCCAGCTATAAGAATACCCACAACGGGAAAAACAAGATACTCATAGTTTCCGCCGGCGATGTGCACATGCTTGGTGAGAAGAGCCGCAATGGATCCGATGAGGAACTTGAGCAACACTGCAGCAAGTCCCGAAACAGCTCCTACCACCAGAGCAAGAATCACAACAAAGGTCTTCTCCTTGATGTGCGACTCTCGCCATAGCCTGATGCTAGCAAGCCATCGTTGAAGCCGTGACTCCTGTGGCTTTTCGTTATTCTTATTCACCTTGCTGTAGCTATTCATCACACACCTTTCCCTGTTATCACGATTTTAATAGTATAAACAAGTATCTTGATGTCGTTAAGAAGCGACATGTTCTCGATATACAGCAAGTCGTATTCAAGACGCTCAAGCATCTCATCCACATTGCACGCATAGCCAAATTTCACTTGCCCCATCGACGTGATTCCAGGTCGCACCTGATGCACGAGAAGATAGGCCGGCTTGCGTGCCACAATTTGGTCAATATAGAACTGCCTCTCGGGCCTTGGTCCCACGAGCGACATATCGCCTTTCAGCACATTCCAGAACTGTGGGAGCTCATCTATGCGATATTTTCTCAAGAAGTGCCCTATACGTGTTATTCTGGGATCGTTGTCACTTGAAAGCTGAGGCTTGTTGTCCTTCTCAGCATCAACCACCATAGAGCGGAACTTGTAGATTTTGAACTTTTTATTATGATAACCAATTCGTTCCTGCGAGAAAATTATAGGCCCTTTAGAATCCAGTTTTATAAAAATCGACACAATTAAATAGACAGGCAACAACAGTATCATCATTACAACCGACACAACTATGTCAATCACACGCTTGATGTTCTTTCCACCCTCACTCATGGTATTGCCACTAACATCAACGAGTGGGTCGCCATAGAGGTTACTGAAGCGGGCACGAGACATGAAAGCATTATTCTTGTCGGGGGTCATCTTGATAGGAACGTTGAGTAAATAGAGCTTATCGATGACCGACAGCATCTGTTCCATGCTCTGCTTAGTGGGCACTACAATCACCTCCTTGACATCGTTTTCAGCGCACACCTTATTGATGTCATCAAGATTATAAACTGGAAGCACAATGTCCTTAACACGATTCTCACCAGGCAAGTCAACAAAGCCTACTATATTATAGCCCAAGGCGTTAATAGCTTTGTGCAGACGCTGATAAAAAGCAAAACTCGAAGCTCCACTACCCACTATCAAAGCATTGAACTGCAACTTGCCGCTCCTAATCCTGTGAATGCAAGCATTAGTAATGAGAAGTCGCACTATGTATACGACCACAAAGAGCACCCCAATGAGAATAAATATGACCTCAATGTTTTCTATCTGGCTCTCGGCCATATCATTGAGCAGCGCAAAAACCACTATCATGAAGCTGTTGCACACAGCACTGATCAAAGTGATGATGAACTCTTGAAGTCGAGACTTGCGGAAAGGCACATTGTAATATCCCGATAGATAATAGACAAACATCATGAACAGCGGGAACACAATCTGCCCTAAAATCACATTGTGCGATGTGAGGAACGACGACAACGACAAGTGACCCTTAGCAAACCCATAGTGATAACGCACCAGGTTGAAAAGGAACCAAGCCAGATTCGACGACAAAAAATCGCCGATTACATACCTAAGCCGTTGTCTATTTTCACCTGTCATCTTCTATTAATTGATAGTCACTTTGTACTCTCTACCTCTCACTTATTACTTTTTACTTATTACTTATTACTTCTCACTTCTCACTTGTTACTTATCTAATTATCTTTATCGTGCTGTCGCTGCGCAGCAAGATGATGTTAGAAGCCTTGTGTGCTTGAGTGTCGTCCTGCCTGTATTTGACCACATAGTCCACCTTTTGCTTGATGACATCGTCGATATCGTTAAAAGACTGAGGGCTATTGAGGCCGCTAATATTTGCCGAAGTCGACACAATAGGCTTGCCAAAAGCAGCACAAAGCTTGTGCGAGAATGTTTCTTGAGGGATGCGTATGCCCAGTGAGTCATTCTCTCCTAGAAGGTTCCTTGCCACATTAAACGCTCCCTCAAAGATTATAGTCAACGGTTTAACCGCCACATCTATCAATTCTCGAGCCATACTGGGCACATCTACCACATAGTGGTCGAGGTGATCGGCGTGATCAATGAGAACGATAAGGGCCTTGCTATCATCGCGTTGTTTTATATCATAGACTTTTTTGACAGCCTCAGGATTGGATGCGTCGCACCCTATACCCCAAATTGTGTCGGTTGGATACAGAATCGTACCTCCTCGGTTAAGCACGTCGATGCATGCTTTTATATCTTCGTCAATTGTCATGTTCTATAACTTCATTACTCGGCCCTAAATGCGCTGCCGGTTTCTAACAAAAAACAAAGGTAGCACAAAGAATGATATAAAAAAAGTAAAAAACAGTTTTTCCACCATATTTTTCGATAAAAATGTTAAAAAACTCGCTCCAGGGGAACTATGGCTTTAAATTTTTCACTATGTTTGCAGTCAAAATAAAAAACAAAATTCAAGACAATATGAAACAGACAAGTTTTACAGCTATTAGCATTCTTATAGCACTGGCAGCGGCGTTCTTCTCGTTCTTCACTGTCAATGCCAAGACTGTTAAGAGTAACGCGCCACAAGTCATCATGACTGGCGAAATTGCAAAAAAAGTGATAGGTTATCAAGGTCCAACACCCGTGAGCATAAGCATCAGCAATGGTCGCATCACTAGCATTACTGCTCTTGACAACAAGGAGACACCCGCCTATTTCAACAAGGCAAAACAAAAGGTTTTCAGCCAGTTTGTTGGTAAGACCGTAGATGAGGCTCTTAAGCTCAACGCTGATGTTGCTACTGGCGCAACCTACTCAAGCGAGGCACTCATCAAAAACATCAAGATGGGCCTCAAGCAGGCAAAGGGCAGCAGCACCGCAACTGAATCAAAAAAGGCATCTACAAGCAAAGGTAAAGCTAAAGGCAAGAAACGCATGACACGATAATTGCCAAGCAAATAGAACTTAAAGGAGCAGGATTTGATTGAATCCTGCTCCTTTTTTTAATTCCTTGATAGTTGCTGCGGTTTATACCTCAATTTGTTTTATTATAGGCAATGCATAGCCACATAGGCCAGGAAACTCACGAGGAACATAATGCCCAAAATGTTGAAAGCACTGTTCACGCGTGGATTGACATGTGGGATCTCGTTGTCGCGCAAAGCACATGGATTGATAGTGTCAATGTCATTCATAGCTGTAATGTTTTTATGTTTAGTTATAATTTTGTTTATCACTGTTGACAATGCAAAATTACACACCATGTGGGCAATAATCGAGCACACCAACTCTAAAGTATCATAACACCCATTTGCAATAAAAAAAAGAATGCCTGGCGCAATTGCACCAGGCACTCTTTAATTTATGAAAGATTTATCTCTTATTTCACAACCTTGATAACGCTCTTAGAGCCGTCGGTCATCTCGCGAACCACGATGTTCACGCCATTGAATGGAGTAGCGCTCTCAACGCCAGCAATGTTGTAGAAACGTACGCTCTTAACGTTCTCCATGCTCAGGTTCTCGATGCCAGTTGGAGTCTCTTCCTCAAATGTAGCTTCGATAGAAACCTCGCCCTCGGGCATGGTGAATGTGTGAGTCTCGGCAGCGCGACCAGTAGTTGTCTCATTGTCAAAATCAATAACCTCGTCGCCACATTTAACAACGAGCTCTGAGAGCTTATACCCCTCGGCAGGAGTAGCAGTGATTGTAACCTTGGCGCCAGCAGCAACTTTGGTGACACCGCTCTCTACCTGAGTGCCATCGGCAAGGGCAACAGCAATTGTGCCGCCTTCCTGCTCTGCCTCATAGGTGATAGTGTTCTCAACAACTTGTTGAACCTCTACAATCTCGAGAGGCATGAACTGTGCATTATTGTACCAGCTTGGAATACCATAAACATCGTAGGTCTTGCCCTCATAATCTTCTGGGAAATAAACACTGAAGCGGTCGTAGTAACCTGCAACGCTCTCCTCGCCAGCAACGATAGCGCCATTCTCGCCTAAAGAAGCGCCCTTAATAACAGCATAGTGGAACAAGTTGTAAGGATCTACAGTAACCTCAGCTGGAGTCATCTCGGCAGCGGTGAGCTCAGCAGTCTCAGTAGCGGCCTGCATGCCACTAATTGAAGTGACCTCAGGAGCGCCCTTGTAAGTAGTAATCTTTCCTGCCCAGCCAGCGGGGATAACATCGCCCTTGCTGTAGTCTACTGGAGCATTAAAGAGAAGCATACCAACGCCTTCCTCATCTTGTGCATAGAGGTATTTGCTATTTCCATTGGTCGACAAAGCTTGAGCAATTGTTGTCATGCTGCCAGTGAAAGTGAACTCTGTGTTGTTGTCAAGAGCAAGAATCTCAGTCACTGTAGCGCAAGCAACCTTCTTCACAAACTCCTTGGTAGCAAGAGCCGAAACTGCACCAGTTGCGTCATAGGCATAAGCCTTAACGGTAGCACTCTCGGTCAGCTCAAATGGAGCAGTATAGGCGGTTGACTGGTTGCTTGGCTCAGTACCGTCGATAGTGTAGTAAATCGAAACGCCTTCGGTCTCGCAAGTGATAGTTACAGTTGTAGAACCAACGAATGGGGTCTCACCAGTGATAACTGGAGTGGCAGGAACCTCTAACTCGTAAGCCACAAAATCTAGTGGCAGGAACTGGACATTATTAAAATAGCTTGTGATACCATAGATATCATAAGTGTTGCCATCGCTAGGAATATTTACATTAAAGCGGTTGAAAAGAGCAACAGTCTCACCATTGGCCGAAATTGTGGTTCCGCTAACGGTGGCGCCCTTGATAACTGCATATTGGAACACGTTGTCAAGTGTCACCTGTGCGGGAGTAATCTCTTTAGCCACGATATCAGCTGTCTCGGTAGCAGCAGCCATGTTGGTCATGTTCTGAACCTCAGGAGCGCCTTTGAAGGTAGTCTTCTCACCACCCCAACCTGCGGGAATCACATCACCCATTGCATAAGTAGGAACACCTTCACCATAGATGTAAGCACCACCTGTAGCATCTTGAGCATAGAGGTATTTTCCTGTCTGAGCAATAACAACCAAGTTGCCTGTGAAAGTAAACTCAGTATTATCAACAAGCGCGTTCATTGCAGCAGCATTTGCTACTGAATTATCAACAACTCCCTCTTTCTCAAAGGCCATAGTGGCTACCGACGAGGCATTGTTGTTAGCATCATAGGCAATAGCCTTAACAGTAGCACTCTCGGTGAGAGTGAAAGGAGCTGAGTAAGATGTCGAGTTTGCAGTAGGGGTTGCGCCATCGATAGTGTAGTAAATCGAAGCACCAGTGGTAGCGCAGGTTATAGTAACCTGAGTACTCTCGGCGAATGGAGTCTCACCAGCAATCACGGGAGTGGCAACTTCAGCTGCAGCATTGCCATAAGTCACAGCAATTGAAGCAATTCTGCGATGGCCACTTGTTCCACCTATTGCGAATTTCACAGAAGATGCACTACCTGTCCAAGTACCGTTACTGTAGGTTTGAACATCAGTAGTAATTGCATTTGTTCCATCACCAGAGCCAAAACCAACCTCAATATTTGTAATAGTTTTGGTTGAAGATGCTACAGTGAAATAACCTCCACCATAAACACGAACAGCAGCACCAGTAGTGTAATACTTGGGGGTGTTGCTGTTTGTACCTTTGTTAAAAGTAACTGTGAAGTCGGTGCCTGTGTAGGTCGTAACTTCAGCGCCATTTGCATAGCCTTGTTCCGAGAAGACTACAGTCTCATCGGCCGCCCATGCTCCAATTGCAAGAACAGCCATCATCACTAGAGATAATACTCTTTTCATAAAAAATGATTTGGGTTTAAGAAGTTAATTAATTTGTTGTTTGCATAAAAGGCTAAATCTCAACACGTTAGGCTAAAACTAACCTTTTCACACTGCAAAGGTAGACATTTATTTTAAATATCCACCAATATAACACCACTTATTTTTGGTGATTTTTATCAACAACAAAAAAGAGGGTGAGCCCGGGCTCACCCTCTTTATTTATTGGAAAAAGATTTATCTCTTATTTCACAACCTTGATAACGCTCTTAGAGCCATCGTTCATCTCGCGAACCACGATGTTCACACCATTGAATGGAGTAGCGCTCTCAACGCCAGCAATGTTGTAGAAGCGTACGCTCTTAACGTTCTCCATGCTCAGGCTCTCGATGCCAGTTGGAGTCTCTTCCTCAAATGTAGCTTCGATAGAAACCTCGCCCTCGGGCATGGTGAATGTGTGAGTCTCGGCAGCGCGGCCAGGAGTTACCTCATTGTCAAACTCAACTACCTCGTCGCCACATTTAACAACGAGCTCAGAGAGTTTATAGCCCTCGGCTGGAGTAGCGGTGATTGTAACCTTGGCGCCAGCGGCAACTTTGGTAACACCGCTCTCTACTTGAGTGCCATCGGCGAGAGCCACAGCAATTGTGCCGCCTTCTTGCTCAGCCTCATAGGTGATAGTGTTCTCAATAACCTCAACAAATTCGAGAGGCAGCAACTGTGGATTTCCATTAAAGATAGTTGCTACGCCATAAACGTCATAGGTCTTGTCATCGGTTGGGAATGTGATTCCAAAGCGATTGTAGATAGCAAGAGTCTCATCGCCAATTGTGAGTGTGTTGCCGCTGATGGTTGCGCCCTTAACAACGGCATAAATGTTCTGGTTGTCAGCAAACTGGTTGATTGTGAGTTCCTGAGCAACGAGATCGGATGTCTCGGTAGCAGCTTGCATACCAGTCATGTTAGTCATCTCAATGGTTCCATTGTAGTTAGTCTTCTTAGCGGTAAAGCCAGCGGGAATAACTTGACCCTTAGTGTAGGTTTGACCAGCATTACCATAAATCAGCACGCCACCAGTAGCATCCTGGGCAAAGAGATAGTAATTCTTTTGACCACTTACCACCAAGTTGCCATTGAACACGAATGTTGTGTTATCGGGAAGAGCATCAAACTCGGCTGCTGTAGAGATGCTTGGAGTCTTCACAAACTCTTTACTTGCAACTACCGAAGCATTGTTGTTGGTGTCGTAGGCAATGGCTTTAACGGTAGCACTCTCGGTGAGCTCAAATGGAGCGTTGTAAGCAGTTGACTGGTTGGTTGGCTCGGTGCCATCGGTAGTGTAGTAAATCAAAGCGCCATCGGTAGCGCAAGTGATAGTCACAGTGGTAGAGCCAATGAATGGCGTTTCACCGTTGATTACTGGAGCTGCAACATCTACTGCCTGGGCAACATAGTCAAGAGGCATAAACTGTGGAGTGTTGTAATAGCCAGTTACACCGATTATGTCGTAAACGCCACCATCGGTTGGAGCGGCTACACCGAAGCGGTCGTAGATAGTCACGCTCTCATCACCAACATGAGCTTTACCATCGGCGATGGTAGCACTACGGATAACAGCATATTTGAATGCATTGGCAAGAGTTACCTGAGCTGGTGTCATCTCCTCGGGAGCAAGGTCAGCCTGAGTGGTCGCTGCGGCAAGGCCAGCAGGGCTAGCAGCCTCGGGAGCGCCCTTAAATGTGGTCTTATTGGCAGTCCATCCACCAGGGATAACATCAAGCTTGTTGTAAGTTTGACCTACACTGCCATAAATCAGAATACCACCAGTGGCATCTTGAGCATAGAGATAGCTATTCTTTTGACCACTTACTACCAAGTCACCAGTAAAGGTGCAAGCAGTGCCATCGGCAAGAGCATTAAACTCAGCTACAGTAGCTACAGCAGTAGGACCCGACTCTTTTACAAACTCTTTAGTTGCAATTAATGAATATTCTCCATTTTTATATCCAATAGCTTTAACAGTTGTTGTGTTCTTTAGGATAATAGGATTTCCATCATAAGCGGTAGAAGTGTTATCAGGATCGCTTCCATCGAGTGTGTAATAGATTGTTGCCTCGGCTGTTGTGCACACCATTGTCACTTCGGTAGAAGATGTAAATGGTGTTGTGCCTTGAATAATTGGAGTAGCAACAGTTGGAGCCGTTCCAGCAGTGTAATCAATGGTGATCTTTTTAATTCTAACCTGAGTTGTTGAAGCATTGGCGTTTCCAACTACAAATGAAGAAGCTCCAATTTCATAAACGCCTTCTGTTGCGGTCACTGTCTCACCATCAACTTTAACATAGATATTTGAATAATTCGCTCCTGTGAATTCAAAGGTAATACTATTGATAGTTGCACCATTTAATGATGATACTGTCAAAGTATTTCCGCCTTCAGCATTGCCATAAAGCCTAATATCGCCAGCTTGGTTGAGACCAGGGAAATTGTTGCTTGCTCCTTTAGCACCAACAACCGACCATGCTGTTGCATCAAGGCCAAAGAGTGCCGCATCATTTCCACCTGTCATATTGGTGGTAGTTCCACCAGGATATTCCAGGTCAAAAGTTGCTGCCCACGCTCCTACAGCGAGCATAAGCATCATTAAAAGAGATAAAACTTTTTTCATGAAACGTGTTTTTTAGAAATTAGTTATTAAGTTTTTTATCGCAATATGAAAGAAAGAATCAGGCACCAAAGCCACACCTCTTTTTCACATTGCAAATATATAAAAAATATCTTTCACATCAAAATAACAATCTATAAAGCCCCCGAAAGTTCAAACAAAACTCTCGGGGGCTTATTAACTTTCAGCTTATGGCTATCTTTTTATTGGAAAGCGTTCTCGCTTAGGCCCTTGCCGCCAATGGCGAGGTCCTTCATGTAGGCAGGAACTGGCTTGCCGAGATACTTGTCCACATAGAGCTTAGCCAAGTACTGTCCGAGCATAAAGCCATGTCCACGCAGACCAGTGAGGAGTCCTACCTCAGGATCGATGATGTAAC
The DNA here is from genome assembly GCA_902792435.1 of uncultured Bacteroidales bacterium. GTDB lineage: Bacteria > Bacteroidota > Bacteroidia > Bacteroidales > Muribaculaceae > Sodaliphilus. The sequence goes on from CADAZN010000027.1 coordinate 53,069, forward strand.
GTGGCTCGATGTAGTAGCCTGCCCAAACGGCATGGAAGCCAACTTGCGCAAGGTTAGGAATCCACTGAGCAAACATCTCGCTTACAATCTTGAGGAATGCCTCGCTATTGTACTTCAGGTTCTGGCGTGCCTCATAGGGGTCACAGTCGGGCGAAGCGCAACCAATGATTTGTCCGGTGTGCAGGAACTGCTGTCCATACACTGCATTGAAGCCCTTGTAGTGACGACGGTCGATTATCATGTCGAGCGAGTCGCCATTGACGCCCATGTTAGGCAGACGACGGGTGATGAATGCCTGATGCTTAACAGGGAAGAGCTGAGTGTCGATACCAAGCATGTCGGTAAACTTCTCAGAGCCCCATCCCATGGCATTAACAAAGTGGTCGCAGGTGAATTCCACGTAGTGCTTGTCGTGACGACGCACTAGCACACGGAATTTGTCGCCAGCTTTCTCCACGTGCAGAACTTCGCAGTCCTCGAGCACTTCGCCGCCATGCTGCTTGCCCACGGTGCGCACATACTCGATAGTGCGTCCTGGAGTTGCCTGCCAGCAGTTCTCTGAAATCAACGCGTGGCTATAGATGTTATCGTTGGGATTCCAGTAAGGTGAAATCTCCTTGGTGAAGTCTTTGCGATCAATCATGTAGGCCTCGCTCCAAGCACGTGAAGCATCAAGTGAGCGATAGGTTGCATCATCGTGCACAAGGTTGACATAGCGGGTCATCTTCAGGTCGATGTTGCAGTGCTCCTGGTCGTCACGGAAGATTTCCAAGTTGTGCATAGCGATGTCACTGATGTCGGGGTTAGAGAACGCGGGGCGTCCACCACCGATGCAGCGCCAAGTCGAGCCGCGGTCGTAGTTGACCAGAATTACACGCTTGCCAGCCTCGGCAAAGTAGCGGAATGCCGCACTACCAGCCATACCACCTCCAGCAACGAGGATTTCGGTCTCGGCTTTCTCAATTACTGAGCCATGCTCAAAGATGAAGGTCTCCTTGGTCTCACCATTGTAGACATCACCCAGAGTCACCTGGTTAGCGAGTGGCGCACGTGGTGTGCTATCGCCTGTCACCTCGATGCCGTGAGCACGCAGAATCTGTTTTGCGCGCGATACGCATCGTTTGCCGCGGCAAGGACCCATACCCATGCGGGTGGTGTGCTTGAGCTCGTCTACCGAGATATATTTGCGGTCGCCAACTACGGCGAGCAGTGTCTTCACATCCACATCCTCGCAGTGGCAAACGAATGCCTTGCCCTCCTCGGGATTGGTAAGAGGACGCAAGTTCAGTGGCTCGGGATAACGCTCCTTAAGGATGAAGCCATTCACCTTGTTCAGATCGTCAACCTTAGTGGCTTTGACACGTGCCACATTGGTCTTATTGTCCTTCTTGAGCACTTTCTCGATGGTGCCTTCGCCCACCTTGGCTCCGTTGTCATCAACCAAGAACACCTCTTTGCCCTCTTCTACCTCATATTCTACTGGCAGGAACATTACATTCTTGCGCTTGTCGTAGCCGAAGATTGCCAGGCCAGGACAATGGTTCACACACTGCATACAGCCTATACACTTGTTGTAATCAACCATTGGCACCGACGATGTGGTTGGCTTGCTAATAGCGCCCTGTGGACATGAGAACGTACATGGGTTGCAAGCAAAGCCATACAAGCAGTTAATCTTCACGTAGGGTTTGGCTGCCATGCGCTCCTCATCGGGGAGGCGAGGCTCGTCGAGCAGACGAACGGGACGCTGCTGTGAGTCGATATACTGGCGTGAAACTTCGAGATAATCCTCATAGGGGAAACGAAGTCCCATCTCCTGAGCGACCTCATAGGCTACCTGCTTGCCACGGAGCACAGCACTAGTACCCTCGCCAATGCGAACGGCATCACCAGCGCCATAAACGTTGCGGCCAAATACCGAGCGGCCCTTAACTAGCAGTTGATTGTCAGGAATAAGACCAGTACAGATGTTGATGATGTCGATATCATCGATTACTTGCTCGGTGCCTGGAATTGGTTGGAAGTTGCGGCACTCGGCAATCACAGCACCGGTAACACCAGTATAGTCTTCGTTAGGAATTGCGCGGATGAGCACATGCGAAGTCATGATGGGGATACCCAAACGGCGCACGCGGTTGGCCTGCACGGGGAATCCACCCTCGTGGTCCATGCCCTCGATAATGGCTTTGATGGTTGCGCCAGCTTGCATTGCCTGATAGCTTGTGAGGTAGCCAATGTTACCGGCACCCACTGTGAGCACGCGCTTGCCAAGCAAGGTGTGCTCCTGGTTCATCATCTTCTGGAACACAGCAGCGGTGTAAACGCCAGGCACATCATCGTTCTCAAACACTGGCATGAAGGGCACAGCACCTGTAGCCACCACCAGATGGTCGGCGTCGATGTAGCTCACCTCTTGGGTGACGATGTTCTTCAGAGCTATGCGACGGCCTTCGAGCAAGTCCCACACGGTGTTGTTGAGCAAGATGCCGTCGTGGTTGTCGCCAGCAAGTGTCTTAGCGATATCAAAGCCACGCATACCACCAAACTTCTGCTCCTTTTCAAAGAAGAAGAACTGGTGGGTTTGCATATTGAACTGACCACCCTCGGTCGCGTTGTTATCCACTACAATGTTGGGAATGCCCAGCGCAGTGAGCTGCTCGCGGCATGCCAGTCCGGCAGGGCCACCACCAATGATGGCAACTGTAGTCTTGTAGATCTTTGTCTCACGTGCTGCACTGGTTTTGCCCTCGGGCATGTAGTCCTTAGGTATCTCGCGCACCTCTTTCACTCCGTCAACATTGGTGATACAGATGCGACGCACCTGACCGTCGACAAGCATTTCGCAGGCGCCACACTTGCCAATACCGCATTCCAGACTGCGATTTCGCCCGGTGGTACTGTGGCTGTGCACAATTAATCCTGCTTGATGAAGAGCGGCAGCAATGGTTTTACCTTTTTGACCGCGAACGGTTCTTCCTTCAAATTGGAATTCCACGAATTCTTCTTTTGGAAGATCAAGAATAGGGTGATTTTCAATTTTATACATAATGAATGGTTTTATGGTTATTGTTTTTTATTCAGCAATAGTGTATTGTATTTTGAGGTAGTTAAGTAAACAAAAAAATAATCCTCAAATAATAGGCCATGAGAATAGTATGTAATATAGATGTGCACAAAGATAGCATTTTTTTGTAAATTTCGTATGAAACTACTAAAATTATTGAGAAAATTTAACGGCAACGACAATTAAGTAGCCAATTAATCATTTTGGCAACACGGCAATAATCGTTCCTCACATTCAACTAAATTGGCACTAAAACTTGCAAAGAACATTTTTTTTAGCGAGATTTGCACAATAATAATCACCAATGGGATGTTCTTCTATTCCCTTAACCTGTAATATCTATGTTCACAAAATTCAAACACCTTGCCCTCGCTTCTATGCTGATGCTCCTGGCGTCGGCCACCAATGTGGAAGCACAAAACATCAATTCAGCGGGCAACAACGAGATTATCCTCCATGCCTGGTCATGGTCATTCAACACAATATCCGATCATCTGCAAGAAATCAAAGACGCCGGCTTTACAATCGTGCAGACATCGCCCATCAACGAGTGTTACGTGGGCGACAACGGCGGGCGTCAGCTCTTTGGCAACGGCAAGTGGTACTACCACTACCAGCCCACCGACTGGACTATCGGCAACTACCAACTTGGCACTCGCGATGAGTTCAAAGCCATGTGCGAGAAGGCCAGCAGCCTAGGCTTGCGCGTGATTGTCGACGTTCTCCCCAACCACACCGTGATTGACCGCACCCACATCAACGCACGCCTCGACAGCGCAGTAAACGGGCGCCAAAACCTGTTTCACGCCAACGGACTTTGGCCCATCGCCGACTATAGCGACCGCTACCAATGCACTACTGGCGAGATGGGAAAACTCCCCGACGTGAACACCGAGAACCCCGACTTCCAGTATTACTACATGCAATATGTGAACGATGTGCTAGCATGCGGAGCCCGAGGCTTCCGCTACGACACCGCCAAGCACATTGGTCTGCCCGACGAACCTCGCGACCCCAAATCGCCCGAAAACGACTTCTGGGATGTTGCTACCGGCCGCAAAGCGGTGAAAGGCTTACGACTCTCAATCCCTCGCGACCAGCTCTTCATCTACGGCGAGGTGCTGCAAGACAGGAACGTCCCCGAGCAAGGCTATGCCGAGTATATGGATCTCACTGCCAGCAACTATGGCTGGGTGCTGCGCAATATCCTCAACAAGCACAACGCCAAGGAAGGCGACCTGCTCAACTGGCACCACAGCGTCGATCCCGCCCACCTGGTAACTTGGGTTGAGTCGCACGACACCTATTGCAACGCCCATGAGTCGGCTTGCATGAGCGACGAACTCATTCGCCTGGGATGGGTATTCCTCACTGCACGCAAGCATGGCACTCCCCTCTTCTACTCACGCCCCCACGGTAGCACACGCGACAACTACTGGGGCGACAATGAGATTGGCAAAGTAGGCAACGATGAATTCAAGCACCCAGTGGTGCGTGCTGTCAATGAGTTCCGTCACATCAACGCCGACCAGCCCGAGAACATCATCTTCAGCGACAACGGCAAGCAAATCATTGTTGAGCGAGGCAAAAAAGCCGCTGTAATAATCAACCTCGACGAACAGGAAGCCACAGTGACAATACCTGTAACCGTTGAGAACGGCAAATACCGCGACACAGTAACCAACCAACAACTGCAAGTGAAAAAAGGCATCCTCACCGCCACCCTCGCTCCCATGACAGCCTACATCCTCACCAAGTAAAACACCAACAAAAAATACCCCAAAAACAAAAAGAGACATCCCACTGATTTCAGCGGGATATCTTTTTTTAATGGTGCGCCTGATAGGACTCGAACCTACACAACTTGCGTTACTAGATCCTAAGTCTAGCGCGTCTACCAATTTCGCCACAGGCGCGGGCTTTGAGTGTAGAAAACTCAACAATTCCACAGCAAGCCAATGCTCACTTTTTGAAATTGCGGGTGCAAAGATAGTCATTTTTTTTGAACTGCAAAACAATCATCGTCATTTTCTTCGCACATTGAAAAAAATCGGTTTTTTTTGAAACTTTTTCCTCACTTGTTGCGTCTAATGTGTGAAAACCGTTTATTGGAGACAAATAACGGCAAAAATCTCACTTTTTTCATTAATTATGACTACCTTTTAGATAAATTAGGCTGCGACTCGGTAATAAAAATGAAAATCTTAGCTTTTCATTTTGTATTTCTCTCGGCTTGCAGTAATTTTGCAAATATTTGAGTTTAACTAATTTTCAACTTAATTATAAAACAACTATTATGACAAGATTTAAGAAAATCATGGTTCTGGCAGCTATAGCTCTCCCATTGATGAGCGTTAGCGCCCAGAACGAGAAGCATGGCCTTGACCGTGCCGACATGGACCTAACAGTTAATCCAGGTGACGATTTCTATCGTTATGCTGGTGGTGGATGGATTAAGAACAATCCCCTGAAACCCGAGTATTCAAGCTTCGGCGTGTTTAACGAGCTTGCCGAGAAGAACCGCGACCAGCTCAAGGAGCTCTTCGACAACCTCGCTAAGGAGCAACATGCCAAGGGCAGCAACGGCCAAAAGGTTACCGACCTCTATGCACTGGCAATGGACAGCGTGCGCCGCAACGCTGATGGAACTAAGCCCATCCAGCAAGATCTTGCCGACCTGGCAAGCTTCAACCGCGCTACTCTCACCGAGTTCATCGCCTATCAGCACATGTACCTGGGCAACCCATTCTTCGGCATTGGCGTGGAGAGCGACCTTGCCAACAGCGCCATCAACACCATGTACCTGAGCGCCGGTTCGATGAGTCTGCCCGACCGTGACTACTATCTCAAGACCGATGCCGACAGCAAGAAAATCCAGCAGAAGTATCGCGATTATCTGACCAAGATGTTCATGCTCGCTGGCTACAAGAAAAAAGATGCTGAGCGCGCAACAAAGACCATCTACGACATCGAGTACAAGTTTGCCGAGGCTAGCATGACTCGTGCCGAGCAGCGCGACATCTCTAAGCTCTACAATCCTCGCACCATCGAGCAGCTCCAGGCCGACTATCCTGTCATCAACTGGGCACGCTACTTCGAGCTCATGGGCGTGAAGAACATCAGCTCCGTAATTCTTGAGCAACCCAAGGTGATGGCTGTTGCCAACAACCTCATGACCAACCTCAAGGATCAGGAAATCAAAGACTACGTGGCAGGCATGATTATCTCAAGCGCCAGTGGTTACCTGAGCGACGAGGTGGGCGAAACAAGCTTCGACTTCTACGGACGCACCCTGAGCGGACAAAAGGAGCGTCAGGCTCGCTGGAAACGCTGCATGAGCATTCCTAACGGTGTGATGGGCGAGGCTGTGGGCCAGCTCTACGTTGAGAAGTACTTTGCTGGCGACAGCAAGGACAAGATGGTCAAGCTCATTGGCGACCTGCGCAAAGCCCTCGCCGAGCGCATCGCAGGCCTCGACTGGATGAGCGACCAGACCAAGGTTAACGCCCTTGTTAAGCTCAACTCCTTCACCGTGAAGGTGGGCTACCCCGACAAGTGGAAAGACTACAGCAAGCTCACCATCGACCCAAGCAAGACCCTCTACGACAACATGAAGGCCGCCTCGCTGTGGAGCACCAAGCGCAACCTCGAGAAATATGGCAAGCCCGTTGACCGCGAGGAGTGGGGCATGACACCACAAACTGTGAATGCCTACTACAACCCACTCAACAACGAAATCGTGTTCCCAGCAGCCATTCTCCAGGCTCCTTTCTTTGATCCTAAGGCCGACGACGCTACCAACTATGGCGCTATTGGCGTAGTGATTGGCCACGAGATGACTCACGGCTTCGACGATCAGGGCCGCACCTTCGACTATCAAGGCAACATGACCGACTGGTGGACCGAGGAGGATGCCGAGCGCTTCAACGCCGCCGCCGAGAAACTCGCTCAGCAGTTCGACGCTATCGACCTGGGTAACGGCGAGCACGCTAACGGTCACCTCACTCTTGGCGAGAACATCGCCGACCAGGGCGGTCTTCGCATCGCCTATGATGCCTTCATGAAGACTCCACAAGCTAAGGCTGGTGAGAAGATTGACGGCTTCACCCCCGAGCAGCGCTTCTACTTGAGCTACGGTCGCATCTGGGCCGAGAACATCACTCCCGAGGCTGCCTACATGCAGACTAAGAGCGACCCACACTCACTTGGCGAGTACCGCGTTAACGCCACCCTGCGCAACATCGACACCTTCTTCAAGGCATTCGACATCAAGCCAGGCGCCAAGATGTGGCTCGACGAGAA